>NZ_CP106879.1:1828270-2437694 GCF_025677645.1 Curtobacterium poinsettiae | reverse complement strand
CATCGGTGCGGTCATCGTCTGGCTCGCCTACAAGCAGCACTTCGACGAGGAGCCCGACGCGGCCGCCAAGCTCGGCGTCTTCTCGACCGGCCCCGCGATCCGCTCGTACGGCTGGAACCTCGTCACGGAGATCATCGGCACCTTCGTGCTGGTCTTCGTCGTCATCGCGTTCACCAACGGGCAGACCCCGTCGGAGCTCGGTGCGATCCCCGTCGCGTTCCTCGTGATCGCGATCGGTGTCAGCCTCGGTGGCCCCACCGGCTACGCCATCAACCCGGCCCGTGACCTCGGCCCCCGCATCGCGCACGCCTTCCTGCCCATCAAGGGCAAGGGCTCGAGCGACTGGGCCTACGCCTGGGTGCCGGTCGTCGGACCGCTGATCGGTGGCGCCCTCGCCGCCGGGCTGTCCTACGCCCTGCTGCCCGTCGTCAGCTGACCCACCCCCACCCCGAAGGCGTGGACGGCCGTTCCGCACGACCGAACACGCACCCGCACCGAACACACCCGTAAGGAGCACCAATGGCCGACTACATCGTCGCCATCGACCAGGGCACGACCTCGACCCGAGCAATCGTGTTCGACCACTCCGGTTCGATCATCTCGACCGGGCAGAAGGAACACGAGCAGATCTTCCCGCGCGCCGGGTGGGTCGAGCACGACCCCGCCGAGATCTGGGACAACACCCGCGAGGTGATCGGTCAGGCACTGTCGCGTGCCGACATCACGCGCCACGACGTTGCAGCCGTCGGCATCACCAACCAGCGCGAGACCGCCGTCGTGTGGGACAAGACCACCGGCAAGCCGATCTACAACGCGATCGTCTGGCAGGACACCCGCACGCAGGCGCTCGTCGACAAGCTCGCCGACGGCGACACCGACAAGTACAAGGCCATCGTCGGCCTGCCGCTCGCGACGTACTTCGCCGGGACCAAGATCATGTGGATCCTCGAGAACGTCGAGGGTGCTCGTGAGAAGGCCGAGGCGGGCGACCTGCTCTTCGGCACCACCGACACCTGGGTCCTCTGGAACCTGACCGGTGGCGTCGACGGCGGCGTCCACAAGACCGACGTCACGAACGCGTCCCGCACGCTGTTCATGGACCTCGAGACGCTGCAGTGGCGCGACGACATCCTCGCCGACTTCGGCGTGCCGAAGTCGATGCTCCCCGAGATCGTCAGCTCCTCCGAGGTCTACGGCCACGTCGAGTCCTCGAGCCTGCTGCGCGAGGTCCCGATCGCCGGCATCCTCGGCGACCAGCAGGCCGCGACCTTCGGTCAGGCCGCGTTCGACCAGGGCGAGTCGAAGAACACCTACGGCACCGGCAACTTCCTGATCTTCAACACCGGTACCGAGATCGTCCGCTCCGAGAACGGCCTGCTCACCACCGTCGGCTACAAGCTCGGCGACCAGGAGACGCACTACGCCCTCGAGGGTTCGATCGCCGTCACGGGCTCGCTCATCCAGTGGCTCCGCGACAACCTCGGTCTGATCGGGAGCGCCCCGGAGGTCGAGGCCCTGGCCAAGACCGTCGAGGACAACGGTGGCGTGTACTTCGTACCGGCGTTCTCCGGGCTCTTCGCGCCGTACTGGCGCCCGGACGCCCGCGGTGCCATCGTCGGCCTCACCCGCTACGTCAACAAGGGCCACATCGCCCGTGCCGCCCTCGAGGCCACGGCGCTGCAGACCCGCGAGGTGCTCGACGCGGTCAACGCCGACTCCGGCGTGGACCTGACCGAGCTCAAGGTCGACGGCGGCATGACCGCGAACAGCGAGCTCATGCAGTTCCAGGCCGACATCCTCAACGTGCCGGTCGTCCGTCCGGTCGTCGCGGAGACGACCGCGCTCGGTGCGGCCTACGCTGCCGGTCTCGCGGTCGGCTTCTGGGCCAACCTCGACGAGCTCCGTGCCAACTGGCAGGAGGACAAGCGCTGGGAGCCCCAGCTCGACGACGCCGAGCGCGAGCGCACGCTCCGTCTGTGGAAGAAGGCCGTCACGAAGACCTTCGACTGGGTCGACGAGGACGTCCAGTAACGACGTGCAGTGACACTGCAGGCGCACGCTGACCGCGTGCACTGATCGCACCGACGGGAGGCCCGGTGCCGGTTCCAGGAACCGGCACCGGGCCTCCTGTGCGTTGCGTCTCCTGCGGGCCGGTCGCGGTCGGCCGGGCGTCGAGTGGTCGGGTGTTCGGGTGGTCGACGGTACGGCGCGGTGCGCGGTTGTTCACCGGGTGCAGCGCTGACCGATCGGTGCGCGCTCGCAGCGCAGCACCGAGCCGCCAGGCTCGCACCGGGCGACGCACCGCGCATGGTGCGAGCCGGGCGGAAGCGGCGCGGACTACGCGGCGGGAGCTACGCCGACCCAATCAGCCAGTTTGCGCGCACCGGCGCCCGAGTCGATCGCCTCGGCTGCGACGACGAGCTGTTCGCGGAAGCGCTGCAGGATCGGCCGGTCGGACTCGTTCGGGTCCTGTGCCAGCCGGAACGAGACGAGGCCGGCCGCGGCGTTCAGCAGGACGATGTCGCGGACGGGTCCGGTCTCCCCCGCGAGCACCCGGTGGACGACGGCGGCGTTGTGCTCCGGGTCGCCGCCGAGCAGGTCCTCGGTGCGTGCCCGGGCGATGCCGAGGTCGCGCGGGTCGAGGTCGTGCTCGGTCACGCGGCCGCCGGTGACCTCCCAGATGTGGCTGTGCCCCGTGGTGGTCAGCTCGTCGAGACCGTCGTCGCCGCGGAACACGAGGGCCGTCGCGCCACGCGTCTGGAACACGCCCGTGATGATCGGGACGAGATCGAGCTGGGCGACGCCCACGGCGTTGGCCTCACACCGCGCGGGGTTGACGAGCGGACCGAGGAAGTTGAACACCGTCGGCACGCCGATCTCGCGCCGGACCGGGCCTGCGTGGGCGAAACCGGGGTGGAACGCGTTGGCGAAGGCGAACGTCAGCCCGACACGCCGGAAGGTGTCCGCGACACGCGCGGCGTCCATCGTGAGATCGAGTCCGAGGGCGGCGAGCACGTCGCTCGAGCCGGACTTCGACGAGCTGGCCTTGTTGCCGTGCTTGACGACCGGGACCCCGGCAGCCGCGATCACGATGGCCGCCATGGTCGAGACGTTCACGGTGCCGACCACGTCGCCACCGGTGCCCACGATGTCGAGCGCCATCGGGTCGACGTCGAGCGGAACCGCGGCGTCCAGGATCGCGTCGCGGAACCCGACGACCTCGTCGACGGTCTCGCCCTTCGCGCGGAGCGTCACGGCGAAGGCTGCGATCTGTGCCTGGGTGGCCCGCCCGTGCACGATCTCCTCCATGGCCCATGTGGATTGCCTGATCGTCAGGTCTTCGCGCGCCATGAGCGCGCTGATCACCGCTGGCCAAGAAAGTGCGTCAGGCATGGCTCGATCGTAGTGAATTCGAGAGACCCGCCAGTCTCCTGCGAAAACACTGTCGGGGGTTTCGGCCATAATGGAGGACGTGACTAGCACCTCTCTCTCCAGATCAGCCAGCGGTCCGGCCCTCAACAGGCCGAACGCCGTGGCCGTGGGGACGATCGTGTGGCTGGGCAGCGAGGTCATGTTCTTCGCCGGCCTGTTCGCGATCTACTTCACGCTCCGCAGCACGTCCCCTGAGCTCTGGGCGACCGAGACCGCGAAGCTCGAGGTGCCCTTCGCCTCCGTGAACACGATCATCCTGGTGCTGTCCAGCTTCGCTTGCCAGTTCGCGGTGTTCGCTGCGGAGCGCTTCCAGGTGCACCGGACGAGCTGGAACCCGCGCCACTGGGGCATGACGGAGTGGTTCTTCGTCACCTACGCGATGGGCGCGATCTTCGTCTGCGGCCAGATCTTCGAGTACGCCAACCTCTGGCACGAGGGCGTGACGCTCTCCTCCAGCGCCTACGGCTCGGCGTTCTACATGACCACCGGGTTCCACGGACTCCACGTGACCGGTGGCCTCATCGCCTTCCTGCTGACGCTCGGCCGCGGTTTCGCCGCCAAGAACTTCGGTCACAAGGAAGCGACCACCGCCATCGTCGTGTCGTACTACTGGCACTTCGTCGACGTCGTGTGGATCTTCCTCTTCGCCGTCATCTACCTTCTCAAGTAGGAACTGGACACCCCCCAGCACATGTTCAACAGAACCAAGTCCAAGAAGGGCCGCCGTTCACCGATGGCGACCGTGTCGCTCATCGTCGTGGGTCTCATGACCACCGGTGGCGCGTACGCACTGTTCAGCTCCACGGCGAACGCCGACGACAGCACGAGCACCGTCGCCGCGTCGAGCCAGTCGCAGGTGAACGAGGGCGAGAAGCTCTTCGCCTCGAACTGCGCCACCTGCCACGGTCTCTCCGCGCAGGGCACGAGCGAGGGCCCGTCCCTCATCGGTGTCGGTGCCGCCTCGGTCGACTTCCAGGTCGGCACCGGCCGCATGCCGATGGCCGCTCAGGGCCCGCAGGCAGAAGAGAAGCCCGCGCAGTTCACGGACGAGCAGGTCGACGCGCTCGCGCAGTACGTCGCTTCCCTCGGCCCCGGCCCGTCGGTCCCGTCCACCGAGCTCACCAACGGTGAGGACGGCGACGCTGCCGAAGGCGCCGAGCTGTTCCGCATCAACTGCGCCATGTGCCACAACGTGGCCGGCGCCGGCGGTGCGCTGACCGAGGGCAAGTACGCCCCGAACCTCGAGACGGTCTCCGGCAAGCACATCTACGAGGCCATGCTCACCGGCCCGCAGAACATGCCGGTCTTCAACGACCTGAACCTGACGCCGGAGCAGAAGGCCGACATCATCACGTACCTCAAGTACGTGCAGGACAACAAGTCCCCCGGTGGCTTCGCACTCGGCTCCCTGGGGCCGGTCGCCGAGGGTCTGTTCATCTGGATCTTCGGACTCGGCGCGGTCGTCGCGATGACCGTCTGGCTGACCGCGAAGTCCAACTGATCGTCCGTGTCGAACGACACTGAAGGGAACACCATGGCAGAGCACGACGACGAGACGCTGAACTCGTCCTCGGCTGTCGAGAAGCACGGCACGACCACCTCCCCCGGGATCGCGGTCCTCCCCGTCGACCCGTTCGAGAACCCGGGCGAGCCGCCGCACCGCCCGCGTCGCACCGACGTCGACCCGAAGAAGCAGCGTCTGGCCGAGCGCCAGGTCGCCGCGTACTTCTACCTGTCGATCGTCGGCAGCGTCCTGTCGATCGCGGCCTACGTCGCCTTCCCGATCGACCCGAGCGACTTCGGAACGGTCCGTACTGCGAACCTCTTCCTGGGCCTGTCGATCGCCCTCGCGCTCCTCGCCCTCGGCCTCGGTGCCGTCTACTGGTCGAAGTCGCTCGTCGTCGACCGCGAGATCACCGAGCTCCGCCACGGGACCCGCGGCACCGATGCGACCCGTGCCAAGGCGGTCGAGGCGTTCCAGCTCGCCGACAAGGAGTCGGGTTTCAGCCGTCGCAAGCTGATCCGCAACTCGATGATCGGTGCCCTGGCCGCGTTCCCGCTCCCCGGCATCGTCCTGGTCCGTGACCTCGCTCCGGCCGAGGACCCCAACGAACTGCTCCGCCACACCTTCTGGAAGCAGGGCCTGCGCCTGACGAAGGACCCGACGGGTCTGCCGATCAAGGCCTCCGACGTCACCATCGGTTCGGTGTTCCACGTCATCCCCGAGGGCATGCTCGAGTCCGAGCACATGCTGGAGGAGAAGGCCAAGGCCTCCGTCCTCCTCATGCGTCTCGACCCGAAGGACCTCAACCCGTCCAAGGGTCACGAGAACTGGGGCTACGACGGCATCGTCGCGTACTCCAAGATCTGCACTCACGTCGGTTGCCCCGTCGCGCTCTACGAACAGCAGACGCACCACCTGCTGTGCCCGTGCCACCAGTCCACCTTCGATGTCTCGAACAACTGCGAGGTCATCTTCGGTCCGGCAGCACGCCCCCTCCCCCAACTTCCGATCGCGATCGACGACGACGGCTACCTGGTTGCCCAGAGCGACTTCCACGAGCCGGTCGGACCGTCCTTCTGGGAGCGTGAACGCTGATGACCAGCACCACCACCACCGCACCGAACACGTCGACGAACAAGCCGGCGCCGGAGCGCGGATCCCGCATCATCGGCGGGGTCGCCAACTACATCGACGAGCGCACCAGCATCTCGGGCCTCGTCAAGGAAGTCGGCCGCAAGATCTTCCCGGACCACTGGAGCTTCATGCTCGGCGAGGTGGCGTTGTACAGCTTCGTCGTCGTGCTGCTCTCCGGGACCTTCCTGACGTTCTTCTTCCAGGCGTCCATGACCGAGGTCGTCTACAACGGCTCGTACGTCCCCCTCAAGGGTGTGGCGATGTCGACGGCCCTGCAGTCCACGCTCGACATCTCGTTCGACATCCGCGGCGGGCTCTTCGTCCGACAGGTCCACCACTGGGCGGCCCTGCTGTTCGTGGCGTCGATCATGCTGCACATGGCCCGAGTGTTCTTCACCGGTGCCTTCCGCAAGCCGCGTGAGCTCAACTGGGTCTTCGGGTTCCTGCTCTGGGTCCTCGCCATGGCCGAGGGCTTCACCGGCTACTCGCTCCCCGACGACCTGCTCTCCGGGAACGGGCTGCGGATCATCGTCGGCATGATCGAGGGCGTCCCGGTGATCGGCGTCTGGATCGCCTACCTGTTGTTCGGTGGCGAGTTCCCGGGGACCGACATCGTCGGCCGCCTGTACACGCTGCACATCCTGCTGCTGCCGGCGATCCTCGTCGCGGTGCTCGGTGTCCACCTCGTGCTCGTCGTGATCAACAAGCACACGCAGTTCGCGGGTCCCGGCAAGACCAACGAGAACGTCGTCGGTGTCCCGATCCTCCCGGCGTTCGCCGCGAAGGCCGGTGGGTTCTTCTTCATCGTCGCGGGCATCCTGGCCCTCATCGCGTCGCTGTTCACGATCAACCCGATCTGGAACTACGGCCCGTACGACCCCTCCCCGGTCTCCGCCGGTACCCAGCCCGACTGGTACATCGGCTTCGCCGACGGCGCGCTCCGACTGGTCCCGCCGCACTGGGAGGTCGTGTGGTTCGGCTACACGGTGTCGTTCAACATCCTGGCGCCGATCGCGGTCCTGGTGCTGCTCATCCTGGCGATCCTGCTCTACCCCTTCATCGAGGCGTGGGTCACGGGCGACAAGCGTGAGCACCACATCCTCGACCGTCCGCGCAACGCCCCGACGCGCACGGCGTTCGGTGCCGCTGGCATCACGCTCTACGCCAGCCTCTGGGCGGCAGCCTCGTCGGACATCATCGCGACGCACTTCCTGGTGTCGATCGAACACGTGATCCACGTGATCCAGGCAACGACGGTCCTCGGTCCGTTCATCGCCTTCTGGATCACCAAGCGCGTGTGCCTCGCCCTCCAGAAGAAGGACCGCGAGATCGTCCTGCACGGCTACGAGTCGGGGCGCATCGTCCGACTCCCCCACGGCGAGTACATCGAGGTGCACGAGCAGCTCGACGAGTACGAGCGGTGGAAGCTCCTGCAGTTCAACGAGTACAAGCCGCTCATGATCCGCCCGAACGCCAAGGGCAAGATCACGGGTCTGCAGAAGGTCCGCGCCGGCGTGTCCCGCTTCTTCTTCGAAGACCGCATCGAGCCGGTCTCGAAGGCCGAGCTCGAAGCAGCGCACGCCGCGCACCACGGCCCGAACCTCGAGGGTGGTCACCAGGCTCCCCAGGTCGGCCCCGGCGATCACTGATCGGTAGCGCACGAAGCAACCCCCGTCACGAAGTGGCGGGGGTTTCTTCGTGCGCAGGGCAACACGCCGCCCCCAGTTCACGGCTGGTTCACCCTCGCGTGCTGGACTCGTCCAGGACGGTGTGGCAACGTGTTGCACCACGCATCCGCCAACGGAATGAGACCCCGATGGACAGCCGGACGGCCGAACACCCCAGGCCGAACCACTTCCTCCTCCACCTCAGCGACACGCACCTCGTCTCCGGGGACCGCGACCTGTACGGCGACGTCGACTCCGCCGCCCGGCTCACGCAGATCGTCGCTGACATCGAAGCCTCGGGCACGCGTCCCGAAGCGATCGTCGTCACCGGCGACGTGGCCGACAAGGGCGAGCCGGGCGCGTACGCCCGTGTGCGCGAGATCCTCGAGCCGGCCGCCCGGCGGATCGGTGCGCAGATCATCTGGGCGATGGGCAACCACGATGAGCGCGGCGCCTTCCGTCAGGAGCTCTTCGGCCTGCAGCCCACCGATCGCCCGGTCGACTTCGTGTACGACGTCAACGGTCTCCGTGTGATCACGCTCGACACGAGCGTGCCCGGTCACCACCACGGCGAGGTCTCCCCCGACCAGCTCGACTGGCTCGCCGAGGTCCTGTCCGAGGCAGCGCCGCACGGCACCATCCTGGCGATGCACCACCCGCCGGTGCCGAGCGTCCAAGACCTCACCGTCCTCGTCGAGTTGCGCGACCAGCAGGCCCTTGCCGAAGTCGTCGAGGGCAGCGACGTCCTCGCCATCATCGCCGGTCACCTGCACTACTCGACCAGTGCCGTGTTCGCCGGCATCCCGGTGTCCGTCGCCAGCGCCACCTGCTACACCCAGGACCTCACCGAGTACCAGGGCGGTACCCGCGGCCGCGACGGTGCGCAGTCGTTCAACCTCGTGCACGTCTACGGGCGCAACGTCGTCCACTCGGTGGTGCCGATCGGCCACTACGCCACCGTCGGACAGCCCGTGTCTGCGCTCGAAACCGAAGCGAAACTCGCCGCGCACGGCGTGACGATCCCGGCGGCTGTCGAGCCGGCACCGGTCACCTCGAGCATCCCGGTGTTCACGCTCGACTCGGTGCCCGTCTCCCCCGTTCACCGGTAGCGCCGCGCGCGAGGAGTCGCGCACCACGAGTGCAGAAGAGGTCGGGTCCGTCATGCGGACCCGACCTCTTCTGCTCACCAGGCGGGTGCGGGCGTCCTAGGCCCCGAGCGACGAGCGGTCACGACTCCCCACGCGTGCAACGTCGCGTGGTCACGATGCGTCGTCTGGCGGCACCGCACGCAACGGTTCGTGACCGTTCGGCGGGCAACCGGCGGGGTGCCCTGACCGCGCGCCGGCGTGTACGTCCCGACGGCACGCAGGACGGCCGGGAGGCTCGTGGCGGCGCCGACTCGCGCCACCCGACACACGGGGTGGTCGGGACACACCGCTCGGCCTGCGACGCGTGGTCACGTTCCGTTGGTTGGAGGGGACGGTCTGTGACCGGTCGGCGTGGGGGTGGCGGGATGTGGCGACCGGTCGAGGCCGATGGAGGGCCCAACCCGGTGGCTGGGTTCCGGCGTGGGACCGGGCTCGCAGGCTCGCCCGGAGCGCCCCAGCAGGCCGCTGGCGCCTCCTGATCGCCCCGTGGGACCGGGCTCGCAGGCTCGCCCGGAGCGCCTCAGCAGGCCGCTGGCGCGTCCTGATCGCTGGGGCGCTCCCACGGTGCGGGGAACGGGAAGTAGCGCTCCAGGAAGTCCGTCACGCGCTGCGTGCGCTCGTCGTCGCTGACCTCCGGGAAGCTGCCGTCGTTGAGGCAGAAGAAGTCGGCGTTCCGCTTCTTCAGCAGCTCGTCGAGCGACCGGAGCCCGGACTGCATCGTCGTGTCGATGTACCGGACGTCGGCGTTCTCCTGCACGATGGCGCGCCCGGTGAGCAGCGAGTAGTAGTGGTACAACGAGTTCGTCACCGAGATGTTGTCCGCGGCCCGGAAGCGCGAGGCTGCCGTCGACGCGAACTCGTCAGCGAACTCGTGCTCCATCTCGGTCATGATCGAGGCACGCAGGGGCGTCGGAGCGTGCTCGAGGTGCCGGGTCGTCACCGCACCGAAGCGCTGCTGCAGCAGGCGACGGTTCACGCGGGCGGAGTTCTCGAAACCGCTGCGTGCGGGGTTGTTCGACCCGAGCCCGATGCGGGTGGTGGCGAGGATGAACTTCGTCACGGATCCGGGGCTGAAGAACATCGACGGGTCCGTCAGGCGCCCGAAGAACATGTCGTCGTTCGAGTAGATGAAGTGCTCGCTGATGCCCGGGATGTGGTGCAGCTGCGACTCGACGGCCTGCGAGTTGTGGGTCGGCAGCACCGACGGGTCAGCGAAGAACTCCTCGCTGCGGACGATCCGGACCTTCGGGTGCTCGGCGAGCCAGTGCGGTGCCGGGGAGTCCGTCGCGATGTAGATCTGGCGGATCCACGGCGCGAAGGTGTGCACCGAGCGGAGCGCGTACTTCAGCTCGTCGATCTGCCGGAACCGGGCCGGGGCATCGTCGCCCTCCCCCAGGACGGCGTTCGACTGCGCGGCCTGGCGGGCACGCTGGTACTCGATGGCGTTGCCGTCGACCCACGAGAAGACGATGTCGATCGGGAAGCGGATGTCCGAGACGTGGTCGTCGAACATGTGCTCGACGGTGCGCCAGGTGCGGCCGTAGCGCTCGATGTCGACGAGGACGAACTCCTCGATCGGCAGACTGCGCCGCATCAGGGCGTTCTCGACGGGTGCGAGGACCTCGGTGTCGGTGACCCGCCAGAACTCGAGCTGGACGCTCGTCTCTGCGCCGTACCGCAGACGCCCGAGGGGCTCGAGCCGCGGTCGGAACACGCGGAGCACGGGTTCCTCGACGGAGCCGAGTCCGTCGTCCTGCACGAGCACGGCAGGCTTGCCCGGGGGCTTCGCGTAGAAGGGCTCGTTGACGGCCGCGGACATCACGGCGCTCTCGGCGCGCTGACGGTCACGCTCGTCGAGGGCGATCACCGGACGCTGGTCGTTGCCGCGGATGAGCAGGTGGTCGACGTCAGCCCCGGTGAGCGCGTCGTCGAGGAACAGCAGGTCCTCGATCATCGACTGCTGCGGTGTGAGGTGTCCGTTGATGAGCGTCAGGCGCCCCTTGCGGACGACGACGTCGGATCGGTCGAGACCGCCGGAGGACGGTCGAGGGTTCAGCAGAGGACTCTCGGTCACCGGCTCGGTCTCGTCGTTCATCCATGCCCTTCGGGTCGTGCGGTCGGGTCCTGTACCCGACCTGCCGATCCTACCGTCCGTCCGACTCGCGGGGCACCTTGACGACGATGCCCACCACGATGAACAGCGCGGCTGCCACCAGCTGCAGTGCTGCCCACACCTGTCCGGGGATCGGCACCGTGACGAGCGGGTTCCAGCAGACGGCGACGGCGGCCATGAGCAGGGCAGCCCACCAGGCCTTCCCGCGCACGCTGAAGACGAGCACGATGAGCGCGAGCACCGTGACACCCCAGCGGGCGAAGACGAAGCCCGACGAGTCCACGATGGCGACACACGCGAGCAGCACGATCGCCGCGATCATCGACGGCGCCAGTGCGGGGCGGGTGAAGGGTGGCGTGGTCCGGGCGCCGTTGGCCGGTGCGGCGGCTGCGGGTCGAGGGGACCCGGCGGGCACGCCGTGCTGGGACGACCCCACCGGGGGCCGCCCCTTGCGTGCGGCCATCAGTCCGCGGAGCCGTCGAGGTCGATCGCCTGGATCGACCGCGACATCGGCGGCAGGTCACGGACACGCTCGAGCGCCGGCACCAGTTCACCGACCAGCGCGCGGTAGCCCTCTTCGGTCAGGTGCAGGCCGTCTTCGGTGAAACGGGCGTCGAGGTGGTCGCCGTCGGCCAGGGCTGGCCAGGCGTCGAGGTACTGCGCGTGACACGTCGCGACGAACTGACGGAGGTGCCGGTTGGCCTGCTCGATCTTCGCGGCGTACTCGGCCTGCCTGGGCAGGATCGACACGAGCAGCAGGCGCACGCCCGGCAGCTCGCGGCGGAGCGTGACGAGGATGGTCTCGACGTTGCGGACCACGTGCTCGGCGCTGGCGCGGTGGTTGCCGAAGTCGTTCGTGCCGATGAGCAGCACGATCACCTCGGGCTGTTCGGCGACGACGGCGTCGAGGCGCGTCAGCACGCCGTCGGTCGTGTCGCCACCGATGCCCTGGTTCAGCGTGTGCTCGTCGGGGAGCCACGTGTCCCAGTCGCCCTGTTCGGTGATGCTGTCCCCCAGGAAGAGGACGGGGCTGCGGTCGTCGGTCATGCTGCCTCCTCGTGCGCCGGCTCAGGGGTCCCGGTCTGCTGCGTCCGGTTGCGCTGCGTGGATTCGGTGTGGTCGGACTCCCGCTCGGCGGCGGCGGTGATGCGCTCGACCATACCGGGGAAGATGATGCCGTGGAACGGCAGGATGCCGTACCAGTACAGCCGCCCGGCGAGCCCCTGCGGGAAGTAGATCGCCCGCTGGTGGTAGTCACTGCCACCGTCGGGGTTCGGCGTGACGGTCATCTCGAGCCACGCACGGCCGGGCGACTTGAACTCGGCGCGGAGCCGCAGGTAGCGGCCGCGCTCCAGGCGTTCGACGCGCCACCAGTCGAGCGCGTCGCCCTGCTCGAGGCGCTGCTGGTCACGACGACCGCGGTTCAGCCCCACACCGCCGGCGATCTTGTCCATCCAGCCACGGGCCACCCAGGCGAGCGGGAACGAGTACCAGCCGTTCTCGCCGCCGATCGACTCGACGACGCGCCAGACGTCCTCGGCGGACGCACTGGAGTGCCGCTTCCGGTCGTCGACGTAGACCGTGTGCCCGGCCCAGTCGGGGTCGTTCGGCATCGGGTCGGCCGAGGCGCTCGAGAGCGTCGCGCTGCGCCAGCTCGTCTCGACCTGACCGGACCGCATCTTGTTGAGCGCCAGACGGACGGCCCGCCGGTACGAGGTGAGCCCGCCCTCGGGCTGCGGCACGACGTCGTCGATGTCGTGCTCGCGCTGCACGCACTCGAACTGCAGCGACTCGATGATCGGCGTCGCGAGCTTGCGCGGGATCGGGGTGACGGCGTTGAACCAGTGCGCGGCGAGACGCGGGGTGAGCACCGGCAGGACCGTGATCGGGCGCTGGGGCAGCTTCGCCTCGACCGCGTAGCCGTTCAGCATCTGGCCGTACCGCAGGACGTCGGGGCCGCCGATGTCGAAGGTGCGGTTGACGTCGGCGGGGACGTCGAGCGCGGCCACCAGGTAGTACAGGACGTCGCGCACGGCGATCGGCTGGATGTGGTTGCGGACCCAGCGCGGCGCGGGCATCCACGGCAGGACGTCGGTCAGGTGCCGGATCATCTCGAACGAGGTGCTGCCCGAGCCGATCACGACGCCCGCCTGGTACGCGACCGTCGGCACGCCGGAGCCGAGGAGGATCTCGCCCACCTCCTTGCGGCTGCGGAGGTGCTTGGACAGCTCGCCGTCGGGGTGGAGCCCGCCCAGGTAGACGAACCGGCTGACACCAGCCGCGTTCGCCTCGCTCGCCATGGTCTCGGCGGCTTCGCGCTCGGCCGACTCGAAGTCGCCGTC
This sequence comes from Curtobacterium poinsettiae, assembly GCF_025677645.1. Classification (NCBI taxonomy): domain Bacteria; kingdom Bacillati; phylum Actinomycetota; class Actinomycetes; order Micrococcales; family Microbacteriaceae; genus Curtobacterium; species Curtobacterium flaccumfaciens. The sequence continues at coordinate 2,424,354 of NZ_CP106879.1, read as the reverse complement.
GGCCCCCATCGCGTGGGCCAGGTAGTAGACCGCCTCGATCCCGTCGACGGCGGCGCGCACCGCGTCGGCGTCCTGGAGATCACCCTCCGCGACGTCGACGTCGCTGCTCCACGGGACGTCCTGGAGCTTCCGGGGGTTGCGCACGAACACCCGGACGGAGTGGCCGGCTTCGAGGAGACGAGGGACGAGACGACCACCGATGTACCCGGTGGCGCCGGTGACGAGGACCTGCATGCCCTGCACGCTACGCGGCACGCCTGACGGGTAGGCTTGCCGGGTGGACAACGCAGCCTTCCCCGTCACCGTCGATGCCGTCCGCGGCCTCATCGACCACGCGATCCTGAAGCCCGAACTCACCCGCGCGGACGTCGACGCCCAGCTCGACGAAGCCGCCGCTCACCGCGTCTTCAGCGTCTGCGTCCGTCCGAGCGACGTCGCCCACGCCGTCGAGCGTCTCACGGGCACCGGCGTCGGCGTCGGCACCGTGATCGGCTTCCCGCACGGCACCACGTCCACCGCCGCGAAGGTCGCCGAGTCGCTGCAGGCCCTGGCCGACGGCGCGTTCGAGCTCGACATGGTGCAGAACATCGGTGCCGCGAAGTCGGGTGACTGGCAGCGCGTCGAGCAGGACGTCCGCGCGGTCGTCGACGCCGCCGGCGACACCGTCGTCAAGGTGATCCTCGAGACCGCGTTCCTGACCGACGACGAGATCGTCGCGGCGTCGCGTGCGGCACAGACCGCCGGGGCCGCCTTCGTGAAGACCTCGACCGGGTTCGCCGGCGGCGGCGCGACGGCCGAGCACATCGCCCTCATGCGCCGCACGGTCGGTGCCGACACCGGCGTGAAGGCGTCCGGCGGCGTCCGCGGGCTCGACACCCTGCTCGAGATGGTCGAGGCGGGTGCCGACCGCATCGGCACGAGCGCATCCGCCCGCATCCTCGACGAGGTCGCGCACCGCGCCGAGACGGGTGCCGCCTCGGCGCTCGGCGACGACACGACGTCCTACTGAACGGACCGGGCTGGGCCGACCGAGCTGAGCGGACCGAGCTGACCCGGCGCGTCCAGCCCACCTGACCCACCCCACCCAGCACGACCCACCACGACCAGGCCGGTGCCCACCGGACGCGACGACGCGTCGGCGACCCGCACCGTGCCTCCAGACCGCCGCATCGGAGCGCGCATGTCCAGCACCGCACCCCAGTCCCCCGCCCTCGCCCTGGCCGTCGACCTCGGCGGCACGAAGGTCGAGGCCGCGCTCGTCACCGACCAGGGCGTCGTGCTCCCGGCGACCCGGTTCCGCAGCCCCACCGGGCCGCAGCGCACCTCCGACGAGCTGCAGGCCGCCGTCGACGAGGTCGTCACGGCCGCGCTCGGCGCGCTGCCGGCCGACGCGACGCTCGTCGGCGTGGGCATCGGTTCCGCCGGGCCCGTCGACGAGGAGCACGGCCTCGTCTCCCCGCTCAACATGCCGGTCTGGCGCGGCCACCCGCTGCGCGACCGGATCGCGGCGCTCGTGCCCGGCGGCGTCCCGGTGACGCTCCGCATGGACGGCCTGGCGATCACCCTCGCCGAGCACTGGGTCGGCGCGGCCCAGGGCTCGGACCACGTCATGGGCATGATCGTGTCCACCGGTGTCGGCGGCGGGCTCATCCTGCACGGTCGCACCGTCAGCGGACCGACGGGCAACGCCGGACACATCGGCCACGTCGAGTGCGGCGGCTACGACGACCCCTGCGCCTGCGGGGGCACCGGTTGCCTCGAGGCGATCGCCAGCGGCCCGAAGACCGTGGCCTGGGCACGTCGTCAGGGCTTCGCCGGCACGACCGGCGAGGAGCTCTCGGCCGCGTACGCCGCCGGCGACGAGATCGCCGTCGCCGCGGTCAAGCGGAGCGGCCGTGCCCTCGGGCAGGCCATCGCCGCCGCCACGAGCCTGGTCGACCTCGAGATCGTCGCCATCGGCGGCGGGTTCTCGCACGTCACGCCGGACCTGTTCGAGTACGCCCGGCAGGCCGTGGCGGAGCGCGTCGAGTTCGGGTTCGTGACGAAGGTGCAGATCGTGCCGACGGGGTTGTCCCAGGACGGTCCGCTCATCGGTGCGGCGGCGCTCGTGCACCGCGCCGACGTCCTGCGCTGAGCGCGCGCGTCGCTCCCGGCCGGGCCCGGTCCGGCGCGCGGCCGGCGGGTGGTCGCGTCGTCGACGCGGCTCACGCCCTGGACATGACCGACGACGGCCGGGAGGCGCGGTGCGGGCTGCCACGCGCCTCCCGGCCGGTCCGTGGCTTGTCCACAGGCCTGTCGGCCGCGTCCGCAGGTCGGGCAGGATGTGCGGGTGCCCCGCCCGCGACTCCTGACCAGTGACGACTGGCCGGAACCCGAGCTGCGTGCGGCCGTCCTGGCCGGCGAACTGGTCGCCGTCGGTCCCTGCTGGGCCTCCCCTGCCGAACCGCAGACGCCGTCGTTGCGTGCCGCCGCTGCCGCCTGGGTCCTGCGGGACGCGCGCCTGATCGCCTGCAGCCTGACCGCCGCGTGGATCTGGGGTGCGGTGTCCCGGCCGTCGGCGCCGCTCGAGGCTTGCATCCCGCCGCAGGTCCGCGTGCACGTCGGTCCGGACGTCCGCCTGCGGGAGGTGCGGATCGACGTCGCCGACACCGCCGAGCTCTCGCGGCTGCGGGTCACGCTGCCGGCGCGGACCGCGGTCGACCTGCTCCGGACGCCGGGCCCCTCGGCTGGTGCGTTCGGGGTGGCCGAGGCGATGGCCGTGCACGGGCTGCTCGCGATCGGGGCAGTCACCGCTGCTGAGCTGCAGACGCGCCTGCGGTCCCTCGGGACGATCCCGATGGTGCGGCAGGCCGAGCGGCGGTTGCGGGGCCTGCAGGGGCTGCAGGACGCGGCTGGGGGTGCGGTCCGGTAGTGCGGTGGTCGGGGGTTGCGGGCTGGGGGTTGGGGGCGCGGGTGGTCACAACACCCCGCTCACGTTCGCCGGACGGTCACAAACTGTCGGTTGGCGGGGCCGCGGCCGACGGTTCGTGACCGGTCGACGGTTCCCGTGCGACGGGTCGTGACCGGTCGACGGGCGGGAGGCGCGGGTCGGGGCTGCCACGGGCCTCCGGCCGGGCGCGTGGGGGCGGCCAGGACACCCCGCTCGCGTTCGCCGAGTGGTCGCGGACCGTCGGTTGGCGGGGCCGCAGCCGACGGTGCGTGACCGGTCGACGGACGGGCCGCGCGCGGCCCCGCCGCTAGCCGGCGCTGACGCGGTAGACGTCGTAGACGGCGTCGATGCGTCGCACCGCGTTGAGCACACGGTCGAGGTGGATGGTGTCGCCCATCTCGAACACGAACCGGCTGAGCGCGAGACGGTCGGACGAGGTCGACACCGTCGCGGACAGGATGTTCACGTGGTGGTCGGTCAGCACCCGGGTGACGTCGCTGAGCAGGCCCGACCGATCGAGCGCCTCGATCTGGATCTGCACCAGGAACACCGACTTCGACGACGGGGCCCACTCGACCTCGATCATCCGGTCGGGTTCGTTCATGAGCGACTTCACGTTGGTGCACGACGATTGGTGCACCGAGACGCCCTGGCCGCGGGTGATGAAGCCCACGATCTGGTCGCCCGGTACCGGCGTGCAGCACTTCGCGAGCTTGACGAGGATGTCGGGCGCACCGCGGACCAGCACGCCGCTGTCACTCGTGCGCAGCTGTCGACTGGTGACCTGGCGCGGGAACGCGAGTTCCGGTTCGTCCGTCTCGGTTTCGGTCTGGACGTTGCCGAGGACCTTCTCGATCACCGACTGGGTCGAGACGTGTCCTTCGCCGATGGCGGCGTACAGGGCGGAGACGTCCTCGTACCGCATCGACGAGGCGACCTCGGCGATGCTGTCCTGGCTCATGATGCGCTGGAGCGGTAGGTTCTGCTTGCGCATGGCCCGGGCGATGGCGTCGCGACCCTGCTCGATCGCTTCTTCGCGGCGCTCCTTGGTGAACCACTGCTTGATCTTGTTGCGCGCGCGGGGGCTGCGGACGAACTGCAGCCAGTCCTGCGAGGGGCCGGAGTCGGGGTTCTTCGACGTGAAGATCTCGACGACGTCGCCGCTCGACAGCTGGCTCTCGAGCGGGACGAGGCGGCCGTTGACCTTCGCACCCATGGTGCGGTGGCCGATCTCGGTGTGCACCGCGTAGGCGAAGTCGACCGGGGTGGCTCCGGCGGGGAGACCGATGACCTTGCCCTGCGGCGTGAAGACGTAGGTCTCCTTGGCTCCGATCTCGTAGCGCAGCGAGTCCAGGAACTCACCAGGGTCGCTGGTCTCGGCCTGCCAGTCGGTGATGTGGGCGAGCCACGCCATGTCCTGGTCGTCCGTGGTCGACGAGGTGCCGGCGTCACGGCCGGCAGCGCGCTGTTTGTACTTCCAGTGGGCGGCGACACCGAACTCGGCGCGCTGGTGCATCTCGTGCGTGCGGATCTGGATCTCGACCGCGCGACCCTGCGGTCCGAGCACCGTGGTGTGCAGCGACTGGTACAGGTTGAACTTGGGGGTCGCGATGTAGTCCTTGAAGCGACCGGGCAGCGGGGTCCACCGGGCGTGCACCGATCCGAGCATGGCGTAGCAGTCGCGCACGGTCGGCACGAGCACGCGGATGCCGACGAGGTCGTAGATCTCGTCGAACTCACGACCCCGCACGATCATCTTCTGGTAGATCGAGTAGTACTGCTTCGGCCGGCCCATGACGTCACCACGGACCTTGGCGGCCTTCAGGTCCTTCTTCAGGGTCCCGATGACGTTCTGGACGAACTGCTCGCGCTTCGGCTGGCGTTCCTTGACCAGGCTGTCGATCTCGACGTAGAGCTTCGGGTGCAGGACCGCGAACGACAGGTCCTCGAGCTCGAGCTTGATCATCTGGATGCCGAGCCGGTGTGCGAGCGGCGCGTAGATCTCGAGCGTCTCCTTCGCCTTGCGCGTGGCGGAGGTCGACTCGACGAAGCCCCACGTACGGGCGTTGTGCAGGCGGTCGGCGAGCTTGATGACGAGGACGCGGATGTCCTTCGACATGGCGATGACCATCTTGCGGACGGTCTCGGCCTGCGCGCTGTCGCCGTACTTGACCTTGTCGAGCTTCGTGACGCCGTCGACGAGCATCGCGATCTCGTCGCCGAAGTCGGCCCGCAGCTGGTCGAGCTGGTAGTCGGTGTCCTCCACGGTGTCGTGCAGGAGCGCGGCCGCGATGGTGATCGTGCCGATGCCGAGGTCGGCCAGGATCTGCGCGACCGCGACGGGGTGCGTGATGTACGGCTCACCGGACTTGCGCTTCTGCCCGTCGTGCGCGCGCTCGGCGACCGAGTACGCCCGCTCGATGAGCGTCACGTCGGCCTTGGGGTGGTGCGAGCGGACCGTGCGGATCAACGTGTCCACGGCACCGGCCGGCTGCGCACGCGAGAACAGGCGCGGCAGCAGCGAGCGGAGGGAACCGAGGTTGCCGGTGGTGTTCGGACCGATCGGGCTCGACGGCCGCGGGGCGGATCCCGGGCGGCTCGGCGCGGACGGCTCTTCGCGGGTGTCCGTCATGATGCGCCTCCCAGGACTCGGTCCGAGAGCTCGATCCGAGCTCGATCCGACAAGACTACGCGTCCCTGGTCAGTGCCCGTGACGCGGTTCGCCCTGGGCGTCGCGTTCCACCGGTGCCCCCGCCTGCTCCCAGGCGAGCATGCCGCCGGAGAGGTTGACTGCCGGGACCCCCGACTGCTCGAGCGCCGCGACGATGCGCGACGAACGGCCGCCCGAGTGGCAGACGACGATGGCCGGCTGGTCGCCACCGTCGATCTCCTGCCAGCGGTCCACGAACTCCGACATCGGCACGAGCGTGGCCTGGGGAGCGTGGACTTCGTCCCACTCCCCCTGCTCGCGGACGTCGAACAGGCGGGCTCCGGCCTCGATGCGGCGCTGGGCCTCGGCGACGTCGATCTCCTGGATCTCGATGGGCATCAGACGTTCGCCTCAGCCGCGTCGACCTCACGCTGGCGCTTCTCGGCCGCCGCGGTCTTCTTGGCGTCCGACTCCTTGATCTTCGGCTCGTTCTCGCGCAGCTGCGCGTACATCGGCGACGCGATGAAGATCGTCGAGTAGGTGCCGACGATGATGCCGATGAACAGCGCGAGCGAGATGTCGCGCAGGGTACCGGCGCCGAGCACGTACGACCCGATGAAGAGGATCGCCGCGACCGGCAGCAGTGCCACGACCGAGGTGTTGATCGATCGGACGAGGGTCTGGTTCACCGCGAGGTTGACCGACTGCTTGAACGTCCGGATCGATTCCTGCGCGGTGTTCTCACGCACCTTGTCGAAGACCACCACGGTGTCGTAGAGCGAGTACCCGAGGATCGTCAGGAACCCGATGACCGCCGCAGGCGTGACCTCGAGCCCGACGATGCCGTACACGCCGGCCGTGATGAGCAGGTCGTGCAGCAGCGCCGCCATCGCGGACAGCGACATCTTCCAGGTGCGGAAGTACAGCGTCATGAAGACCGCGGCGAGGGCGAGGAAGATCACGAGACCACGGATGGCCTGCGCGAGCACGTCGGCACCCCACGTTGCGCCGATGAAGGTCGCGGCGACCTGGCTCTCCGGGACGTCGTAGGCCTTCGCGAGGGCGTCCTGCACCTCGGTCGTCTGCCGGTCGGTGAGCTGCCCGGTCTGGACTCGGATGCCGTGCGTGCCGAGCTGCGAGACGCGCGGGATCGACTCCGGGACGACGTCCTCGACGGTCTCGGTGGCGATGTTCTGGTCGAGCGTCTTGACGTCGGAGATGGTGAACTCCGAGCCGCCGGTGAACTCGATGCCGAGCTGGTACCCGCCTCGGAGCCACGGGGTGACGAGCGAGATCACGATCATCGCGAGGGCGATGAGGTACCAGGTCTTGCGGCGCCCGATGATGTCGTACGACCGCTTCCCCGTGTAGAGGTCGCTGCCGAACTGGCTGAAGCTGGCCATCAGTCGTCCTTCCCGTCCGGCGTCGAGCCGTTGTCGCCGGAGGCCTGCTGGGCCTTCCGCTCCGCGATCGTCTGTCGGCGCTGTGCCTCACCGGCACTGCGCTGGCGCTTGCCGTCCACGACGGGTGCGCGGAACTGCGCGCGCCCCCGGTAGACGGCACCGAGTGCTGCCGGGTCGAGACCACTGAACCGGTGCCCCTCGCCGAAGAACCGGCTGCGGGCGATGAGCTGCATCATCGGGTGGGTGAAGAGCGCGACCACCACGATGTCGATGAGCGTCGTGAGGAGCAGCGTGAACGCGAAGCCCTTCACGTCGGCGACCGCGAGCACGTAGAGCGTGACGGCGGCGAGGAAGTTCACCGCGTCGGACGCCAGGATCGTCCGGAGGGCACGCTTCCAGCCGGACTCGACCGCACTCTCGAGGGCCCGGCCGTCACGGAGTTCGTCGCGGATGCGCTCGAAGTAGACGATGAACGAGTCCGCCGTGATGCCGATCGCGACGATCAGACCCGCCACACCCGCCAAGGACAGGCGGTAGTCGACGCGCCACGACATGATCGCGATCACCAGGTAGGTGAGTACCGCGGCGATCCCGAGCGACAGCACGGTGACGAAGGCCAGTGCCCGGTACTGGATGACCGAGTAGATGATGACCAGGATCAGCCCGATCAGGCCGGCGACGAGCCCACCGATGAGCTGCGCGGTGCCGAGCGTCGCGGAGATGTTCTCGTTCGACTGCACCTGGAAGTTGATCGGCAGCGCACCGTACTTGAGCTGGTCCGCCAGGGTCTTCGACGACTCGGCCGTGAACGAGCCGGTGATCTGCGCCTTGCCGTTCGTGATCGCGGAGTTCGTCGTCGGAGCGGTGATGACCGAACCGTCGAGCACGATCGCGAACTGGTTCTGCGGCTGCTGGAGCGAGACGAGACGGTTCGTGACGGTGCGGAAGTCCTTCGAGCCCTCCCCGTTGAACGTCAGGTTGACGGCCCACTGGCCCGTCGACGTGCCCTGCGAGTCGGTGGCGAGACCCGAGGTGGCGTTGCTGATGTCGGCACCGGAGACCTCGACCGGGCCGAGGATGTACTTCCCCGCGCCGTCCTGGTCGCAGGTGACCAGGGGCTCGTCGTCGGGCGCCGTGGTGACGTCGTCCGGCGCCGCGCAGTTGTAGTTGGTGTACAGGTCCTGCAGCTTCGGCGTGACCCAGTTCAGGTCGCTCGCGTTGGTCGGCTTCGCGCTCGGCGTCGCGGCGAGCGAGGCCGGCGGCGAGTACGGCGTCGGCGATGCGGTGCCCTTGCCGTCGTCACCGACCGCGGAGTTCGTCGCGGCCTCGGTGAAGAGCACCGGGCGGAAGGTCAGCTTGGCGGCCGCCTCGATCCGGTCGATCGTTGCCTTGTCCGGGCGGCCCGGGATCGAGACGACGATGTTGTTCGCACCCTGCGTGTTGATCTCCGACTCGGAGACACCGGTGGCGTCGATGCGCTGGCGGATGATGTTCACCGCCTGCTGCAGCTGCTGCGAGGTGACGGAGTCACCCTCGGTGTTCTGCGCCGCCAGCGTCAGCTGCGTGCCGCCCTGCAGGTCCAGAGCCAGCTCGGGGACCCAGCTCGCGCCCTGGTACCACTTGTCGCTGTCGTCCTTCGAAGAGCCGGCGAGGATCGACGCGGCGGTGTTCAGGCCGGCGAGGATCGCCATCAGGATCACCAACCAGGTGAGCGAGCGCAGCGCCTTCTTGACGGGTGTCGATCGTGCCACCGGTCGTCTCGTCTTTCTGTTCAGGACCGTCGGCACACCGTGCGACGGCAGAGGGAAGCCGCCGGGTCAGACGACCCGGCGGCCGAGGGCGTCAGTCGTCGGACTTGCGCTTCGTGGCGTCGGTCTCGTCGACACGGTCGGTGTCGACCCGCTCGCCGTAGACCGGCTCGCCGTTGAGCTCGGCCACCGGCTTCGGCTCGTCCTCGGTGGTCGTGGTGGTCTCGACGTCGGACGCGTTGTCGTCGACGACGCGCGACAGGGTCTGACGGTGCACGGTGACGATGGTCCCCGGCGCGATCTCGACGTCAGCGGTGACCTTCTCCTCGTTCACGGAGAGGAGCGTGCCGTAGAGGCCGAAGGACAGCATGACCTTGGCGCCCGGGACCATCTTGTCCACGAGTTCGGCCTGCTGCTTCTTGCGCTTGCGGCTGTTGTAGAACATGAAGGCCGCGAACGCCACGACGATGACGATGAGGATGACTTCTTGACCCATGATGCGTTGCCTTCTCTGGTTGCTCGGTTTCGGGCCGTAGCAGTCTAGGGCACGCCGGTGTCCGTGGCATGTCACCCGACTGATCGGCGGTCAGGCGGTGGGTTCCGGGTCGTCGAAGAGCCCCGGCTGCGCCCCGTCGCCCTGCCCCGGGGTGAGGCCGAGGTGTCGCCAGGCCCGCGGTGTCGCGATGCGCCCGCGGGGGGTGCGGGTCACCAGGCCGACACGGACGAGGAACGGTTCGACGACCGATTCGATCGTCTCGGATTCCTCGCCGACGCTGACGGCGAGGGTGTTGAGGCCGACCGGGCCCCCGTCGAACCGGGTCAGCATGGTCTCGACGACGGCTCGGTCGAGCCGGTCGAGGCCGAGCTCGTCGACGTCGTACAGGTCGAGCGCACCCCGGACCGCGGCCATGCCGTCGGTGGTGCGGTGCACGAGGGCGTAGTCGCGCACCCGGCGGAGCAGGCGGTTCGCGATGCGCGGGGTGCCACGGGAGCGTCCGGCGATCTCACGCAGGGCGGTCCGGTCGATGTCGAGTTCGAGCAGGTGAGCCGCACGGATCAGGACCTGCTCGAGCTCGTCCTTCTCGTAGAACTCGAGGTGGGCGGTGAACCCGAAGCGGTCGCGCAGCGGGTTCGGCAGCAGGCCGGCCCGGGTGGTGGCACCGACGAGCGTGAACGGTGCGAGGTCGAGCGGGATGCTCGTGGCACCGGCACCCTTCCCCACCATCACGTCGATGCGGAAGTCCTCCATCGCCAGGTAGAGCATCTCTTCTGCCGAGCGGGCCATGCGGTGGATCTCGTCGATGAACAGCACTTCGCCCGGCACGAGCGACGACAGCACGGCTGCGAGGTCACCGGCGTGCTGGATCGCCGGCCCGCTCGACATGCGCAGCGGTCGCCCGGTCTCGTGCGCGACGATCATCGCGAGCGTGGTCTTGCCGAGGCCGGGAGGACCCGCCATCAGGATGTGGTCGGGCGTGCGCTCCTGCATGCCCGCGGCCTTGAGGAGCAGGTCGAGCTGCCCACGGACCTTGCGCTGCCCGACGAACTCGTCGAGCGAGCGCGGACGGAGCGCACCTTCGAAGGCGAGTTCCTCCTGCGACTCGGCGCCGGCGGACGTGATGCCGCTCACCGGCCGGCTGCCGCGGGTCGCAGGGCGCCGAGGGCGGCGCGGAGCAGGGCCTGGGTGCCCATCGCGGCGGCACCCGGCTCGTTGGCCACGGCGTCGTCGACCGCGGTCCGTGCCGCGTCTTCGCGCCAGCCGAGGCCGATGAGCGCCGAGACGACGTCCACCGCGGCGGGGTGGACTGCGGTTCCACGTGCTGCAGCGACCACAGCGGCCTGCTCGAAGGCCACGAGCTTGCCGGAGAGCGCGACGATGATGAGCTTGGCGGTCTTCGGGCCGATGCCGGAGACCTTGCGGAACGCGCCGTCGTCCTCGTTCGCGACGGCGTTCGCGATCTGTACCGGGTCCATGTGGGCCAGGACGCCCATCGCGGACTTCGGGCCGACGCCGGAGACGCCGCGGAGCAGGTCGAACACCTGCAGCGCGTCGGTCGACTCGAAGCCGAAGAGCAGGTGCTCGTCCTCGCGCACGATCATCGCCGTCCGCACGAACACCTCGGAACCGTGGCGCATCGTCAGCGCGTGCGCAGGGGTCACGGTGACGGCGTACCCGACTCCCCCGACCTCGATCACCACGGCCGAACCGGCGATGTCGATGCAGGTACCCCGGAGACTCGCGATCATGCTCCGAGCCTAGGGCCGCCCACCGACGACGCCGTCCTGCCACGCTGCGGGCGGGCCGCGGCGGCGGCCGCACGGGCCAGCGGCGAGTCGACGGTGCCGCCCTGGGCGTCCCGCCAGGCGCGCTGTGCCGGGGTGAGGTTCGTGGCACGCGAGCCGGCGGCGTCGGGTGATCCGAGCCTCCAGGCATGGCACACGGCCAACGCGAGCGCGTCGGCGGCGTCGGCCGGCTTCGGGGCCTCGTCCAGCCCGAGTACTCGCGCGATCATGGTCTGCACCTGACGCTTGTCGGCGTTGCCGTAGCCAGTGACGGCGGCCTTGACCTCGGACGGGGTGTGCAGCCCGACGGGCAGCCCGCGGGCGGCCGCGGCGTGCAGCGCCAGGCCGGCAGCCTGCGCGGTGCCCATCACGGTGCGGACGTTCGCCTGCGCGAACACCCGCTCGACGGCGACCGCATCCGGGTGGTGCTCGTCGATCTCGGCGGCGATGCCGTCGGCGATCCGGAGCAGCCGCTGCTCGAGCGGCATGTCCGGTGGGGTGCGCACGACCGTCACGTGGACGAGTCGTGCGCGCCGGTTCGGTGCGACCTCGACGACGCCGACGCCGCACCGGGTGAGCCCGGGGTCCACCCCGAGCACACGGAGCACGGCTACTCGCCCTCGTCCTCGTCGAGCTCGGCCTGGACGTCCGCGGGGATGTCGAAGTTCGAGTAGACGTTCTGCACGTCGTCCGAGTCCTCGAGCGCGTCGATCAGGCGGAACACCTTGCGGGCGGTCTCGGCGTCGACCGGGACCTTGAGGCCGGGGACGAACTCGGCGTCGGCGGAGTCGTAGTCGATGCCGGCGTCCTGCAGTGCGGTGCGGGCGGCGACCAGGTCGCTCGCCTCGGTGATGATCTCGAAGCCGCCGCCCTGGTCGATGACGTCCTCGACGCCGGCGTCCAGCACCGCGGTCATCACGGTGTCCTCGTCGAGGCCGTCGGTCTTCGTGACCGAGATGACGCCCTTGCGCGAGAAGTTGTAGGCGACGCTGCCCGGGTCGGCCATGGTGCCGCCGTTGCGCGACATCGCGGTCCGGACCTCGGCCGCGGCACGGTTCTTGTTGTCCGTGAGGCACTCGATGAGCATCGCGACGCCGTTGGGGCCGTAGCCCTCGTACATGATCGTCGTGTACTCGATGGTCTCGCCCGTGAGACCTGCACCGCGCTTGACCGCGCGGTCGATGTTGTCGTTGGGGACCGAGGTCTTCTTCGCCTTCTGCACGGCGTCGACCAGGGTCGGGTTGCCGGACATGTCGGCACCGCCCATCTTCGCGGCGACCTCGATGTTCTTGATCAGCTTGGCGAACGACTTGGCACGGCGCTGGTCGATGACCGCCTTCTTGTGCTTGGTCGTTGCCCACTTGGAATGCCCGGACACGGTTCTCCTTGCGTCTTGCGGAAAGTCCCGCTCAGTTTAGCGGCCCTGTGGGCCGAACACCGGCCTGGAGGCGCGGCGCGGCTCCCGTCCCGCCGGTGCGGCGGGTGGATGGTCACGCCTCAGGCGCTGCGCACCAGGTCCAGGAAGCGCCGGTGGAAGCGGTCCTCGCCCGCGACCTCCGGGTGGAACGCACTCGCGATGACGTTGCCCTGTTGCACCGCCACCACCTGGCCGTCCGGCAGGGCACCGAGCACGTGCACGTCGTCGCCGTGCTGCTCGACCACCGGTGCGCGGATGAAGACCGCGTGTACCGGCGCATCGCCGAGGTCGGGCATCGGGATGTCGGTCTCGAACGAGTCGTTCTGTGCGCCGAACGCGTTGCGCCGCACGGTGGTGTCGAGCACGTCGAGCGTCTGCTGCCCCGGGATCCCGGCGGCGATCCGCGACGACAGCATGATCATGCCGGCACACGTGCCGTACGTCGGCAGTCCCCCGCGGATCGCCTCGGACAGCGGCGCGGCGACGCCGAACGCGCGGGACAGCTTGTCCATCACGCTCGACTCGCCGCCGGGGATCACGACGCCGTCGATCGACGCGATCTCCTCCGGTCGACGGAGCGGCACCACGTCGGCGCCGAGCTCGGTCAGCGACGCGATGTGCTCACGGAAGTCGCCCTGCAGCGCGAGGACCCCGATCCGGGGCCGAGCACTCACCAGCCGCGCTCGGCGAGGCGGTGCGGCGCGGGGACGTCGGCGACGTTGATGCCGACCATCGCCTCGCCCAGCCCACGGGACACCTCGGCGATGACCTTCGGGTCGTCGTGGAAGGTGACGGCCTTGACGATCGCCGCGGCACGCTTGGCCGGGTCGCCGGACTTGAAGATGCCGGACCCGACGAACACGCCGTCGGCACCGAGCTGCATCATCATCGCGGCGTCGGCCGGGGTGGCGACACCACCGGCGGTGAAGAGCACGACGGGGAGCTTGCCGGTGCGGGCGACCTCCTGCACGACGTCGATCGGGGCCTGGAGCTCCTTCGCGGCGACGTAGAGCTCGTCGTCACGCAGGTTGCGCAGCGCCGCGATCTCCTTGCTGATCGTGCGGATGTGCTTCGTGGCCTCGGACACGTCACCCGTGCCGGCCTCGCCCTTGGAACGGATCATGGCCGCGCCCTCGGTGATGCGACGGAGTGCCTCGCCCAGGTTGGTGGCACCGCAGACGAAGGGGGTGGTGAACTTCCACTTGTCGATGTGGTTGACGTAGTCGGCCGGCGACAGGACCTCGGACTCGTCGATGTAGTCGACGCCGAGCTCCTGCAGGACCTGGGCCTCGACGAAGTGACCGATGCGGGCCTTCGCCATGACCGGGATCGACACGGCGGCGATGATCTCCTCGATCATCGACGGGTCGGACATGCGGGCCACGCCGCCCTGGGCGCGGATGTCGGCGGGGACGCGCTCGAGGGCCATGACGGCGGTCGCGCCGGCCTCTTCCGCGATGCGGGCCTGCTCTGCGTCGACGACGTCCATGATGACGCCGCCCTTGAGCATCTCCGCGAGTCCGCGCTTGACGCGGTCGGAGCCGGTGATCGAGGTGCCGGGGGTGCTCGGGGTGCTGCTGCTGTCGCTCATGATGCCGACAGTCTAGTGCTGTGCGGGCCAGCCCTCGGCGACGAGTCGGCGGGTCTCGCCGAGCATCTGCGACATCGACTTCGTCCGGGCGATGATCGGGAAGAAGTTCGCGTCGGACGCCCACCGCGGCACGATGTGCTGGTGCAGGTGCGCGGCGATGCCCGCTCCGGCGACCTCGCCCTGGTTCATGCCGATGTTGAAGCCGTCGCAGTGGGACACCTGCCGGAGCACGCGCATCGCGGTCTGCGTGAGCTCGCCCATCTCGCGCAGCTCGTCCGGGGTCGCCTCGTCGTAGAGCGGGACGTGCCGGTACGGGCAGACGAGCAGGTGGCCGTTGTTGTACGGGAACAGGTTGAGTAGGACGTAGGCGTGCTCGCCGCGCGCGACGATGAGGGCGTCCTCGTCGGTCTTGTGCGGCGCCTCGCAGAACGGGCAGTCGTCGCGGTGGCCGCGGCCCTCGCCCTCGCGGCCGGCGTCGATGTACGCCATCCGGTGCGGGTTCCACAGACGCTGGAAGGCATCCGGGACGGCCGCCGCGGTGGCGGCGTCCCGGATGACCAGCGGGTCCTGCTCGTCGGGCATCAGACCTGTGCGCGCTCGCGGATCGCGGTGAGGATGCGGTCCACGGCCTCGTCGACGGGCACCGCGTTGTCCTGGCGGCCGTCACGGAAGCGGAAGCTGACGGCACCGGCGTCACGGTCGTCGCCACCGGCGATGAGCTGGAACGGCACCTTCGCCTTGGTGTGGGTGCGGATCTTCTTCTGCATGCGGTCGTCCGAGTGGTCGACCTCGGCGCGGACGCCGTGGGCGCGGAGCTTCGCGATGACCTCGTCGAGGTAGTCGCCGTACTCGGCCGCAACCGGGATGCCGACGACCTGGACGGGTGACAGCCACGCCGGGAACGCGCCCGCGTAGTGCTCGGTGAGGACCCCGAAGAAGCGCTCGATCGAGCCGAACAGCGCGCGGTGGATCATCACCGGACGCTGGCGGGAGCCGTCGGCCGCGGTGTAGTCGATGCCGAAGCGCTCGGGCAGGTTGAAGTCGAGCTGCACGGTCGACATCTGCCAGGTGCGACCGATGGCGTCGCGGGCCTGGACCGAGATCTTCGGGCCGTAGAACGCCGCACCGGCGGGGTCCGGCACGAGCTCGAGGCCAGACTCCTCGGCGACCTGACGCAGGGTCTCCGTCGCGACGTCCCAGACCTCGTCGTCGCCGACGTACTTCTCCGGGTCCTTCGTCGACAGCTCGAGGTAGAAGTCGTCGAGGCCGTAGTCGCGCAGGAGCGAGAGCACGAACGCGAGGGTCGTGGTGAGCTCCTCCTTCATCTTCTCCTGCGTGGTGAAGATGTGCGCGTCGTCCTGGGTCAGGCCGCGCACCCGGGTCAGCCCGTGGATCACGCCGGACTTCTCGTTGCGGTACACCGTGCCGAACTCGAACATCCGGAGCGGCAGGTCGCGGTAGGAGCGGGGCTGCGACCGGTACGCCAGGATGTGCATCGGGCAGTTCATCGGCTTGAGGTAGTAGTCGGCACCCTGCCGCGTGACGTTGCCGTCCTCGTCCCTCGCCTCGTCCATGTGCATGGCCGGGAACATGCCGTCCTTGTACCAGCCGAGGTGCCCGGAGGTCTCGAACAGGTCGCCCTTGGTGATGTGGGGCGTGTAGACGAACGAGTAGCCGTTCTCCTCGTGCCGACGGCGCGAGTAGTCCTCCATCTCGCGGCGGATGATGCCGCCCTTCGGGTGGAAGATCGCCAGGCCGGAACCGATCTCGTCGGGGAACGAGAACAGGTCGAGTTCGGCGCCGAGCTTGCGGTGGTCGCGCTTGGCGGCTTCCTCGAGGCGCACGAGGTACGCCTTGAGCTGGTCCTTGTCGGGCCAGGCGGTGCCGTAGATGCGCTGCAGCTGCGGGTTCTTCTCGGAGCCGCGCCAGTACGCAGCGGCGACGCGCATGAGCTTGGCGGCGTTGCCGATCCAGCGGGTGTGCGGGACGTGCGGGCCGCGGCAGAGGTCCTGCCAGAGCACCTCGCCCGACTTCGGGTCGACGTTCTCGTAGACGGTGAGCTCGCCGGCACCGACTTCGACGCTCTCGCCGGAGTCGCCGTCGGACGCCGCACCCTTGAGGCCGATGAGTTCCTGCTTGTAGGGCTCCCCCGCCATCAGCTCGCGCGCCTGCTCGTCGGTGACGACCACGCGTCGGAAGCGCTGGGCCTGCTTGACGATGCGGTCCATGCCCTTCTCGATCGCCTTGAGGTCTTCGGGGGTGAAGGGCTCGGCGACGTCGAAGTCGTAGTAGAAGCCGTCGGTGACGGGCGGACCGATGCCGAGCTTCGCGTCCGGGTTGATCTGCTGCACGGCCTGGGCCAGCACGTGGGCGGCCGAGTGCCGGAGGATGTCGAGCCCATCCTGTTCCTGCAGGGTGACGGCCTCGGCGGTCTCGCCGGCCTGCACGTCGGCCGCGAGGTCCTTGAGGACACCGTCGACGCGGATCGCGACGACGCCGCGCTCACCGTCGAAGAGCTCGGTGCCGGTCGTGGTCGTCGTCGCGGTCCGGGGCTCGGGTGCCTGGGGAAGCTCGGCGGGCGCGGGTGCGACTGACTCGGTCACGATGATGGGACTCCTCGATCGAAATGGTGCGTCAAGACTAGTGCGAGACGTGCTCGCGCGCGGACGCCGGGACGCGCCTGTGGAGAGAACGGATGCGGCCCCGACCGCGCAGTTGCCCGCGATCAGGCCGGGACGGCGCCGAGCGTCGCGACGGGCAGGCGCGGCTCGAGGCGCTCACGACCGTTCAGGCCGTCGAGCTCGAGCAGGGCGGCGAACCCGATGGCCTGGTACCCGGCCCGTTCGAGCAGGGTGATGGTCGCCGCGCCGGTCCCGCCGGTGGCCAGGACGTCGTCGACGACGAGCACCCGCGTGCCGGCGGGCAGCTGGCCGGGGCGCAGTTCGAGTTCGGCCTCGCCGTACTCGAGCGCGTACTGCTCGCTGAGGACCTCGCCGGGGAGCTTGCCTGCCTTGCGCACGGTGAGCACGCCGACCTGGTGCTGGGCGGCGATGCCCCCGGCCAGTGCGAAGCCCCGGGCCTCGATGCCGGCGACGGCGTCGAACCCGGCCCCGACCGCGAACGGTGCCGCGAGTGCTTCGCACACGCGGCCGAACGCGACGGCGTCGGAGAACACCGGCGTCACGTCACGGAAGAGCACCCCCGGCTTCGGGAAGTCCGGCACGAGGGCGGTGAGTCGTTCGACGAGTGCAGCAGCGGTTTCGGTCACCCACCAACGGTACGGGAGGCCCGGGGTGCGTCCGGACGCCCCGCACGGTGCGAGGGTGGTCTCCTCGTGCGGGGTCGACCGTTCGCTGCACCGTGCGGGTTCCATCGGACGGTCCGCCGAAGGCGGCTCGGTGCGAGGTCGTTTCCTCGCACCGAGCCGTTCAGTCCGCACGGGCTCCGGAACGACGCACTGTGCGTGCTTGGCGCCGGCGCCGGCGTGACGCCGACGACAGTGCCGGCGACGCAGCGCCGCGGGTCAGCGCCACATCCGCATGGCGGCGCCCTGGGTGATCCAGTCGGCCTCGCGCTGCCGGCGTTCGCGCTCGAGGCGAGCCAGCGTGGCGAGGTCGACCTCGGCCCGCTCATTGCGGGTGCGACGGCTCCAGATGATGAGCGACATCCCGACTCGGAGTGCGATGCGGTCGGCGAGTGAGACCCGGCGGCGCACCGCGCGGGTATCGGGTGGACGGGTGGTGGTCTTCGTGGACACGGTGTTCCCCTTCAGGGCACGGCAGAGCTGCCCGGGTGTCGGGCAGACGAATCCGCCCGGGTTGCGGGCAGCAGGAATTGATTGCGTGAGAATGCATTCCGGGATGGTCCGGAAATGTTCGGACAACGATCGCGGAATGCTCGACGACACCGAGAGCGTCACACTGTCCACCGACATTCTTCCGGCGTCGTCCGCGCAGATCGGGCGGCACGTGTCAACGAGCCGTCGAGCCGTTCAGCGGATGAACGAACCGGTGCTGCGCGGGCCTGATCGGCTCAGCGCACGGTGCCCGGAGGCACGGGTGTCAGGAGAGTGGGACGCTCCGGGTCAGCGGACGCGGAACGGGGTACCGACGCGTCCTCGGATTCCACGGAACGGAGTGGTTGCGGAGATCATCATGGTCGGCCCCCTTTCGGTCTCGAGCTGGCGGAGTCGTCCGGGTCGAATGTTCGACCGTTCGCGACGAGTGAACACTATCGGCACCGCAATTCGGAGCGCAACCCCTTTTCCGGAAAACATCCGGAATTGCATTCCCGAACAGGGTGATCACGGTGCGAGGTTGGTGTTCTCGTGGCGACGAGCAGGCTGCGTGCCGAGTTCCCGTCGTGCTCCGGCGCCGGGCCTCCCGGCTGCACCGTGCGCCGCCGGCGGACCGGTGGCAGCCTGCGCGCTCGGTGCCGGATCGCAGGCGCGCACGGTGCGAGAAACCTCGCACCGTGTGACGGAGCATGCACGGTGCGCGGCGGCGGCGCGCACCGCGGCGGTCCGCGCACGCCGAAGGCCCGGTACCGAATCGGTACCGGGCCCTCGTCTGCGTGTGCGACCGGACTAGACCGCCGCGTGTTCCGCGACGCTCGCCGTCAGGGAGTCGCCCTCGACGTCGATCCGCACGCTGTCACCCGCGGCGACCCCACCCTCGACCACCAGGGTCGCGATGCGGTCGTCGACCTCGCGCTGGATGAGCCGACGGAGCGGGCGGGCGCCGTACTCCGGCTCGTACCCGTTCTCGGCGAGCCAGTCGACCGCCGCGTCGGACACCGACAGGAGCATGTCCTGTGCGACCAGCCGGAGCGCCGTGTCCTGCAGCAGCAGCGACACGATCGACGCGATCTGGGACCGGTCGAGCTTGCGGAACAGCACGATCTCGTCGATGCGGTTGATGAACTCGGGCCGCATCGCCTCGCGCAGCTTGCCCATCACGCGGGCCCGCAGGTCGTCTTCGGCGTAGCCCTCCGTCGCACCGACCGGGGAGAACCCGAGCGCTCCCGAGCGGGAGGCCAGGAACTCCGAGCCGATGTTCGACGTCATGATGACCACGGTGTTCCGGAAGTCGACCGTCCGCCCCTGCCCGTCGGTGAGCCGGCCGTCGTCGAGGACCTGCAGCAGCAGGTTGAAGACGTCCGGGTGGGCCTTCTCGACCTCGTCGAGCAGGATCACCGAGTACGGGTTGCGACGGACACGCTCGGTGAGCTGGCCGGCCTCGTCGTAGCCGACGTACCCGGGAGGGGCACCGACCAGGCGGGAGACGGTGTGGCGTTCGCCGAACTCGCTCATGTCGAAGCGGAGCATGGCGGACTCGTCACCGAACAGCGACGACGCCAGGGCCTTCGCGAGTTCGGTCTTGCCGACACCCGTCGGGCCGAGGAACAGGAAACTGCCCACCGGACGACGCGGGTCGCCCATGCCGGTCCGGCTGCGCCGTACCGCCTTGGCGATCGCCCGCACGGCGTCGTCCTGGCCGACGACGCGGTCGTGCAGCTCGGACTCGAGCGCTGCGAGCCGCGTCTTGTCGGCCGAGCCGAGGCGGGTCACCGGGATCCCGGTGGCACGTGACACCACGGCGGCGATGTCGGCCTCCGTGATCGACGTGTCCGCGGATTCCTGACGGGAGGGGCGGGTTGCGTCCGCCGACGAGGCGGCGGTGATCCGGGCCTCCAGTCCGACGATCTCGTCACGCAGGTCGGACGCTTCCTCGTAGTGCTCCTCGGCGACCGCGCGGTCCTTGCGGGCCGTCAGGTCGGCGACCTGGGCACGCAGTGCCTCGACGTCGACGTCGCCCGACAGGGCGAGGCGACGGCGTGCACCGGCCTGGTCGATGAGGTCGATGGCCTTGTCCGGCAGGTGCCGGTCGGTCACGTAGCGGTGCGAGAGCTCGACGGCGGCGCGGAGTGCCTCGGGCGTGTAGGCGACGCCGTGGTGCTCCTCGTAGCGCGGGGCGAGGCCGGTCAGGATCGCGACGGCGTCCTCGACGGTCGGCTCCCCCACCGTGACGGGCTGGAACCGGCGCTCGAGCGCGGCGTCCTTCTCGATCCGGCGGTACTCGTTGAGTGTCGTCGCGCCGACCAGGTGCAGGTCGCCGCGGGCGAGCCGGGGCTTGAGGATGTTGCCGGCGTCCATCGAGCCGCCCTCGCCGCCGCCACCGGCGCCGACGACGGTGTGGAGCTCGTCGACGAAGACGATGAGCTCGTCGGCGTGCGCCGCGATCTCGTCCATCGCCTTGGTGAGGCGCTCCTCGAAGTCGCCGCGGTAGCGGGTGCCGGAGAGCATGCCGGGCAGGTCGAGCGCGACGACCCGCTTGCCCTGCAGCAGGGCGGGGACGTCACCGTCGACGATGCGCTGGGCGAGGCCCTCGACGATCGCGGTCTTGCCCACGCCGGGCTCACCGATCAGCACCGGGTTGTTCTTGGTACGACGGAGCAGGATCTCGACGGTCTGCTCGATCTCGTCGGCGCGGCCGATCACCGGGTCGACGTGCCCGTCACGGGCGCGCTCGGTGAGGTCGGTGCCGAACTGGTCGAGCGTCGGGGTGTCGCTGTCGGTGGCCTGGTCGGTACCGACGGCATCGGGTGTTCCGGGCATGGGGCGCCCCTCTCTCGCGGCGGCGGCAGCCTGTGCCGCGTAGTCCTGCATGACCTGCGGGGTGATCCCGGCGCTGGCGAGCAGCTGGCCGGTCACGGTCTCCTGGTCCATCACGAGCGCGAAGAAGACGTGCTCGGGGTCGGTGTAGGTGCTGCCGAAGCCCCGCGCTGCCTGCGTCGCCTCGACGAGGATGCGCTGGGCGGTGCCGGTCAGTGCCGGGCGTCCGGTCTGCTCGGCCAGCGGCTCGTGCGCCATCGGCAGGCGCTGCTCGATCTCCTCGGCGAGTCGCTGAGGGTCGACCCCGGCGGAACGCACGACGGCGTCGAACGGTTCGGTGCGGACGAGCACCTGCAGGATGTGCAGTGCGTCGATCTCGCGCTGCCCCTGCGCGACCGCGTACTCGGCGGTGTGCTGGAGCAGCTCGTGGGTCCGGCGGCTGAGCAGCCGGGTGATGTCGACCGGTCGACCGAACGCGCGGACGCGCTGCTGGTCACCGGTGCGCTGTGCCGCGAGCAGGCGGGCGAGGAACTCGTCGAACGAGTCGTTGCTACCGGTCGGGCCGAACGTCTCTGGCAAAGGGACCTCCTGGAGAACTTGAGTGCCTTCGACTCAATGCAACGCAGGAGGGCCCGGGTCATTCCCGGGTGCCGAAAAAACTTGCGGCGACCCGACTCAGGTCCGCGCGATGGGTGCTGCGACCGCCTGGGTGATCCGCGCGAGGTCCGTCGGTGCCACCTCGACGTCGAAGCCTCGACGTCCGCCGGACACGAAGATGCTCGCGTACGACAGCGCCGACTCGTCGAGCACGGTGCGGAGCCGGGTCTTCTGGCCGACCGGGCTGATCCCGCCGACCACGTAGCCCGTGCGCTTCTCGGCGAGGGCGGGATCGGCCAGCGTCGCCTTCTTGCCCCCGACGGCTGCGGCGATCGCCTTGAGGTCGAGCCGGTTCGCCACCGGCACGATCGCGACGGCGAGGGTGCCGTCGACGGAGACGACGAGGGTCTTGAAGACCTGCTCCTCGCGCAGCCCGAGGGCGGCGGCCGCCTCTTCTCCGAAGTTGGTGGCGCTCTCGTGGTGCTCGTACACATGCGGCGTGTACGGGACCCCGGCCGCCTCGAGCGCGACGGTCGCTGGGGTGCTCGGCGAACCTGCGGTCATGCCGTGATCCTCCCCCGCCGCACCTTCCGGTCCTCGACGGCACGCGGGCGTTACGCTGAACGGACCATGACCGCCGTCCTGCTGCTGCTCCGCGCCACCGCCGCGCTGGTGCTCGGCGACCCGGCCGCCGGGGTGCTGCCTCTGCTGGCCGTTGCGGCACTCGGGCTGACCGCGGTCGCCGTGGCCGTCGTCGTCGCCCGGCTGCTCGTCGCGGTGCTGGCAGCCGTCCTCGGGGTCGGATCGGCGTCCGTGTCGGACCGGTCGGCGGTACCCGACCTGGTCACCCGGATCGGGTGGAGCCACCCCGACGCCGACGGCCACGTCCGCTCACGGGCACCGGGGGTCGCGACCCCGGCCTGACCACCGACCGGTGGCCGGGCCGCTCGCGCACCCCGCTGACCCACCACCGATCGGAACCGTCATGGACCTGTCCACCCTGCCCCTCATCGGCCCGCTGCTGCACGGCGGCGCGGACCTCGTCACCGCCCTCACCGCGGCGCTCTCCCCCGTCGCCGGCTCGTTCGCCGCGGCGATCGCCGTCGTGCTCCTCACCCTGGCCGTCCGCCTGGTGCTCGTCCCGCTGTCCGTGCTGCAGGTGCGGGCCGAGCGGGACCGCCGGCGCCTCGCACCACAGCTCGCGGCGCTGCGGAAGCGGTACGGCCGCGACACCCAGCGCCTGCAGCGAGCGGTGCAGCAGCTGTACACCGACGAGAAGGTCTCGCCGCTGGCCGGCTGCCTGCCCGTCCTGGCGCAGGCGCCCGTCGTGTCGCTCGTCTACGCCCTGTTCACGCACGCCTCGATCGGCGGCACCACGAACGCCCTGCTGGAGGCGACGCTCGTCGGGGTCCCGCTCGGCCACTCGCTCGTCGTCACCCTGACGACGCCGCTGTGGGTGCACGCCTGGGTGGTGCTGGTCCTGCTGGCGGTGCTGGCGGTCGTCGTCGAGCTCAGCCGCCGGTCGAACGCCCACTGGAACCCGGTGCCGGCACCGGAACCGGGCGTCCCCGGCGCCGCCGCGACCGCCGCCGTGGGTCGGTACGTGCCGTTCGTCACGGTCGTGTTCGCGGCGATCGCACCGCTGGCCGCCGCGCTCTACGTCGTGACGAGTGCGACCTGGACGTACGGCGAACGCGCCGTGCTGCGACGCGTGGTCCGCTAGCCGCCCTGGCCCTCCTGCTGCGGTCCCTGGTCGACCGGGTCGTACTCGGTACCGCGGCCCTGCTCCTCGTCGGCGGTCGGCACGTGACGTTCCGTGCCGGCGCCGCCGGGGCTGGTCGCGACGTAGTCGGCCTCGCCGGACTGGGTGTCGTGGCTCAGCGGTTCGAGGGTCTCGGCGTCGGCGTCGTGCTGCGGCATGGGATCGGTGCTCATGCACCACCCCTACTCCCTCGTTCTGGGTGCGCGCGCACGGCTCGGCGGTGCCACGATGGACCTGTCCACGCGACCGGCAGAGCGGGAGTGCGCATGGCCCACGACGACGTGGCAGCGGAACGGGCACGGCTCGAGGCCGTCGCCTGGGGAGCAGGATCGAGCCCGGCGGACGCGGCGCGCGCCCGGATCGCGCTGCAGGACCTGGAACGCGGACGACGACCCCGCGTGCGTGCGGGGTCGACGGCGCGGGATCCACTGCCGGGAGGCCCGGGTCCGGTCCGGACGTCGGTCCCGTCCGCGACGCGATCGGATCCAGGGCCCGTCCCGGTGCCGGTGCCGGTTCCCGTGTCCTCGCCCGCTGACGCGGCGGTTGTGTCCTCGCCCGCCGGTCCGGCGGCGGTGCCGACTGGAGCCGACGTGTCGGAGGCGACCGACGGCGGTGGGGACGACCACGTCTCCGACGCGAGGGGCGGCGGCGGGGACGAGCCGGGCCTCCAGGCCGAGCCGACCGGACGGACCCGGTGGCGTCGGTGGCTGTGGACGGAACGGCCACGGGCCTGGATCGCGGGCGGCGCGGCTGCGGCGGTGGGCGTCGCGTTCGCCGCCGGGACCCTCGTCGGGACCGCGCGACCGGACGTCGCGGCGGCACCGAGCGTCACGCCGACGGCGGGGACGATCACGCTCGAACAGCTGCTCGACGTCCCGCAGACGTACGCCGACCAGCTGCCGGGGCCGGTCGCTGCCCCGGTGAGTCTCCACACGACGCGACTGGTCTTCACGAACCGGGCGCTCGACGGCGGGACCGCCGAGACGCCCTGGAACGTCTGGGCCGGCATCGGGACGGACCGGTCGACGATCTGCCTGGTGGCGACGGCGGACCGCATCGAGTCGTCGACGGCGTGCTTCCCGCGGCAGGCGGCGCTGCACGGATCGGTGTCGATGTCGGCGCAGTCCAGGAGCGGCACGTTGACGATCGAGCTGCGCGGCGGCGGGGTCCAGGGGCGCGTGACGAACGAGTACTGAGCGGCGACGGCGTAGCTGAGTGTTTCGTTGGAGCGCTCCGATGTTTTTGCTGGATGCCCTCGCGAGAGCCGTTCCGTCGTGCAACACTGGATGAGCGCACTCGTCGTGGAGTCGTACCCACATCATCCACATCCGCCAGCGAGCGCGCCCCGCAGACCCTCCCGGTCACCGCCGTCAGAACGATCGGCATCGTCGCGCGCTCCACCGTGCCTCGGAGGAGGTCAGCAGCGTGTCCACCAACACCACCACCTCGGCCGTGTCGACCCACACGCGGCCGATCACCGTCACCAGTCAGTCCATCGTCGGCATCGCCGTGCTCGGACTGGCCACGTTCTTCGCCATCACCACCGAGCTCATGCCCGTCGGGCTGCTCGGCACGATGAGCGCCGACCTCGGCGTGACCGAGGCCACCATGGGCATCGTCATCACCGTGTACGCCGCGGCCGTCGCGCTCCTCGCGCTGCCGCTCACCGCGTTCACCGCGAAGCTGCCCCGCAAGACCGTGCTCGTCGCCACGCTCGTCGGCTACACCGTGTCGAACCTGATGGTCGCGCTCGCGCCGTCGTTCGCCGTGGTCTGCGCCGGACGCGTCGTCGGCGGCATCGCGCACGCGCTGTTCTTCTCGGTCGCCTCGGCGTACGCCACCCGGATCGTGCCGCCGCGGCTGGCCGGCCGGGCGATCGCCTTCGTGTACTCGGGCAGCTCGCTCGGGTTCGTGCTCGGCGTGCCGGTTGCGACCTGGGTCGCGCAGCACATCGGCTGGCGCCAGGCCGTGTTCTCCGTCGGTGTCGCAGCGGCGGCACTCGCGGTCGTCGCCCTGCTGTTCCTGCCCGCCGTCCGCGGTGCCTCGTCGCCGCACATCGGGTCGCCGAAGGCCTGGGCGCGCACCGGACTGCTGTCCGTCGTGATCGCCGACATGCTCCTGTTCGGCGGGCACTACGTCGTCTACACCTACATCGGGCCGTACGCGATCGACGCCGGGCTCGACGCCGGCATGGTCAGCGGTGCGCTGCTCGTGCTCGGTGGCACCGGTGTCGTCGGGCTCTGGCTCGCCGGCATGTTCGTCGACCGTGCGCCCCGGCAGACGCTGATCGCCTCGGTCGCCGTGATGGCCGTGGCCTTCGCGACGATGCCGTTCGTGCACGGCTCCCTGATCGGGACGATGGTCGTCGCGGGCGTCTGGATGGCCGCGAACGGCACGACCGGCACGCTCTTCATGGCCGCGGCGATCCGTGCCGGGGGCGTCTCCCCCGACATCGCCGGCGCGCTGGTCAACGGGGCGTCGAACATCGGCATCGCCGGCGGGGCGGCGTTCGGTGGGCAGGCCCTCGGGATCGTCGGGCTGCAGTACCTGCCGTTCGCCGGTGCCGCGGTGCTGGTCGGGGCGCTCGGGGTCGTCGTGCTGGCGCGCCGTGGGTTCCCGGTGCACACGCACACGCAGGAGCACCTGTCGACCTCGTCCATCGAGGCCATCACGTCGTCGCTCGCGGTCGTCACCACGTCGGTGCCGGTCGTCGGGCGGGCGATCCAGACGGTCACGGGGTCGATCGGCGTCGCCACGGGTTCGGTGCGGCGGCCGCGGACGCGCTAGGGGCTGCACGAGCGCCGGCGCGGATCACGGGCGCGGTCGCCGAGTGGTCAGGACATGCCGTCGGCAGGGCGCCGGGGTCGCACGAACTGTCGTTTGCGAGCTCGTCTGGCGACGGTTCGTGACCCCTCGGCGTACGCGGGCGGCGTGTCGTGCGACCTCCGCCTCCGCCCGCCACGCCCGCCGCTCGGTCAGTCCTGCAGGTGGTCCGTGCGGCGGCGGTTGCGCACCAGCGGGCGCGGCTCGTGTCCGGGGCACGACACGAGCAAGACGGTCCAGCCGAGCGGTCACGACCTGCCGCGCGCCGATCCCCGAGGGGCCGAGAAGTGTCGCTTGCAGGGCCGCCGGACGACAGTTCGTGACCCCGCGACAAAATCGAACGGCGCGTCAAGGACGGAGCGCGACCAGGGCGTCGAGCGCCGCGACCTGCCCGGCCACCACCAGCTCCCGCGCGTGGTCGAGGCCGACCCACCGTGCGTCGTCCACCTCGGGCACCTCGACGAACCGCCCCGACCCGCGCGGCAGCTCGAGCCGCACGGTGTTGCTCCGCACGGTGCCGAGCGAGAACGCCGACGCCTCGGCCGCGAAGACCCGCACGCGCTTGCCCGACGCCTGCCGGAACTCCCCCAGGTCGGTGACGTCGGCGGCGGTCACCGGGGCGGGCACGCCGATCTCCTCGGCGAACTCGCGCAGCGCGGCGCCGACCGGCTCCTCGCCCGCCTCGACCAGCCCCTTCGGGATCGACCAGGCACGCGCCCGGTTCCGCCAGAACGGCCCGCCCATGTGCGCGAGGAAGACCTCGGGCCCGGACGGACCGGTCCGGTGCAGCAACAGTCCGGCGCTCACGACCACGCCCCGAGACTACGCAGACCCGGCCGGGAGGCCCGGATCACCACACGCGCGCCACGTACCACCCGACGCGCCCGGCCCCACCGCCGGTTCCCCACGTCCCGCCGGGAGTACCGTGTGGCGCACGGAGCGCCGTGTGACGCCCCCGGAGGACCTGCGATGGAGGAGGCCGATCGGGATGGACGAACGATGGACGACGGTGACGCTGGCCGCGGACGCCGCGATGCCGCACGACGAGGCGCTGCGGTGGATCGTCGCCCGCGCGGACAGCGGGATCGAGCGGGTCCGGATCATCGGCGCCGACCCGGCGATCGAGGGCCCCGGACCCGTCGCCGACCGCCTCGCCGAGGCCGCTCGCGCAGCCCTGCCCGGAGCCACCGTCGAGGTGCACCGGCACGCCGGGCCGTTCGCCACCGCCCTGGTCGAGGAGTCGGACGGCGGCGACCTGCTGGTGATCGGGACGTTCCGGAGCCGACGGGGTTCGACCGCCGGCGGCGATCCGGCGCGCGTGGCGATCCACGCGGCCGTGCCGACCGTGGTCGTCCCCGAGGGCCCGCACCCGATCGACGGCGACGTGGTGTTGGCCGTCGAGGAACCGATCGACGAACGGGCCGTCTCGATCGCCGTCACCGAAGCCGTCCGGCTGCACCGGCGACTGACGCTGCTCCGGGCGTGGGAGATGCCCGTGCTGACCCGGACCGGGCTCACCGACTTCGCCGAGGACCCCCTGCGGTGGCGCGCCCGGAACGCCGAACTGCTGCAGCGGGTCACCGAGGACCTGACCGCGCGGTTCCCGGCGGTACGCGTCCGGCCACTGCTCGTGGAGGGACACCCGGGGCACGCCATCGCGTCGCGCACGCGGCGGGCGTCGCTCGTGGTGCTCGGACGGGGACACGTGCGGGTGCTCTCGGGCGCACTGCTCCACGACGTGGTGCGTGAGACGGCGGCACCGGTCTGCGTCGTCCCACCGGCGGCCCACGCGGACACCGCGGGGTCCGGACGGGTCAGCCGGCGAGTTCCCGGATCGCGTCGGCCATCTGGTCGGTGAGGTACGCGACACCGCGGCCGTTGGGGTGCAGGGCGCCGGCCTGCAGATCGATGCGCCGCAGGTCGCTCGAGCCGGTGAGGCTGACGCCTGCGACGTAGCGCTCGTCCGCCGGGGCGCAGGCCGAGTGGGCCTCGGTGCGTTCGAGGACGTCGACGAACCGCACCCCGGCGGCGTCGGCGGCGGACGCGGACACCGCATCGAGCTCCTCCTGCACGCCGTGCAGGTACGCCACGTCGTCGTCGGTGAAGGGGAAGGTGTCCGAGGGGAACGACCCGGCGAGCGTGCCGAGGTCGAGCGCCGATCGGAAGCAGCCCTTCGCCGGGGTGTGCTCGGCGTCCGGGAAGATCGCCGGGTACCCGAGGAACACGACGACGGCGTTCGGCGCGGCCCGTTGCACCGCTGCGAGGGTGTCGGCGATGCCGAGCGCGACCCGCGACTGGATCTTCACGCTGAGCTGGTCCTCACCGTCCTGCACGAGCGTGCTCCTGCACGACGGCGCGTCACGTCCGGAGAACACCGGGCCGTCGGCCGAGATCGCCAGGCACGACGCGGCCGTGCCGAACAGGTCCGCGTCGTTGCCGCCGATGGTCAGGGTCACGAGCCGAGTGCGCGAGGACAGCGACTCGATCTGCGGGGGGACGCCCTTGAACTGGTGTCCGGTCGTGACGTCCTCGCTGGTGGCGCCCGCACACGTGACGTCGGTCAGGTCGAGGCCGAAGCGCGCCGCGAGCCGGTGCGGGTAGTCACGGGCGGACTGCACGCACGCGCTCGTGGGCAGCCGGGTCCGGTCGCCGAGCCCGTAGCCGGCCGAGTACGAGTCACCGAGGGCGACGTACTCGCTGCCCGGCGGGAGGTCGGCGAGCGATACGGTCGGGTCGTCCGGCACCGGGTAGGGCTGCGGGACGGGCCACATCGGCGCGGCCGACGCGGCCCCCACCGGCCCCGGAGCCGCGACACCCCCCACCACGAGCCCGACGACGGCGACGGTCGCCAGGGCAGCGAGCAGCGTCGTACGGGCTGTGCGGAGCAGTTGCGGCCTCCGGGCGGGTGCGGCGGATCGGTCGGTCGGACCGGGAGGGTCGGTGGGGCGTGACGGGCTCAGCGGCGTCCGAGTCGGCGTTCGCCACCGCTGCCGGTGCGGTACTCCAGCCCGTAGTGCTGGAACAGCTCGGGCTCGGTCGCTGCGTCGAGCTCGCCGTCGGTCGGGATCGACGGGGCGTCCTTGACGAGCTTCTTCGGGAACGTCACACGCAGGTGCTTCGGGGCGACGGTGGCGCCGAACAGCGGCACGAAGACGAGCTTCTGGAACCCGACCACGCCGGTGGTCAGGGCACCGAACGCCGGCTCGGACGTGGCGGTGTCGTAGTAGATGCTCTCGAGCGTGCCGACCTTGTCGTCGGCCTCGTCGACGACGGGCAGACCGATCCAGTCACGGATGTTCGCGGCTTCGAACACGAAGGACTCCCTCCGAGCATCCGGCAGGTCCGGGTGGCTCTCGGTCGACGCTACCGCCCGGCCGCCTGAGCGGTCACCCGGAGCCGGTCCACCGCGGCCAGGACGTCGTCCGCGGTCACGGCCAGGATCGCCGGGTCCGGGTCCTCGGCGAAGACGTCGCCGCGACGGACCGAGGCGTCGGTGAGCACGATGTGCGGGCCGGTCGACGGCGGGCCCCACGCCTCGGGCGGTGCCGGGCCGAACAGCACCACCGAGGGCACCCCGTAGGCGGTCGCCAGGTGCGCAGCGCCGGTGTCGACCGTGACGACGAGCCGCGCCGCGGCGATCACCGCGGCGAAGGCCTGCAGGTCCAGGGTGCCGGCCAGCACCGCCTCCGGCGCCAGACCGGCCGCGTCGGCGACGGCACGGGCACGCACGACGTCGTCCGAGCCTCCCGTCAGGACCACGTCGGCACCGCGCTCCTGCAGTCCGCGCACCACGTCGGCGAAGCGGTCCGTCGGCCAGTGCCGCGCACCGTGGAAGGCACCCACGTGCACGACGGCCGCGTCGGCGACCACCGGCGGCTCGGCGGGGCGGTCGATGTGCACCTCGGTCGCGTCCGCCTGGATGCCGTGCCACGTCAGCAGGTCCGCCCAGCGGTCGCGCTCGTGCACGTCGTCGGGCCACTCCGGGCCTTCGTAGCCGTGGGTCGGGTCGGCGTGGCCGATGACCCGCCGCGGGCCGAGCGCGGCGACGAGGTCCGAGGACTCCGGGCCGGCGCCGTGCAGGTTGACGGCGACGTCCACCGCACCGTCCGGCACCGCGATCGGGTGGTCGAGACCGTGCTGGGCCAGGTGCACGTCCACCGCCGGGACGAGCTCGACGACCGGTGCCAGCCATGCCGTGGTGGCCAGGGTGATGCGGTGGTCGGGGAAGGCGCGGCGGAGCGCGTGCAGTGCGGGGACGGCGACGAGCAGGTCGCCGAGCTTGATGGCACGGAGGACGAGCAGTTCCGGGCGTCCGTCGGGGTCGGGCAGGTTCTCGAGGGCGGTCACCGCCGCGACGGTAGACCCGGCACGCTGACGGTCCTGCCGAGAACGCGCTCCGCGGCTCTTCCTGGGGCGGTCCCCGGCCGTCGACCGGTAATCAGGGAGCATGGCCCTCGCACCGGACCGCGTCATCCGCGGTCTGCTCTTCGACCGCGACGACACCCTCGTGGTGGACGTCCCGTACAACGCCGACCCGCACCTGGTCGTCCCCGTCCCCGGTGCCCGCCGCGCCCTCGACCGGGCGCGTGCCGCCGGGTTGCGGCTCGGTGTCGTCACGAACCAGTCGGTGATCGCGAAGGGCATGGCCACGCGCGAACAGGTCGACGCCACCAACGCCCGGGTCGACGAGCTCGTCGGCCCGTTCGACGTGTGGTGCGTCTGCCCGCACGACGCCGGTGACGACTGCGCCTGCCGGAAGCCCCGGCCCGGGATGGTCCTCGACGCCGCCGAGCGGCTCGGCATCCCGCCGGAGTCGATCGTCGTCGTCGGTGACATCGGCGCCGACGTGCAGGCCGCCCGGAACGCCGGCGCGCAGGGGATCCTCGTGCCCACCCCGCGCACCCGCCGTCAGGAGATCGACGAGGCCGACACCGTCGCCGCGGACCTGGACGAGGCCGTCACCCTGGTGCTCGAGCACGTCGGCAGCGTGGCGGACCGGGCGTGAGCGCCGGTCGGCGCGTCCTCGTCGCCCGACTCGACTCCTTCGGCGACGTCCTGGTCGCCGGACCGGCGGTGCGCGCCGTCGCCGCCGGTGCCGCGCACGTGACGATGCTCTGCGGACCGCAGGGGGCGCCGGCCGCCGACCTGCTGCCCGGTATCGACCGGGTGCGGGTGTGGGCGGCACCGTGGGTCACTGAGACCGCACGCCCGATCGACGACCCCCTGCTCGCCGAGTTCCGCGCGCTGGTCGCCGAGGAACAGCCCGACGAGGCCGTCGTCCTGACGTCCTTCCACCAGTCGCCCCTGCCCCTCGCGCTCCTCCTGCGCCTGGCCGGGGTCCCCCGGGTCTCCGGGGCCTCGGTCGACCATCCCGGGTCCCTGCTCGACGTGCGGCTGCGCCCCGGCGAGGACCTGCCCGAGGACCTCCCCGAGCCCGAGCGCGCGCTGCGGATCGCCGAGGCGGCCGGGTTCCGGCTGCCGCCGGACGACGACGGGAGGCTCGCGGTACGGCACGACGCCGTCCTGCCCCCGCCCGTGGCCGGCCTCGACCGCTACGTGGTCGTCCACCCCGGAGCCAGCGTCCCGGCACGGTCGTGGCCGGAGGCCCACCACCGTGCGCTCGTCGCCGCCTACGCCGAGCGCGGCGTGCCCGTCGTCGTCACCGGCTCCCCCGGCGAACGCGCGCTGACCGCGGTCGTGGCGGGCGACAGCGGCATCGACCTCGGCGGCCGCACCAGCCCCGCCGAACTCGCGGCCGTCCTCGCCGGCGCCGAGGTCGTCGTCGTCGGGAACACCGGTCCGGCCCACCTCGCCGCCGCCGTCGGGGCGCCCATCGTGAGTCTGTTCTCGCCCGTCGTCCCCGCCGTGAAGTGGGCGCCGTACGCCCCGCTGGTCGAACTGCTCGGCGACCAGGCCGCCCCGTGCCGGCTCAGCCGCGCTCGCGAGTGCCCGGTCCCCGGCCACCCGTGCCTGTCCGGAGTGCGCATCGAGGACGTCCTGGACGCCCACGAACGGCTCCTCGACCGCGTTTCGCGGACTGATCGGAGAAGTCTGCGGAGCGGCTCAGAAGGCGCTGCGTAGCGTGCGCCACTGCTTCTCCTGCTCCTCCTCCTGCTGCTCCGGCAGCGGCGGGGAGCGACCCCATCGACACCGACCGGAAGGCCCTGCATGCGGATCCTCGTGTGGCACGTGCACGGCGGCTGGATGGACGCCTTCGTCCGCGGCCCCCACGAGTACCTCATCCCGACCACCCCGGCTCGCGACGCCTGGGGACTCGGCCGTGGCGGGCGCGACTGGCCGGAGACCGCGATCGAGATCGACCCGGCCGACGTCGCCGAGGCCGAGGTCGACGTGGTCGTCCTGCAGCGCACCGAGGAGCTCGAGGAAGCCCGCCGTCTGCTCGGTGGCCGCGACGTACCGATCGTCTTCGTGGAGCACAACGCCCCGCGGGTCGACGTGCCGAACAGCCTGCACCCGATGCGCGACCGCGACGACCTGACGATCGCGCACGTGACGCACTGGAACGCCCTGATGTGGGACTGCGGCACCACGCGGGCCACCGTCGTCGAGCACGGCGTCGTCGACCCCGGCCCGCTCTACACCGGTGCGCTCGAACGTCTCGGCGTCGTCATCAACGAACCCGTCCGGCGCAACCGTGTCGTCGGCACCGACCTGCTCCCCCGCTTCGCCGAGGTCGCCCCGGTCGACGTCTGGGGCATCGGCTCCGAACGGCTGCCGGAGCTCGGCTTCGGTGACCGCGTGGTCGCGCAGGGCGACGTCAAGGCTGACCCCATGCACGCGGCGCTGGCCGAGCGGCGGGCCTACGTGCACCCGAACCGCTGGACCTCGCTGGGCCTGTCGCTCATCGAGTCGATGCACATGGCGATGCCGGTCCTGGTGCTCGCGACGACGGACGCGGCCCGCACGGTCCCGGGTGAAGCCGGGGCGATCGCGAGCGACGTCGAGGAGCTGGTGCGGGCCTCCAGGCTGTTGTTGGAGGACCCGGACGAGGCGCGTCGACGGGGAGTCGTGGCGCGGGAGGCCGTGCTCGCACGGCACGCGCTCGGTCGGTTCCTGGCCGACTGGGACGACCTGCTCGGCGACGCCGTCGCGCGCGGTGCGCGACGGAACCGTGCGGCGGGAGCCGCGCTCGAAGGGAGCCTGCGATGAAGATCGCCATGGTGTCCGAGCACGCGAGTCCACTCGCCGTGCTCGGCGGGGTCGACGCCGGTGGGCAGAACGTCCACGTCGCCGAACTGTCCGGTGCGCTGGCCGACCGCGGCCACCACGTGACCGTCTACACGCGGCGCGACGACGCGTCGCAGCCGGTCCGTGTGCCCCTGCGCCCCGGTGTGGACGTCGTGCACGTCGACGCCGGTCCCGCGCGTACCGTGCCGAAGGACGAGCTGTTCCCGTTCATGGGGACGTTCGCGTCGGTGCTCGCCGCCGAGTGGTTCCTCGACCGCCCCGACGTGGTGCACGCGCACTTCTGGATGTCGGGCCACGCCGCTCTCGACGCGGTGACGCAGGTGCAGGCCCGGACCGGTGGGGTGCGGATCCCGGTGGTGCAGACCTTCCACGCCCTGGGTGTCGTGAAGCGCCGGCACCAGGGTGCCGCGGACACCAGCCCGGCCGAGCGCGAGTGGGTCGAACCCGCCGTCGGTCGGAGCGTCGACCAGGTCGTCGCGACGTGCTCGGACGAGGCGTTCGAGCTCAAGGCCCTCGGTGTCCCGCTGCACCGCATCTCCGTGGTGCCGTGCGGCGTCGACGTGTCGCTCTTCCGTCCGGACGGCCCCGTCGAACAGCGCGACCGTCCGCTCCGGGTGCTCACCGCTTCGCGACTCGTGCAGCGGAAGGGCGTCGGGACGACGATCGCCGCACTCGCCGCGCTGGTCGAACAGGGCCGTGACGTCGAGCTCGTCGTCGTGGGCGGGGCCGGTGTCGCCGGTGCCGACCTGGTGGACGACCCCGAGTACCAGCGGCTCGACACCCTGGCCCGGTCGCTCGGCGTGCGCGACCACGTGACGTTCCGTGGGCAGCTCGGGCAGCACGACATGCCGGCCGTCTACCGCAGTGCCGACGTCGTCGTCTGCGCCCCCTGGTACGAGCCGTTCGGCATCGTGCCGCTCGAGGCGATGGCGTGCGGTCGCCCGGTGGTCGCGTCGAGCGTCGGCGGGCTCATCGACACCGTCGTCGAGGACGCCACCGGCCTGCACGTGCCGCCGCGCGACGAGTCCGCGGTCGCCGAGGCCGTCGGCGCACTGCTCGACGACCCGGAGCGCCGCGAGGCGTACGGCCGTGCCGGTCGACAGCGCGCCGAGTCCCGCTACACGTGGCAGAAGGTCGCGGCCGACAGCGAGCGCGTCTACGAGCGCCTGCTCGCCGGCGCGACGTCGTCCGCCAGCACCGCCGGGCCCGCCACCGGCCGCTCGCGCACCACCCACGCCGGCCGGGTCACCCGCGCCGCGCAGTCGACGGAGAGGACCGCACGATGACCATCGACCAGCAGACCGGGCTCGAGGACCGCGCCGTCACCGACAGCGCTCGCGTCGTCGTCGACCACGTCGCGGCGTCGGTCCCCGTGATCGCCTCCCTCGTCGATCACCGGGACCACATCGCCGAGTGGGCGGACGACATCGCCGGACGGCTCGTCGCCGGTCGCCGGCTGCTCGCCGCGGGGAACGGCGGGTCGGCAGCCGAGGCGCAGCACCTGACGTCCGAACTCACCGGCCGCTTCGAGGGCGACCGACCGGCGTACTCGGCCATCTCGCTGCACGCCGAGACCTCCGCCGTGACCGCCATCGGGAACGACTACGGCTACGACCAGGTGTTCGCACGGCAGGTGTCGGCGCACGCCCGGGCTGGCGACGTCCTCGTGCTGCTGTCGACGAGCGGCAAGAGCCCGAACCTGCTGCGGGCCGCCGAGGCCGCCCGTGCCGTGGGTGCCCGTTCCCTCGCGCTGACCGGATCCCGACCGAACCCGCTCGCCGACCTGGTCGACGACGCGATCTGCATCGAGGGGCCGTCCGCCAACGTGCAGGAGGCGCAGCTCGTCCTGGTGCACGCGCTCTGCAAGGCGATGGAGCCGACGCTGCGTCGCGGGGGCCGTCGATGAGCGGGGCTGCTGCGGGCGCTCCGCGTTCCGGTGCTGCCGGTGGCCGTGCCGGCGCCCCGCGCTTCCGCATCGCCGTCGTCGGGGACACCCTGCTCGACGTCGACGTGTCCGGCACGAGCGAGCGCCTGAGCC
Organism: Curtobacterium poinsettiae; assembly: GCF_025677645.1. NCBI lineage: Bacteria > Bacillati > Actinomycetota > Actinomycetes > Micrococcales > Microbacteriaceae > Curtobacterium > Curtobacterium flaccumfaciens. Next base: position 2,389,291 of record NZ_CP106879.1, on the reverse strand, counting down.
CGGACGCACCCGTCCCCGTGGTGGACGTCGCCACCGACGACCGCCGCGCCGGTGGCGCCGGACTCGTCGCGACGATGCTCGCCCGCGACGGTCACGACGTCACCCTGGTCACCGTCCTGAGCGACGACGGCCGTGCCCGGGAGATCCGCGACCTGCTCCCCGACGTCACAGTCGTCGCCGGGCCGTCCGGAGTCGCCACCCCCGTGAAGACCCGGGTTCGCGTCGTCGACCATGCCCTCGTCCGGATCGACGAGGGCTGCGCGACCCCGCCCGTGCCCGAGGCCACGGACGCGATGACCGCCGCCCTCGACGGCGTCGACGCGATCGTCGTCGCCGACTACGGCCGCGGGGTCGCCGCTGCCCCGGCACTCCGTGACGCCCTCACCCGTGCGGCTGAGCACCTGCCGGTGGTCTGGGACCCGCACCCCAAGGGCGCCGCCCCCGTCCCCGGCACCACCGTCGCCACCCCGAACGCGGCCGAGGCACGACGCTTCACCGACGTCGAGGGACACGGTGTGCCCTTCGCGACCGTCGCCGCCGCCCAGCTCGTCGAGCAGTGGCGGGCCGGTGCCGTCGCCGTGACGATGGGTGACCGCGGCGCGCTGCTCGCCGATGCCCAGGGCGACAGCCGCTTCGTGCCCGCTCCGTCCGTCAGCGCCGGTGACCCCTGCGGTGCCGGCGACCGGCTCGCCGCGGGCGTCGCCGTCGCGCTGGCGTCCGGCGCGGACGTCCCCGACGCCGTCTCCGCCGGCGTGGTCGCCGCCTCCGAGTACCTGGCCGCAGGCGGCGTCACCGCGCTCTTCGCCGACGACGGTCCCGCGCCGCTCGCCGTGCCCGGGGCCGACCGGGACGCCATGCGCCTGGTGCACGACGTCCGGAGTGCCGGCGGCACCGTCGTCGCGACCGGAGGCTGCTTCGACCTGCTCCACGCCGGGCACGCCCGCACCCTGTCGGCCGCCCGTGCACTCGGCGACTGCCTGGTCGTGTGCCTCAACTCGGACTCGTCGGTCCGCGCACTGAAGGGCCCCGACCGGCCGATCATGACCCAGGACGACCGGGTGGAGCTGCTCCTGGCGCTCGACTGCGTCGACGCCGTCGTGGTGTTCGACGAGTCCACCCCCGACGAGGCCCTGCGCCGCTTCCGCCCGGACGTCTGGGCCAAGGGCGGCGACTACACCGCGAGCGAACTGCCCGAGACGGCGACCCTCGCCGAGTGGGGTGGCCGCGTCGTCACCGTGCCGTTCCACCCGGGCCGCTCGACGACCCGGCTCGCTGCCGCGATCGAACGCGTCGGCTGAGCGTCCGCTCGCCGTTCCGCACCAGCTCGACCACATCCCGCACCACTACGCAAAGGACACCCATGCCCGTCCCCACCACCCCCATCGGCCGCGTCCTCGTCACCGGCGGCGCCTCCGGACTCGGCGCCGCCGTCGTGGCCGCCGTCACCGAGGCCGGCGGCACCCCGATCGTCCTCGACCTGCGGATCGACGCCGTCCCCGAGGGCGTCGACGCCGTCGCCGTGGACGTCTCGGACACCGACGCCGTCGAGCAGGCGGTCCGTGACGCCGCCGAGCGGCACGGCGGCCTCGACGCCGTCGTCACCGCCGCGGGCATCGACACGCCCGCCCCGATCGACGCGATCTCGTCCGGCAAGTGGGAGCAGATCGTCGGCGTCAACCTGATCGGCACCGCCTCGACCGTACGCGCCGCCCTGCCCGCCCTCGAGGCCACGCACGGCCGCGTCGTCACGATCTCCTCGTCGCTCGCCCTGCGCGGCGTCGGCGACGGTACCGCGTACTCGGCGTCGAAGTTCGGCGTCCGCGGGTTCTCGCAGGCGCTGGCCGCCGAGACCGCCGGTCGCATCGGCGTGACCAACATCATCCCCGCCGGGATGCGCACCAACTTCTTCGCCGACCGGACCGAGCAGTACAAGCCGGGCCCGGACGCGCAGCTCATCGAGCCGGAGTACGTCGCGAACTCGATCGTCTTCGCGCTGTCGCAGCCGGCCGGCTGCGAGATCCGCGAGCTCTCGATCATGCCGGCGACGGAGCCGAGCTGGCCGTAGCCGCTCGCCGCTGACGGACGGGAGGCGCGGTGCCGGCTGGCACCGCGCCTCCCGCGTGTCCGCATGTGCCGTGCGCGGCTCGCGCCGCGCTCTGGTGCGAGCTTCCGAATTCCGTGCGAGGGCAGGAGCGTCACACGGAGTGTGAAACCTCGCACCGCGCGCTGGTGACGCGACACGGGGCGGACGGGAGGTGCGTGGCGGGCTGGCACCGCGCCTCCAGGCCGGCAGCCGGTCGCGTTCACCGCTCGGTGCGAGCTTCCGAACTCCGTGCGAGGGCAGGAGCGTCACACGGAGTGTGAAACCTCGCACCGCGCGCTGGTGACGCGACACGGGGCGGACGGGAGGCGCGTGGCGGGCTGGCACCGCGCCTCCCGTCGGTCGGCCGGCCGCGCCCACCGCGCGGCGCGCGCAGCGTCAGGTCGTACGGAGCAGGTCCTCGACGTCGGCGAGGACGACCTCCGGCTGGACCTCGTCCACGTAGGACGGGTCGTGCTCGCACCGTTCGGCGGTCCAGCCGACCTGGGTGACGTCGATGCCGCACACCGGGCACCGCGTCACGAAGGCCAGGTGTACCCGGTGCCGACCACGGTCGAAGGGTCCGGCGTTGATCACGTTGCCGAACCAGAACACCCCGACGGTCGGGGTGCCGACGGCCACGGCGAGGTGCCGCGGACCGGAGTCGTCGCCGACCATGACGTCGGCGGCGGCCAGGACGTCGGGGAGTTCGCGCAGGGGCAGCGACCCGGTGAGGTCGTGCATGCGCTCCCGCAGCTCGAGCGGCAGCGACGCGACGATGGCGGACGACGCCGGCACGTCGGAGTCGTCGCCGACGAGGACCACGTCGTCCCCGGCCGCGAGCCGGGCACGGGCGACCTCGGCGAAGCGCGAGGGGCTCCAGCGGCGACGCGGGTCGGTGGCGCCGGGGTGGATCGCGACGAGCCGCCGCCGGACCCCGAGACGCTGCCGGACCCCGGCCCGCGCGGCCTCGGACACGCGCAGCCGGGGGTCGAGCGTGACCGGTTCGGCGCCGGCGAGCGACGCCACCTCGAGCGCGCGGACGACCTCGTGCTGGTAGTAGACGTAGCGGACCCAGCGCTCCAGCACCTCGGCGTCCTCGGTGGCGGTCCCCACGGTGTGGCGGGCGCCGAGCCGGAGCAGGAAGGGGTTCGAGTTCCGCCCACCGCCGTGCAGCTGGACCGCGAGGTCGAAGCGCCCGTGCAGGCGGTCGAAGAAGTCCTGCTCGGTCGGCGCGCCCTCGCCGGAGTCCCGGACGCCGGGCACGACGGGGAGCTCCTCGAAGGCGTGGACGGCCTCGGTGCGACCCTCGAGCACCGGCCGCGCCGTCGGTGCCCCGAGCAGCGTGATCCGGGCTCCCGGGTAGGCCGCGGCCAGCGCCTCGACCGCCGGGAGGGCGAACATCAGGTCGCCCAGTCCCCCACCGCGGAGCACCGCGATCTCGCTGACACCGTCGAACCGTTCTCCGCCCACACCGATCTGTTGCACGGTTCCACGTCTACCGGTCGGACCCGTCCGGACGCCCAGCAGCGCCCCCGGATGGACGAGAAGCGCGATGCCGTGACCGCACACAGCAGAGCACGAGCACCGTGAGAGGCCCGCCCGCCTCCGGAAGGACCCCATGACGATCGCACCCCCCGCCGCCGACGACCTCGTGGTGACCGACCCCGTCAACGGATCGATCGCGTCCACCGTGCGCCGCTCGACCGAGGACGACGTCCGCAACGCCGTCGCCCGCGCCCGTGCCGCTGCCGGTGCCTGGGCCCGGACCGCGCCGGCCGAACGCGGTGCACTGCTGCACGCCGCGGCCGACCACCTCCGTGCCCACGCACAGGAGCTGGCCGACCTGAACACCCGCGAGACCGGCAAGGTGCCCGGCGACGCGCTCGGTGGGGTCGAGGCCGGCATCGGCACGCTCGTGCAGTACGCCGAGCTCGGGCCGGTGCACCGCGGTGAGGCCCTGCGCGGGCAGTTCGGCGCCGCCGACTGGTCGGTGCCGCACCCGCGCGGCGTGGTGCTCGCCCTGACGCCGTGGAACGACCCGGTCGCCGTGGCGTGCGGGATCCTCGGCGCCGCGATCGTCACCGGCAACACCGTCGTGCACAAGGGCAGCGAACGCTGCCCGGCGACCTTCGCCCGACTCAACGCGCTGCTCGCCGAGGTCCTGCCGGACGGCGTGCTCGTCGGCGTCGACGGCGACGCGACCACCGGCGAGCTGCTCCTGGCGCAGGAGGGGATCGACGTCTACGCGCACGTCGGGTCGACCGCGACCGGCGACCGCCTGAGCGAGGTGGCCGCGACCACCCGCGCCCACGTCGTCCGCGAGAACGGCGGCAACGACCCCGTCATCGTCGACGCCGACGTCGACCCGGAGTGGGCCGCCGCGCAGGTCGCCCTCGGCGCCTTCGCGAACACCGGCCAGATCTGCACCAGCGTCGAGCGGGTGTACGTGCACCAGGACGTCGCCGAGCCCTTCGTCGCCGCGCTCGTCGCCGAGGCGGAGCGTCGCACGGCCGCACCCGCCGCCGAGTTCGGGCCGCTCGTGGACGACCGGCTGCGCGGACTCGTGCAGCACCACGTCGACGACGCGATCGCCCGCGGTGCCGCCGTCCGGACCGGCGGCGTCACGCCCGGCGGGCTCGGGTCGTTCTACCCGGCGACCGTCCTGGCCGACTGCTCGGACGACATGCTCGTGCTGACCGAGGAGACCTTCGGCCCGATCGCTCCGGTGCGCGTCGTTTCGGACTTCGCGGAGGGCCTCCGGCTCGCCGCAGCCGACCGCTACGGCCTCGCAGCCACCGTGCTGACGAACGACACCGCACACGCGCTCCGTGCCGCGGCCGAGCTGCCCGTCGGCACGGTCAAGGTGAACGCCGTGTTCGGTGGCGCTCCGGGCGGCAGCGCCCAGCCCCGCGGCGCCTCGGGCGCCGGGTTCGGGTACGGCCCGCACCTGCTCGACGAGATGACGACCACGACCGTGGTGCACCTCGAGGCCGCGCCGCCGCGCCGTACCGTCGAGCCGTCGACGGAAGCCGCCGGCAGCACCGCAGCCACCGGCAGCACCGGCGCCGCAGCAGCCGCCACCGGCCCCGCAGCCGCTGCCGGCGCCACCGCCGGCAGCGCCGACACCGTGGGAGGCACCCGATGACCGCCGACGTCCGGCTGGTCCGTGACCTCGTCGCCACGATCGACGACCGCGAACCGCTCGTCGTCGTCATCGGCGACTGCATCCTCGACCGCTGGACGGTCGGCGAGGCCGAGCGGGTCTCGCGTGAGGCCCCGGCCCCCGTCGTCCGCGTCACCGAGACCATCGCGGTGCCGGGCGGCGCGGCCAACACGGCCGTGAACGCCCGGGCCCTCGGCGCCCGGGTCCGCATGGTGGGGCTCATCGGTGACGACGAGGCCGGTGACGTCCTGCGCCAGCGCCTCGAGGCAGCCGGCGTCGACACGTCCTTCCTGGTCGAGATCCCCGGAGCCCGCACCACGACGAAGTCGCGCGTGGTCGGCGGTGACCGCGTCGTGGTCCGGGTCGACGAGCTCGCCGCGACGCCGACCGCCGAGCACGGCGAACGCCTCGCCCGCTCGGTGGCCCGCGCCGTCCGGTGCGCCGACGCCGCCGTCGTGTGCGACTACGGCCTGGGTGTCCGCGCCGAGGACGTCGTGCCCGTGCTCGACCGTGACCGTCCCGGCGCCGTCGTGGTCGACGCCCACGACCTGACCCGCTGGGCCGCGCTGCACCCCGACCTCGTCACGCCGAACGCCGGGGAGACCGCCGCGCTGCTCGACACGGAGCTCGGAACGGGTGCCGACCGCGTCGGCACCGTCGTCGCCGCCCGTGCCGACGTGCTCGCCCGCAGTGGTGCCCGTGCCGCGGTGGTCACGCTCGACCGCGACGGCACGGTCCTGCTCGAGCCAGGGTCCGACCAGGGGTTCCGCACGCGGGCCACCCCCGCCTCGGAGCAGCAGGCCTCCGGCGCCGGCGACACGTTCTGCGCCGCCGCGACCGTCGCCCTCGCCGTGCAGGCGCCCCTGCGCGACGCCGTGGCGGTCGCCCAGGCCGCGGCCGACGTCGTCGTCCGCGAGGCCGGCACGTCCGTCTGCACCGCCACGGCCCTGCTCGAATCGGTGACCGCGCCGGCCGCGACCGTCGTGGACCACGACGAGCTCGCCACCGCGGTCGAGGCCGCACGCCGGGCGGGCCGACGCGTCGTCTTCACGAACGGCTGCTTCGACGTCGTGCACCGCGGGCACACCACGTACCTGCGGCAGGCCCGTGACCTGGGCGACCTGCTCGTCGTCGCGTTGAACGACGACGACTCGGTGCGCCGCCTGAAGGGCCCGGAGCGGCCGATCAACCCGGCCGAGGACCGCGCCGGCGTGCTCGCCGCGCTGGCCTGCGTCGACCTGGTCACGGTGTTCGCGACGGACACCCCCATCCCGCTCATCGAGCGGCTGCGCCCCGAGGTCTACGTCAAGGGCGGGGACTACTCCCCCGAGATGCTGACCGAGACCGAGGTCGTGCGCAGCTACGGCGGCGAGGTCGTCATGGTCGACTACGTGCCCGAGCACTCCACCAGCGCCGTCGTGCGCCGGATCCGCGAAGCCGCTGCGCGGCCCGAACCGGACCCGGCACCGTGACCGCCCGCTGGTCCGGGTCCTGGGCGAAGGCCCCCGATCCAGCGGACACGAGCACGGTCGACGTCGACGTGCTCATCCCGACCGTCGGCAGGCCGGCCGAGCTCGCCACGACGCTCGCCGGCCTCGCCGCCCAGACCGACGTCGACCTGCGCGTCGTCCTCAGCGACCAGTCCGCGGACGGAGACGCCGCCAGCGCGCCGGCGGTCGCCGCGATGCTCCGCGTCCTGGAGGCGCAGGGCCGGCCCGTCACGCTCCTCACCCACCCGGAACGGCGTGGCCTGGCAGAGCACCGGCAGTTCTTGCTCGACCACGCCGAGGCCGCCGCGGTGCTGTTCCTCGACGACGACGTCTGGCTCGAGCCGGGGTCGATCGTGCGGATGCTCGACGCGCTGCGCACCCTGGGCTGCGGGTTCGTCGGCAGCGCGGTGCAGGGCCTGTCGTACCTGCAGGACCGACGCCCCCACGAGACGTCGGTGTTCGAGCGGTGGGACGGCCCGGTCGTGCCCGAGGTGGTGCGCCGCGGGACCCCCGGCTTCGACCGCTGGTCGCTGCACAACGCCGCGAACCCGACGCACGTCGCCGCCGAGCTCGACCTGCACCCCGGCGAGTGGGTGCCCTACCGCGTCGCGTGGGTCGGTGCCTGCGCGCTGTACGACCGTCGTGCGCTCGAGGAGGTCGGGGGCTTCCGGTTCTGGGACACCCTGCCGCCCGAGCACGCCGGCGAGGACGTCGTCGCGCAGTGGCGGGTGATGGAACGGTTCGGCGGTGCGGGCATCCTGCCCTCGGGTGCCGTGCACCTGGAGGCCCCGACCACCGTCGTCGACCGCCGGGTGGATGCGCCCGACGTGGTCTTCGCGGGCGGGAACGTCATACCGCGGTAGGGGGTGGTCGAGACCACCGCGGGATGGCTGCGGCGCGCCGGATCCGTAGCGTCGTCCCCGTCGACGAGTTCCGTCGCCGGGAGGGAGCACCCCGTGTTCGACCAGATCACCCCGCTCGTCGTCGAGCTGGCCGCGAGTCCGCTCGTCTACGTCGTCCTCTTCGCCCTGTGCCTGGTGGACGGCTTCTTCCCGCCGGTGCCGAGCGAGGCCGCCCTCGTCGCGATCGCCGCCATCGCCGCGACGTCCGGACAGCCCGTGCTCGCCGTGGTGCTCGTCGCCGCCGCCCTCGGAGCGATCGCCGGCGACTCGATCGCGTACTGGATCGGGCGCCGGATCGGGTTCGCTCGCCTGGCCCGGTCGAAGCGACCACGGATCGCGGCGGCCTTCGCGTTCGCCGAGCGGCAGATGCAGCGCCGCTCCGCCAGCCTCATCCTGACCGGTCGCTTCATCCCGGTCGGCCGGGTCGCGGTCAACATGACCGCCGGAGCGACCCGGCTGTCCTACCGCCGGTTCCTCGCGATCAGCGCGATCGCGGGGCTGGCGTGGTCGGCGGTGTCGATCGGGATCGCCCTGGCCGCGTCGAGCGTGCTGCACGAACCGATCGTCGCCGCCCTGGTGTCGATGGTGGTCGCCGCCGGGCTCGGGATCGCGGTCGACCGGGTGCTCGGTACCGTCAGCCGCAGGCGGGACGCCCGCCCCGCGATCGTCCCCGCAACACGCCGTCGTGATCCCGAGACCCCGCCGGGTGCGGCGGCATCTCGGTGACGAAGCGGCGTCGCAGCGACACGACGGCGTCTCACGGGCCCGAGACGTGACCGCAGACGGACGGGAGGCCCGGTGCCAGCTGGCACCGGGCCTCCTGTCAGAGGTGTGGTCGCGACTCAGGCGGCGAGGTGCGCCTGCAGGAACCAGCGGTCCTTGGTCAGCGCGCGCTCGATCTCGATGGCGACGTCCTGGCTGTTGAGGTCGACCTCGTCGAGGCCGTCGACCGCACGGCGGACCTGCAGCAGCGCGGCGTCGATCTGGGCGATCACCTCGGTGATGGTGACGTCGGAGTTCTGGAAGCCCTGCGACAGCGGCGGCAGGGTGGTGTTCGCGGCGACGGTCGCGATGCGCGAGTCGACCGGCAGGCCGAGGGCGACGATGCGCTCCGCGGCCTTGTCCGCGTAGTCCTGCGCGTGCTCGACGATCTCGTCGAGGAGCTCGTGCACGCCGACGAAGTTGCGGCCACGGACGTGCCAGTGGGCCTGCTTGCCGTTGACGACGAGCGCCTCGAGGTCGATGACGACGGGGGCGAGGAACTGGGCGACCCCGGCTGCGAGCTCCGGCGTGGTCGAGAACGGGGACGTGGTGCTCGGTGTGGTGGTGCTGCTCTGCGTGGTCATGTCGTTTCCTCCTCCGTCGTGGCTGCACCCGCGTGCCTGGCCCTGTCCGGACCGGCGCGGTGCTGCCGATGGTCACAACCATGCCCGCCTCTCTTGCATGCCGCAAGGAAGAGCAGGCTGCCCTTACCCGCCGTACTCGACCTGGACCTGCTGGCCCGCGTCGGTGAGCTCGAGCTGCACCACGGACCGTGCACGCTCGATCCACGGGCTGTCCGCGCAGCCGATCCACACCGAGGTGCGGGGCTCGCAGCCCGTGACGCACCACTCGGCTGCCCACCCGGTCAGGGCGTGTGCGAGTGCTTCGCCGTGGTCGGCGAAGACCAGCGGGGCGACTGCCGAGCCGCGGGCGCTCCGGACCAGCCAGGTCACGGTGACGCGCGGCGGGGCCGGCAGGATGCGGATCTGCTCGTCGAGGGCGACCTCGACGAAGACCTGCCCGTAGGCGTTCTCCGGGAGCTCCTCGAGCATCCGGTGGATCTCGACGAGGTCCTCGGCACCGCCCGCGATGAGGATGCGTTCGCTGGGCTGTCGCCGGGTCCGTGCCATGTGGCAACGGTAAGGGAAGCCTTACCTCATCACAAGGGGGAACGACCGGTTCCGGCGATGTCCACAGCGGGCACACCGAGTTCGTGCGACAGGAACCGCCACATCCAGGACAGGGCGACGGTGTTCGTCAGCCCCGGGACGCCCTGGGCGATCTGGGTCGCGACGCCGTCGCTGTACGCGGCGAGTTGCAGCGCGACGGTGTCGGCATCGACGTCGACGAACACCCCGGCCTCCACCCCGCGCCGGATGACCCGCACGAGGCAGGCCTCCCAGACGCGGATGCGTTCGGCGTACTCGGCGGCCACCTCGGGCCGCCGGACCACCGCGGTCCAGTAGTCGGACCAGATCCGCCAGTGCTGCCGGACCTGTTCGGTGTCACCGAACAGCGGGGCGACGAGCATCCGCAGCCCCACCAGCACGTCGGGTTCGGCGTCGACGGCAGCGACGATGGCGCCGTAGAAGCGCTCCGTCTCGAGCACGACGACCTCGTTCAGGATCTCCGCGACGCTGCCGAAGTGGTAGGTCACGGTGCCGACGGAGACGCCGGCCTCGGCCGCGATGTCGCGCAGTCCGGTGGCACCGACGCCGTTCCGGACGATCACCGCGCGGGCGGCCTCGACGATCATCGCGCGTCGGACCTCCGGCCGCTGCCGGACCCTCGCCGCGGTCACGCCGACGTCCGTGGGACGTCGTCGACGAAGGTCCGCTCGGTGACGAGCACCTCGGGTTCGTCGGGTCCGCCGTCGCGGGCCCAGGCGCGCACGGTGTTGCCGACGTGGAAGGTGTCGGCGTCGGCGGTGACCTCGGACGTCGTCTCGAGGCGCGCGGCCCACTCCGGCTTCGCCAGCCCGATCGCCCAGCGGGAACTCGCCCGTGCGCTGGTCGGGTCGTCGGAGCGGATCCGGTACGTCTCGCGGGCGTCCTCGGTGAACACCAGGCCGTCCGGGTAGACCCGCCCGCCGCCGTACCCGGGGTCGACGTCGAGCGTCCACTCCCCCGTCTCGACGTCGTGCGTGACCGTGCGCTGCGGCAGCGGGTCGGCCGGCACGACGCGCTCGATCACGAGGGGCTCGGACCGTTCGGGCTCGGCGAAGACCACCCCGTCGTCGGTCGACCGGGTCCAGGTGGGCAGGGTGACGCTCGAGGCGGTCGGGTCGATCGTCACGGTGGCCTCGACGCCGTGCGGCCACACCCACGGCCAGTAGGACGAGGAGACCGCGATGCGGAGCCGGTGTCCGGCGGCGAACCGGTGTCCGGTCGAGACCAGGCGCACGGGCAGGTCGGCGGGCGTCCCGGGCACGAGCACGTCGTCGCGGTCCATGCCGTCGCGCTTCGCGGCGTTCAGCACCCCGCGCGTGACGAGCGTCGACGAGCCGTCCGGTGCGACGTCGCAGAGCCGGACGGTCAGGGTGGCCCGGGGCTGGTCGCTCGTGACGGACAACCGCACGAGCACGTTGCCGAGCAGGTCGAACGCCTTGCCGACCGGCAGGTCGAAGGTGACCGACCGGCCGTCCTCGGCGCGCTGGTCCGGCGGCAGGTCGGTGGCGTTGCCGAACGGGAAGAACCGACCGGCGTCCATCCCGGTGTGCTGCGGCGACCGTACGACGACCGGCCCGAGGTCGCCGCCCCGCAGTGCGGCGAGGGGCAGGACGCGCTCGTGGGTCGCGGCGGAGGGCCACGCCTCGGCACCGATCCAGCGACCGCGGCGATCGGCGTAGTACGGCGCGGGGGTCTCGCCCTCGTTGATCCAGGCCCGCAGTGCGGGGTCCTCCTCGACGCCGGTGTCCACCCCGAGCAGCCAGCGGTCCCACCACCGCAGGGTCTCCTGCAGGAACCCGATCGACGGCCCCGGCGCGAGGCCACGGTCCGGGTACTGGTGCGACCACGGGCCGACGATGCCCTTCACGGGGGCGCTGACGTGGTCGACGAGCCGGAGCACGGCGTCCCGGTAGGGGTCCGCCCAGCCACCGACGGCGAGCACCGCGGCGCGGATGCCGTCGTAGTCCTCGGCCGCGCTGCCGTGCCGCCAGTAGTCGTCGCGCTCCTGGTGCGCCAGCCACACCGGCGTCATCGGGCGGTTCGCCTCGAGGCGTTCCCGCCAGCGGTCGATCCACCCGTCGCCGACGACCTCGGGCCGGGGCGGCCGGGAGTTGAAGGCGAACATGGTCGCGCCCCAGGCCGCCATGTCGATGCCGAGCACGGCGCCGCCGACGTAGTGCACGTCGTTGTCGTACCGGTCGTCGGTCGAGCAGACCGTCACGATGGCCTTGAGGGCTGCGGGTGCCCGGGCTGCGAGCTGCAGTGCGTTGAAGCCGCCCCACGAGATGCCGAACATGCCGACGGCGCCCGTCGACCACGGCTGCTCGGCGAGCCAGGCGATCACGGCCTCGCCGTCGAGCAGCTCCTGCTCGCTGTACTCGTCGTCGAAGAACCCGTCGGACGAGCCGGTGCCGCGGATGTCGACCCGCACCGAGGCGTACCCGTGCTGGGCGTACCAGGGGTGCCGCTCCGAGTCTCGCGGCGCGGTCCAGTCGTCGAGCCGGTACGGCAGGTACTCGAGCAGCACCGGCGTCGGACTGCTCGGGCCACCCGGGTGCGTCGGCGACTGGGACGGCGCCCAGATCCGCGCGTGCAGCCGCACACCGTCGGGCATCGGGATCCACTCGTCGCGGACCGTGACGCCGGCGGGCAGCGAGCCGGGGTCGCCGATGGCGGTGAAGGTGGCGGCGGTGCCGTCGGCGGTGCCGTCGTCGGTCGTCATGCGTCCTCCCAGTTGCGGGTGCGGTGTCCGTCGCCGTGGTCGGTCCAGCCGTCGGCGTGCCGCCAGCGCGGCACCCCGTCACCGACCTCGGGCAGGGTCGTGCTGCCGGGTTCGAGCGTCGCCGCGAGCAGCGTCGCCGTGTACGGGTGGTTCGGGCCGGTGAACACCCGCTCGGTCGGACCGATCTCGACGATCCGGCCACCGGTCATCACCGCGACCCGGTCCGCCACACCCCGCACCACGGCGAGGTCGTGGCTGATGAACAGGCACGCGAGGCCCCGTTCGCGCTGCAGGTCGGCCAGCAGTGCGAGGATCCCCGCCTGCACCTGCACGTCGAGCGCCGTGGTGATCTCGTCGGCGATCACGAGCGACGGCTCGGCCGCGAGTGCGCGCGCGATCCCGACGCGCTGGCGCTGCCCACCGGACAGCTGCGCGGGCAGGCGGTCGGCGAACTCGGGGCCGAGCCCGACCTGGGTGAGCAGGGCCCCGACGCGCTCGCGCGAGGACGAGCCGCTGAACAACCGGAGCGGCCGCGCGACGGCTGCACCCACGGTGCGCCGCGGGTTGAGCGACGTGTCCGCGTTCTGGAACACGAGCTGCACGGCGCGCCGCAGGTCGGGCGCGCGTCCGGCGATCGGCTCGCGCAGGTCGCCGCGGGTCGTGCCGTCGTCGTACGTGAACGTCCCCGACTCGGCCGGCACCAGGCCGGCCAGCGCCGTCGCGAGCGTCGACTTGCCGCTGCCCGACTCACCGACGACGGCGAGCGTCTCGTGCGCGGCGATCGAGAACGAGACGCCGTCGACGGCGGCCGGCAGGCCGCGGCCGTAGCGGACCACCAGGTCGTCCGCGGTCACCACGGGACGGGCGGGACTTCCGGGAGGCGCGGTGCGGGTGGCCGTGGAGCCGACCGTCCCGGGGACGGTCGCGTCATCGGGCACGTGCCCCGATCCTCCCCCCGTCGGCACGGCCGACTCGCCGCTGGCCCGTCGAACCGGAACCGGCGACGTGGGCCCAGGCCGTCGGCCGTCCGGCACCGCGGCCAGCAGGGCGCGCGTGTACTCGTGCTGCGGCGCGGCGAAGAGCGCCGCGGTGGCGGCGTGCTCGACGACCTCGCCGTCGCGCATCACGGCGATCTCGTCCGCCATGGCGGACACCACCCCGAGGTCGTGGCTGACGAGCAGGACGGCCATGCCGAGCTGCCGACCGAGGTCGGCGACCAGGTCGAGGACCGCGGCCTGGGTGACGACGTCGAGGGCGGTGGTCGGTTCGTCGAGGACGAGCACCCGCGGCCGTGCGGCGACGGCCATGGCGATGGCGATGCGCTGCTGCTGGCCGCCGGACAGCTGGTGCGGGTACCGGCGGACGATCGCGTCGGGGTCCGGCAGCCGGACCAGCCGGACCAGCTCGGCGACCCGTTCGGGGCCGTCGGGCTCGCCGTGGGCGCGGAGGGCCTCGCGGATCTGCTCGCCGACGCGCATCGACGGGGTGAGTGCCTGTCCGGCGTTCTGGGCGACGACCGAGGCGGTGCCGCCGCGGAGTGCCCGGCGGCCGGCCGGCGACAGGGCGAAGACGTCGGCGCCGTCGACGCGGACCGTCCCGCCGTCGATCGCGGAGCCGGCCCGTAGGTGTGCGAGCAGTGTCCGCGCGACGGTGGACTTGCCGCTGCCGGACTCGCCGACCAGGCCGAGGGTGCGACCGGCCTCGATCGCGAACGAGACACCCCGGACGACGGGGACGCGTCGCTTCCCGGCGGCGTACGAGATGGACAGGCCGTCGACACGGACGATCGCGTCGGGCACGGTCGTCGTCGCGGCGGACGTCGTGCCGGTGTCGGTGCGGGTCATGCGCTGACTCCCTGCTTCGCACGGTCGACACCGAGCGACTTGCTCAGGCCGTCGGCCGCGAGGTTCAGTCCGATCACCAGCGTGGCGAGCGCCACGATCGGGGCGAGGGTGCCGAGCGGCACCACGGTGAGCGCGGTGCGGTTCTCCTGCACCATCAGGCCCCAGTCCGGGGTCGGTGGGTTCGCGCCGAAGCCCAGGAAGGACAGCGACGCGACGAGCAGCACGATCCACGAGGCCCGCATCGCGTACTCGACGAGCACGACGTCGAGTACGTTCGGCAGGATCTCGCGGAACACGATCGACAGCGGCCGCTCGCCCCGGGCGCGGGCCGCGGTGACGTAGTCCTGCGTGATCACGGTGCGGGCGGCGCCGCGGACGACCCGGGTCACCGCGGGGGCGTAGACGACCGTGACGGCGAGGACGATGACCCAGAGGCCGGCGTCGAAGACCGTCACGACGACCAGGAGCGCGAGGATCGACGGCACGCTGAGCAGGGCGTCGACGACGCGCATGACGACCTCGTCGAACCAGTTGTCGGCGTAGGCCGTGACGCAGCCGAGCACGGTGCCGACCGCGACCGCGATCGTGGTGGCGAGGAAGGTCACGGACAGCGCGTACCGGCCGCCGTTCAGGGTGCGGGAGAGCACGTCTCGGCCGTACTGGTCGGTGCCGAGCCAGTGCGTCCACGTCGGACCGGCGAGCACGTCGCCGGCGTTCGTGGCGACCGGGTCGTGCCCGGCGATGACCGGCGCGAGCAGGGCGAGGACCACGTGCAGGGCGATGAGGCCGAGGCCGATGCTCAGCGCCGTCGACCCGCGCAGCGGTGCGAGCGCGCCGGCGAGCACGTCGCCTCCGACGCGGCGGCGGGGTGCGGTGGCGGTCATGCGGCGGCCTTCCTGGTGCTGCGGGCGCTGCGGGTGCGTGTGCGCGGTCGTCGCTGGCGGGTCCGCAGCTTCGGGTCGAGTGCGAGCGCGACGAGGTCGGCTGCCAGGTTGCACACGACGTAGATCAGGGCGCTCAGCAGGGCGATCGCCTCGATGGTGGGCAGGTCGCGGTTGAACACCGACTCGAGCATGAGCTTGCCCATCCCCGGGTAGTTGAAGACGTTCTCGACCACCACGACACCGCCGAGCAGCCACGCGACGTTGAGCGCGACGACGTTCAGCGTCGGGAGCAGGGCGCTCGGGACCGCGTGCTTCCACACCACCCGGCGCATCGTGAGGCCCTTGAGCTCGGCCGTCGTGACGAACTCCGACGCCATCACGTCGATGGTCGACGAGCGGGCCGTCCGCACGATGTAGGCGGCCATCGCGAGGGTCAGCACGATGATCGGCAGCCAGATGGTGGGCAGCAGCTCGGCCACGGTGGCGTCGCTCCCCCGCAGCACGACGGCGGGGAACACCGGCAGGCCGATCGCGAACAGCAGCACCAGCACGGTGGCGACCATGAACTCCGGCACGCTCATCACGACCAGGCTGACGATCGAGATCACCTTGTCGCTCGGACGGCCGCGGCGGACACCGGCGACGACACCGAGCGTCAGGGACACCGTGACGCCGACGAGCATCGCGGGTACGGCGATGAGCATGCTGTTCCGGAAGGCCGTGAACAGCGTCGGGGCGACCGGTTCGCCGCTGACGAGCGAGGTGCCGAAGTCACCGTGCACGGCGCCGCCGAGCCACTGCAGGTAGCGGAGCCAGACGTTCTGGTCGAGGCCGAGGGTCTCGCGCAGTTGCTTGACGGCGTCGGGGGTGGCGTTCTGCCCGAGCAGCTGCTGGGCGACGTCACCGGGGAGTGCCTGCACCGCGAGGAACACGAAGAGCGAGGCGAGCACCACGGTCAGCAGGGCGATGCCGACCCGGCGGAGGACGGGGACGAGGACGTCCGACGGCGTGTTCGTGGTCGTCATCGGCGCAGTCCGATCCGCAGGTAGTCGAACTCGAAGCCGTACTCCGAGTAGTTCACGACGTCGCG
The DNA here is from genome assembly GCF_025677645.1 of Curtobacterium poinsettiae. Taxonomy (NCBI): domain Bacteria; kingdom Bacillati; phylum Actinomycetota; class Actinomycetes; order Micrococcales; family Microbacteriaceae; genus Curtobacterium; species Curtobacterium flaccumfaciens. Next base: position 2,373,182 of record NZ_CP106879.1, on the reverse strand, counting down.
GGACAACCCCACGAGCCGGTCGCCGAACATCGGCGTCATGTCGGCACCGTCCTCGACGACGAGCCGCTGGGCGTCCTGGTACAGGGTGAGCCGCTTGGCGTCGTCCATCTCGGCACGGGCGTCGTCGAGCAGCCCGTCGAAGGTCTCGTTCGACCACGCGCTCTCGTTGTACGACGAGCCCGAGCGGAAGATCTGGTTGAGCAGCTGGTCGATCGGCCGCCCCGTGAACCAGTAGCTCACCATGAGCGGCTTCTGCATCCAGATCTGCGTGTAGTACGAGTCCGAACTCGCGTTGCGCACGGTCAGACGGATGCCCGCGTCGGCGACGGCGTCGCGGTAGGCGACGGCCATCGGGGTGAACACCGACTCGTAGCTCGACGTGTAGATCGCGGCGCGGAAGTCCTCGCGCCCGGCCTGCTTGAGCAGCGCCCGGGCCTTGTCCGGGTCGTACTCGCGGTGGTCGTCGACGAACGCGGCGAGCTGCGGCGGCACGGGGTTGTCCCAGCCCGCCGAACCGGTGCCCTGCAGCGCGGTGGCGACGATCTTGCGGGGGTCGTAGGCGAGCTTCATCGCCTGACGCACCCGCGGGTCGCTGAACTCGTCGCTCGTGGCGAGCATCGGGATCGTGTACCACTGGGCGTTCTTCGACCTCGCGACGGTGGCGCGGTCGGACGCCGACACCACCCGGGCCGTGGCGAAGTCCAGGTTCGTCTGCGAGATGAGGTCGATCTGCCCGGCGAGCAGGGCGTTCACCCGCGCGGTGGTGTCCTGGATCGAGTAGAAGTCGATGCCGTCGAGCGCCGGGCGGCCGGCGAAGTGGTCCGGGAACGCCTCGACGCTGCCGGCACCGGCCGGGGTGAACGACGACAACCGGAACGGCCCCGTCCCGATCCCGGTGCGGCCGATGTCGCCGATGGCGTCGGCCGGCACGATGTAGCACTGGTAGGCCGTGAGCAGCGACGGGAACTCGGCGTTCGGCTTCGTCAGCGAGAAGCGCAGCGTGTACGGGTCGACGGCGCGCATCGAGTCGGCGTCCATGACCTCGCCGAGCACCCCGGCCTGCGGGCTGCCGGTCTTCTCGTCGAGGATGTGCCGGATGCTCGCGATGGCGTCGTCGGCGGTGAAACGGGACCCGTCGTGGAAGACCACGCCGCGGCGGAGCGCGAAGGTCCACTCGGTGCCGTCGGCGTTGGCGGACCACTCCTCGGCCAGGTCCGGCACCGGGGTGCCCTGCTGGTCGAGCTTGACGAGCCGGTTGTACAGCGCGCCGAGGTACTCGTACGCCGACAGTGAGCTCGCGGAGTCGAGGGTCTCGGCGGCGGACGCGGCGGGCCGTGCGATGCGCAGGCGCCCACCGCGACGGGCGACGCCGGTGGCCGCGGCCTCGGGGATCGTGGGGGTGCCGGCGGACGCGCCGGAGCTGCACCCGGCGAGCGTGAGCAGGCCGAGGCCGGCGAGACCGGCGGCGCCCGTGATGAGCGCTCGACGGCTCGGACCGTGGGCGCTCCGGGGTTCGGGGACGATGGGCTGCATTCGGGGTGACCCCTCCTGTAATCGTTCCGGTGAACGATAGAGGTCCGCGGCCGATCCCCCAAGCCCGCTCCCGACGCGCGGACCGCCACCGCGCTCGACCCGATGGGCGAGCCCGCGCGGATCCGCCGCTGCGCACGACCGTTCCGTCCCCGCCTGGAACGTTTACCAACCCGTTACACGAGCGTGCCCGGATCGCGGCATGATCGGGAACGCACCGACGTCCCCGAGGAGGACCATGGCCACGTTCACCCGCGGGTTCGGCGGTCGCCGCGACGACCGCGACGACACACGCATCCCGCCCGGTCAGACCCTGGTCCGCGACTGGCCCGTCCTGTCCGCCGGCGCGACGCCCGACATCGAGCCGACCGACTGGGCCTTCTCGATCCGCACCGAGTCCGGCCTGCACCAGTGGACCTGGGACGAGGTGCACGCCCTCGGCGTCGAGGACGTCACCGTCGACATCCACTGCGTCACGCACTGGACCAAGCTCGACATGCCGTGGCGGGGTGTCCCGCTCGACCGCCTGTTCGCGGACGTCGAGACCGATCTCGACTACTGCATGGTGCACAGCTACGGCGGGTACACGACCAACGTGCCGCTCGACGAGCTGCTCGACGGCAAGTCCTGGATCGCGTTCGAGGCCGACGGCGAGCCCCTGACGCCCGAGCACGGCGGACCCGCCCGCCTGCTGGTCCCCCACCTGTACTTCTGGAAGAGCGCCAAGTGGGTGCGCGGCATCGTCATGCAGTCCGACGACGAACCCGGCTTCTGGGAGAACGCGGGCTACAACCTGCACGGCGACCCGTGGAAGGAAGAGCGGTACTGGTGACGCTCCCCGACACCGGCCTGGAGGCACGGATCGCCCCCGTCGCTCGTCCCGCCACGCGCCGACGGCCGGCCTGGCACGCCGCCACCGTCGCGTCCGTCGGCCGCGAGACGACCAACGCGCGCCGGATCGTCCTCGACGTCCCAACCTGGCCGGGCAACGACCCCGGGCAGCACCTGGACCTGCGGCTGACCGCCGAGGACGGCTACCAGGCACAGCGCTCGTACTCCATCGCGTCGGCCGGCCCCGCGACCGACGTCGTGCTCGCGGTCGACCGGGTGGACGGCGGCGAGGTCTCGCCGTTCCTCGTCGACGCCGTCGAGGTCGGCGACGCGCTCGAGGTCCACGGACCCCTGGGCGGTTGGTTCGTCTGGCGGCCGGGCGAGTCCACCCGTCCGGTGCAGCTCATCGCCGGCGGCTCCGGCATCGTGCCGCTCGTCGCGATGGTGACCGCCCACGCCGAGGCGGACGACCCGGCGCCCTTCCGGCTCCTGGCGGCCGTCCGTACACCGGACGACGTGTTCTTCCGTGCGGAACTCGACCAGGCACTCGCGAGCCGGGCACCGCTCGAGGTGTCCCACGTGTACAGCCGCACCGCGCCTCCAGGCTCGTCCGTGCCGGCCGGACGGCTGACGCGGGACGCGCTCGCCGCCGCCGTGTTCCCGCCGGACGCGGGTGCCCTGGTCTACGTGTGCGGATCGACGCCGTTCGTCGAGCAGGTGCTGCGCTGGCTCGCCGAACTCGGGCACGACACGAGCGACGTGCGTGCAGAACGGTTCGGGGGCAACTGATGGTCGTCGTGGACGGCAACGCGCTGGCGGGGACCCTGGCGCACAGCCTGGGGTCCGAGCCGACCGCGGTCGCCCTGCGGTGCGCCGGGTGCGGTTCGCTCGGGGTGCTCGGGCAGACCACCGTCTACCGCACCGCGATGGGATCGGTCGCGCGCTGTCGCGGGTGCGACACGGTGCTCGTCACGGTCGTCGAGTCCGGAGGCCGGCGGTGGGTGGGGTTGCCCGGCGCCCGGACGATGTCGGTGTCGGCACCGGACGGCATCGAGTAGCACAAGGCTCCCGCGGCGCGTCGTGCGGGTTTCTTGCGGGTTCCCGCAACACTGGATCCGGTTCCCAACCGACCGGCGGACGGCTCCGGATACATCCTCGGAACTGCGTCAGGCCACCCACCCGGCGCGGACCAGTGGGGGCAGGGTCGCCTCCGCGCCCGGTGGGCGCGGGTACCCGAAGCCTGCGCTCGCCGGGCCCCCACCACGTACGACGAAACCCCCGTCGCTGTGGGCGATCGGGGGTTCCGGTGGTGCTTCGTTCTCGTGTTCTTGGTCGTTTCAGACCCGAGCGGATGACGAGATTCGAACTCGCGACCCTCACCTTGGCAAGGTGATGCGCTACCACTGCGCCACATCCGCATTCGCACGCCGTCCTGGCCGTGCGGAGATGACTCTACCCGATGACGGGCGGCATCACCGGTTCCGGTGAAGGTTCCGGGCGTGTCCGGCGCGGCGCGGGCCGTCCGTCAGGTCGACGGAGTTCGATCGGACCATGAGCTACGTGCACGACAACCCCGGCGGGACCGAGGCCCACGGCGTCGACCTGGTCGACGGCCACGCCCCCGCGATCCGGATCCTGGTGCACGGCGACCTGCCGACCACGATCGAGCACGAGGGCCGCACCTGGCTCGCGACGGGAGACGCCCACGACGCGGGCGACGACGACACCCCGCCGATCGCGATCTACCGCCCGGTCTGAGCCGACCCAGGGCGGCCCAGTCAGTGACCGCGGACGTCACCCGTCAGGATCGCGTGCTCGACACCCGCTGACAGCTCGTCGTGCAGGGCGTCCGCGAAGAACTCGCCGGCACCGAGGCTGATGAGGTGCGCGACCGCGGCCTCCGCGGCCGGGAACCCGGGCTCCCACTCGTCGTGCAGGAACGCGCGGACGTGTCCGGACTCGTGCACGACGACCACGCCGATGTGCTCGTGCCGGCTGCCGTCCTCGAGCACGGCGTCGAAGACGATGGGCTCGGTGTCCTCGCGGAGTTCCTCGAGCAGGACGGTGCCGGTGCCCGGCCACTCCGTCCGGTACGGCGGCAGGTCGGGTGCGTGCAGGTGCCCGGCGAGCTCGTCCGACGCCGATTCGATGTGCCCGGTGGACAGGTACTCGTCGACGACGTCGTGGATGCGGGCGTGCAGGTCCGGCTCGTACTGCCACCAGCGCTGGTGCACGGTGCGGAGCCACTCCTGGGTCGCGGCGTCGGCCGAGGCCGAGATCCCCACGAGCTGCGGTGCGGTACCGGGCGAACCGACGACCTCGAGCTGTTCGTCGTGCGTCTCGACCGTGATCGACCCGGTGGTCTCGTCCGCGTGCACGCCGTGGACGTCCTCGGGCGCGGCGGCCCAGATGCTGGCGGGGAGCTTCGGCGGCAGGTCGAACGGCACCGCGATCGCCGGCTGTGTCATCGCGTGGTCGATCGCGTCGCCGAGGTGCACCTCGTCCGACCGGGACCCCATCACGATGCCACCGGCCGACGGCGCGAGCGACAGGCGTTCCAGGTCGTCCGGCGCGGCGTTCATCGAGGTGAGCACCGCGGTGTCGGCCCACTGCACGAACGCGCCGGCGGACCGGTCGTCCTCGCCGAACGGCACGTCCCACGCCGTCGGGTCCGCGAGCACCCACGACGCGGTGCGACCGGCAGGACCGCGGCGGACGGCGTCGACGATCGCCGGCAGCAGTCCGGGCAGCCCCCGGTACGCGGGACGGACCGTGAGCCGGTCGACGGCGAGCAGGTCGGGCTTGCCGAGCATCTCGGCGGCGTGGGTCTGCAGCGAGAAGAACGTCTCCCCCGTCGCGTCCTGCGCGGCGACGGCGGACGCGAAGGACCCGGCGACGTCGGAGACCTGGTAGCCGAGCACCAGCGCCTCGAGCGACTCCGGCGCACGGCTGCTGAACGCGGTGACCTCGGCGACGGAGACCGCCTCGGTCTCGTCGTCGGTGATCGGGACGCGGACGTCGATCACCCAGCGGTCGACGTCCTGCCCGGGGTAGGCGTCACCGTCCTCGTCCGAGATCGTGATGTGCACCAGGCGCAGGGAACCGTCCCAGGCGTTGTGGACGTGCTGGGCGATGGCGGCATCGGGGTCGTCGGTCACGGACGCAACGGTACCGGTGCCACGAGCCGTGCCACGGCACGTCGGTACGCTGACCGGTGGACCACGAGCAGACGGAGGACCACGATGCCCGCACTCGGAGACGGCCGCGCCGACGGCGTGTGGTGCACGCTCGGCGAACCCCGCACCACCGCCCAGATCGCGCAGAACGGGTTCGCCTGGCTCGGTCTCGACGCCCAGCACGGCGCCTTCGACGACGCCACACTCCTGGCGACGATGCCGGCGCTCGCCGCGGTCGCACGGCAGGTCCCCGTGGCCGTCCGGGTCGCCGAGGGCTCGGACGCCGCGATCGGCCGTGCACTCGACCTCGGCGCCGACATCGTGATCGTCCCGATGATCGAAACCGCCGAGCAGGCCGAGCACGCCGTCCGTGCCGCGCACTACCCGCCGCGGGGCCGACGGAGCTGGGGGCCGATGGCGGGACTCTGGGGCGGTGCGGCACCGTCCGCCGCCGCTGCCGACCCCGAGGTGTGGGTGATGCTCGAGACACCCGAAGGCCTCCGTGCCGCTGAGCAGATCCTGGCGATCCCGGGCGTCACGGCGGTGTTCGTCGGTCCCTTCGACCTGTCGATCGGACTGGGCATCGAGCTGGACGCACTGCTCGCAGCCGACGACGGAGCCGTAGCTGCCGACGACCTCGCCGACGGCCAGCACCGCCCGGCCGCACTCCCCGCGATCGTCGCCGCAGCCCGCCGCGCGGCCAAGCACACCGGCGCCTTCGCCGGTGACCTGGACCGCGCCGAACGGCTCCGCGCACTCGGGTTCGACCGCGTCGCCGTCGTCACCGACGGGACCCTGCTCGCCCACGGCGCGGCCGCGGTGCTCGGCGAAGCGGCCACCGGTCGCACGTCGTACTGACGGGTCGTCGTCGGCGAACGCAGCAGGGAGCGGTCCTCGTCCTCGTCGCCGAGCCGACGCGGGGCTCGGCATCACCCTCGACGAGGTGCAGGACCTCCGCTCGCCACTCCGGGGTCAGGCCGACTCGGGCGCGTCGAGGTCGTGCAGGTCGAGCACGAAGCGGTAGCGCACGTCACCGCGCGCCAGGCGTTCCACGGCCGTGGCGACGGCGGCGGCGGGCAGGACCTCGACGTCCGCGACGATGCCGTGCTCGCCGCAGAAGTCGAGCAGGTCCTGGGTCCAGTGGTGGCCGCCGCTACCCGCCGACGCGAGGCGCTTGCGCCCGATCAGCAGGTCGGTCGTCGCGATCGTCACCGGGCCGAGGTGTCCGAGGCTGAAGAGCGTGCCGTCGAGGTCGAGCACCCCGAGGTACGGGCCCAGGTCGTGTTCCACGGCGACGGTGTCGAGCACGACGTCGAGGGAGCCGCGTGCGGCGTGCATCGCCGCAGCGTCGGTCGACACCACGACGTGGTCGGCCCCGAGCCGCTCGGCGTCCGCGGCCTTGGCCGGCGTCGTGGTGAACGCGGTGACCTCGGCGCCGAGCGCTCGCGCGAGCCGGACCGCGAGGTGCCCCAGACCGCCGATCCCGATCACGCCGAGGCGGGTCCCCGGGCCGACCCCGACGGAACGCATCGGTTCCCAGACCGTGATGCCGGCGCACATCAGGGGTGCCACGGACGCCGGGTCCAGCGCGGCCGGACGGTGGTACACGAACCGGTCACGCACGACGTACCGACCCGCCCAGGCACCGGCTGTGACGGAACCGTCGACACGGTCGCGCCCCGCGTACGTCAGCGTCGGGAACTCGACGCAGAAGTTCTCCTGGCCCCGGCGGCACATCGCGCAGGTGCCGCACGAGTCGACGATGTTGCCGACCGCGACGGGGTCCCCGGGGCGGAAGCCGGTGACCGCCGCGCCGACGGCGACGACCTCGCCGACGAACTCGTGGCCCGGCACGAGCGGGAAGGTGCCGCCCTGCTCCGGTGGCGTGGCGAGGGCGTGCAGGTCGCTGTGGCAGACCCCGCAGAACGTCACGCGGACGTCGACGTCGTCGGGACGGAGGTCGCGTCGGAGGAGCGGGGCCGGGTGGAGGGGATCGTGGAGCGAGTCGGACACGAGTGCGGTGGTGAGCATGGACTCGATACTACCTACTAGTTGGTAGACGCCTAGGATCGATCGTGTGAGCACCGCAGACGACACCCGCGCACGCATCCTCGACGCGGCCACCACCGAGTTCGCGGCGCACGGCATCGCCGGCGCGCGGGTCGACCGCATCGCCGAGCGTTCCGGCATGAGCAAGCCGATGATCTACACGTACTTCGGCGCCAAGAGCACGCTCTTCGACGCCGTCTTCCGCGCCCACGTCCTCGGCAACGGCGACCGCGTGCCCTTCGACGCCGCCGACCTGCCCGGGTACGCGGCACGGTTGTACGACGACTACCTGGCCGACCCGGCGCTCGTGCGACTCCTCATGTGGAAGCGCCTCGAGCAGGACGGCGCCGGGTACCTGTACCCGGGGTTCGAGGAGCACGACGAGCAGCACCTGCGGGAGATCGCGGCCGAACAGCGCGCCGGACGTGTGCGAGACGACCTCGATCCGGTCGACCTCTGGGCACTGCTCATCGCCAGCGCGGCGACCTGGGCCCAGGGGTCCATCACCGTGGTCGCGACGGCGGAGGACTCCCCTGCCGAGCACGACCGGCGGCGGGATGCGCTCGTGCGTTACGTCGAGGGCGCGCTGCGACCGCCCACCTGAGCGGGGCCGACCGCCGCGCCCGGTCCGACCGGCGCCGCTGCTCCGATCGCGGTCGCGAAGGCGGCGACCTCGTCGGCGAGCGTGCGCGGGACCTGCCACGCGGTGAAGTGGCCACCTTGGTCGAGGTCGTGCCAGCTCCGGACGTCGCGGTACGTGCGCTCCCCGTACGACCGGGGCAACCCGCGCTCGCCGGTCTGCACGGCAACCGCGACGGGCACCTCGACGATCGGGAGTTCCGGCTGCCGCGGGTGGTCGAGGTACGGCCGGAAGGACGACCCCGTGCTCCGGGTGAACCAGTAGAGCGAGACGGTGCGCAGCAGCTCGTCGTCTGTCCACCACGATCCCTCGCCGGACCAGGCGAGCAGTTTCTCGGTGATCCACGCGGCCAGGCCGAGCGGCGAGTCCATCAGGGCCGCTGCCAGGACCTCCGGCCGGGTCGCCTGCACCTTCGCGTAGCCCAGCGCACTCGCCCACTCGGCGTCGTGCTGCCGCAGCCATCCGGCTTCCTCGTCCGTCAGGCCCTGTGCGCGTGACGGCGGCGGGAACGCGGCATGGGTCGCGAAGAGCCCGATCACCGAGTCCGGGTGCAGCGCGGCCAGCCAGTCGCTCGTCGTCGACCCGACGTCCTCCCCGTAGGTCACGTACCGATCGTGGTCGAGCACCTCCGTCATGAGCGCGTGCATCAGCTCGGCGACCACGGGGCCTGTGAACGGGCGTCCCGCAAGCGGAGCCGAGGCGCCGAAACCGGGCAGCGACGGGACGACGACGTCGAACCCCGCGGTCCGGCCGTCAGCGAGCCGGACGATGCGTCCGGAGAGCGCACGGGCGAACGGGAGCATCTCGACGAACGAGTACGGCCAGCCGTGGAACGCGATCACCGGGATGTGCACCGTCGGGTCCCCAGCCGCCGTCAGCCGGGCGAAGTGCAGCTGCTGCCCGTCGACCTCCGCCTGGAACTGCGGCACGGTAGCCAGCTCGTCCTCGACGCGACGCCAGTCGAACGCGGTCCGCCAGTGCTCGAGCAAGCCGGACAGGCGCTCCATCGACAGCGCGCTGCCGGCTGCCGCATCGCCGATGGGTCCCGGAACGCTCGCCCGCTGCAGACGGGCGTGCAGGTCGTCGAGATCGGCATCGGACACCTGGAGGCGGATCGGGCGCATGTGACGGACGCTAGCGGCGCCGACCGACACCGCGGGGAACACCACCACGACGGGGTACTGCCCAGCCGGTCCTCCTCGCCGTACGCTGGGCATCGGGCCCGGCCCACCGGGCTTTCCTCGCCTCCCTGAACGGACCACCGACGTGACCCACACCGCACCAGCCGCCACTCCCGCTACGGCCCCGGCGACGACCACAGCGGTTGCACCGCTGAGCCTGCTCGCGGTGGTGGCGATCGCCCTCGCGTTCGTGGCACCGATCGGTGGGCTCGTCGTCGGGTTCCTCGCGCGGCGCGACGTCCGACTGACCGGAGACCGGGGCGACGGGATCGCGTTCGCGGCGATCCTGATCGGGGCGACGCTGACCCTGTTCGGGATCATCGTGCCGCTGTTCCTCGGCGGTGCGGGGGTCCTCGACCTCGACCTCCGGCTCTGAGTGCCAGCGGCCGATCGCTACCCTGACCGTGTGGGCAACGAGGATGACGTCACGACGCTGATCCGGCCGGCGACGCGCGCCGATGCGGATGCAATCGCCCACCTGCACACGGTGTCGTGGCGGGAGACCTACGGACGGTTCGTCGACGACCCGGACGCGAGCCCGTGGTTCGACGCGGGTCGCCGGGTCGACATGTGGCGGTCGACGCTCGCGAGCCCTGGTGTCCGAGGGAGCGTCCGCGTCGCCCTGGACCGCACCGGACTCGTGGGGTTCGCCGCAGCGCAGTCGACTCCGGAGCCGGATGCCGTCCGCCCCGAGGAGCTGACGACGCTCTCCGTCCTGGCCCGTGCGCACGGGACCGGAGCCGCCCAGGCGCTCCTCGACGCCGTGCTCGCCGATCGTCCGGCGTCGCTGTGGGTGGCTGCGGACAACCCGCGTGCGCACGCCTTCTCCCGGCGCAACGGGTTCGCACCCGACGGGGCCGAGTCGGCGTTCGGCCCCATCCCGCGGACCGTCCGCCTGGTTCGCTGAAGCGTCAGTCCACGGCCGGCGCGGAGATGTCCCACACGGTGGTCTCCTCGTACTGCTCGGACCACCCGCGGCGCATACGGGCGGCGGCGCGGTCGAACGCGTCGACGACGTCGGTGTCCGTGGTGAGGAGCGCCTGCAGACGGAGCCCGTCGTAGAGGGCGAGGAGCTGCTGCGCACCGCGGATCGGGTCCATCGTGGCCGGCTCGCGCCCGGCACGGACGTCCTCCCGCAGTGCTGTCCGCACGGTCTCCCGGAACTGCCCGTACGCGGACCGGTAGTAGTCGGCGCCGTCCGTCGACGGGTCGGTCGAGATGGCGAGCGTCGCGGCGATCAGACGCATGAGCGCCGGGTCCTCAGCGTGTGCGGAGAGCAGCGCGTGCAGGAACGCGACGGTGCCCTTCTCGCCCGCGAGCGGCAGCAGCGGGGCCGACACGGCGCGGGTCCACCGCATCACGGCGGCGGCCAGCAACGCGGGTTCGGACGGGAAGAGCTCGAGGATCTCTGCGGGTCGCATCCCCGACCGGGACGCGACGCTGTCGAGCGAGAACCGGGACAGTCCTCCGTCGTGGATGACCGCGATCGCACCGTTGATCGCTCGGGTGCGCGGAACCTCTTCATCCACGGCGTTCTGGTTCGTCAGCGGGGCCAGCGGGTGCTTCCGGAACCAGTCCAGCAGGGCACGCGCGCGCGACGCACCGAACGCCGGGTCGGTCGGACGGCCGGCGCTGAAGAGGTCGCTGAACCCCGGGACGTCGTGCATGAGCGGATCGAGGGACTGGAAGGCCATCGACCAGTCGGGGAACGAGCGCTGGGTGATCGGCTCGTCGAGCAGCACCCGGACGTTGGTGTGCCGCGGATCGGCCCGGACCTGCTCGAAGCGCTGCCGGACGACGTCGTCCTCGCCCTCGATGATCCCGATGCAGTTGTCGTCGCGGTGCGCGAGCATGCCCGTGACCCCGAGCCGGGTGTTCTTCTCGCGCCCGACCGCGAGGATCTGGGCGAGTTCGGAATCCGTGATCGGACGGGTCTGGGTGCTGGTGTAGACGAGCGATCGCATCGTGCTGCTTCCTGGTCGAGCGGTCCATCGGCGGGTGGGAGGCGCCGCCGTGTCGAACCCGAATCGACACGCCGGCACCTCGCGGTCACCCTAACCAGGGGTGACCGCCTTCACTGCGACGCGAGACGGTCCGTGGCTGCTCGGCATCCGGGGATGCCGACCACTGAATGGAACCACCCAGCCGTTGCCAGCGGTACCCCCACAACGGGGAACGCGCGTTCTCCGGCTGTTCCGCAGGGTACGCGTCAGCGGGCGCGGTCGCCTGAGGGGGGCGTCTCGACGATGCGTTCACCGGTCGTCGGGTCCCACCCGACGGTGCGGGGCTCCGCTGCTCGCGGGCGTCGTTCCTCGCGCGGGAAGAACGGTCGAGCGCTGGGCAGGTAGCTGAGCACCGCCGCGACGACGATGCACACGGCATCGACGAGGCCCCAGTCCGCGCCGTCCGTGACGATCGTGACCACCGCGCTGCAGGCGGTCAGCCCGGCGATGATGGCCAGCCAGAGTCGCGCGTTGCCGGAGCCTCGTCCCATCCGCGTCGCCAGCCACACGAACAGTGCGGACCAGGCGAGGACGAAGAGGAGCCCGAGCGAAGCACCGATGATCGCGCCGCCGGCTTCACGCATGGACACGACGATGCCGGGCGCCGCGGCCACGAGGCTGATGATGACGGACGCCCACCAGAGCGCCACGGCGATCGTGACGACCCGCGGTCGCGTGCGTGATTCGGTGTGCTGTTCCATCAGGTGCTCCCCCGTCGTTCCACTGGATGCGGCTCGACGATCCTACGGTGACGGCTGACGCGCCCCGGCCCTGCGCGATCGGCGGAGGATGACCAGTCCCACGGTCGACCCAGCGTTGGGCATGCAACCATCCAACCAGCGGTCTGGTGCGAGGCCCTAGGGGCGGTAGTCCTCACGACGTGGCGGGACCTGCGCCGCGTGCGAATCGGTGAACGGCTTCGCGCCCCGCATCCCGCCCATCGTCTTCGCGATGGTCGTGAGCAACCAGCCCAGTGCCCGTGCCAGGATGCTCAGGATGCTCAGGATCCTCATGGTGCCCCCTCGTCGGACGAGCCGTCGCGGCCGTCGCTGAGCCCACGGTACTGCCGAGCGTTGCTGCAGGGCGAATGACCTCAGGCCTGCGATCGGTCCTGATCGGGGCCGGCTCCGGACGGCAACCGCGATGCCACGAGCGTCCCGACGAGTGCCACCACCGCGAACGCCGCGAACCCGAACGGCAGCCCGATCGTGCTGCCGACACCACCGACGACGAGCGGTCCGACGGCGTCCCCGGTCTCACGTCCGAGTTCCGCTGAGCCCATGGTGCGACCGAGGCGGTCCGGCGGAGTCGTGCCGGCGAGGTGCGCGAACGCGACGGGTGTCAGCGTGGCGACACCGGCTCCGGCGAGCAGGGCCGCGATGAAGACGGCCACCGCCGATGGTGCGACGGCGACCACCAGGAACGCAGCGGCCACCGCGGCCGTCCCGGCCACACCCGCCACCCCGGTGCCGAGACGCCCGGCGTCGTGCAGACGTCCGGCGACGGGCTGCACGAGCGACGACGTCACCGCGAGGACGGCGACCGCGAGCGTCGACACCAGGAGCGGGATGCCGACCGCGGTGCCGAGCGCGGGGAGCATCCCGGTCAGGGCGCCGATCGCAGCGCTGCCGACAGCCAGGACGACGACCGGGATCAGGAACTGGCGGTCCGTGGCCGCTCGGACCATGACGGCGAGCGTGGCCCGCTGCCGGGGCAGTGGCACGATCGGCTCGACGGCGATGAACACTGCGACCGCCGTCACGAGGGCCATCACGACGAGGATCCCGAAGAGCCACTGCGTGCTGCCGAACTGCACCACGACCGCACCGATGACCGGCCCCCCGGCGTAACCGAGACCCTTCCACGAGCCGTACCGACCGAAGTACGTCCCGCGACGGTGCGCTGGCACGAGGCGGGCGACCGCGGCGGACGACGCCGGCGAGAACGCGGAGGCTCCGGCACCCTGCAGCAGACGGGCGAGCCCGAGCCAGAACGGACCGGTCCCGAAGACGCCGATGAGTGAAGCTGCCGCGAACACCACGAGTCCGCCGACGATCACCGGTCGTGGGCCGATGCGGTCGGACAGGGCACCGAAGACCGGCTTGAGGACGAGTTCGGCGACGTCGTACAGCGCCAGGAAGAGCCCCAGCCACGCGAGCGTCAGGCCGAGCTCGAGGTGCTCGCCGCCGACCGCCGCCGCGATGCCGTTCGCCCCGAAGGCGGTCACGAACCCCGCTGCGTACAGCGGAGCGAGCCGAGGGGCCGTGGTCGTCGACAGGGCGGTCACGTGACCACCCTGGCCGACCGCGCTCTGGTCCACCAGCTCCTCGTGGCGAACACCGCGTGCCCTGCGGTGAGGCCGGTCGGCTCGATCTGGACCATTCAGGTCGGCACCGGGCCCCGTCGCTACCGCTCGCGGCGGCCCGGGCCGCAGCGTCGCAGGCGTCCACGCACCATCGCGGGCCGGAATGACCGGGAACGCCAGCAGCCGGGGACGAACGAAGCCCCCGGCCGGACCTGATGGTCCTGCCGGGGGCTTCGTGGTGGTGGGCGATACTGGGATCGAACCAGTGACCTCTTCCGTGTCAGGGAAGCGCGCTACCGCTGCGCCAATCGCCCAAGTCCCTGCGTGGACCGGGGTCCATGAAGGTCTTGGAGGGTGGATCTGGAGGTGGGGACGGGATTCGAACCCGCGTGGACGGCTTTGCAGGCCGCTGCCTAGCCTCTCGGCCACCCCACCATCGAGGTTCACGTCTCCGTGAGTACCCGAACGGTGGGATACCCTCTGGTGAGTCGCGGGCCTTCGAGAAGACCCACACTCGAGCGGATGACGAGATTCGAACTCGCGACCCTCACCTTGGCAAGGTGATGCGCTACCACTGCGCCACATCCGCACTTGTCGTTCCGCTGTCGCGGCGACGACGTAAACTCTATACGCACCGGGGCACTTCCGCCAAAATCCTCCCCGTTCACCGGGCGTGTCCCCCGAGTTCATGCGGATCGGGGCGGTTCGACACCCCCTGGCGGCAGCGCGCCACACCCGGGCCGCGCGATGTGTTCGATGCACCGCCGGACTTCCGCTAGTATCGATCCGCACGAACAGTGCAGGGGGCGATTGGCGCAGTTGGTAGCGCGCTTCGTTCACACCGAAGAGGTCATCAGTTCGAGTCTGGTATCGCCCACGTAGCAAGAAGCACACCACCGACAAGAGCCCGACGCAGCAGCGTCGGGCTCTTGTCATCTCCCCGGTCCGCCGCTCGCGGGCCGGACCACCAGCACGATCGGACGAAGGGGCGCATGACCGACGTCGACCTCGAGTTCGCACGGGTCCGAGCGGTCCTCGACCGTCCCACCCTGCGGCTCATGTCCCGGCCGACCAGCGCCACCGTCCTCGCCGTCTTCCGCACGGTGTTCGACCGAGACGTGCAGTACGTCCCCGCCGACCGCATGCACCTGCAGGTCGAGGAGCACGTCGCGCGTCTGCAGGCCGCGGGCGCGCGGGTCCCCGCGAGCGAGCAGAACGAGGGTGACGATGAAGCCCGACCGAACGGTCGCGCGCTCTGCCGCGAGTGGGTCGCTGCGCAGTGGCTCGTCCGCTCGAACTCCCCCGACGGCGACGAGCAGTACTCCCTGACGAGCCACGCCCTCGAGGCGCTGAGCCTCGTCGACGCCCTGTCGGCCGACCGCGCCCTGATCAGCGAGAGCCGGCTGGCGATGATCGTCGACGCGGTGCACCGGTGGGCGGCACGCGCCGAGCCCGACCCCGACGTGCAGATCCGCCGGATCGACGCCCAGATCGCCGAACTGCAGGCCGAACGGGAACGCCTGGAGCACGGCGACGACGTCGTGGCCGTCGACGACGACCGGATGCGCGACGGGTACACGAACATCTCCGACCTGATCCGGCAGCTGCCGAGCGACTTCAAGCGCGTGGAAGAGGCGGTCGCGACGATGCACCGCTCGATCGTCGAGGACTTCCGGCAAGAGGTCCGCCCGATCGGCGAGATCCTCGACGACTACCTGGCGCGCACCGACAACCTGATGGAAGCGACGCCCGAGGGCCGTGCCTTCGAGGGTGCCTTCGAGCTCCTCCGCGACGACGCCCTGCTCCTGCGGCTCCGCGACGACATCGCGACGATCCTGGCGCACCCGTTCGCGCAGGGCCTCGGCGCCGGCGAGCGTCGTGCCTTCCGCAACACCGTGACGATCCTGCGCCAGGGCATCGAGGACGTCCTCGCCCAGCGCCGTCAGCTCACCGCCACGCTCCGCGACCAGATCGTCGCCCACGACGTGGTGCGCGACCGCGAGCTCGACGCGGTGCTCCGCTCGATCAACCGCGGCCTCGCCACCCTGATGGACCAGGGCGGTGCGCGCGACCGGATCCCGCTGCCGCTCCTGCCCGCGGCGGCAGAGGTCGGCACGCTGCGCGAGCGCTTCTACGACCCGGACGCCGAGTCCGTGCCGCCGCCCATCGAGGAACCCGACGACGACGTCTTCGAGGACCTCGACGTCGAGATGCTCCGCAAGCACGGCGGGCCGCTCCTGACCGAGCTGCGCGCGGCGCTCCGCTTCGCCGACGCCGACTCCAGCGTCGACGCGTTCCACGGGCTGCCGCCCGAGCAGCGCCGTCCGGTCGAGCTCTTCGGCCTCGCACACCTGCTGACGGGGCGCGACGACTTCGAGTCGGCCGCCCACGTCGCCGAGCACCGCACGGTCCGCCCCGACGGCACCACGATCACCTTCCACATGCCCACCGCTGCGCTCGACGACGAGCACCGTCCGGTCGGCGACACACACGACGAGAACGCACAGGAGGCACGGTGAGCGACACGACGCCGGCACCGGTCGACGACACGGTCCCCTACGACGACCCCGCATCCGTGATGCAGGACGACGAGCGCGACGAGTCCAGCTTCGCCCTCTTCGAGGGCGACGAGGGGCGGCTCGACGAACACCAGCGCCGCGCACTGGTGGCCCTGCTGCGGCACTCGTACGTCAGCTCCCGCACGCACCCCGACGAGTGGCGTGCGGTCCTCGACGCCGAGTACCAGCTGCGGTCCCGCCTGAACGACCTGTTCCTCGAGTTGCACGTCGATCGTGACCGCGAGGTCGCGTGGAAGCGCCAGGCCCGGTCGGAGAGCCAGCGCCGCACGTTCCCGACCCTGCTCCGCGACCTGCCGTACACCCGCGAGGAGACGATCGTCCTCGTCTACCTGCGGATGCGACTGCGCGCCGACGCCCGACCGGGCCCGGACCAGGTCGTCGTGGACCGCTCCGAGATCCTCGGGCACGTGGCGGGCTTCCGTCCGGCGACCGCGACCGACCGCACCCGCGACGAGGGCCGTGTCGCGAAGGCCGTCGAGCGCCTGGTGACCGCGCGCATCCTCATCCGCACCTCCGACCCGGACCGCTTCCGGGTGGCGAGCGTCGTCGAGGTGCTGCTCCCCCTGGAGCGCCTGCTCGAACTGGACGCCTGGTTGCGGACCACCACCGCGCAGGGCGAGGCGACCGCCCCGGGCGGCGAGCCGACCGACGGGGACCACCCGGGCCTCCCGGCAGACGGCGAAGCCGAGACCGACACCGACGACGAAGGCGAGACGGAAGCGTGACCGACACGTTCGAGATCCCGGCGCTCTTCGACACGGTCGCGCAGTGGCGCGCCGAGTCGATGCAGGTCGTCAACTGGGGTGGGTTCCACGGCCACCGGCAGGTCGAGCTGTCCGGCACGGCGACGCTCATCTCCGGCGCCTCGGGCACGGGCAAGTCCACGCTGATGGACGCCTACCTGGCCGTGATGATGCCGTCCGACGTGCCGTTCAACGGCGCCTCGAACGACGCCACCACCGGCCGCGCGCGCAGCGCCGACCAGCGCAACCTGCTCACGTACCTGCGCGGCAAGGTCGACACCCGTCGCGACCCCGAGACCGGCAGCCTGCGCGACGTGAACCTGCGCGGCGACGACCAGACCACCTGGGGCGCTGCGGCGGTCACGTTCCGGAACGACGACGAGCGGCGCTTCACGGTGCTGCGTGCGTACATCGTGCCGAAGCGCGCCCGCGGGGTCGGCGACATCCAGATGACCATGGCGACGGTCGACGACACGTTCGACCTGCGCCGGCTCGAGGAGTTCGTGCCGTCGCGGTTCCACCACCTCGAGCTGACCGGCCGGGTGCCGGGGCTCGTCATCCGCGACACCTACCAGGAGCTCGCCTACACGCTGCAGACCCGGCTCGGCATCGGCGACTCCGGCGGCGGTAACCGAGCGATGCGCCTGCTCGCCCGGATCCAGGCCGGCCAGCACCTGCCGACCGTCGACGCGCTGTACAAGTCGCTCGTGCTCGAGACCCCCGGCACGTACGAGGCGGCCGACCGGGCACTCGCGCACTTCTCCGCGCTCGACGAGGCGTACGAGGCGATGGACACCGAGGAGCGCAAGGTCCGCATCCTCTCCCCCATCACCGACCTGCACGACGAGATCGCGCGCGCGACCGAGGCCGCAGCGGCGCTGGACGGCATCGCGACCGGCGCCGAGGTGTCGCCGTTCGCGCACTGGACGGCCTCTCGGAAGCGCGACCTGCTCGACGCCGAGGTCGCGCGCAACGCCCGGGAGCGCACGGCATCGCGGGCCGAGGTCGCCGCGGCCGAGGCCCGGCACGCCGCCGTCGAGATCGAGCTCCGCGACGCCGAGGCCCGGCTCCGCGACCAGGGCGGCAACGCGCTCGCCCAGCTCGAGGACCGCATCGAACGGCTCACCCGTGAACGCGACGCGGTGGTCCGCACCCGCGCCACCTTCGACGAGCGCACCGCCGTGCTCGGGCTGTCGGCGTCGCTCTCGTCGGAAGCGGGCTTCACCAGCGCGCAGCGGGCGTCCCACGACTTCCTCGGCACGTACGCGGACGCACGCTCGTCGTTGGACGACCGCCGCGACGCCCTGACCCGCGAGGAGTACCCGCTCCTCGACCGCGAGCGGTCCCTGCGGCAGGAGCGCCAGTCGCTCGAGCACCGGCAGGGCGCGATGCCGCTGCCGATGCACGAGGCCCGGCTCGCGATGGCCCGCGCCGCCGGCATCGACCCGACCGAACTGCCCTTCGTGGCGGAACTGCTCGACGTGCTGCCCGGCGAGGAGCGCTGGCGCACGGCCATCGAGTCCGTCCTGGCGCCCGTCGCCCGGACGCTGCTCGTCGACCAGGACCGCCTCGGCGACTTCAGCGAAGCCATCGACGCACTGCACCTGCCCGTCCGCGTGCAGTTCGAGGGTGTGCCGACCGGCCCGCACCTGGACCTCGACGGCGACCCGGCGATGGTCTCCGGCAAGCTCGCCATCAAGCCGTCGCCGTTCAGCACCTGGGTGCGCGAGCGGATCGAGTCCGACCGCACTGACGCCCGCTGTGTCGCCTCGGCGTCGGACCTCGGCGGTGGTGGCCGTCGGGTCACCGAGTCCGGGCAGCTGCGTGACGGCCGTCGTGGCGCCCACGGTGACCGCCGGCAGTCGAACGTCATCGGCTTCACGAACGAGGCCCGCGTCGCCGCGGTCGAGCAGGAGCTCGCCTCGATCGCGCAGGACCTCGCGACGCTCGAGGCCCGCCGCACCGACGTCGCGCAGGACCGCACGGCGCTCGACGTGCTCCGCGCCGCGCACCAGCACGTGGTCGACGCCACGTGGGCCGCGATCGACGTCGACGGGCTCGGCACGTCCCTGGCCCGGCTCGACGAGGAACGGCAGGCGCTGCTCGCCGCCGACGACGGCCTCCGGACGCTGCGGGCCTCGGTCGCCCGGCTCCGGAAGTCCCTCGACGAGGCGGCCGACCGTCGCTCCGCCGCGCGGCTGTCCGTTCAGCGACTCGAGGAGCGCCACGCGGTGCTCGTCGACGGCCAGGACGCCGCCGCCGAGATCCTGGAGCGCTTCGAGTCCTCGCCCGGTTCGCTGCCGGACGACCAGCAGGCCCGCCTGCTCGAGGAGACCTTCGAGGAGATCGGCGCCCCGGACGGCGTCGACGGCTTCGACGATGCCACGCGACGGCTGAAGCGCCGGCTCGAGGAGCGGCTCACGCAGGCGCTCGACGGTGCCGCCGCGGCCTCGACCTCGTTGACGCTGACGTTCCAGCGGTACCAGGACGCCTGGCCCGACCCGAACCTCGGCACCGGTGTCGCGTCGTACCCCGATTACCACGCGATCCTCGACCAGATCGTGGCAACCGGCCTGCACGCACGTCGGAGCGAGTGGCGTCGACGCCTGTCGCAGTGGAGCGGCGAGGACCTCGTCCCGCTCGCCGGCGCCTTCGACCGCGCCGTCGTCGAGATCGAGGAGCGCCTCGAGCCGGTGAACGAGATCCTGCGGGAGCTGCCGTTCGGTGCCAACCGGGACCGTCTGAAGATCCAGATCCGCCGGGTCACCCGCGAGGACGTCACCGCCTTCCGCCGCGAGCTCCGCGCCCTGTCGGCGTCGGTCGACACCGAGCTGACCGACGACGTGCTCGAGACCCGGTTCCGACGGCTCCGGCGCTTCATGGCGGTCATCCGCCCCGACCCGGACGCAGCCCGGGGCCGTACCACCCAGCGCGACGCCGTGCTCGACGTCCGCCGGCACATGGAGATCACGGCCGTCCGGTACGACACCGACGGCAACGACCTCGGCGTGTACTCGTCGCTCGGCGACAAGTCCGGTGGTGAGACGCAGGAACTCGTGGCGTTCATCGTCGGTGCCGCGCTGCGCTACCAGCTCGGCGACGAGACCCGTCCCCGGCCCCGGTTCGCGCCGGTGTTCCTCGACGAGGCGTTCATCAAGGCGGACTCGGAGTTCGCCGGCCGCGCGGTCACCGCGTGGCTCCGGCTCGGGTTCCAGCTCGTCGTGAGTGCGCCGCTCGACAAGGTCACGGCGCTCGAACCGTCGATGGAGCGACTCCTGTCGATGCGCAAGCACCCCGAGACGGGTCACTCGTCCATCACTGAGATCGCCCGGGCGGAGCCGGCCGCCGTCTGACGCGGCCGGGTCTGGTCGTGCGTGTCGGCTCGACGCGCGTGTCGGCTGGTCGAGACACCCCGCTCAGGTTCGCCGAGCGGTCACCAACCGTCGACTGACGGCGCCGCCGCCGACAGTTCGCGACCACCCGACGCGCCGCAGGCGGGGTGTCCTGACCACCCGGCCCGCGCACTGGACGTGACCGACAGCGGCCTGGAGGCGCGGCGCGGCCCCGCCCCGGGCCTCCCGGCCGTCGTCTCGCCGGTCGCAACACCCCGCTCAGGTCCGCCGAGCGGTCACCAACCGTCGACTGACGGCGCCGCCGCCGACAGTTCGCGACCACCCGACGCGCCGCAGGCGGGGTGTCCTGACCACCCGGCCCGCGCACTGGACGCGACCGACAGCGGCCTGGAGGCGCGGCGCGAGCCCGCCACGGGCCTCCCGGCCGTCGTCCCGCCGGTCGCAACACCCCGCTCACCTCCGCAGAGGGGTCACGACGCGTCGCCTGGCGGCGCCGCCGCCGACAGTTCGCGACCACTCGACACGCTGTGGCGGGGTGTCCTGACCACCCGGCCCGCGGCCTGGAGGCGCGGCGCGGGCCCGCCACGGGCCTCCCGGCCGTCGTCCCGCAGGTCGCAACACCCCGCTCAGGGCCGCCGAGGGGTCACGACGCGTCGCCTGGCGGCGCCGCCGCCGACAGTTCGCGACCACTCGACGCGCTGTGGCGGGGTGTCCTGACCACCCGGCCCGCGGCCTGGAGGCGCGGTGCGGGCCCGCCACGGGCCTCCCGGCCGTCGTCCCGCCGGTCGCAACACCTCGCTCAGGTTCGCCGAGGGGTCACGAACCGTCGCCTGGCGGCGCCGCCGCCGACAGTTCGCGACCACTCGACGCCCGCAGGCGGGGTGTCCTGACCAGCCAGCGGCCGGGCCGTCAGCGTGTCGACAGGTGCCGCACAGACGTTCCGTGACCGCTCGCCGCTACGGTGGTGGCGTGTTCGGACGCCGCCGCTCCCCCAGTCCCCGCCCCGACGACAGTCCCGGTCTCGGCATCGGGGCCCTCGTGCAGGTCGTCGACACCGATCGGGGTGGCGAGCAGTGGGCCGACGAGCCGATCGGGGTGATCGTGGCTCCCGGCGGCAGCCAGATCGGAGGGACGCAGCGCACGTGGACCGTCGCCTTCGAGGAGCCCGTGTACACGAAGGACGGCCGCGGCCCCTTCGAGCGCGCGACCGTCCTGAGTCGTCAGCTGGTGCCGGTCACGACCGACAGCGGCGAGTAGTCCGGGTCAGGGACTCAGTACTCCTCGGAGCCGCTCTTCATCATGGCCGCGACGGCCATGCAGCACCCGACGCCGCCGAGGACGCCGACGCCGATGATGATCCCTGCGATGAGTTCGAGCATGGGTGGTGACTCCTTGGTTGCGTCGGCGTGTGGCTCCGCTCAGGTTACCGGATGCCGCGCATGAGCCGCAGCACCGGCTTGGCCAGGAGCAGCAGGACCACGCCCACCACGACGGCGACCAGGCCGAGGATCGTGAAGTACGGTGCCTCGTTCGCCGGGTCGTAGTAGCGGGACAGCACCCCGGTGACGGCGGTGCCGAGCGACACCGACAGGAAGAACAGCGCGACCATCTGCGTCTGGAACTTCGGCGGCGCGAGCTTCGTGGCGACGGACTGGCCGACGGGCGAGAGCAGCAGCTCCGCGAGTGTGAAGACCAGCAGGATGCCGACGAGCGCGAGCAGCGGCGTGCCGTTCTCGCCCGAGCCGGTGAACGGCAGGAAGAGCAGGAACGCGAGCCCCATGATCCCGGTGCCGAGCGCGAACTTCGTCGGGGTGGACGGCTGGCGGTCGCCGAGCTTGGTCCACAGCGCCGCGAAGACGCCGGACAGCACGATGATGAAGACCGGGTTGATCGACTGGACCCATGAGACCGGCATCTCCCAGCCGAACAGCGAGCGGTCGAGACGCTCGTCGGAGTAGACCGTCACGACGGTGAACTGCTGCTGGTAGAGCGACCAGAACACGGCGCTGCCGATGAACAGCGGGATGAACGCGAAGACCCGCGACCGCTCGTCACGGGTGATGCCACTCGACAGGATCACGACGAAGTAGCCGATGGTGGCCAGCACGACGACCGCCACCACGACGGTGGGCAGGTTGCCGACGGTGAGCAGGCCGGTCAGCACGGCGACGACGATGACGACCAGCGCGACGACCACGCCGGCACCGATGAGCGGCAGGCGGCGGCGGTCGACGGGGTTCGCCACCTGGCGGACGATGTCGGGCAGCTTCCGCCGCCGGATCGCGTACTGCACCAGACCAGCGGCCATGCCGACGGCGGCCAGACCGAAGCCCCAGTGGAAGCCGAGCGAGCTCTGCAGCAGCCCGGTGAGCAGCGGTCCGAAGAACGCCCCGAGGTTCACGCCGAGGTAGTAGAGCGAGAAGCCGGCGTCGCGGCGCGGGTCCTCGCGGCTGTAGAGGCCGCCGACGATCGTTGTCGCGGTGGCCTTGAGTCCGCCGGAGCCGAGCGCGATGAGCACGAGGCCGACCCCGACCCCGGCCACCCCGGGGATGAGCGCGAGTGCGATGTGCCCGAGCATCACGACGATCGCGCTGCCGAACAGGGTCCGGTCCGCACCGATCAGCCGGTCGGCGATCCACGCCCCGATGATCGTGAACAGGTAGACCGCGCCGCCGTAGGCACCCATGATCCCGGTGGCGATGCCCTTGTCGATCCCCAGGCCGCCCTGCGTGACCGTGTAGTACATGTAGATGAGGACGATGCCCTGCATGCCGTAGAACGAGAACCGCTCCCAGAGCTCCACGGCGAACGGTGTCGAGAGCTCGAACGGTTGCCCGAAGAAGGTGCGTCCGGGACGGCTTCCGCGGTCCGCGGGGGTGGTACGTGACATGGCGGCCAGTCTGCCCCTGGCGGGGTGCGCACGCCGAATCGTCGAACACGGCTCAGGTCTTTGGAGGGTTCCCACGACCTCGTGACGGCACCGACGACACGGGCTTGTGCGGCCCGCACGGCGTTCCCGCCACTGTCGGCACCGGTGTCTAGCGTGGACGGTGCAACACGGACACCGCAGTTCAGGAGGACTCCGCCCATGGTCGACACCGCACCCGCCCAGCGCACCACCCCCGCCAGCGGCAACGACACCGCGACGGACGTCGACGCGCCGAACGCCGACGCCGCCGGCGACCCGGCAGCGGGCACCCCGACCGCCGGCACGGACACCGACGTCCGCATCGACGTCGAGCTGGTGCAGGAACTCCTGCTCGGACGCTGGGCCGAGGACCGCCGGATCTCCCGGCGGCTCGCGCTCGACCCCGCGATGCAGAAGATCGAGGGCCAGCCGATCCCCGAGCACCGGGCCCGCGTGCTCGAGCAGCTCCGGACCCTGGTGGACGCCGGGGCGATCCAGCGCCCCTACCCCGCCGAGTTCGGTGGCCAGAGCAACCACGGCGGCAACCTGGCGGCGTTCGAGGAGCTCGTCACCGCCGACCCGTCGATGCAGATCAAGGCCGGGGTGCAGTGGGGACTGTTCGGGTCCGCCGTGCACCACCTGGGCACCGAGGCGAACCACCGCGAGTTCCTGCCGGGCATCGTCTCGTTCGAGGTCCCCGGCTGCTTCGCGATGACCGAGACCGGCCACGGCTCGGACGTGCAGAGCATCGCCACGACGGCCACGTACGACCCCGCGACCGAGGAGTTCGAGATCCACACGCCGTTCCGCGGTGCCTGGAAGGACTACATCGGCAACGCGGCCCTGCACGGCCACGCCGCCGTCGTGTTCGCGAAGCTCGTGACCGCGGGCGTCGACCACGGCGTGCACGCCTTCTACGTCCCGCTCCGCGACGCCGACGGCGCGTTCCTGCCCGGCGTCAGCGGTGAGGACGACGGTCCGAAGGGCGGCCTGAACGGCATCGACAACGGCCGGCTCGCGTTCGACCACGTCCGGATCCCGCGCACGAACCTGCTGAACCGCTACGGCAACGTCGCCGCGGACGGCACCTACTCGTCTCCGATCGCCTCGCCCGGCCGCCGGTTCTTCACGATGCTCGGCACCCTGGTGCAGGGCCGGGTCTCGCTCGACGGCGCCGCGGTCGTGGCGCAGAAGATCGCGCTGCAGATCGCCCTGACGTACGCGATGCAGCGCCGTCAGTTCCCGACCGGCGACGGCACCGAGGGCGTGCTGCTCGACTACGGCCGGCACCAGCGCCGTCTCATCCCGCGCCTGGCGACGGTGTTCGCGCAGTCGTTCGCGCACGAGAAGCTCCTGCGCACCTTCGACGACGTCTTCAGCGGGCGCGAGGACACCCCTGAGCGACGGGAGGACCTGGAGACCCAGGCGGCGGCGTTCAAGTCGATGTCGACCTGGTCGGCGCTCGACACCCTGCAGGAGGCCCGCGAGGCCTGCGGCGGTGCCGGGTTCCTCGCCGAGAACCGTCTGACCGGGCTCCGCGCCGACCTCGACGTCTACGTGACGTTCGAGGGCGACAACACCGTGCTGCTGCAGCTCGTCGGCAAGCGCCTGCTGACCGAGTTCCGTGCGAAGGCCCCGAAGGACCCGGCGTCGACCGCGAAGTTCGTGGCGGCCGTCGCGGCGTCGAAGCTGGCCGACGCGTCCGGGATCCGCCGCCTCGGCCAGACCGTGGCCGACCGCGGCTCGCTGGCCGCGAGCGTCGCCGACCTGCAGGACCCCCGCACGCAGCGCGAGCTGCTCGCCGGTCGGGTCGACACCATGGTCGCCGAGATCGGCATGCGCCTGGCGTCGGCCGGCAAGGACCGAGCCCGCGCCGCCCGACTGCTGAACCGCTCGCAGCACGAGCTCATCGAGGCGTCGAAGGCGCACGCCGAGCTCATGCAGTGGGACGCCTTCACCGAGGCGCTCGACGAGGTGACCGAGGGCGACACCCGTCGTGTGCTCGTCTGGCTGCGCGACCTGTTCGCGCTCGGCCTGCTCGAGCAGCACCTGGACTGGTACCTGCTGCACGGCCGTCTGTCGGCGCAGCGTGCCCGTGCGGTGTCGGCGTACATCGACCGGCTCGTCGCCCGGGTCCGGCCCATCGTGCCGCAGCTGATCGAGACCTTCGGGTACGAGCCCGGTCACGTCCGCGCACCGATCGCGCTCGGTGCCGAGCAGGCCCGGCAGGACGAGGCACGCGCCTGGTTCGCCACCGAGGACGCCGCGGGCCGGCTGCCCGAGCAGGAGAAGAAGCCCCGCCCGTGACGAACGCGCAGCGCCGTCCGTGAACGACGCGCAGCCGCGCCCGTGACGGGCGTGGCTGCGTCGGACCGCTAGGACTCGGTCGGTCCAGACGGAGTCGCGCCGTCCGCGGCAGCCCCGCCACGCGCCCCGAGCGCCGCGCGCAGCTGCGCCTCGGCGTCGTCACCGGCAGCGGCGGCCTCGGCGTTCGCCTCGGCGACCGCACGCACGACCTCTTCGCGCTGGATCTTCACGCCGCGCGGGGCGTCGATGCCGATCCGGACGCCGTCGCCCCGGGAGTCGAGCACCGTGATGACGATGTCGTCGCCGACGAGGATCCGCTCGCCGACCTTCCGCGTGAGTACCAGCACCCGTTCAGCCTAGCGACACGACGGGGAGCCCCAGCAGGTCCACCGACCCGGGCGTGGCGGTCTCGCCCGCACCGATCGCGACGACGCCGACCACGGGCAGCCTCGATGCCACCGCGTCCACCATCGCGGCCGAGTCCGCGGGCTTCCGCCCGACGTCGACCACGACCCACACCTGGTCGGCCTGCAGCGCGTCGCCGGTCACCCGGTCGTCCCACGCGGCGACGGCGAGCACGGCGTGACCGTCGCGGACACCGTCGGCCCGCGCCAGGATCGCCGCACGGCGGTCGGCGGCGTCCGTCGGCCGGAGCGCGTGCCGCACCGCGAAGAGCCCGGCGGCCGCGTCGACGTCGTTCGGCCGCCCGACCAGGAGCACCAGGTCACCGTCCGCGGACCGGACGGCCGGCGCGGTGGAACGGGCCACCGGTGCGGGCGAGGGCGCGTCGAGGACGCGGGACGGGCCTCCCGACCGGGTCTCGACGACCGGCTGCGCGACGGCCGCCGCCTGCGTGTCGACCACCGTCTGCGCGTCGACGGCGGCCTGGAGGCGCGGGTCGACCCCGGCGTGCACGTCCGGATCGGACGGCTCGCGCGCCGGGCGCGGGGCGCTCGGCGTGATCCCGTCCGCCTGGAACCCGTCGAGCACCGACGCGAAGGCGTCGGCCCGCGTCGTCGCGGTGCCGTCGGTGCCCGCGATGCGTGCCTCGGCCGCCTCGGCGTCGGCGAGCAGCGCGGCGATGCCGACGCGCTGCACGGGCGAGTCGGCGATGGCCACACGAACGACGGGCTGGTCCCCCGGTTCCGGCACCTCGACGGTGGCCTCGACGTGCGCCTTGCGGAACAGTCCGCCGAAGCCCGGCGTGGTCACGCGTTCGGCCGCGACGATGCGCGCACCCGCGCCGAACTCGGTCCGGACCGCGTCGCGGACCGACTCGAGCGTGGCGCCGCTACGCTGCAATCGGGTCGGCGGCACGGACCACTCCCACGGTCTCGATGGTGGAGCCCGCGGCGGTGGCTTCCTGGTACGACAGCACCGGGAGCCCGTTCGACTGGGCGGCGACCATGCGGTGCACGGCCGGTCGGAGCTGCGGGGCGCAGACCAGGACGGCGGAGAGCCCCTGGTCCTCCACGGAGCGGACGGCGTCGCGGACGGAGCTCAGGACCTGCTCGATGCGGTGCGCGTCGAGCACGATCTGGCTGCCCTGCTCGGACGGCCGGAGCCCCTCGAGCATCGACTGCTCGAGCATCGGGTCGATCATGATGACACGCAGGGTGCCGGCGTCGGTGTGCCGGGCGGCGAGGGCCGGCCCGAGGGCCGCACGGGCGGACTCGACGAGCCCCTCGGGGTCGGTCGACACCTTTGCGCGGAGCGTGAGGGCCTCGCAGATCCGTCCGAGGTCGTTGATCGGCACGCGCTCGGCGAGCAGGCCCTGCAGCACCCGCTGCAGTTCGGCCATCGAGAGCATGCCGGGGACGAGTTCCTCGACCGCGGCAGGGTTGACCTGCTTGACGCCCTCGGTCAGGACCTTGACGTCCTCGCGGGTGAGCAGGCGTGCCGCGTTGTCGCCGATGACCGCCTGCAGGTGGGTGACGAGCACCGAGACCCGGTCGATCACGGTCGCGCCGGTCATCTCGGCGGCGTGCCGGAGCTCGGCGGGCACCCACTTGCCGGTCAGACCGAAGACCGGCTCGACGGTCGAGGTGCCGGGAAGGCCGTCCAGGTGGTCGCCGAGCGCCAGGACGCTGCGGGCGGGCGCGGTGCCCCGACCTGCCTCGACGCCGGCGATCCGGATGGCGTAGGTCGACGGCGGCAGGTCGATCGAGTCGCGTGTGCGTACCGGCGGGACGACGATGCCCATGTCGATCGCGATCTTGCGGCGGAGCGCACGCACCCGACCGAGCAGGTCGTCGGAGGCGCCGGACACCATGTCGACGAGGTCGGGCGCGAGCAGGATCTCGAGGGCGTGCACGCGCATCTGCTCGAGCAGGTCCTCCGGGGTGTCGCCGGTCGGTGCAGCCGCCGCGAGTGCCTGCTGCTGGGCGGCGTCGGCCTCGGCCCGGGCGGCGTTCCGGCCGATGCGCCAGCCCGTGACGAGCAGGGTCGCACCGACGAGCAGGAAGGGCAGGATCGGCATGCCCGGGATGAAGCCCATCGCGATCGCGGCGACACCGGCGATCATCAGCGCGTTCCGGGACTGCGACAGCTGCGTCGCGGCCGAGGAACCCATCTCGGACTCCGCGCCGGACCGGGTGACGATCATGCCGGTCGACACCGCCATGAGCAGCGCGGGGATCTGCGTGACCAGGCCGTCGCCGATCGTCAGGATGCCGTACTTCGACAGGGCGTCGGTGACGGACAGCCCGTTCTGCAGCATGCCGATCGCGATGCCGCCGACCAGGTTGATGATGATGATGAGGATGCCGGCGATCGCGTCGCCCTTGACGAACTTCGACGCACCGTCCATCGCGCCGTAGAAGTCGGCCTCGGCGGACACCGCGGCGCGGCGCTCCTTCGCCTGCTCGTCGGTGATGAGCCCGGCGTTCAGGTCGGCGTCGATCGCCATCTGCTTGCCCGGCATCGCGTCGAGGGTGAAGCGTGCCCCGACCTCGGCGA
The DNA here is from genome assembly GCF_025677645.1 of Curtobacterium poinsettiae. Classification (NCBI taxonomy): domain Bacteria; kingdom Bacillati; phylum Actinomycetota; class Actinomycetes; order Micrococcales; family Microbacteriaceae; genus Curtobacterium; species Curtobacterium flaccumfaciens. Next base: position 2,344,619 of record NZ_CP106879.1, on the reverse strand, counting down.
CGCGCTCGGCGCCCTTCGTCACCACGACGAACTGGATGACGATGAGGATCAGGAAGATGACCGCGCCGATGATGATCGACCCGGAGACGGCGACGTGGCCGAACGCCTGGATGACGTCACCGGCGAACCCCTCGCCGAGCACCAGCCGGGTGGACGCCACGTTCAGGCCGAGCCGGAACAGCGTCGCGACGAGCAGCAGGGACGGGAACACCGAGAAGTCGAGCGGCTTCTTCACGAACAGCGTCGTGAGCAGGATCACCAGTGCCAGCAGGATGTTGATGATGATCAGGAAGTCGAGCAGGAAGGACGGCACCGGCAGGATCAGCAGCAGGATGATGCCGACGATGAACACCGGGACGACGAGCTTCGGCAGGTCCTTGCGGTTCATGCGGGGAGTCCTTCGGTCTGGTTCTCGGCGATGCGCGGTGTGCGGAGCTTGCGGGGGCGGAGGTCCCCGGTCAGGGTGGCGGGGTCGATGACGCTCGCGACCTCGTCCGGTGTGGTCGGTCGCGGCGGCGCGTGTGTGCCGGCCGCGGTGCCGCGGGCCTTGAGCGCCATCACGAAGGACAGGACGCGGGCCACCGGGGTGTACAGGTCGACGGGGATCTCGTGCCCGAGCTCGCACGCGGCGTGCAGTGCCCGGGTCAGCGGGACGTCGCGGACGATCGGCACCCGCTCCTCCTCGGCACGGGAGCGGATGACGTCGGCGACCGGGCCGGCCCCCTTCGCCACCACGCGTGGCGCGGACTTCCCGGGCTCGTACTTGATCGCGACGGCGTAGTGGGTGGGGTTCGTCATCACGACGTCCGCGGTGCCGATGGCCTGGATCATCCGGTTGCGGCTCATCGCGAGCTGACGGGACCGGCGCTGCGACTTCACCAACGGGTCGCCGTCGCTCCGCTTGTTCTCGTCCTTGACCTCGCGCTTGGTCATCATCGTGCGCTTCCGGTTGCGGCGGATCACGACGAACACGTCGAGTGCTGCGAGGACGAGCCCGGCGACGATCGCGGCGCGCAGCAGGGTGCCCGACCCGGCGGCGGCGGCCTCGAGCACGGCTGACAGCGGCAGCGAGCCGCTCGTCATCAGCACCGGCATGAGTCCCTGCACCGCGAACCACAGGACGAGCCCGACGACGGCGGTCTTCAGCAGCGCCTTCGCCCCGTTCCAGAGCGCCTGGGTGCCGAACACGCGCTTCAGTCCGGCGACGGGATCGAAGTGGTCGGGCTGCGGCGTCATCTTGCGGAAGTGCACCCCGCCCTGCGTGACGGCGGCGGCGAGCACCGCGACCGCGACGACCGCGAGCATCGGGCCGAGGGTCGCCCCCATCGATCCGAGGGCGTCGGCGAGCAGGGCCTGCACGGCACCGAGCTCCGGGTCCTCGATGACCCGCTGCACGGCGAGGAGCTGGTCCTGCCCGGCGGCCGCGGCGTTGCCGATCGCGGCCGGGATCATGAGCGCCGCGACGGCGATCCCGATCCATGCCCCGAGGTCCTGCGAGCGACCGATCTGGCCCTTCTCGTGGACCTCGCGCATCCGCTGCTGGGTTGCCTGTTCGGAACGTTCCCCGCTGTCGGACACGTCGTCACCCCCGTCCCGTGATCGCCTCGACGGCGTCGCCGGTCAGCGACGACACCACCGAGGGCAGGGCCATGAAGAGCGCGCCGGCGAACAGGACGGTCAGGCCGATCTTGATCGGGAAGCCCATCTGGAACGCGTTGAGCGCCGGTGCCACGCGGGTCAGCAGCCCGAGGCCGACGTCGGCCAGGAACAGCACGACGACGAGCGGACCGGCGATCTGCAGGGTGGCGAGGAACATCTGCGACATCGCGGTCACGAGCATCGACGCGAGCCCGTCCACCGCGAAGGTGCCGGTGAGCGGCACGGCGTCGAACGACCGCACCAGACCACCGACGATGAGCTGGTAGCCGCCCGAGGTGAAGAGCAGCGCGAGCGCGGTCATCTGGAACAGGCGGGTGAACTGGGCGCCGTTGACCTGGGACTGCGGGTCGAACGCCTGCGCGAGCGTGAACCCGCCGAACAGGTCGATGAGCGCACCCGCCGACTGCACGGCGGCGAACACCAGGAACACCAGGAACCCGAGGGACAGCCCGACGACGAGCTGGGTGAGCAGGGCGAGCAGGAACGGCCCCGTGTCGAGTGACTCGTAGCCGACGGCGACGCGCGGGGCGACACCGATGGCGAGCCCCAGCCCGAGGATCACCTTGACCGTGCCGGGGAACGCCCGGTACGAGAACGGCGGTGCGATGACGAAGAACGCGACGAGCCGGACGCCGGCGAGCATGGTCGCCTCCAGACGGTCGGCGTCGATGCTGAGCTCCATCAACCGGCCCCGAGCAGCTTCGGGATCATGTCGAAGGCGACGTGCGTGAACGCGATCATCTCCGAGATCATCCAGTTGCCGCAGATCACCAGGGCGATCGCGACGGCGACGGCCTTCGGCACGAACGAGAGCGTGACCTCCTGGATCTGCGTCACCGACTGGAACAGCGAGATCGCGAAGCCGACGACGAGCGAGGTGACGAGGACCGGGGCGGCGAGCTTGCCGGACACCAGGAGCGCCTGGAGCACGAGGTCGATGACGGCCTGCTGGTTCATGCGTGCCCCCTAGACAACGTGGTAGCTCTCGATGAGCGACGTGATGATGAGGCCCCAGCCGTCGACCAGCACGAAGAGCAGGATCTTGAACGGCAACGAGATCATGACCGGCGGGAGCATCATCATGCCCATCGACATCAGGGCCGCGGAGACGACGAGGTCGATCACCAGGAACGGGATGAAGATGACGAACCCGATGATGAACGCGCTGCGGAGCTCGGAGATGATGAACGCCGGGATCACCGTCGTCATCGGCACGTCCGCCATCGACTTCGGGTTGTCGAGCCCGGCGGCGCGGGTGATCAGGGCGACGTCCTCGTCGCGGGTCTGGTGGAGCATGAAGGTCCGCAGGGGCTTCGTGCCGATCTCGACCGCCTGGTTGAAGTCGAGGTGCCCGGCCAGGTAGGGCTGCAGGGCGTCGTCGTTGATGTGCCCGAGCACCGGCGCCATCACGAACAGCGACAGGAACAGTGCCAGTCCGGCGATCACCTGGTTCGGCGGGATCGACTGCAGCCCGAGCGCGTTCCGGGTCATCGCGAGCACGACGAAGATCTTCGTGAACGACGTCATCATGAGCATCAGCGCGGGCGCGACGCTCAGCAGCGTGATCCCGATGAGCGTCACCACGGCGGACGACGGGGTGCCGTCCGGGCCGTTCACGCTGACGCTGAAGTCACCGGTCGCGGGGGCGGTCGGAGTCGCCGGGGCGGTGGGTTCGACGACACCGGCGGCGTGCGCACCGGTCGTCGTGAGCATCAGGAACCCGGCCACGACCGCCAGGCCGAGCAGGACGAGGGCGACGAGTCGACCCGACCGTGCCAGCCGGTGCGGCCCTGCCGCCCTCACCCGGCCCGCCGGTTCCGCAGCGCGGCCGCGGCCTGGCGCCAGGTGTCGACCGACAGGATCGAGCCCTGCAGCTGCTGGGCGCTCGGCACGGCGCGCTGCGGGCGACGGTTGCGCGGGCGCATCGGCAGTGGCGCGACGGGGGTGGTCGCGTCGGCGGTGGTCGCGTCGGTCGCCCGGGTCACGTCGTCCGTGCCTGCCGGGAGGCCCGTGGCCGCGTCCGACTGCTGCGCGAGTTCCCGACCGAACGCGTCGGCCGACGGGACGGGACGCACCGGCAGTGCCACCGGTCCGGTCACGATGGTGAGTTCCGGCGCGGGCGCCTGCCCGCTGGTGAGCAGGTTGACCCCGTGCTCGGACACCCCGAGGACGAGCCGCTCCCCCTCGACGTCGACCACGACGACGCTCGCCTTGCCACCGATGCCCTGCCGACCGACGACCTCGACGGTCGCGGCGCGACGGCCCGACGGCTTGCCCGAGAAGCGCTTGCGGCTCGCGCGGTGCAGCACCCACATGAGGGCGAGCACGACGCCGAGCGAGAGCGCGACGCGGAGGGTGACGACCAGGGTGTCCACGTGCGGGTCAGACCGTCTCGGCGACGTCGAGGATGCGGGTGATCCGGACCGCGTAGTCCTGGTCGACGACGACGACCTCGCCGTGCGCGATGAGGCGGCCGTTCAGCAGGACGTCGGCGGGGGCACCGGCACTGCGGTCGAGCTCGACGACGGCGCCGGGCTCCATGCCGAGCACGTCGCGGACCGACATCCGGGTGCGGCCGATCTCGACCGTCAGGGTCATCTCGACGTTGTTGATCCGGCCGAGGTTGCCGGCGGGCAGGTTCGCCACGACGGGCGCGGACACCGTGCCGTTCTCGCGGACCCGGATGCCGAACCACCCGGCGGGCAGGCCACCGGCGGTGAGTTCGAACACGACGGTGTCCGGGTCGGCCAGCAGCGACGCGGCCGACTCGCGGTTCGCCTCGCCGAGCACCCCGACGCCGAGGACCCCGGCCGCGGCCTCGAGCGACGGACGCAGCACGTCCGTGACGGCCACGATGCCGTGGTCGGTGCCCCCGGCGGCCGTGATCGACTCGAGGTCGGTGAGCACGAGCGCCAGGTCGGCCGACAGGCCGCCGACGAACGACGCGACCACGGCGTCCGTCGCGGCGTCGAGCACGACCGGTGTCGCGCCTCCAGGCAGGAGCACCGCGGTCAAGGGGGCGGCCGTCGGGAGCTGCGCCGCGAGCGACTCGGCCGCTGCGGTGTGGAGGGTGGTCGTTTCGGTCATCAGTGCTGCTCCGTGCTCGTGGTGGTGACGACGATGCCGGCGAGGCGCGAGCCGTTCGCGCCGACCGCGGCGGTGCCGACGGGTTCGCCGTCGACCGCGATGGTGAGGGGCCGGTGCTGCGGGTGCGGCAGCGGCAGGACGTCGCCGACCGCGAGCCGCAGGACCTGCGTCGGCAGGACCCCGGCCGGGGCGAAGCGCAGGCTGACGCCCACGGGCACGCTCTCGAGCTGCGCGTCGAGCAGGGCTCGGGCGTCGGCGGGCGACACGTGCGCGGCGGCCTCGCCGAGCTGCGGCAGGACGGCCTCGGCCGGCAGCGCCAGCGTGCCGGGGGCGATGCGGTCGCCGACCCGGATCGAGAACGAGGCGACGATCATCAGGTCGCCCTTCTGCGCGGCCTGGGCGAACTGGCTGTTGAACTGGAACCCGCCGACCGTGACGTCCTGCGCGAGCAGCCCGCCGAACGAGTAGCGGAGGTCGTCGAGGGCGTCCTCGACGATCTTGCGGACCAGGGCCTGCTCGATCGGCGTGAAGGTGCGGTCCGGCGTCGGCAGCGGCTTCGAGGCGCCCAGCGCGTGCGACACCCACGCCAGCGCGGCGTCGAGCGGGACCTGCAGCACGCCCTTCGGGGTCAGGCCGGTGATCGGCAGCAGCACCATGCCGGTGAGCGCGGGCAGCGACGCGGCGTACTCGTCGTACGTCGTCATCGCCACCTGCTCACAGGTGACCTGGCTGACCGCGCGGACCTTCGCCGTCAGCTGTGTGCCCCACTGGCGCGCGAACGTCTCGAAGGCGAGCTCGAGGACCCGGGCATGCTCACGGGCCAGCGTCGACGGGCGCGCGAAGTCGTACACCTCGGGCGCTGGCAGGGTCTCGGTCACGGGTGCGTCTATCGGTCACCCGTGGGGCACCCGTCAGTGCTGTACCCCGTAGTGGGGCGGTGGCGTCAGCGCTGCTGCGCGCCGCGCGCTCCGTGGCTCAGACCTGTTGCACCCCTGTCTCGGCCCTGCCGCGCTCCCTGTCTCAGCCCTGCTGTGCTCCGTGTCTCAGCCCTGCTGCGCTCCGTCCTGTGCCTTCGCCAGCGCCGGCATGAGTGCGCTGACGTCCTGGTCGGCGTTCGACAGGACCACGATGTCGACCCGACGGTTCAGCGCGAGGTCCTGTTCGGTGCCGCCCTTCGCCAGCGGTCGGCTCGACCCGAAGCCGACGCTCTGCACGTGGTCGCCGGGCATCCCGCCCCGCTCGACCAGGTCGCGCAGGACCCCGGTCGCCCGGGCGGCGCTGAGCTCCCAGTTGGTGGCGTACGGCGCGGTCGAGTTCCGCTGGTCGGCGTGCCCCTCGACGCTGACGTCGTGGTCGGAGGTCTTCAGCACCGGCGCGATGGCGTCCATGATCGACCGCGCCTGGTCGGACAGGTCCGCGCTGTTCGTGCCGAAGTACGTCTCGCTGCCGACCAGGCGGACGATGAGGCCGCGGGCATCGACCGTGAACTGGACGTTCTCGGTCTGGCCCGCACGCCGCAGGTTGTGCTGGATCGCACGCTCGAGCTTCGTCAGGTCGTCGAGCTCCCGCTTCGCCTCGGCGAGGTCCTGCTTCGTCGCAGTCGTCGGCACCACCGTCGACGCGGGGTCGACGTTGGTGTCCTTGGTACCCGACGAGGCGGTCGAGTGGTCGGCCTGGGACTTGTCCGTCGAGTAGCCGGAGCCGTCCTCGACCTGGTCCTTCGTCACGACCGTCCCGCTCGCGGTGTCGATCTTCTGCGAGTCGACCTCGCCGAAGCCGGTGGCGAGCGACTGCTTCAGCTGGATGTACTTCTCCTGGTCGACGGTGGACATCGCGAAGAGCACGAGGAACATGCACATCAGCACCGTGATCATGTCCATGTAGGACGCCATCCAGCGCTCGTCGGGGTGCTCGGCCTCGTCGTGGGACTTCTTCGCGCGACCGCGGCCGCGGCCCCGGGGGTTGGCGCTCACGGTCAGGCCGCCAGCTGCTGGTCGTCGGCCGCGTCGGCCTTCTTGCCGGCCTTGCCGGCCTTGCCACCCGTGTCGGCGCGGGCGGCGGGCGGGACCATGGCCTTCAGCCGCTCACCGAGCAGGCGGGGCTGGCTGCCGGCCTGCACCGCGAGCAGCCCTTCCATCAGGAGCGTCTGGCGGTCCGACTCGAGCTGGGCGAGCTTGCGGAGCTTGCCGCCGATCGGCAGCCACATGAAGTTCGCGGTCAGCAGGCCCCACAGGGTGGCGACGAAGGCGCTGGCGATCAGCGGTCCGAGCTCGTCGGGCTTGCCGAGGTTCGCGAGCACGTGGGTCAGCGAGACCACGGTGCCGATGATGCCGACGGTCGGGGCGAAGCCGCCGAGGCCCATGAAGAACGCGCTCGCGCTCCGGGTCGGGGCCGCGTTCGACTCGATCTCGTCCTCGAGCAGGATCCGCAGCTCGTCGCCGTCGGTGCCGTCCGCGATGTTCTGCAGTGCCTTCTTCATGAACGGGTCGTCGTGCTTGTCGGCCTCCTGCTCGAGGGCGAGCAGGCCGTTCGCGCGGGCGGTCTCGGCGAGCCCGACGACGTCGTCGATGACCGACGCCGGCGGGGTGACCTTGCCGGTGAACGCCTTCGGGACCGCCTTGAAGCTGGCGATCGCGTCCTTCAGCGTGGTGCTCGCGATGCCGCAGCCGATGGTGGCGCCGAACACGAGCAGCATCGGGGCGGGCAGGAAGAGTCCACCGAGCTCGACGTGCTCCATCTGGACCATGCCGAACAGGGCGCCGAAGGCGAGCAGGATGCCGACGATCGTTGCGATGTCCACGTCAGCGACCCCCGTCCAGCGCGCGGCCGTGCTGCGTGGAGCGGAGTGCGGCGACCGGGGCGAGCGTGGGCTGCGGGCCGGTGTTCGTGCTCGAGCGGGGGGCCTGGTCGGTGCCGTAGGCCATCCCGACGATGCGGGCGCGGTACGCGGCGATCAGGTCGATGACGTCGGCCATCGACTCCCGCACGATGTACTTCGCGCCGTCGACCATGATGAGCGTCGTGTCCGGCGTCTCCTGGATGCGCTCCACGAGATCGGGGTTCACAGCGAATCCGCTGCCGTTCAGTCGTGTGACGACGATCATGGCCCGTCCTGGTTCTCGATCGTCCCGCCGCCGTCCGTGGGGCGGGATGCGGGCCCGTCCGTGGGCCTGCACGGAGGACTATCGGCGGGTGCGACGGGTGCGTTAGCGGCCGTCACTAGCCTGGTTCGGTGATCGATGCCTCGGACCTGCTCGCCCACCCGCGTGGCCGGCGCTTCTGCCTGGAACTCGTCAGCGGTGTCCATGACCCCGACGACCCGGCCGCCCAGCGACTCGGCGACCTGCTCTTCTGGGCGGAGCATCATCTCGGCGTCGAACGCGGCGACGGCCGAACGCTCTTCGGCATCGGTGGTGCGGTCGAACCCGAGCCGGCTCCGGACCTGGCAGCGGTGGCGAGCGCTCTCGCGGCGGTGTCCCTGCCGCCGGTGGGCGAGGACGACGTCGTGGTCGCGCTCGAGTCGACTGCGGACAGTGCGCTGTGGTGGCAACAACCCGATGCGCTGGACGCGCTCCTCGCTCGGACGGAACTGCTTGCCGCGCTCCGACGGCTCGCTCGGTGGGCTGTCGACAGCCCGGTCGTGCGCCGGCTCTTCGACCCGCAGGGCGGAGCATGGACCGTCGAGTTCGACGAGGACGACCAGCCCCGACGTCCGGGAGCGGCAGAGGCGCTCGCCGACTGGTCCCAGGAGCTGCGTCGTGAGGACTCCGGAGGGAACCCGGGGGTGGCCAGCGGGGTGTGGTGGACGACCCCGCCGTGGCCGCTCGCGCAGCACACGCGAGCGCCGTTCCCGTCCGCCGGGCCGCTGGCACTCTGGGCGGTCGAGGACTCCTTCGGGCAGGAACACGCCGTCGTCTCGGCCGTGCCTCCCGATGCCGCGGCGCGCGTGTGCACCGTCGACGGTCCCGCCGACTGGGCTGCGCTGTGCCGCCGATGGCCGCTCGACGTGACGCGGACCACCCGACGGAACGACTGGGCCGTGGCGACCGGACGGCAGGGTGACTGGGTGCTGCCGGACTGGTCCGCGGTGGCCACCGAGTACGACGTCGTGCACCTGACCGTCGCGGGCTGGTTCCGCACGTCCGGGCTCGCCGTGCCGGTCGACGGCAGCCGCGCGAGCGTCGTCGCAGGGTGGACGCCGGACTCCGCGTACCGGCTCACCGACCGGGGAGCCGGGGACGAGGCCGTCACGGGCGATCCCGAGACCTGGTCGCGTCCGGGCAACGCAGGGGTCTGGCGCCGTCTCAGGTGATCCCCAGGAGATCGCTGCATCCAATCGGGCTGCTCCGGCGGTAGTGGGGGTACGACGTCGAGGACGACGTCGTCCGCACCGGCCCGGACAGGCCCGAAGGAGACACGTCATGCGCAAGACACTCGCCACCGGCCTGAGCGCCGGTGTCCTGTTCGCCGCCGCCGCGGCTGTACTGCCCGCGACCGCTGCGACTGCCGCCACCGGTGAGGCGACGCTCTCGGTCCTCCACGCCGTCCCGGACGTCACCGTCGACGTCTACCTCGACGGCGAACGTGCCATCGACGACTTCACCCCGGGCACCCTCGCCGGCCCCATGATGGTGCCGGCCGGTGCGCACCAGCTCGCGATCACCGCCTCGGACGCCACCGACGCGTCGAAGCCGATCATCGGCCCGGCGGACGTCTCGTTCGAGGCCGGTGGCAACTACACCGCCGTTGCCCACGACGCCACGGACGGGTCGCCGACCGCCACGGTGTTCACCAACGACACCTCGGCCGTCGCGGCCGGCCAGGGACGCCTGGTCGTCCGCCACGTCGCCGCCGCACCGGCCGTCGACGTCCTCGCCGGTGGGAAGGCCGTCGTGTCGAACCTGTCGAACCCCGACGAGCAGGCACTCGAGCTGCCGGCCGGCACCGTGTCGGCGACCGTCGCCGCCACCGGGACCACCGACCCCGTGATCGGCCCGGCGGACGTCGCGGTCACCGCGGGCTCGTCGACCATCGTCTACGCCTGGGGCAGCCTGGACGACGACGACCTCGCCCTCGCCACGCAGACGATCGCGGACCTGGGTGGCACGCCGAACGGCGTCCCCGCCGGGAACGCCGGTCTCGTGGCCACGAACGACCAGGGCCCCCTGCCCCTGGTCGGCGCAGCGGCGGCCGCACTGGCCGCCGCTGCCGCGATCGGGGCCGTGGTGCTCCGCCGCCCGCACGCAGCGACCCGCCGCTGAACGTGCCACGCCCCGTGCGGTCCGCCACGGTGACGCTCGTCGTCGCCGTGGCGGCCGCCGCCCTGACCGGGTGCTCGTCGGCCGGGACCACCCCCGGCGGGCAGCCGTCCGTCCTGCCGACCACCACGCCCACACCGGTCCCGTCCGCGTTCTCGACCGAGGTACCGCAGCAGGCCGCGACCATCCCCCCGGTCCGGGACGCCCCCGCCCCGACCACCATCACCGTCGACCACGCCGGCATCAGCGCGCCGATCCGCCCCGAGGGGGTCGACGAGGACGGCGCGATGGCGCTCCCGCCCGACCCGGCGACCGCGGGCTGGTACCGCTTCGGTGCCGCACCGTCGTCCGCCGAGGGCACCGTCGTCATCGCGGCCCACGTCGACGCGGTCGGCTACGGCATCGGCCCGTTCTCACGGCTCGGCGACGCCCCGTCCGGCACCCGGGTCACCCTGACCGACGCGGACGGTGCCGAGACCACGTGGCGGATCGACTCCGTCAGCATGCTCGAGAAGCAGGGACTCCCCTGGGGCGAGGTGTTCCGTGACGACGGACCACGACGGCTCGTCCTGGTGACCTGCGGCGGGACCTTCGACGCAGTCACCGGACACTACGAGAGCAACCTCGTCGTCACCGCGGTCCCGGCCTGACCGTGGCGACGATCCGCCCCCTACGATCGGATCGTGGTCGACGACGACCACGCCAGCGACAGGAAGACGTGACGACCATCCTCCCGGACGACAGCGAGCTCTCCGACGCGTTCCGCGCCGGGGGTGAACACGCCCTGCGGGCCGTCTACGAACGGTGGTCGTCGCTCGTGTACTCGCTGGCCCTGCGTGCCCTGGCCGACCCGGCCGCCGCGGAGGACGTCACGCAGCAGGTCTTCGTGAAGGCCTGGCAGCGCAGCACGAGCTACGACCCCGGCCGCGCCCCGCTCGGCGCATGGCTGGTCGGCATCACCCGGAACTGCATCGCCGACGCGCAGAACGAGCGCCGACGGCACGCCAGCGCCGCCGACCCGGACGTGGTCGAGGAGACCACCCCGGCGCCGGAACCGGCCTTCGACCTGGCCGAGCGCGCACTCGTCGCCGGCGAGCTCGAGCGGCTCGACGAGGTCCCACGACGCGTGATGCGGCTGGCGTTCTACGACGACCTCAGCCATCGTGAGATCGCCGAACGGCTCGAACTGCCGCTCGGCACCGTCAAGAGCCACATCCACCGAAGTCTGGCTCGGCTCCGAACACGTCTGGAGGTGATCGAATGAAGCACGTCGACGACGAGACGCTGGCGATGCTCGCGGTCTCCGACCAGGTCGCCGCGGACGACGTCGCCGAACACCTGGCGTCGTGCGACCGGTGCCGCAACGAAGTGGCCGCGCTGCAGCGGGTCGCCGCGGTGACCCGCGCGTCGGAGGACGTCACGCTCGCGGCGCCCCCGGAGCACGTGTGGGACCGGATCGCGGCCGAGATCGCCCGGACGCCACAACAGGCTGCGGTGCCGGCGACCGAACCCGGACGAGCGGGCGAACACGCATCCGAAGGGGCGGCCGTCGGCAGCCGGTCCGACGCGGAGCACCACGCCGGGGCCCGCCGGCCCGGATCCCGTCCGCGTCGTCGCCGAGCCCTCGCCACCGCGATCGCCGGCGTCGGCGTGCTCGCCGTCGTCCTCGGCATCGGTGTGGCGTCGGGGATCGTCCCCGGACTCCCCCGCGGCGACACCGAGACCGTCCTGGCGAACACCGAGCTCGAAGCGCTGCCCGGTTGGTCGGGGACGACCGGCCGTGCCGAGCTCGAACGTGACCGGGACGGCCGGGTGACCCTGCTCGTCGACCTGCACGGAGAGCGTGGTCGCTCCGGCACCGGTCCGCTGCGCGAGGTCTGGATGATGCGGTCGGACCTCGGCGGACTGGTGAGCGTCGGCTACCTCGACGGCGACCAGGGCCGCTTCACGGTGCCCGACGGCGTCGACACCGCGGAGTTCCCGGTCGTGGACGTCTCGGCCGAGGCCGACGACGGTGATCCGGCGCACTCCGGTGACTCCATCGTCCGGGGCACCCTGACCGATCCCTGAGCAGTTTCGTCCCCCGAAATTCCCAACTGTGACGTATTCGAGACCTCTGGACGCGTGTCGGGTGTCGATCTTCCACTGGTTTATCTCATGAGCGTGTTAGCGTGGCGCGCATGACCGACACCACCACCGTCGTCTCGCCGGCATCTCCGGCGACCGCAGCACCCCTCCGTGAGGTCGGCGCCCTGATCCGGGGCGCCCGCAAGGGCCGCAGCATGACGCAGGCCCAACTCGCCGAACGCGTCGGCACCAGCCAGAGCGCGATCAACCGCATCGAGCAGGGCGGCCAGAACCTGTCCCTCGAGATGCTGACCCGCATCAGCGACGCCCTCGACCAGCAGATCGTCTCGATCGGCGGCGCCCCGCAGCGTGCCCACCTGCGCGTCCAGGGCGGCCGGAAGCTCAGCGGCTCCATCGCGGTGAACTCGAGCAAGAACGCCGCCGTGGCACTGCTCTGCGCCTCGCTGCTCAACCGCGGCGTGACCCGACTGCACAAGGTCGCCCGGATCGTCGAGGTCGACCGCATCATCGACGTGCTCCGCAGCCTCGGCGCGAGCGTCACCTGGTCGGAGGACGGTGAGACCCTCGAGATCGTCGCCCCCGACGACCTGCACCTCGACGCGATTGACGCCGACGCCGCCCGCCGCACCCGCAGCGTGCTCATGTTCCTCGGCCCGCTCAGCGGCCGGTACGAGTCCTTCCGTCTGCCCTACGCCGGCGGCTGCGACCTCGGCACCCGAACGGTCGAGCCGCACCTCATCGCGCTCCGTCCGTTCGGCGTGGACGTCGAGGCGACCTCCGGTTGGTACGAGGTCGACGTCGCCAACCAGGCCGTCCCCACCAAGTCGGTCGTGCTCACCGAGCGCGGCGACACCGTGACCGAGAACGCGATCCTGGCCGCTGCTGCCCGCGACGGCGAGACCGTCATCCGGAACGCCAGCCCCAACTACATGGTGCAGGACCTCTGCTTCTTCCTCGAGCTGCTCGGGGTGCAGATCGAGGGCATCGGCACCACCACGCTGCGCATCACCGGCAAGAGCCGCATCGACGAGGTCGTGGACTACTGGCCGAGCGAGGACCCGGTTGAGGCGATGAGCCTGCTGACCGCCGGGATCGTCACCGCGTCGACCCTCACCGTGACCCGGGCACCGATCGAGTTCCTCGAGATCGAGCTCGCGACCCTGGCCGAGATGGGCCTGCGCTTCGACGTCACCGAGGAGTACGCCGCCGCCAACGGCCGCACCCGCCTCGTCGACATCACGGTGTACCCGTCCGAGCTGCACGCGCCGATCGACAAGATCCACGCGATGCCGTTCCCCGGCCTGAACATCGACAACCTGCCGTTCTTCGTGGTCATCGCGGCCATGGCGGAGGGCACGACGCTCGTGCACGACTGGGTCTACGAGGGCCGGGCGATCCACCTGCTCGACCTCACCCGCCTGGGCGCGAGCGTCACGCTGCGTGACCCGCACCGCCTCGACGTCACCGGGCCGACGCACTTCTCCGGTGCCGAGATCAGCTGCCCGCCGGCGCTGCGGCCCGCCGTGGTGATCCTGCTGGCGATGCTCGCGGCGAAGGGTGAGAGCGTCCTGCGCAACGTCGGCATCATCGCCCGTGGCTACGAGCAGCTGCAGGAGCGCCTCAACTCGCTCGGCGCGTCCATCGAGACGTTCCACGACTGACGCTGGACCCCCGCTCGACACCGGTGTTCGCCGGTTGAACACGCGTAAACCGCGGTTCAACACGCGAACACCGGTGTTTTGCGTTCCCACCCCCCTTCCCCCGTCCCCGCAAGTGGGGACGGGGCGTCACCCGTCTGACGGGGTCCCCACGGGCCTCCAGGCCGATGCCCAGGAGCGCTCCATGCGCCGCCCAGCCCGACCGTGCTGGATGGGCAGATGGCCACGAGATCTCTCCTGACCGTCCCCCTGCTCATCACCGTCGCGGCCGCCGCGGCGGCCTGGCTGGTGCTCGGCCCCGCCGCAGCGCTGGCCTTCGTCGCCCTCGCGTTCCTCGAGATCGCGATGGCCGCGGACTCGTCCGTGCCGATGGCCGGCATCGCCGGCCGGCTGCACTCCCCCGCCCGTCGACTGTTCCTGTCGCTCGGCATCGTCGCGGGCGTGCTCGCGATGCGCCTGCTCCTGCCGCCGGCCGCCGTCGCGGTCGGTGACGCGACCGACCCGGCGAGCTCGGTGGAGGAAGCCGTCTTCGCGCCCGGCTCGTTCTCCGCGCACCTGGCCGAGGTGCGTCCCGCCCTCGCCGCCTTCGGCGCCGCGTTCATCTGGCAGGTCTTCGCCGAGTACCTGTTCAACACCGACCGCGCGTCCCGCAGGTCGTGGCTGGGCAGCCTGGAGGCGAGACTCGCCTCCGTCGCGCGACCCCGTGTGTGGTCGCTGGTCACCGCTGCGACCGGGGTCGTCGTGACCTCCGTGCTCGTCGGCGCGCGTTCCGGCTGGGTCGCCGGTGCGCTGCTGCCGGTCGCGCTCGGCGGGGTGGCCGGCATCGCCGCGTACCTCGTGTCGAAGCGGACGGCGGCGTGGGCTCTGCGCAGCGGCCCCGGCGGCGGCGGGTCGGACACGGCGTCGATCGGGGTGGGCCGCGGAGCCTGGCGCATCCACCTCTACGCGTCGACGGTCGTGTTCGAGCGGGGGCTCGTGGTGTTCATGCTCTTCGAGATCCTCGACGGCGTGTACAGCTTGTCCGGCTCCGGCCCGCTCGGGTCGGACGGGCTCGGGGCACTCGAGCAGGCAGCGGTCGCCGTCGGTGCGATCGGGGTCGGGGCGGTGTTCCTGGCCCGCCTGACCTCGCGGGTCGACGAGGCCGCTGGCCTCAAGCGGCTGCGGTACCTGAAGGCCGGGGCGGCGTACGTCCTCGGGGTGCTGTCGGTGCTGCTTTGGGCGAGTCTGCTCGTGCCGATACCGGGCGTCGTCGTGGGGTGGTTCGGGACCGTCGTGATCGGGTCGGCGCTGGTGAGCTCCCTGCCGTGGCGACCGTGGTGGCGGCGGGTGGTGCGGCGGCCGCGGGCGGTGTGAGCGGCGGCTCGTGACGCGTCGTGCGGTGTCGTGCGGCGCGCCGTCCGGCTGTGGTGCGGCGCGTCGTCCGGCTGTTCTGGAAGGATCCACCGTGGATCGGCGTTGACTGGCGGGTCGGACGACGATCGGAGTGCACGTGCTGGGACCGGAACTGGTGGTCGTGCTCGGCCTCGCCATCGCACTGACGGCGGCCGTGGCCGACCGGATCCGGATCGCACCACCCGTGCTGCTCCTGGTCTTCGGCGCGCTGCTCGGGCTCGTGCCGGAGTTCGCGGACGTCGAGCTCCCCGCCGAGGCCGTGCTGCTGCTGTTCCTGCCGGCGCTGCTCTACTGGGAGAGCCTGACGACGTCGCTCCGCGAGATCCGGAAGAACCTGCGCGGCATCGTCCTGATGGGCACCCTGCTGGTCGTGGTGACCGCAGGTGCCGTCGCCGTGCTGCTGCACCTGCTCGGGATGCCGTGGGGGCCAGCCTGGGTGCTCGGCGCCGCGGTCGCCCCGACCGACGCGACCGCGGTCGGTGTGCTCACGAAGATGCTGCCGCGGCGGAACGTCACGGTGCTCCGCGCCGAGAGCCTGGTGAACGACGGCACCACCCTCGTCGTCTACGGCATCGCGGTGGCCGTCACCGTCGGCACGCAGGAGCTCACGTTCTGGGGCGTGTCCGGCATGCTCGTCCTGTCCTACATCGGCGGGGTCGCCGCCGGGCTCGCCGCCGCGTGGATCGGGACGATGGTGCTGCGGCGCGTCGACACCGTCGTGCTCGAGAACCTCGTCACCCTGCTCGTGCCCTTCGCAGCCTTCCTGGCCGCCGAGGCCATCGGCGCTTCCGGCGTGCTCGCCGTCGTGGCTGCCGGCATCGTCGTCAGCCAGGTCGGTCCCAAGCTCGACCGTGCTGAGACCCGCCAGCAGGTGCGCGCGTTCTGGTCGTTCCTGACCTTCCTGCTCAACGGCGCACTCTTCGTCCTGGTCGGCATCGAGGCGATGGTCGCCGCACGCGCGCTCGACCCCGCCGACCTGCTGCGCGGGACCGGGATCGTCTTCGCGGTCGCGGTGCTGCTCGTCATCGTGCGGTTCGCGTTCCTGAACGCCGCGGGCGGGACCATCTGGCTCGTCACCCGACGCACCGGCGGGGAACCGCGCGAAGGGCACCGCGACCGGCTCGTCAGCGGGTTCGCCGGGTTCCGGGGCGCGGTGTCACTCGCCATGGCCGTCGCCGTGCCGCGCACGCTCGAGTCCGGCGGTGACTTCCCCGAGCGCGACCTCATCGTCTTCGTCACCGCCGGCGTGGTCATCGTCACGATCGTCGGGCAGGCGCTCGTGCTGCCGGCCGTCCTGCGTCGGGCCGCGCTGCCCGAGGACGAGTCCGTCAGCGAGGAACGTCGCTACGCCGAACGCACCGCGATCGAGGAGGCGCTCGATGCGCTCCCCCGTCTCGCACGGTCGACCGGAGCCGATCGTGCCACCGTCGATCGCCTGCGGAAGGAGTACGAGGCGCATCTCGACGTGATCGAAGCCCGCGAAGGGGACGACGACGACCACCCGGCGCTGCAGCGGCACGACAACGCGGTCGCCCTCGAGCTCGCACTCGTCCAGCACAAGGCGAGGACCCTGTTGCGCCTGCGCGACGCCGACGAGATCGACGACCTGGTGCTGCGTCAGGTGCGCGCCGGGTACGACGCGGAAGAGGCACGGCTGGACGGCATCGAATCGGTGGCGTCACCGCCCACGTCGTCGTAGAGCGACTCCGGGCACACCTGGTCGAAACGGGCGTACCCGGTCTGTCGTTCTGACCAGGTACGCCCGTTCCCTGTTCCCGTTGCGGCCGTGAGGGGAAGGAACGCTTTCGCTCGGACGGCCGGTCAGGGCCGCGCGTCGAACCGTCGGCGGTAGCTCGAGGGCGTGCTGCCGAAGGCCACGGCGAAGTTCTGCCGCAGCGTCACCGGGTTGCCGAACCCGCACGCTGCGGCGATCCGGTCGACGGGCAGGTCGGTGGTCTCGAGCAGCCGACGGGCCTCGTCCAGACGGCGACTCCGTACCCAGGCCGCCGGGGTGGTGCCGGTCGACACCCTGAAGGCCCGGACGAAGCTGCGGCGGCTCATGTGGGCCGCCGCAGCGAGTCGGTCGACGCCGAGCTCCTCGTCCAGGTGCTCGACCGCCCAGGCCGATGCCGTCGCCACCGGATCGTCGCCCCTGTGCTGCACGACCGGCCGCTCGATGTACTGGGCCTGCCCGCCTTCGCGGTGCGGCGCGACGACCAGGCTCCGCGCGACCCGGTTCGCCGCCTCGGCGCCCAACCGCGTCCGCACGACGTGCAGGCACGCGTCCAGCCCGGAGGCCGTGCCCGCCGAGGTCAGCACGTCCCCGTGATCGACGTAGAGCACGTCGGAGTCCACGGTGACGTCGGGGTGCGCGGTGGCGAACCGGTCGACCTCGCGCCAGTGCGTGACGGCGCTGCGTCCCGCGAGGAGCCCGGCACCGGCGACCGCGATCGACCCGAGGCACAGGCCGACCACCACCGATCCCCGCGCGTGCGCCTCGACGACCGCGCGCTCCGTCGGTGTCGGCAGGCGGGTGCCGTCGTCGGTCCAGGACGGCACCACGACCAGGTCGGCGTCCGCCGCGGCGTCGAGCCCCTGAACCGGGCCGAGCGTCAGCCCCTCGGCGGTCCGGACCGAACCGGGCCGGTCGGAGAAGACGACGGTCTGCCAGTCGGCGAGCCCGAGGCGGGTGACCTCGTCGAACACCATCTGCGGGACCGACAGGTGGAACATCGTGATGCCGTCGAAGGCGTAGATGGCGATCCGCACGCGGGACTCCTCCGGTTTGGCCTGGATCCATCGTACCGGTGCACACGTGCCAATCGCGCCGAGCGCATCGTAGGACGAGGATCGTCGAGTACGCCCACCGACCCAAGGAGCTCCCGTGTCCGATCCCCAGCGCGCCCTCGTCCTCGTCGACATCCAGCTGGAGTACTTCAGCGGTCCGCTCGAGGTCCGGTTCCCGCCCGTCCGCGACGCACTCGCGCAGATCACGACCGCGATCGACGCCGCGACCGCTGCCGGCACGCCGATCGTCGTCGTCCAGCACACCGCCGGCGACGCTGCGCCGGTGTTCAACCCGACGACGGAGGCGTTCGCCCTGCACCCCGAGATCGAGCGACGACGGACGCCCGAGTGGCACCAGGTCACGAAGCAGTTCAGCTCGGTCTTCGCCCACACGGACCTGCTCGCCTGGCTGCAGGAGCGGGGGGGTCGACACGGTCACCCTGGTTGGCTTCATGACGAACAACTGCATCATCGCCTCGGCCGCCGAGGCGGAGGCGCTCGGCGTCGCGGTCGAGGTGCTGTCCGACGCGACCGGCGCGATCAACATCGCCAACGCCGGCGGGGCCGTGTCCGCCGAGACGGTGCACCGCACGCTGATGGCACTGCTGCAGTCGAACCTCGCCGCCGTCGCACCGACCGCGGAGTGGACATCGGCGCTCGCCGCCGGAGTGGCGATCCCCCGTGACGCCCTGCCGACGTCGGCCACCGCGGGCGCCCAGCGCTTCCCCGCCTGACATCGGTTCTCATCTATAAATGTATTGCAACTTCTGCATGTGTGATCTACGCTGAGGGCATCCCAACCGACGATCAGCAGGAGGTCACCATGGCCGAGCACGAGAACAGCGCAGAGCACACTATCGCCGAGCACACCCACCAGGACGGCTGCGGCCACGAGGCGGTCCAGCACGAGGACCACGTCGACTTCGTCCACGACGGTCACAAGCACGCCCAGCACGGCGACCACTACGACGAGCACTGATCCTGATCAGCGCAGGCCCGTGATCAGCACCGATCAACGGACCTGCACGACGGCCCCGACGCACCGCGCCGGGGCCGTCGTGTTGCATGCACGAACGCGCGTGCGCTTACATGAGTCCATGTCAGACGGGATCGAAGCAGCGGCCGAACTCTTCAAGGCGCTGTCCTCGCCCGCCCGACTCCGGATCCTGTCGGCCTTGATCTCCCGGTCTTCCGACGTCGGCTCCCTCGCCGACACGACCGAGCTCTCGCAGCCCCTGGTGTCCCAGCACCTCCGCACGCTGCGGCTCGCGGGCATCGTGCAGGTCGAGCGCATCGGACGGAACGCCGTGTACTCGCTGCACGACGAGCACATCGCCCACATCGTCGGCGATGCCGTCAGCCACGTGCGCGAGGCCGAAGCCGGCTGAGTTCCCGATCGCCCTCGGACACCGCTCAGCAGCAGTCGCAGCCGTCGCCCTCGCGCTCCCCCGTCAGGGCCGAGACGGGCTGCTTGCACGAGTCTCCACGCCAGGCTTCGAGCCCCTCGCGCACGGCGAAGACCACCACGGCGAGTCCGGCGAGCGGATCGGCCCACCACCAGCCGAACAGGCTGTTCGCCAGCAGGCCGAGCAGCACCGCCGCCGACAGGTAGCTGCAGATCAGCGTCTGCTTCGAGTCGGCGATCGCCGACGCCGAGCCGAGTTCGCGTCCGGTCCGCCGTTCGACCAGGCTCAGGAACGGCATGACCGCCAAGCTCACCGCCGCCAGGACGATGCCGACCGGACTGTGCTCCGGGGACCGGACACCCGTGAAGGTCAGGACGGCATCGACACCGACCACGACGGCGAGCCCGAAGAACGAGACCGCGATCACCTGCAGCGCCGTTCGTTCCCGGGCCTCCGGGTCGCGCCCGGCGAACTGCCATGCGACGGCCGCTGCCGACAGGACCTCGACGATCGAGTCGAGCCCGAAGCCGATCAGCGCGGTGGAGGAGGCAACCGAGCCGGCGGCGATCGCCACGACGGCCTCGATCACGTTGTAGGCGATGGTCGCCGCGACGATCCACCGGATCCGCCGCCGCAGCACCACGACGCGGACGGGCGAGAGCGACAGCGCAGCGGTGGTCACCGCTCGACCGCGCATCCGTCGTCCGCGGTCCGGCCGTCGTCGGCGACGTCCACCGCCAGCACCACGTCGACCAGGGACTCGAGCGCGCGGGTGAGGTTGCGGTCCGCGATCTCGTACCGGGTCCGACGCCCCTCGGGCACGGCGACGACGATCCCGCAGCCGCGCAGGCACGCCAGGTGGTTCGACACGTTCGTCCGCGTCAGCTCGAGTTCCTCGGCGAGCCGCGCCGGGTAGCCGGGTTCGTCGAGCAGCCGGAGCAGGATCCGCGCACGCGTGGGATCGGAGAGGGCCCGCCCGAGACGGTTCAGCACGTCGTGCCGCGAGGCAATGGTCAGCATCTGCTGACCATACCCGTGCCGTGCCCTGGACGCCACCGTTCCGGACGACGCGTGGTGCACCGGACAGCACTCCGGCTCAGACGTCCGAGAACCGCCGCCCGGTCAGCGCGTCGTTCCAACTCGTACGGGCGCCGGGAGCACGCGACTCGTGCACGCCGTCGTGGCCGCGTGGTCGATCGCACCGCCAGCGGTCGAAGACGCTGCGGCAGCGGTGGTCGGACTGGTGGTCGGTGTCGGGGTTCTCGCGCATCGCACCGATGAGACGTCGCGACGCGCCGTTTCGTCACGGACCGTCGCCGAACTCCCTGCACCACGAACGATGGTGAGCAGGAACGGTCGAGTCCCCCTTCAGCACCCGACCGTTCCTGCTCACCAAGCGCCCGCGACGCGAGCGCCCGGCGACGCGAGCGCCCGGCGACGCGAGCGCCCGGCGACGCGGACCCCCGCGCCTAGCGCTTCAGGTTCGTCAGCTCCTGCAGCACCTCGTCCGAGGTGGTGATGATGCGGGCGTTCGCCTGGAACCCGCGCTGCGCGACGATCAGGTTCGTGAACTCCTGCGACAGGTCGACGTTCGACATCTCGAGCGTCCCCGCCGCGAGCGAACCGACGCCCGCCGAGCCGGGACCGCCGACCGTCGCGCCACCCGAGTTCGCCGTGGCACGGTAGCCCGACGCCCCGGTCTTCTCGAGGCCGGCCGGGTTGGCGAACGTGGCCAGCGCGATGCGGCCGAGGGCGAGCGACGCGCCGTTCGAGAACGTGCCGGTGACGGTGCCGTCCTTCGAGATCGAGTAGCCCTGCAGCGCCCCGGCCTCGCGGCCGTTCTGCGAGCCGATCGCCGCGGTGTTGAGCGAGGCGAACCCGGTCAGGTCGCCCATGTCGACCCGGATGCCACCGACGGCGAGGGTGCCGCCGGCGGTCAGTTTGCCGTCGGTACCGAAGGTCAGCGAGGTCGTCGCCGTGGTGCCCTGGCCGTTGCGCCCGGTGACGTCCCAGCCGTCGGCGGTGCGCGTGTAGGCGAGCGACATCGTGTGCTTCGCACCCGAGGCGTCGTACACGGTGGCCTCGCGCGTGATGGTCTGGCCGACGGCGGTCTCGGACGGCAGGTTGCCGGCGACGGTGGCAGCGGTGGTGCGGACCGCCGGGGCTGCTGCTTCGAGCGGCAGCGTGATGTCGGACAGCTGGCCGTTCTCGTTGACGACGCCGTTCGTGGCCGGGTAGCCCTGCACGATCTTGCCGTCGGCGGTGACCAGGCGGCCGTCCGCGTCGAAGTCGAACGCACCCGCGCGGGTGTAGACGGTGTCGTTGCCCAGGCGGGTGACGAAGAAGCCGTCGCCCGAGATCATCAGGTCGGTCGCCTTGCCGGTGGCCTGCGCCGAGCCCTGGGAGAAGTTCGTGGAGACGCCGGCGACCTGCACGCCCAGGCCGATCTGGGCCGGGTTCGTGCCGCCGATGCCGGTCTGCGGCCCACCGGCACCCTGGGTCATCTGCGACAGGGTGTCCTGGAAGACGGTGGTCGACGACTTGAAGCCGACGGTGTTGACGTTGGCGATGTTGTTGCCGGTGACGTCGAGCATCTGCTGGTGGGAGCGGAGGCCGGAGATCCCGGAGTAGAGCGAGCGGAGCATGGTGCGTCCTTTCGGAGAGGCAGGAAGTGCGAGGAAGTACGAGGAAGGAGGAGCGGGCGTCAGGACGCCGGAGCGGTGGTGGTGATGCCGGAGATCACGTCGAGAGCGACCTCCTTCCCGTTCACGGTGACCGTGGGGACGCTGTTCGCGTACGACACGGCCGAGGCGGTCCCGGTGACGGACTTGCCCGAGTCGGCGTCGGTGTAGCTGACCTGCTTGCCGACGAGGTTCGCTGCGGCGATGCGCATCTGGAGCGAGAAGTTCTCGTTCCCCGTCGTGGTCTGGTTGGTGATCTGCTCCATCATCGCGAGCTGCGTCTGCTGGCTGATCATCTGGTTGGTGTCCATCGGCGACGACGGGTCCTGGTTGCGCAGCTGCGTGACGAGCAGCTTCATGAAGACCTCGGAGTCCATCGTCTGGGACTTCTGGGCGGTGGAGTTCGCGGCGAGGGCCGCGGCCTGCGCGGTCGGGTCCACGCTGCCGGTGATGCCGTCGATGGGCATGGTGCGTTCCTGTTCGTGAGCCGGATCAGGCGAGGACGTCGAGTCCCGCGGTGCGGATGGAGGGCGTGTGGGCGGTGGGCTGCGGACGCGGGGTGACCCGCGCCTCCAGGCCGGGGTCGCCAGGCAGTGCACGCGTGCCCGGACGCTCGTCGCGACCCGGCGCGTCCTGCGGCTGGTTCTGCGACGACAGGTCGAGCGTGGTGCTCACACCGGTGCCCGCCGCGTCGCGCCGCAGGTCCGGCAGGACCTGGCGGACGGCCTCGCGGCCGGCGTCCGACGCGGCGAACAGCTCGACGTGCATGCCGTGCGCGGTGACGTGCGCGCGGACCGTGACCGGGCCGAGGCTGTCCGGCACGACCTGCACGGTGACGACGTGCTCGCCGGGGCCGGCCTGTGCGAGCGAGAACACCGGTCGCGCCAGCTGCTGGGCGAGCGGTGCCGGAGTCGGCGTGGTCGTCGCGGCCGGCGCGGTGGTCGGCGTCGTCGACATGACGAACGGCGTCTCGCCACCGCGCGTCGGAGTGACGGCCGGGAGGCCCGGATCACCCGGCGTCGACGCCTGCTGCTCCGTCCCGTGGCCGGCTCGGGAGCCGGGGCCGGCCGCCGGGGCGGCCGTGACGACCGGCGCCTGGCCCGGCGTCACGGTGGCGGTGTCGCCGTCAGCGGTGCGGTCGGCGGCGGGGGCCGCGATGGCGGCAGCGGCCGTCGGGGCGGTGGTCGCCGGGGCGGTCGCGGCTGTGGTCGTCGAGACGGCGGCCGTGGCGGGGGTGCCGCCTGCGACGGTCGTCGCGGCAGCGGCCGGAGACGCGGTGCCAGCGGGCGTCACGGCAGGGGTCGCCGCGGCGGTGGTCACCGGGCCCGCCGTCGCTGCGACAGCGGTCTCCCGTGCCCACCCCGATCCCGGTGCCCGCCGCGGGGTCGACGTGGTGGGGGCGGTGGGCGGCGCCGGGGTCGACGGGACGGGCGTCGAGGTGTCCCCCTCCGGCGACAGCGGAGTCGTGGTCGTTCCGGCGGTCGCCGCTGCGGCCACGACGACGTGTGGGTCGCCGTGGGGCGTGTCGGCAGTGCTCGGGGCCGACTCGTCCCCCGTGTCGTCTGGGAGGCCCGCCGGAACGACCGGTGCGGCCACGAGTCCGGCTGCGAGCAGCGCCTGCGCATCGACCGACGGGGAACCGGTCGCGGGCACCGTCTGGCCCGACGTCGACGTGGACGTGGACGTGGACGTGGACACCGTGCTCGGCGTCCCTGCCGAAGCGTCCGCCGTGCGGCCGTCGGCGTCGTCCCGGTCGGCGGCGCCGTCGCCGGGACGCCGCTCGGTCGCGGCGGCGGCGGTCAGTGCCGCGCCGAAGGACCCGGCAGCAGCGGGGTCGGACGGTGCACCCCGGGTGGAGCCCGGTGCGGTGGGCAGGGACGGCTGGGTGGCGATGGTCAGGCTCATGCGGCGCTCCCGGACTGCATCATGGACAGCAGCGCGGCCGTCTGCAGGTCGGTCGCGGAGCGCGCTGCCGAGGCGCTCGGCGCGGCGACGGCCGCCGGGGCCGCCTGTGCGGGGACGATCCGGCGGATGGTCGCGATGTCGGCGTCGGAGTACCAGTTGTCGACGATCCGGACGTCCTTGCCGGGGCGCGGCGCGTGCAGCACCTTGCCGTCGCCGACGTAGATGACGACGTGGCCCTCGCCCTTCGGGATGATCAGGTCGCCGGGCAGCGCGTCCTTCAGGGAGCCGACCTCGACGCCCATCTTCGCCTGGTCCGGCACGACCCGGGGCATCGTGACCCCGAGGTCCTTGAAGACCGTCTGCACCAGGCCCGAGCAGTCCATGCCCGCGGTCGTCTCCCCGCCGAACACGTACGGCACGCCGAGGTACTTCTTCGCATCGGCCACCACGTCGGCCCCGGTCGCACCGCTGCCGGTGGCGAGGGTGCCGGCCCCGGCGTCGACCGAGGTCGCGGGGGCATGGGTGGCAGTCGGGCTCGCTGCGGCGGTCGCACCGGCAGCGCTCGCGGCGCCGGTCGTGCCGTCGGCGGTGGCGAGGGCGTCGGCGAAGGCCGAGGACCCTGCGGCGCCGCTGGTGGCCGAGGCGGTCGGGGCAGCCGTGGCCGTCCCGCCACGCAGCGTGTCGATCTGGGACCGGATCTCCGAGATCCGGGAGAGCACCGCTTCGACGCTCATCGGGCACCACCTTCCGTGCGGCGTCGTGCCGCGATCTCGTCGAGGGCGTTCTGTTCGGTCCGGAGTTCCTCGGCCGCCTGCTGCTCGGTGTGCTTGCCCTCGAGCTTCTCGAGGCCGACGGCGGCGCGACGGGCGGCGGTGTACTCCTGCTGCGCCAGGTCGGCGTCGGCACGGCGGTTCTGCACCACGGCGTCGAGCTCCTCGAGCATCCCGCGGGTCGCGGCGCGGGCTGCGGCGACGGCGCTCAGGGTGGCGGCGTCCTGGATGGGCTGGGCGTCCTCGCTGTCGGCGAGGCTGCGGCGTGCGGCGATCCGGGCGTCGGCCGCGTCACGGACGCGTTCGTTCGCGGCGGCCAGCGTGGCGGCGGCACGGTCCTGTTCGGTGTGGCGCAGGCGCAGGAGTCCGGCGAGCGGGAAACGGCGGGCCATCACGACACCCCCAGCTGCTGCACCAGGCCACCGAGGCGCTGCCAGGAAGCGTCGGCGGTCGCCCGCTCGTCCATGCCCTGGCGCAGGAACGCGTCGATCGATCCCTGGTGGTCGACGGCCGCGTCCACGAGCGGGTTCGATCCGCGCTGGTATGCACCGACGTCGAGCAGGTCCTGGGCGCCGGCACGGGCGGCCATCACCTTCCGCAGCGCGGTGGCGGCGGCACGCTGCTCGGGTCGGGTGACCTTCGAGGCGACGCGGGACACCGAGCCGAGGGCGTCGACCGACGGGAAGTGTCCGGTGATCGCGAGCGTGCGGTCGAGCACGACGTGGCCGTCCAGGATGCTCCGGGCTGCGTCGGCGATCGGCTCGTTGTGGTCGTCGCCGTCGACCAGCACGGTGTACATGCCGGTGATGCTGCCGACCCGGTCGGTGCCGGCGCGCTCGAGCAGTCCCGCGAGCACCGAGAACGTCGACGGCGGGTAGCCCCGGGTGGCCGGCGGCTCCCCCACCGACAGGCCGATCTCGCGCTGCGCCATCGCGACGCGGGTGAGCGAGTCCATCATGAGCACGACGTCCTGCCCGGCGTCGCGGAACGACTCCGCGATGCGGGTGGCCACGAACGCGGCGCGCAGGCGCATCAGCGCTGGTTCGTCGGAGGTCGACACGACGACGATCGAGCGGGCGAGCCCCTCGGGTCCCAGGTCGTCCTCCAGGAACTCGCGCACCTCACGGCCGCGCTCCCCCACCAGGGCGATGACGTTGACGGCCGCGTCGCTCCCGCGCGCGATCATCGACAGCAGCGAGGACTTGCCCACGCCGGACCCGGCGAACAGGCCCATGCGCTGCCCGCGGCCGACGGTGGTCAGGGTGTCGAGCACGCGGACGCCGAGCTGCATCGGGGTGTCGATGCGGGTCCGGGCCATCGCGCTCGGGGTGTCGTGGTCGAGCGGGACCCGGGTGACCGGTTCGCCGCCGGGGCCCTCGAGCGGGCCGCGGTCGTCGATCGGTCGGCCGAGTCCGTCGAGCACGCGGCCGAACAGACCGGGTCCGGTCGGCACGAGCACCGGACGGCCGGTCGGACGCGCCGGGGTGCCCGCGGTCACGCCGGTCAGGCGGCCGAGCGGCATGCAGCGGACGCCGGAGGCATCGGTGGCGACGACCTCGACCGCGGTCTGTTCGCCGTCCTCGGTGCCGACCGTGACGACCTCGCCGACGCGGGCGTCGAGTCCGGCGATCGTCAGCCCCAGGCCGACGGCGCTCGTGACGACACCGACCCGCTGGGGTGCGGCCCGCAGGAGCGCCTCGTCGAGACCCCGCGGACGGAGCAGCGTGGCGGTCACCGGCCGGCTCCCGACGCGTCGACTCCGAGGGCGGTGCGTGCGCGGTCGAGCGCTGTGGCGATGCGCGCGTCGAGCATGCCGTCCGGCAGGTCGACGACGGCGTCGCCGTCGCGCAGGGCGCCGTCCGCGACGACCGGCACCGGCAGGTCGAGGCCGGCGACGCGCGCGGCGTCCGCCGGGCTCAGCCGGACGGCCACCGGGACCGTGCGGTCCACGGACGCGAGCGCCCGCCGGACGGTGACTTCGGCGCCGGACGCGATCCGGGCCTCCCGGCTGCTCTGTCCGTCCGGACCGTCGGTGACGGTCGCGTCGTGGGCTGGCCTGGAAGCGCGGACCACGTTGCCGACGATCGCCTCGGCCAGGTCGACTGCCGCACTCGCGACGGACGCCTCGGCGTCCGCCAGGACGGGTGCGACCGTGGAGAGCATGGCGTTCGTGGCGGCGTCGAGGACCGCGATCCGGCGTGCGGTGTCGGCCTGCAGGGCGGTGATCCGCGCGGCGTGCTCGGCCTCGAGCCGGGCGCGCAGGGCGTCGGTCTCGGCCTGCGCGGCCCGCAGACCGGCGGTGTAGCCGGCCGCGTGCCCGCGGACGTCCGCGCTCGACGCGCGCTCGCGGCCGGCGGCGTCGGCGAGCACCGGGAAGTCGACGCGGTGCACGACGGTGTCAGTCAACGAGCTCGTCCTCCTCGGCGCGGTGCACGGTGACGACGCCCTGTGCCTCGAGCTCGCGCACGGACCGGACGACCTCGGCGCGGGCTTCCTCGACCTGCGAGACGCGGACCGGACCCATGGCCTGCAGTTCGTCGTCGAGCAGTTCGCGGTTGCGCTCGGACACGTTCGCGCGGATGGTCTCCACGACCGGTCCGGCTGCGCCCTTCATGGCGGTCGCGAGGATCTTCGAGTCGATGCCGCGCAGCACCTGCTGGATGTCGCGGGACTCGAGCTTCACGATGTCCTCGAAGGTGAGCATGCGGGAGCGGATGTCCTCCGCGAGCTCCGGGTCGCGGGCTTCGAGTCCCTCGAGCACGGCCTTCTCGGTCGCGACGTCCGAGCGGTTGATGATGTCGACCAGGGGCGCGATCCCACCGACGACCTCGACGCTCTCGCGCGGCGACACGACGGCCCCGGCACGCTGGCGCAGCACACCGGCGACGATGCCGACGGCCTCGGGGGTCGCGCTGCCCATGGTCGCGAAGGCCTGGGCGACGTCGGTGCGGACACGCTCGTCGATCCCGGCGAGCACGGCACTGGCCTGACCGGGGCCCAGGTGGGCGAGCACGAGGGCGATCGTCTGCGGCAGCTCGCCCTCGAGCAGGGAGATGACCTGGCCGGGTTCGGCGTCGTCGAGGAAGTCGAACGACTGGCCGGCGAGGTTCGAGGCCAGACGGTCCATCACCCCGGCGGCCCGCTCGGCGCCGAACGACGCCTCGAGCAGCCCGAGGGCGGTCTCCTTGCCGCCGCGCTTCTGCAGCCGGCCGCTCATCGTGATCCGGTGGAACTCGGACAGCGTCTGGTCCACCACGGTGTCCTCGACGCGGCGCATCCGGACGATCTCGGCGGAGATCTCCTCGGCCTCCATCTCGGTGAACTGCTTCATCACCTCGGCGGCGCGGTCGGTCTCCATCTGCATGAGGATGAGCGCGACCTTCTGCGCACCGGTCAGGGCACGGTCGCTCGGTCCGGAACCGCCGCCGGGGCTCGGCATGAGCGCGCTCACACCGGTGCCCGGTCGTCCAGCAGCCCGCGCAGGAGCTCGGCGGTGCGCTTCGGGTCGCGCTCGGCCAGGGCGGAGATGTCCTGACGGCGGCGCTCGGCGGTGATCTCCTCGGTCGTGAGCACCTCGGTGGGGGCGTCGCCGGCGGGCATCGCCGACAGCACGGCGGTCGGGGCGTCACCGGCGCCGAGCGTGGCGCGGTCGTCGACGCCGTCCATCGCGAGGGGCAGCTGGAACGTCTCGCCGGCGAAGGCGTCGAGCTCGCCGAGGTCGACGGCCTCGCGCTCCTGCTTCCGGTTGCGGCGGGCGACGAAGAACATGACCGCGATGACGGCGAGGACGATGCCGATCACGATCCCGGCGGTGCGGATCGACGACCACAGTGCTTCCTGCTGGTCGGCCTTCTGCTGCGCCTCGAGGGCCTTGGCGGCCTGGTCGGAGGCGCTCGTGTCGAAGTCCATCATCGCGACCTTGACCTGGTCGCCACGGTTCTGGTCGACACCCGCGGCGGCCGAGACCAGGTCGTTGATGCTCTGCAGGTTCGCGTTCTGCACGGCGGCGGCCTTCGAGTTCAGCGCGACCGAGATGGTCTGCCGGTCGAGCCCGCCCGAGGGGATCTGCGTGGTCTCGGTGGTGTGGTCGACGGCGTTGTTCTTCGTCGCCGACTCGTTCTTGTACCCGTCGTCGCCGGTGCCGCTCGTCGCGGTGCCGTTCGGGACGGCGATGTTGTCCGGGCCGAGGACCCCCGTCGCGCCGCTCCCTGCGCCCGAGCCCGCGCCGTACTCCTCGGTGGTGCTCGACTCGTTCAGTGCGACCGGGCCCGACGTGGGAGACGTGTAGCTCTCGGACGTCCGGGTGCCGGACTCCTGGTTCATCGTCCCGGAGACCACGACGGTCGCGTTGCCGACGCCGAGCGTGGTGTCGAGCAGGTCCTGGATCTTCTTGCTCGTCGCCGCGTCGTAGTCGGCGGCCTGGTCGGCGCCGCTGCCGGTCGCACCGGTGCCGACCGCGGACAGGGTCTGGCCCTTCGCGTCGACGACCGAGACGTCGGTGGGCTGCATGCCCTCGACCGAGGCGCTCGTCAGGTGCACGATGGCCTGCACCTGGTCGGTGCTCAGCTGTGTGCCGTTGTCGGTCGCGATGAACACCGACGCGGTCGGGTCCTTCTCCTCGGAGACGAACACCGACTTCTCCGGGATCGCGAGCTGCACGGTGGCGGTCTGCACGCCGTCCATCGCACCGATGGTCTTGGCGAGCTCGCCCTCCATCGCGCGCTTGTAGGTGACGTCCTGCTGGAACTCCGAGCTCGTCACGCCCATCTTGTCGAGCAGCGAGTAGCCACCCTCGTTCGACGACGGCAGGCCGTTCGACGCCGCCTTGAGCCGCTCCGAGTACACCTGCGCCTGCGGCACGAGGATCGTCGCACCGCCGTCGGTGAGCTGGAACGGCACACCGTCGGTCTGCAGCTGGTCCGTGATGGAGCTCGCGTCCGCCGCGGCGAGCCCGGTGAAGAGCGGCGCGTAGGACGCCTTGCCGAGCCAGGACGCGAGGGCGATCCCGCCGAGCACGAGCGCCGCGATCGCCAGGATCGCGATGGTGCGCTGGGCGGCGGAGAAGCCCTGCACGTAGGCGCTGAGGCGCGCGAAGACGTTCTTGACGGCGACGGGCATCAGGCCTGCATCCTCATGATCTCGTTGAAGGCGTCGACGCCCTTGTTGCGGACGGCGGAGACGAGCTCGAGCGTGACCTGCGCGCGGGTCGCGGCGATCGTGGCGTCGTGGATGTTGTCGAGGTTGCCGGTCACGGCCTTGAGCGCGAGGGTCTTCGAGTCGCTCTGCAGCGACTGCAACCCGTCGACGGCGTTGCCGAGGCTCGCGGCGAACCCGCTGCCGTCGGTCGTCGCGCCGGCGGCACCGGTCGTGGTCGTGCTGTCGCTGGACGTCCCCGACACACTCGTCAGGGCGTTCGTCATCGCGTTGGTGGTCACACCGTTCACGGCGTCGATGGGCATCAGTTCTTCCCGATCTGCAGTGCCGCCTCGTAGGCGGTCTTGGCACGGTCCACCACGGCGGCGTTCGCCTGGTAGCCGCGCTGGGCCATGATGAGGTCCGCCATCTGCGTGCCGAGGTCGATGTCGGGCATGCGGACGTAGCCCTCCTCGTTCGCGAGCGGGTTGTCCGGGTCGTAGGTCACACGGCCGGCGGCGCTGCCGAACGCGGCGCCCTTGACGTAGGCGCCCGAGACGCCGGCGCCCTCCTGCACCTCGACGTACCGCGCCTGGAACGCGGTGTCGTCCATCGACTTCACGGTGTTCGCGTTGGCGATGTTGTCCGAGACGGCGTCGAGCCACTTCCGGTGCACGGTCAGGCCGGTGCTCGCGATGCCGATCGCGTCGAAGGTCGTCACGAGTTCGTCCGCATCGCCGCACGGACGCTCGTGAGCTCGGAGTTCATCGCCTGCGTGGCGAACTGGTACCGCAGCACGGTGTCGATGTTCGACAGAGTCTCCTCGTCGAGGTTGACGTTGTTGCCGTTCGTGTTCGTCGGCTCGAGGCTGCGCGCCATCGTCGGCGTGGTGGCGCCGTCGCCGTCCACGATCGACTTCGCCAGGGCGTCCTCGAACTGGACCTTCTCGGCGTGGTAGTTCGTCGTGTTGATGTTCGCGATGTTGTTCGCGATCACCTTCTGGCGCATCGACAGACCGTCGAGTGCGCTCTGCAGCGCGACGCTCGTCACGGAATCGAACACGGGGGTCCCCTCGTCAGGCGTCGTCGGTGCGACGTCGCCGTGCGGTGGTGGCCGATCCCTGGCCGAACTGGTGAGCGATCCGTGCTCGAGTGGCGCTATCGGAGCCCGCCGTCCGCCGCGTTAGGCGTCGCCCCGAACGGGGGGCGGGTACTGCGGGGCGGAGCACTCGAGATGCGACAGAGCACCCGTCGATCGACGGGTGCTCTGTCGCAGAACTGGTGTGGGGGCGCGGGTCAGGCGGAAGCGTCGAGGTACACGGAGCCGCGGGGCTCGCGCGTGGCGTCGACGGCGCGCAGGGCACCGAGGTGCTCCAGCGTCGAGCGGCGGTCCGCCTCGAGCACCGTCATGCGGTCCCGCTGCGCGGCGAGCAGCCGGGAGGCCCGTCCCACCAGGTCACGCGGCAGCGGTCCCAGCCCGGCCGGCTCCGACCACCCGGCCACGGCCGTGGGATCGGCCGCCTGCCCGGCGGCGTCGTGCTCCATGGAGGTGAGGAGGGCCTCCCATGCGGCTCGTCCGTCCGTCTGCTCAGGCGACAGCTCTTCGGAGGGATCAGGCGACACCGAGGGCTCCCCCGGTCGGCTGCTGCGTGGCAGGCGTCGCGGGGAGCGACGCGGCCGCCTCGTGCCACGACTGGCGGAGCGGCTCGAGGATCCGGATGCAGTCGCGGGTGGCCTGCACGTCGCGGTGCACGTTCGCCGTGATGAGCGAGGTGGAGGCGTAGTTGTAGACGGCGAGCAGCCCCTCACCGCCGTCCCAGACGTCGATCCGGAGGGTGCTCGAGAGTTCGCCGACGATCGCCTGGGCGTGCAGGAGCTGCTCGCGGGCGGCCTCCCAGTCGGCGGCGACCTGCGCGGCCTCAGCACGGTGCAGGTCGAGCAGCAGCCGGTCGTAGAGCATCGTCACGAGCTGCGCCGGCGTCGCCGACAGCACGGCCTCGTTCGTGTACTGAGCGCGACGCTGGTCGGTGACGGTGCGCGGCTGGGCGGCCTGGCGGAAGGCGGCTGCCTGGAAGTCGAAGGTCATGGTCGTTCCCGTCAGCTCGACGTCGAGGCCAGCTGGCTGGCGAGCCAACTCGACTGCGACTGGAGCTTGCTGAGGCTGGTCTCGAGGGATGAGTAGAGGGTCTGCAGGGCGGCCCGGCGCATCGTCAGCCGGTCGGTCCAGCTGTCGATCTGGGTGTTGAGGTCCTTGGCGACGGCCTGTTGTCCGGTGATGGACGTGGTGACCGAGCCGTCGTACTTGTCGGAGGCGGCGGTGGCCGCGGCGCCGACGTTCGCGGCGACCCCGGAGAGCATCGCCTGGGTGGCCTTCGGGTCGGCGGCGAGTGCCTTCTGGAAGACCTCGGGGTCGAAGGTGAAGCTGCCGTCCTTCGTGATCACGATGCCGATCGTCGACGGCGACTTGCCGTCGACCGGGGCGGACATCGTGCTCGTGAGCCGCTGCACGGCATCGCGGGACGCACCGTCGCCGAGCAGGACGCCGGCCTTCGTCGTCGTGGTGCCGCTCGTCGCGCTGGTCGAGCTCGACACCGCGGTGTTCGTCTTGTAGTAGGCCGCGACCGCGTTCATCGCGTCGACGAGCCCGGAGGCCACGGACTGGGCCTTGGTGGTGTCCTGCGCGACCGTCACCGTGACCGGGTCGGTGGTGACCTTCGACACGGTGACGTCGAGCCCGGGGACGAGTCCGGTGAAGGTGTTCGTGGCGCTGGTGACCGTCTGCGCGGCGGCGGTGCCGGCCCAGAGGGTGACGCTGGCGTCGGTGGCCGCGGTGACGACGGCGGCACCGGTCTCGCTGAGGACGTTCGTCGCGGTGCCCGCTGCCACGTCGTCGGCGCCGCCCCGGTACACCTGGAAGCCACCGGCCGAGCCGGTCTTGGCGGACGTGAGCTGCAGGCGGTAGAGCTTGGTGCCGTCGGCGTCGGTGCCGGCGGAGACCTTCGTCGCGGTGACGCCCGCACCGGACTTGTTCAGGGCGGACACGGCGTCGTCGAGCGAACCGGACGCCGGTGTCACGGTGGTGGACTTGCCATCCGCGCCGACGATCGTGATCGGCTGCGCACCGGTCGACCACGACGACATCGCGGCCGTCACCCCGACCTGGGCCGAGGCGGTCGAACCGACGGTGAAGCTGATGGAGCCGGCGGTCGCCCCGGTCCCGGTGACGGCGGTGACGGTCGGCGCGGTGCTCGTCGCGGCGAAGAGGTCGAGCGACGAGGCCTTCGCGGCGTCCGCGGCCTTGGTGGCGAGGCCCTGGATCAACCCGTTGAGCGTCTGCAGTGACGAGATGAACGAGTTGGTGGTGGTCAGCTTGTTCTTGAGCAGGGTCTGCGGGACCCCCTCGACGCTCATCAGCGAGTTGATGAGGTCGGTCGTCTTGAGACCGCTGACCAGACCGTCGATCGCGAGGCTGGTGCTCGAGGACACGGACGAGGACATCGTCGACACTCCCTGGCGTCGTGGAGGTGGTCAGGACGGCGGGGTTCGCCCTCCGCGCCCGAGGGGCCCGGAGGGCGAACCACGTGATGGCTAGCGCAGGAGCGAGAGCACGCCCTGGGTGCTCTGGTTCGCCTGCGCGAGCATCGAGGTGCCGGCCTGGCTGAGGATGTTGTCGCGCGTGTACTTGACCATCTCCTCCGCCATGTCGACGTCGGTGATGCGCGAGGAGGCAGCGGTGAGGTTCTCCTTGGCCACGTTCGTCACGTTGATGGCGTGGTCGAAGCGGTTCTGGACGGCACCGATGCTCGAACGAGCCGAGGAGACGTACTTGATCTGCTCGTCGATCGCGGTGATGGCGGCCTGAGCGTTCGTCGCCGAGTCGAAGGTGAGCGCGCCGACCGCGGTCGACACGGACTCCACGTTCGACTTCGACAGGTCCACGTCGATCTGGCTCGCCGCGTCGCCGTTCGCGCCGACCTGGAACTTCAGGACGCCTGCGGTGCCGGCGGAGCCGTCGAGCAGGTTGATGCCGTTGAAGTTGGTCGACTCCGAGATGCGGGTGAGCTCCTTGGTGAGCTCGCCGACCTCGGTGGTGATCGCTGCGCGGGAGTCCTCGTTGTTCGAGTCGTTGCCGGCCTGCACGGCCAGGTCGCGCATGCGCTGGAGGATCGAGTGGGTCTCGGTGAGGCCACCTTCAGCGGTCTGCACGACGGAGATGCCGTCCTGCGCGTTGCGGGCGGCGACCGTGAGGCCACCGACCTGGGACTTCAGCCCCTCGGAGATCGACAGACCGGCAGCGTCGTCGGCAGCACGGTTGATGCGGAGACCCGACGAGAGCTTCTCGAGGGACTTCGACAGGTCGTTCTGCGTCGCGTTGAGGTTCCGGTACGTGTTGAGTGCCGAGAGGTTGGTGTTGATGGACATACCCATGGTGGTTTCCTCCGTGAATGTGGGTCGTGCGTCGGCCCGTCCGTGGGCTGACATGGATGACTCTCGACCGGTTGCCGGGAGTCGTTAGGGGATCGGCGGAGAAGTTTCCGCCGACGTCTCAACTCGCCGCGACGGCCGGGCCGGACGCGGCGTCGTGCACGGCACGGGCGACACCGGCGGCGGCGTTCGTGGCGACACGGGCGAGGTAGGCGCTCCGGCGGGCCGCGGTGGTGCGGCTCGCCGGCTCGACGGTCGTGCCGTCGCCGTAGTGGGCGGCGAGTCCGTCGTGCAGCAGGCGCATCGCCTCGGAGCGCTGCTGCGAGACGGCCGAGTGCGTGATGCCGAGCTCGGCGGCGACGTCGGTGACCGAACGGTCGCCGAAGTACACGGCCTCGACGATGAAGCGCATCCGCTCCGGCAGGGCCTCGACCGCGGCGCGGAGGTACCGGCGCTTCTCGGTCTCGAGCAGGTCGTCCCCGGGCAGCGGCAGGTCCGCGGCCACGAGGTCGTGGACGGTCTCGTCGAGCGGCGCGACCGTCCGGGCGGCGTCGCTCATCGCGTCCACGGCGGTCTGCTTGTCGACACCCATGGCGTCCGCGATCTCCTGCGCACCGACGCTCCGGCCAAGGCGTGCGGACAGCGCCTCCTGCGTGGCCAGGGTCTCGCGGATCCGCTTCCGGGTGCCACGGGACGCCCAGTCGGCCGAGCGCATGTCGTCGGCCAGCGCACCGGTGATCCGGGTGCGGGCGTAGGCGCCGAACGGCACGCCGAGGGTGGGGTCGAAGGCCTCGGCCGCTGCGACGAGTGCGAGCGAGCCGACGGCGGCGAGGTCGTCGCGGTCCAGGTGCGTCGCCCGGGAGCGGACGTCGGCCACGATGTAGCCCACGAGCGGGAGGTGCTCCACGATCATCGCGTTGCGTTCGGTGCGGTCCATGCTGTTCCCCTGGTCGACCTGACGTGTGTCGGCTCACCCGTCCGTGGGCGCGACGGACGCCGGCCTCGGATGGCCGGTACGTACGCCGAAGAGCCGCTCGGGTCCCTCCGAGCGGTGCACGCCGCATCGTTGCCGAGCGGTTCCGGGTGTCCCCCGGGGTGCGTTCCGAATGTATCGGCTGGCAATGCGCTGTACGGGGGTGGATCAGTCCCCAGTGCGGGGGTGTTCCCGGTGTTTCGCGGTCGGCATTTGTGGGGACTCCGGGAAGAGAACGGTCGTTCTCGTCCCCCAACTGGGGCCGTCGGGGCATGCGCGGGCCGATGTCCGGTCCACGCACTCCCCGGCGGGGCTTACGGCCCGTGCAGGGACGTCGATAGATCCCGGTGTCCGCAGGATGACGGACCGGGGACCACCCCCGACGAACCACCACCCGGGAGGAGCTGATGAGCGTGAACGACCTGTCCGCCGTGCTCTGGCGCGAACGCGAGCTGCTCGAACTGCTGACCTTCAAGCTCGAGGAGGAGCAGCTGCTGCTCACCGCGGGCCGCTCCCGCTGGGTGTCGCACGCCAGCCGCGAGGTCGAGCAGGTCCTCGACCGGCTCCGCAGCACCGGCCTCGAGCGTGCCGCGCAGAGCGCCGAGGTCGCCGAGGAGTGGGGCGTCCCCGCCGACGCTCCCCTGCGCGACGTCGTCGCCGCTGCACCGAACGGGCCGTGGGGCGAGATCCTGTCGTCGCACCTCACCGCGATGGTCGAACTGACCACTCAGATCGGCGCCCTGCGCGACGAGAACGACCGGTTCCTGCGTGCCGCCGCCCAGGCCACCGAGGAGACCCTGGCGGGGACCGTCACCGGCGCCGCCACCTACGACGCCAGTGGCACGTCCGGCGCGGGCCAGGACGGCGCACGCCTGTTCGAGGGGACGCTGTAGCACCGTGGTCAGCACCTTCGGATCCCTCGCGACCGCGTACTCCGGCCTCGCCGCGGCCCGTGCCGGCATCGACGTCACCGGCCAGAACATCGCGAACGCCGGCACCGCCGGCTACACGCGACAGCGCGTCACGCAGAACTCGATCCCCGCGACCCAGACCGGGTTCATGCGGGGCACCGCGGCCCTCGCCGGCCAGGGCGTCTCGGTCGACGGCATCGCCCGCCTGGCATCGCTGACCCTCGACGCCGGCGTCCGCGTCGCCGCCGGTTCGTCGGCCTACGCCGATGCCCGTGCCACGGCGCTCTCCGCCCTCGAGACCGGGTTGCACGAGCCCGGCAAGGACGGCCTGAGCGCCAAGCTCGACGCGTTCTGGTCGTCCTGGAGCGAACTCGCCAGCCACCCCGACGACCCGGGTGCCGCCAGTGCCGTTCTCGGGGCCGCCGGCACCGTCGTCGCCGCCCTGGCCGCCGGTTCGAAGGCCGTCGACGCGCAGTGGTCCTCGGTGCGCGGCACCCTGACCGGACAGGTCGCGCAGCTGAACGGCGCCGCGGAGCAGGTCGCCGACCTCAACGGCCGGATCCGCACCGCGCTCGCCTCGGGCGGCAACGCGAACGAGCTGCTCGACCAGCGTGACCAGCTCACGCAGCAGATCGCCACGCTCGCCGGCGGCACCACCCGGACGAACGCCGACGGCACCGTCGACGTGCTCCTCGGCGGCAACCCGATCGTGCAGGGCACCGACGCCCGCTCGGTCGCCCTCGGTGGCGGCGAGCGTCTGGCCGACGGCACAGCGGTCACCCTGACCTGGACCACCGGTACGGCCGGGGCGGTCGGGCTGAGCGGCGGGTCGATCGGTGGAGCACTCGCGGTCCTCGCACCCGCGTCCGGCACCGGTACCGGTACCGGCGGCGCACTCGCCGAGGCCGCCGCGTCCTACGACGCCGTGGCCACGCGACTCGCCACCACCGTGAACGCCCTGCACGCCGCCGGGACCACCCCGGCCGGCACCACCGGCGCACCCTTCTTCTCCGTGGCGGCCGGAGTCCCCGCCGCCCAGGCACTCGGCGTCGTCCCCACGGACGCCAGCGGGCTGGCGACGCGGAACGCGGCGGGGGAACTCGACGACTCGTTCGCCGACGCGCTCGCACGACTCGGGGCGTCGTCGGACGGTGCCGACCAGGTCTGGGCGACGTTCGTGGCGGGGGTGGGCACCGCCTCCAGGTCGGCAACGTCGGAATCGACGATGGCCGGGCTCGCGCTCACCAACGCGCGCAACCAGCAGCAGTCGAGCGCGGGCGTCGACCTCGACGAGGAGAACGTCAACCTGCTGAGCTACCAGCACGCGTACCAGGGCGCGGCGCGCGTCCTGACGGCGGTCGACGAGATGCTCGACACCATCATCAACCGCGTCGGACTCGTCGGGAGGGGCTGATCGTGATCACCCGTGTGACCACCCAGATGTCGATGGCGGCCGCCTCGGCCCGGCTGCAGGCCGGTGCCGCGCGGGTCGCCGAGCTCACCGACCAGGCCACGACGCTGCGTGCGATCCAGAAGCCCTCGGACGACCCGGTCGGCACCGCGTCGTCGATGCAGGTGCGCAAGGAGCAGGCCGCAGCCGCCCAATACTCGCGGAACGCGAACGACGCCGCGGCGTGGCTCGCGACCACGGACAGCGCGCTGTCCGGCGTGTACTCGGTGCTCAACAACGTCCGCGACCTCACGGTGCAGGCCGCGAACTCGGGCACCATGAGCGACACCGACCGCGACGCGTTCATCACGCAGTTCCGGTCGCTCAAGGCCGACCTCGAGGCACGTGCCAACACCACCTACGGCACCCGTTCGGTGTTCGCGGGATCGTCGACCGCCGCTGTCGCCTACGACCCCGCGGCGGGTTGGGCGGCATCGGGCACCGACGTGTCCCGTCGGGTCGGCGACGGCACCACGGTGCGGGTCGACACCGCCGGCACCGCGGTCTTCGGGTCCGGCGACGACTCGGTGTTCGGCATGATCGACTCCATCGTCAGTGACCTGCAGAACGGGGTGAACGTGAACGCTCGCATCGGGGACGTCGACACGGCGCTCGGGACCGTCCGCGGCGCCCAGGCCGACGTCGGCGTCCGGCACGCCGCCGCACTCGCGGCGCAGGACTCGCTGAAGTCCGCGACCGTCTCGCTCGAGAGCCGCCGCGCGGGCATCGAGGACGTGGACCTCGCGAAGGCCGTCCTCGACCTGCAGGTGCAGCAGACCAACTACCAGGCAGCCCTCGCCGTCACCGCGAAGGTCCTGCAGCCGACCCTGATGGACTACCTCCGATGAGCATCTCCCTGACCTTCGCCGTCCCGCCGTTCGGGCTCGCCCCCGCCGCGGCCTTCGAGCTGTCGCCGGTCGACGGTGCCGAGGGGCTGTTCACGCTCGTCGGCGACGACGCACGGCTGTTCCTGCTCGACGCCGCGGTGCACCTGCCGACGTACGCGCCGGAACTCACCGACGAGCAGGCCGCCGGGCTCGGGCTGACCGACCCCGCCGACGCGATGCTGCTCGTCGTCGCGAACCCCGGCGCGTCCGGCACCACGGTGAACCTGCTCGCGCCGATCGTCGTGAACGCCCGGACGGCCGTGGGCGCGCAGGTCATCCTCGAGGAGCAGGACCTGCCGCTGCGGGCGGAGCTCGCGCGGGTGTAGCCGCGGGCGGTGCGCGGCGCGGCGCTGCGCGGCTTCGCACGCGTTCTGCGACATTCCACCAGTCGTTCGACGCGTGGATCGTCGGAAGATGTGCACGCAGATGGTGCGCGTGCATGTGACGACAAGACACGAGTCGTTCGACGCGTGGATCGTCGCAAGATGCACGCGCATTGCAGCTGATCAGTCCTGCACAGGTCATCGTCGCCGGCCGGCCCTCCACAGATCCGGCGATGACGAGCGCTGGGCCACGAGGCTCGGCGAGCCTGGTGCCATGTCCAGAGCGAACGACGTCGAACTGATCCGCACGACGGGTGCGACCTCCGCCGAACGCCGTGCACTCGAGCGCGATGTCCGCCGCGGACGGTACGAACGCCTCCGCCCCGGCGTCCTCGTCCGCCCGGACGCACTCGACGGGATGCATCCCGGCGAGCAGCACCACGTGCTCGTCCGAGCCTCGGCGCACCGACTCCGAGCAACCGATGTCGTCTCACACCAGTCTGCGTGCGCAGTCCTCGGACTCCCGCTGATCGGGACAGCACCACCCAAGGTGCACCTCGCCGATCCGACCACGACGCACACCCGCGTCACGGCGTGGTTCGTCCGGCACGGTGCACAGGGGCGGCCACCCGGAGTCCTCGTCGATCAGCAGGCGACACCCGTGACGACGGCCGCGAGGACCGCCATCGACGTCGCTGCGACGCGCTCCTTGCTCGAAGCACTCCCCGTCGTCGATGCCGTGCTCTCCCGTGGGCTCGCCGACCGTGAGGCGCTGGACGCGGAACACGCGTCGCTGGCCTCGGCCCGGACCAAAACGGGGATCGCGGTGGGGATGGGGTCGGCGCTGTCGGGGTCACCAGCGGAGTCGGTGTGCCGCGTGCGCTTCCGGGAACTCGGGGTGCCGGAACCGGTGCAGCAGCACGTGTTCGCCCGGGCCGGATCGGTCACGGCGATCGTGGACTTCTGGTTCCCCGACCAGGGCGTCGTGGTCGAGGTCGACGGCCGCGCGAAGTACGAGGACCCCGCGCTGCTCGACGGGCGATCCACCTCCGACGCGCACTGGCGCGAGAAACGTCGTGAGGACTTCATCCGGTCGTTCCCCGAGGTCCGGGCGGTCGTGCGGCTCTCGTGGGCGGACCTGATGCAGCCCGACCGGGTGCGGGCTGCCCTCCGGCGCGCGGGCGTCCCGTGCTGAGGGTGCGTGCCCGACGATCAGCTCGGGCGGTGTGGCGCATCCGGGCGGTGCGGCGCATCCGGGTGGTACCTGCGCTGACGCTCGACCGTCGGCCGAGCGGACGATCCCCCGGTGTCGACCGCCCCGGTGTCCACCACCCCACCGACCACCACCTCGCCGACTCCCACGCGCACGCCGCGGATCGGCCCGGTGCCCTTGACCACGCCGCCGCGGTGGTCCGGGTCGGGTTCGCGGTGGTCGCCGCCCTCCTCGAGCTCGACGTCCCGCACGGACACCGGACCGAGCACCTGCGCCCCCGCGCCGATGCGAGCCGGCCCCTCGA
The DNA here is from genome assembly GCF_025677645.1 of Curtobacterium poinsettiae. Classification (NCBI taxonomy): domain Bacteria; kingdom Bacillati; phylum Actinomycetota; class Actinomycetes; order Micrococcales; family Microbacteriaceae; genus Curtobacterium; species Curtobacterium flaccumfaciens. The sequence continues at coordinate 2,304,310 of NZ_CP106879.1, read as the reverse complement.
CGAGACACCCGGCGGTCAGGCGAGCCCGACCACCGACCAGGACGTCGGACCCGTCCGCGACGATGGTCACCGGTCCCGGACCGAGTTCGGCTCCCTCGCCGATGTGCACGGCCGCCGCCGACGCGACGACGGTCACGGATCCGGGGCCCAGGCGTGCCCCGGATGCCACCGTGATCGCCCCACCGTGCCGGGTCTCGAGCGTCGTGGACGGGTACAGCACCACGCCGGGCAGGACCGACACGCCCACTCCGACCAGGACGGACGCCGGGTCGAGCACCCGGACCGCGGGCGCGAGGGCGGTGACCTCTGCGACGGGCAGGAACCCGGCTGCACGACGGGCATCGTCGAGGGCTGGCTGCGCGGGGTCGGTGTCCATCCAGCGACCCTCTCACGTGCGCGGCGTACGGTGAAGCCATGGCCCGAGCCCCGAAGGACCAGTCGATCGTGCCCCTGCCGACCGCACCGGTCTCCCCCTCCCCGTCCGCCCCCCGTACGCAGCAGGTCCAGCCCACCGGCTGGGCGAAGTGGCTCGACCGGGTCATCAGCGTGCAGCGCCCCGTCGTGGTCGCGCACGTCAACGCGATCCGTCGTCGCAAGCCCGACGCGACCCCCGCCGAGGTGATCCAGATCCTCGAGCGGCAGTACCTGGCCGCGGTCACCACCGGTGGCGCCGCGGTCGGTGCGAGTGCGGTGATCCCCGGCGTCGGGATGGCCGCCGCGCTCGGCCTGAGCGGTGCCGAGACGGTCGGGTTCCTCGAGACCACCGCGCTGTTCGCACAGTCGGTGACCGAGGTGCACGGCATCGCGCTGGACGACCCGGAGCGCGCCCGCACACTCGTGATGGCGATGATCCTCGGCGCGCCGGGCACGCAGCTCATCAAGCAGCTCGCCGGACAGGCAGCCGGCGGTCAGGCCCGGACGGCGTTCTGGGGGGAGATGGTGACGTCCTCGCTCCCGAAGCAGGTGGTCAACGGCATCGGCGGACAGGTCCGTGACCAGTTCATCAAGCGATTCGCCGTCCGGCAGGGCGGTTCCGTCCTCGGACGGGCGCTGCCGTTCGGCATCGGCGCGGCCGTCGGCGGACTGGGGAACCACGCACTCGGGCGCAAGGTGATCCAGGCGTCGCGGACCGGGTTCGGCATGCCGCCGGCGGAGTTCCCGATCGTGCTGACCGTGACCCCCGCGGCGGAGAAGACCCGCCGCGCCCTGCCGTGGAAGCGTGGCGCGGGCGGGGACCAGGACCTCTGGACCGAGCCGGGCCAGGACGACGCCCGCTCGAAGCGTTAGCCGAGACGACCGAGAGAGGCCCGGGCACGGATGCTGAGCAGCCGAGCCCGGGCCGTTCGTGCAACGGCGCCTAGAAGGACCGCACCGGCGTCGTCACGACCTGGCCGGCGTGGGCGAACCCGCCACCGAACCCGAACAGCAGCGCAGGCACCCCCTCCGGCAGGTCACCACGCTCCCACGCCTTCGACAGCCCGAGCGGCACACTCGCCGCCGAGGTGTTCCCGGACTCGACGACGTCGCGGATGACGAACTTCGACTCCCCGCCGAGCGCGGTGACGAGCGGCTCGATGATCCGCAGGTTCGCCTGGTGGAACGCGAACACCTCGATGTCGTCCATCGAGAGCCCGGCGGCCTCGACGACCTTGCGGGCGTGCCCCTCGGCCTCGGTGATCGCCCACCGGTAGATCGAGCGCCCCTCCTGGTTGAAGCGCCCCGGCGACCCCTCGACACGGACGGCGTCGAGCAGGTGCGGCACGCTCCCCCACGACACCGGGCCGATCTCCGGCGTCTCGGCGACCCCGAGCACGGCGGCACCGGCCCCGTCGCCGACGAGCACGCACGTCGACCGGTCGGTCCAGTCGGCGATCCCGGACAGCACCTCCGACCCGATGACGAGGGCGACGTCGGCCGAACCGGTGCGGATGGACTGGTCGGCGAGCCCGAGCGCGTACTCGAACCCACTGCACGCGGTGTTGATGTCGATCGGCGCCGGACCGTTCGTCATGCCCAGCGCGGCGGCCACCCGACCTGCCGTGTACGGTGCGCGGTCCTGGTGGGTCGTGGAGGCGACGATGACGAGTCCGACGGCCGAAGGTGACACCCCGGCGTCGGCGAGGGCACGGCGTCCGGCCTCGACGGCCATCGACGTGACGGTGTCGTCGGGCCCGGCGATCCGACGGGTCTGGATGCCGGTCCGTGTGCGGATCCACTCGTCGTTCGTGTCGACCATCGTCGAGAGCTCGTCGTTGGTCAGGACGCGTTCGGGCTGGTGGTGACCGAACCCGAGGATCCGGCTGCCGCGGAGTGCTGGGATGTTCATCGTCGGCACGTTACCCCCTCACGCCACCGCCGCATGCCGATTGGGGAATGGACGGGCCCCGCCCGCCGTCACCTCCGCGCAGCAGCGGTCGCTCGGTCGTTCGCCCTGCCGATCGCCTCGACCAGCTCGTCCTTCGTCATCTTCGAGCGGCCGCTGACGTTGAGCCGCTTCGCGACGTCCAGCAGGTGCGCCTTCGAGGCGTTCGCGTCGACACCGCCCTCGGTCTTGCCGGAACCGCGGGAGCCGGCGGCTCCGGAATCGGACGGCCCGGAGGACTCCTTCTCCTCCCAGTGGTCGCCGACCTTCTCGTACTCGTGCTTGACGGCGGCGAACGCCGTGCGGTGCGCCCGCTCGCCCGGGCCGTACGTCTCGTTCGCCGAGTCCAGGGTCTTCTCGAAGATCTCCTGCGCGTGGTCCGGGGACCGCTGCAGGGTGCTGGGGATCTCGTCCTTGGCTGGCATGGCTGCTCCTCTCGAGTGGTCCCCCCTGACTACTCCGACCAGCACAACGAGCACCAAGCACGGACGGGCACCGGGCACCGGGCACGGGGCACGGGGCACCAGCCACCGGGCACCGGGCACCGGCCACCAGCCGCCGACCGGTACTCCCAGGGCCTGGCGCCACCAGCGCGTCACGAGTAGACCCGTCTCATGGACTACACACACCTCGGTCGCACCGGTCTGTCGGTCTCCCGCGCCGTGCTCGGCACGATGAACTTCGGCCCGGAGACCAGCGAAGACGACTCGCACGCGATCATGGACCGGGCCCACGAGCTCGGCGTCAACTTCTTCGACACCGCCAACGGCTACGGCGGCTCGGTGGGCAAGGGTGCCACCGAGGAGATCATCGGACGGTGGTTCGCCAAGGGTGGCGGTCGCCGCGAGAAGACGGTCCTCGCCACGAAGGTCTACGGCGACATGACCGACTGGCCGAACGGCGGCAAGCTCAGCGCCCTGAACATCCGGCAGTCGCTCGACGCGAGCCTGCAGCGGCTGCAGACCGACCACATCGACCTGTACCAGTTCCACCACGTCGACCGTGCGACGCCGTGGGACGAGATCTGGCAGGCGATCGACGTCGCCGTGCAGCAGGGCAAGGTCCTGTACGTCGGCTCGTCGAACTTCGCCGGGTGGCACATCGCCCAGGCGCAGGAGGCTGCGAAGCGCCGGGACACCTTCGGCCTGGTCAGCGAGCAGTCGATCTACAACCTCGTGGTCCGCGACGTCGAGCGCGAGGTCCTGCCGGCCGCGCGTGCGTACGGCCTCGGCGTGATCCCCTGGTCGCCACTGCAGGGCGGTCTGCTCGGCGGCGTCATCGAGAAGACCGAGAACGGCTCGCGTCGCCTGTCCGGCCGCAGCGCCGAGTACGTCGACGCCCACCGCGACCAGCTGCATTCCTACGAGTCGTTCGCGAAGGAGCTCGGCCACACGCCGGGCGAGCTGGCCCTCGCCTGGCTGCTGCACCAGCCCGGCGTCACCGCGCCGATCACCGGCCCCCGCACGATGGAGCAGTGGGAGTCCGCGGTCCGTGCCGTCGACATCCGCCTCGACCAGCGTGCGCTGGACCGTCTCGACGAGATCTTCCCGGGGCACCAGACGTCACCGGAGGACTACGCCTGGTGACGGGACCGGCGGGACCACCGGAACCGACGGAACCGACGGGACCGACGGGACCGACGGGACCGACGGGTCGCTGACGCGACCAGCTGCCTGGAGGCGCGGTGCGGGTCCGACCCGCACCGCGCCTCCAGTCCGTGGTCACGACCAGGACGCGACCAGCGAGACGACGACGGGCCCCGCGCTGCTGTGTGCGCGGGGCCCGTCGTCGTGCGGGTGGTGCCTGGTGTCTAGCGGACGCTGACCGGGCTGTCGTCGGTCTGCTCGTAGAGGACGTAACCCTCTTCGCCGTGGACGGCGGTGTCGATGCCAGCGACCTCGTCCTCGGTCTTGACGCGGAAGCCCATCGTCTTCTCGATCACGAACCCGATGACCAGGGCGAGCACGAACGAGTAGACGCCGACGGCGAGGGCCGCTGCGGCCTGCTTGCCGAGCTGCTCGAACGAGCCGGAGTAGATCAGTCCGGTGTCGTTGGCGAAGAAGCCGAGGAACAGCGTGCCGAAGATGCCGCCGACCAGGTGGACGCCGACCACGTCGAGCGAGTCGTCGAAGCCCAGGCGGTACTTCCAGTCGATGGCGAAGCAGCAGACGATGCCGGCGAGGAAGCCGAGCAGGATTCCCCAGCCCGGGGTCAGCGCGGCACAGGCCGGGGTGATCGCGACGAGGCCGGTGACGGCGCCCGATGCGGCACCGACCGAGGTGGCCTTGCCGTCCTTGAGCTTCTCGATGAGCAGCCAGCCGAGGATGGCGGCGGCCGGGGCTGCGAGGGTGTTCACCCAGGCGATCGCGGCGATGCCGTCAGCGGCGCCCTCGGAGCCGGCGTTGAAGCCGAACCAGCCGAACCACAGGATGGCGGCACCGAGCAGGACGAAGGGCGGGTTGTGCGGCTTGTGCGCACCCTTGGCGAAGCCGACGCGCTTGCCGAGCACGATCGCCAGGGCGAGACCCGCGGCACCGGCGTTGATGTGCACCGCGGTGCCACCGGCGAAGTCGATGACGCCCCACGTGGCGGCCCAGCCGGAGGTCAGGTTGAAGACCCACGAGGCGACCGGGAAGTAGACGACCGTGACCCACACGCCGGCGAAGACCATCCACGCGCCGAACTTGGCGCGGTCGGCGATGGCGCCGGAGATGAGTGCGACGGTGATGATCGCGAACGTCGCCTGGAACCCGACGAAGGCCATCGACGGGTACGCCGCCTGGATGTCCGAGGACTGTGCTCCTCGAAGGCCTGGCCGAGGCCGATCTGGTTCCAGTCGATGCTGAAGAACCCGACCACGCCGGAGACCGCGGTGCCGTCGCCGTGGTTGGCGAAGGCGATCGCGTAGCCGTAGACCACCCAGAGCACGCTCACGAGCGCGATCGCACCGAACGACATCATCATCATGGAGATGACGGACTTGGCCTTCACCAAGCCGCCGTAGAAGAAGGCCAGGCCGGGTGTCATGAACAACACCAGCGCAGCCATCACCAACACGAACGTCGTGTTGCCCTGATCAAGCATCTGCTCACCTCTCGATTGCACGAGCGGCTCTTGGACCGCCTCGGGTGTCACAGAGTCTGGCGAGGCGAGGTTTCACGAGGGAGCACGAACTGTTTCGCGGATGTAACGCGACCGCGCCGTTTGTAAACGTCGTGTTTCCGCCGGCCCGATGTCCCCTGCGCGAGGGGCAGGAGACCGCCGTGGACAGATCCGTCTGACGGCGAAGGAGGCTCAGGCCCGGGTGAGCGCCACCACGCGGGACGCCGCGCGCAGGTACTTCTTGCGGTAGCCGCCCTCGAGCATCGCGTCGGGGTACACCTGGTCGAGCGGGGTCCCCGAGGCGACGATCCGCACCTGTGCGTCGTACAGGCGGTCCACCAGTGCGACCCAACGCAGCGCGTCGGTCTGGTCGGTGAACGCCCGGACGTCGGTGAGCCCGACGGCGTCGAGGTCCTCGACCAGGGCGACGTACTTCGACGGGTGCACGGAACCCAGGTGGGCGACCACCGCACCGAAGTCGTCGAGCGTCACGGTGCCGGACGGCAGCGCGGCCGGCACGTCGGACACGACCTGCGCCGACTCGTCCACGGCACGTCGGCGGTAGTCCAGGCCGTCGATGCGCATGGTGTCGAAGCGGTCCGACATGGCCTGGATCTCGCGCAGGAAGTCCTGCGCGGCGAAGCGACCCTCGCCCAGGGCGCCCGGGGGCGTGTTCGACGTGGCGGCGAAGCGCGTGCCGGTCTCGGTCAGCTCCTTGATGAGCCGGGTCATCACCATCGTGTCGCCCGGGTCGTCGAGCTCGAACTCGTCGATGCACACCAGTGCGGTGCCGCGGAGCAGGTCGACCGTGCCCTGGAACCCCAGGGCCCCCACGAGCGCGGTGTACTCGATGAAGGTGCCGAACGTCTTCCGGCCGGTGGCCGCGTGGTAGGCGGCTGCGAGCAGGTGGGTCTTGCCGACACCGAACCCGCCGTCCAGGTACACGCCGGACTTCGCCGCGGGTTCCGCCGACTGCTTCCGGCGCCCGAACAGCCCGCGCCGCGGGGCGTCCGCGGGACCGGTGGCCACGAACGCGGCGACGGCATCGCGGACCGAGGCCTGCGAGTCGTAGTCCGGGTCCGGCCGGTACGAGTCGAACGACGCGTCCGTGAACTGCGGCGGGGGCACGAGCGCCGCAGCCATCTGCTGCGGGGTCACCTGGGGATCACGGTCGACGAGGTGAGCGGGCAATCGGGGAACCCTTCCGGGAAGCATGTCGTGGGGTGTCACGTTGCGGCAGGGGAACGGTACGTCCGCGTACCGTTGCCCACAGGCACCGACGCCCGATCCTAGTCCGGCGCCGGCAGCTCGCACCGGGCACCACGCTCGCCCCGCACCACGCTCCCCCGCACCCCTGGAGGTACCCCCGATGACCGCACCGGTCGACCCGTCCGAGAAGTTCGCCGCCTACGCGCACCCGGAGCGCCTCGTCTCCACCGGTTGGCTGCAGGAGCAACTCGACGCCGGTGCCGGCGCGCCCGACCTGGTGGTCGTCGAGTCCGACGAGGACGTCCTGCTCTACGAGACGGGGCACATCCCGGGAGCCGTGAAGATCGACTGGCACACCGACCTCAACGACCCGGTGCAGCGCGACTACATCGACGGCGCCGCGTTCGCCGAGCTCCTCGGCGGCAAGGGCATCGGCCGCGACACCACCGTCGTGATCTACGGCGACAAGAACAACTGGTGGGCCGCGTACGCACTCTGGGTGTTCACCCTGTTCGGCCACGAGGACGTCCGCCTGCTCGACGGCGGTCGCGGCAAGTGGATCGCCGAGGACCGCGCCCTGACCACCGACGAGGCCCCGGTCACGGCGGTCGACTACCCCGTCGTCGAGCGCCACGACGAGCCCGTCCGTGCCTTCAAGGACGACGTCCTCGCGCACCTCGGCAAGCCGCTCATCGACGTCCGCAGCGCCCCGGAGTACAGCGGGGAGCGCACGACGGCGCCCGACTACCCGGAAGAGGGCGCGCTGCGCGGCGGCCACGTCCCCACGGCCGTGAACATCCCCTGGGCGACGGCCGCAGCCGCCGACGGCACGTTCAAGTCGCGGGACGAGCTCGACGCCGTCTACCGCGACGGCGCCGGCATCGGTGACGCCGACGAGGTCATCGCCTACTGCCGCATCGGTGAGCGCTCGAGCCACACCTGGTTCGTCCTGCAGCACCTGCTCGGCTACGACAACGTCCGCAACTACGACGGCTCGTGGACCGAGTGGGGCAGCGCCGTCCGCGTCCCCATCGTGCAGGGATCCGAGCCGGGTACTGTTCCGAACCGATGAACGCCAGCACCGACGCACCACTCCCCGCCACCCTCGCCGAGATCCGCGACGACTTCCTCGCCCTCGGGCAGAAGGACCGCCTGCAGCTCCTGCTCGAGTTCTCGAACGAGCTACCCGCGCTGCCCGAACGCCTGCAGGGGCACGAGGACGAGCTCGAACGCGTCGAGGAGTGCCAGTCCCCCGTGTTCATCACGGTGACGGTGGGTGAGGACGGCGACGCTCCGGACGTCGTCCGCATGCACGCCACCGCCCCGCGCGAGGCGCCGACCACGCGCGGCTTCGCCTCGATCCTGGCGCAGGGACTGTCCGGCCTGACCGTCGAGCAGGTGCTCGCCGTCCCGACGGACTACCCGTTGACCATCGGCCTGTCCGAAGCGGTCAGCCCGCTTCGGATCCGCGGCATGGTGGGCATGCTCGGTCGCGTGCAGCGGCAGGTGCAGGCGGCGGTCGCGTAGACGCGACCCGGTGACGGACGGGAGGCCCGTGGCGACACCGCCACGGGCCTCCCGTCCGTCACGCCGTCGGCACGCAGGCCGTCCTCTGGCACCTCACGCTCGCGCCGTGACAGGATGAGGCCGTCAACATCTGGGGGGAATGACGATGGCGAAGATCCACGGGAACGATCCGACCGGCTACTCGTACAGCGCGGCGGATGCACTCAAGTCGGCGTCGACGGCGCTCGCGTCGGCTATCGGGGGACAGTCCGGCTCACGGTCGTCGTCCGTGACGACGGCGGGCGCGGAGTTCCGGGGGTACTTCTCCGAGGTCTTCGCGGACAACGCCGACATCGCCTCGCGGAGTGCGACGAAGCTCGTCGAATCGCTGCAGAGCCTGTCGGGGTTCGTGCAGCAGCTCTGCGATGCCGCGAAGGACGAGGACGACCGGCGGAAGCAGGCGAAGGAGTGGGAAGCCCGCAAGCGTGAACGCGAGGAGAACTTCTTCGTCGGCGCCGGGCACGAGATCTCGACGTGGTTCGGCGGCGGGGACGACCCGAAGCCGCCGGAGCCCGAGCCGGAGCCGCGACTGCAGGCGGACGAGGTCAGCGTGAAGGGCCGCGAGATCCCCGCAGGCGGTGGAGCCAGCGGTGGGACGTCGTCGGCCGCCCCCGCAGACCTCCGCTCCTTCGAGGCGACCACCCGCACGCTCGACGCCGACCTGTCGGGTGCCGTCTCCACGTTCCGCAACGCCCTGGCCGACTACGAGGCCGAGTGCAACCCCTGCTGGGGCACGCTGAACGCCCAGTCGCTGCTGACCGCCGTCAACGACTGGCTCACCGCGAACGGGCAGGACGCCGACTCGGCGGGCACCGTCGCCGCGCAGTTCGAGGCCGCCGGTGGTGGTGCCGGGCCTGCGACGCTGTCGGACGCGGCGATCGCGGCGGCCCTGTCCGCGGCGGGGATCGACGCCGGACGTGACGACTTCACCATCGGACCGTTCTCGGCGATGGGGACGCCCCCGACCAACGGGTTCGCCGACGACCCGGTCAACACGGCCACCGGCAACTTCCTCGAGCCCGAGACCGACCTGTCGTTCGCTGGGCAGGCCGCGTCGCTCCGGCTCACGCGCATGTACAACTCGCTCGACGGCCGCTCCGGGGTGTTCGGGCTCGGGTGGTCCTCGATCCTCGACACCCGGCTGAAGATCACCGACGAAGCCGCCTCGGTCGTGCTCGACGACGGTCGGCAGGTCGACTTCCCGCGACAGGGTGACGGGTGGAGCCGCGGCGTCGGCGAGGACCTGTGGCTCCGGGCCGAACAGGACTCGCTCGTCGTCCGGGACAACGCCGGCGGTCGGTGGGCGTTCACGCCGTCCGGACTGTGGCTGAGCAGCGATCGTGGAGCGGGCACCGCCGTGACGGTGTGCCGCGACGAGCAGGACCGGATCACGCGCCTGTCGCACGTGTTCGGGCGGTTCGTCGACGTCGAGTACGCGGGCGACCGCGTGGCGTCGACGACCGCCTCGGACGGACGCCGCGTGGAGTACCACTACGACGACGCCCGCCGGCTGGTCCGGGCGACCGATGCCGTCGGCAGTCGTCGATACCGCTGGAACGCGGACGGGCTGATCGACCGCGTGACCGCTGCCACGGGTGTGGTCGAGTGCGAGAACACCTACGACGACCGCGGCCGGGTCGTCGAGCAGCGCACACCGTTCGGTCGACGGGTCCGGTTCTCGTACCTGCCGGGTCGGGTCACCTCGGTCTCCGACGTCGACGGGGAGCACGCGAACACCTGGATCGCCGACCGGAAGGGCCGCGTCGTCGGGATCATCGACACCGACGGGCAGCGCCAGTCGATGTCGTACGACCCGCACGGCAACCTCGTCTCGGTGACCGAGCGCGATGGTCAGGTGACCGTCCACGGGTACGACGAGCGGGGACGGCGCGTCCGGACCGTGACACCGGAGGGCGCCGACCTGACCTTCGGGTACGACGCTGTGGACCGCGTGACGACGGTGGTCACCGCGAACGGCGGGGTCGCCGAGTACGAGTACGCGGGCGACGACCGGAACCCCTCCGTCGTCATCGACCCTGTCGGCGGTCGCACGCTGCTCGAGTGGCGGGACGGCCTGCTCGTGGGAACGACCGATCCGATGGGCGTCGTCGTCTCCTTCCACCACGATGCGTCCGGTGAGCTCATCGGGGTCGAGAACGCCGTCGGCGACACCGCGCAGTTGGTCCGCGACCCCGGAGGCCGGATCATCGAGGCGGTCACACCGCTCGGCAACCGGACCCGGTACCGCTACGACGCCGCCGGACTGCTCACCGCACGTGAGGACCCGGACGGCGAGCTGTGGCGGTTCGAGCACGGCGACGGCGGTCGGATCACGGCGACGATCGATCCGACCGGTGCCCGCACCGAGGTCACCTACGGCCAGCACGGCGAGATCGTGTCCACCACGGACCCGCTCGGTCGCGTCATCACCAAGGACTTCGACGCGTTCGGCAACGTGTCGACGATGACCCTGCCCGACGGCGCCGAGTGGGCGTTCGTCCACGACGCGCTCTCCCGGCTCGAAGCCGTGATCGACCCGGCCGGCGGCACCTGGAAGCGGGAGTACGACGCGGTCGGAGCCCTCGGTGCCACGGTCGACCCGACCGGTGTCCGCACCGAGGTGCGTCGCTCGCGCGCGGACGGCGTCTCCACGGTCCGCGACGCCTTCGACGCCGTTTCCGTGACGACCGACGAGTTCGGGCGTCCGACCCGGCTCGAGCACGCGGACACGTCCGCCGAACTCACGACGTACGACGCCTGCGGTCGCGCGGTCGAGCTCGTCGACGCGGACGGGGGCCTCACCCGGATCGAACGTGACCTCGCCGGACGCGTCGTCGCCGTCACCACCCCGGCGGGCCGAACCACCCGGTACGAGTACGACGCGTGCGGTCGCCCGGTCAGCGCGATCGACCCCGCCGGCGCACGCACCACGTTGACCTACGACGCCGATTCCCGGGTCGTCGCGCGCACCCTGCCGACCGGCGAGGTCGCCCGGACCGAGTACGACCGCCAGGGTCGGGTCGTCCACGCCGACGTCCCCGGAGTCGGCACCGCGAGGTACCGGTACGACCGGGTCGGTCGCGTGGTCTCGGTGCGGGACACCCGCTTCGGCCAGCGGAGCTTCCGGTACGACGCCGCCGGACAGCTCGTCGCCGCGGTGAACGGTCTCGGGGGTACCACCCGATACGAGTACGACCAGCGTGGACGACTCGTCCGCACCGTCGACCCGCTGGGTGGGGTGACCGTCCGCACGTACACGCAGCTCGACAAGGTGGCCTCGTCCACCGATCAGCTCGGTCGCACGACGACGGCGACCTACGACGCGGCAGGGCGCCAGCTCACCCAGACCGACCCGGACGGGAGCGTCCTGCGGTGGGAGTACGACGCGGCCGGTCGGGAATCCGCGCAGTACGCCGGCGATCGGCTGATCGGCCGCATCGACCGCGATGCGCGTGCTCGCACGGTGACGATCACCGACAGGACCCGTCCCGATTCCCCCGCCACCCACGTCCTCGAGTTCAGCCGACTGGGCCAGCTCGTCCGCCGCGCAACCGGCGCGCGCGAAACGCGGTGGACCCACGATGCCGACGGGCTCCGCACCTCGGTGCAGTCCCCTGACGGGTCGACGACCCGGTACGAGCACGACGCGGCCGGACGGGTCGTCCGCGTCGACCACTCGGCCTTCGGCGAGGTCCGGTACGAGCACGACGCGGCGGGGCGGCTCCTGCAGGCCCGCGCCGGCGATCAGCTGCAGACCTGGGAGTACGCGAACGGACACGTGGTCCGGCACGCGCGCATCGACGCGGACGGCACGGACACCAGCACGATCGAACGCGACGCCGACGGGCGCATCACCCGCGTCGAGGGACCCGGTGGGAGCACCACCTACGAGCACGACGATGCCGCGCAGCTCGTGGCCGCCGTCCACGACGGTGGTCGCACGGACTGGGTCTACGACGCGGCGGGTCGTCTGGTCGAGGAACGGACGGACTCCGGGGCCCGACGGGTCACGCACGACGCCGCCGGACAGCTGAGCAGGGTCGGCGCTCCGGACGGACTGCCCGAAGTCGAGTACGCCTACGACGGCGCTGGTCGTCGGGTGCAGGCGCTCCGAGCCGACGGCGTGACGACCACGTACGGCTGGACCCCGCAGGGTCACCTCACCGGGGTGGCGGAGACCACCGCGGCAAGCAGCACCACGACCGACCTGCACGTCGACGCCCTCGGTGAACTCGCCGGTGTCGACGGCGTCCCGATCGACTGGGACACCGCCGCGTTCGCACCGACGCTCTTGGCCGTCGGTGACGGGCCGGTGCTCCGCGCTCCCGGCGGCCTGATCGGGGTGGACGACCGCTGGATCGCCAGCGGTCGACGCACCACGAGAGCAGCCGACGACGCCGATCCGTGGCAGACGCTCGCCGACCTCGGCGGCTCGGGCCTGCCCGGCGGGATCGCCCTCGGCGCCGACGGTTCGCTGCAGGTCGCCGGCCTCGAGTGGATGGGGGCGCGTGCCTACGACCCGTCGTCGCGCGGCTTCCTGTCGGTCGACCCGGTCAGCGCGCCAGCAGGAGCAGCCTGGGCCGGCAACCCGTACTCGTTCGCCGGCAACGACCCGCTGCACGCGATCGACCCGCTCGGCCTCGCGCCGATCACCGACGCGGAGCTCGAGGCCTACGCGGCGGCGCAGCAGGGGCCGCTCGCACGTGCCGCAGCCGCGACCGGTGACTGGTTCGCGGACAACTGGGAGTACGTCGCCGGTGGCGCGATGGTCGTCGCCGGCGGTGTGCTCGTCGCCACCGGCGTCGGCGGTCCGGTCGGCATGATGCTCATCAGCGCCGGTGCCGACACCATCATCCAGAAGGCCACCACCGGCGAGGTGAACTGGGGCCAGGTCGCCGTCAGCGGGGCCTTCGGTGCTGTCGGCGGTGGTGCCGGTGCCCTGATCGGCAAGCAGCTGGTCAAGAACGCAGCAGAAGGTGCGGCCGAGAACGTCGCCAACTACGCGGTGAGTGGCCAGCCCGTGACCCCCGGTGGTCTGCTCCGGAACGCGGCCGAAGGTGCCGCGACGTCGGCGGCCACCGGCGGCACGATGTCGAAGGTGCACCTGCCGACAGCCGTGAACAAGCTCGGGGACGAACTCCCCGTTCCGAAGACTCCTGACGGGAGTTGGTTCCCTCATCGACCGCTACCAAGCTCACAGAAGGGAGTTCGGTTGCCGGAGTCGGAGTACCCGCACACGGAACTTGGTTGGCGCGAGAGCAAGAGCGGGACTAGCTATCCTCAGGCGCGAGAATTTGACGGGGATGGTGAGATCGTTCGAGACATTGATTTCACTGACCACAACCGACCAGCAATCCATCCAAACCCACATTTCCACCCGTACGAGCCCAATGCGACGGGCGGAAGCCGCACGCGCAGCAAGACCGCCCTACCCCTCTTCTAGTTGAATCGGATCCAATGCTGCGACTTTTTTCTCATGAATCCGAGCAGGGCGATACCGAATGGTTCGACCTCGCCGACGTTGTGGCCTCCCTCCATCTGCCCGAGCTTTCATGGACGGCTGAGGACATATTCGTCAACGTGTCGACAGATCCCGGACTGGACGTCGCGGAACTGGAGCAAGTGTCTAGCGCGCCCCACTTGCCAAATCCGGTACTCGACAGTGCCTCGTTCGCGCGACTCGCCGAAGCCACACATCAGTTCATCGAGGGCGAGTTCGTCGGATTCCACCCATCCGATGTCGGCAAAATCGACAAAGCAGTCATCCGCCTCGACATGAGTGACGGCTCGTTGTGGACGATCATCATCGACACAGATCAGGTCAAGATAGGGGCCACATTTTCTCGAGTGTTCGGGTCGGGAACGCAAGTACCGGCGATGACCACCCGCGCTCCAGGACCTTCGACCGAAATGCCCTCGTAAGCACCTGACGGTCGCGAGCCGGGAGCCTGAGGAGAGCGGGACGGCAACCGAGGACGAACTTTACTTTCTTGGCCCTATCGGTCCGCGCGGGGAAGCACTGCTGGGGGGATCTCTCGCGTCGGCACTGTGTACATCCCCAAAGAGGCAGCTACAGGATGTAGGACGATATGTTGACGTGGACAGAAGATGAATCACGGCTGCACGATCTCGTGCGCATCTGCCTGAGTCATCTCAAAACACCCGAATCAATGGCATTGCAGCATCAGGCACAAACGATTCGGGGATTTCGAACAATTGCTCCGAGAATCTGGCAAATAGACCTTGACGACCACCCTATCGCCAAGCTGCCGGACGGGCCCCTCCCCAGCAGATCCTGTTACCTGGATGGGCAGGCGGAAATCGGCGGGGAGATCCTCATATGGGCGAAAAATGGAAAGATTGACAGTCTCGAACTCCCTGGTTCAGCCACGCAATGCCGCGGGAAATCCCCCGGACCAACCAAGTTGCATTCGAGGAATGATCGATTGCTTCGCAATCTCCTGGCGCAGAATTGTTCGGCCTGTGGATCCCAACATCCTTGTCAGCGACTGCGTGCCGGTCCCCAGATGCCGGTCGGAGTCCGTGCAAGAAGGGCTCCGTCATTACCAGGGGGGAATGACGCGCAGGGGGGCGAGGGCATGAGGAATTCCGAAGAGGCGATCCCGGCGGTCATCCCTGCAGACACGCTCGACTTCATCGGCGTCGACTTCCGGCTCGAGCTGCGCTTCACCGACGGTTCCGGCGTGCAGCTCGAATCTGCGTTCACCGTCACGGACCGATCCGGGGGCAGCGTGGTCGTCGATCCGGAGCGGAAGGACTCGCTGCTCCCCATCCTGCGGCTGTTCGGCACAGAACTCGTTCGGCGATCCGTCGAGGGCGACACGCTCACGCTGGTCTTCGCTGAAGGAGCGACCCTCGTCGCTGGTCCGGACGCCGAGTTCGAGTCCTGGCACGTCTCGGAGCCGAAGGGTCGCCCGGTTCGTGTCGATCCGCCGACCGGAAGGACGAGCACAGGTACGGAAGGAGATCGAGGATGAGCGGCGTTCCGCGCCAACCCTTCGCGCTGGACATCACCGGCGACACCGTCGACTTCATCGGCCTCGAATCCGACGTGACGATCCGCTTCTCGAACGGTGCGTCGCTCCGGTTCGAGACCGACTTCGCGCTGACCGGCTCTGACGGGGAGCACGAGTTCCTCGATCCCGGTGACAAACCGTCCCTGCTCGGCCTCCTCGCGCTGCACACCGAGGTCGTGTCGGACGGTGCAGTGACGGGCGGGCGGATCGCCATTCGGTTCGCCTCGGGTGCGTTGCTCGAGGGCTGGCCGAACCGCCGAGGTCCGTCCTGGCACTACAGCGAACCGGGGCGCGCACGGGTCGACATCGACGCCCTGCCCGACGGCGACGTGCAGTACCGACACAGCCCGTCGTCCGCGGAGGTCCGACGGTGACAAGCGCTCCCCCGCACATCTCGATCGGTCATCTCCGAGCGGTCACCAACGATCCGACCGTGGAGCTCCCGGACCGTGTCGTCGACATCCTCGCCGCTGTCGGTCCGGACACCAATGTGCTCGTCTACGACGTGTCCGCACGGTCGTTCGCAGCGGTCATCCGGCGGACCTACTCGAAGAAGCAAGCGAACCTCGTACCGTTCATCGACCCGCTCGAAGCCCTCGGGGACGAACTCGTCCTGATCTGCCAGGTCGAGCACGGCGATGAACTCGTGACGGTCGTGTTGCGTGCGAGGGACCGAACGCTCGTGGCGGCCACGGCGATCGACCGATCCGTGGGTCTCGTCCACATCACCGTCCAGGAACTGTGCTCGCGGCTCCGCGCATCGGACGCTCCGGGGGCGGGACTGGCGCTCGAGGTGGTATCGCAGTGTCCGGCCGACGAACGGGTCCGCATCTTCGAACAGGGCGCGCTGTCGACAGCACGGACCTTCCTGACGAAGTACACGATGGCCGCCGAAAAGGGCTTCGACGTGCGCGGACTCGACGGGTTCGCCCGTGCGCTCGTGCCGCTCGGCGACGAGCAGCTGGGGCTCTGCATCGTGCAGGCTGACACCTCGGTCGGAATCACGGCGTTCGCGCCCGGCAGGACTGACGTCCTCGCTGCCATGAGCGTCGGCGGGCTCTCGCCGGGTCCACGCCCGACACAGGAGACCGGATGACCTCCGACCTGACGCACGGCCCAGCGCAGCCGCGCCGACCGGCGACTCGTCTCGAGGAGTTCGGGCCGCGACAGCAGCCGACGCTCTAGATGCTCGCTTCGTAGCCGTCCCACTGCGCGCCGGGCGTCTCGGCGGTGATGCTCGCGAAGAACTGCACCGCCTCACCCAGTCGGGCGTCGTCGACGAGCACGTTCTGCTGATCGGCGGCGACGTACCACTCCGCACCCGACGGCTTGACTGCGACGTTCCACCCGGCGGCGGCGATCTGATCGGAGGCTGCCCTGGCGGTGCCTTCGTCCGGGAAGTACACGAAGTGCACCCAGTCACGCGGCTCCGACAGGTCGCCGCCCCGCAGCACGATCTGCTGCAGCACGGGGTTCGTCGGCAACGAGGGCACCGGCTCGGGGCGGTTGCGGAACGGCCACATGGTTCGAGTCTCGCAGACGGCATCATGGACGGACGGGAGGCGCGGTGACAGCTGGCACCGCGCCTCCCGTCCGTCTGCTCTTGCGTCTACCGCAGCCTGGCCGCCCGCGACGCTGGACCACCTCGGTGAGCCACGCGAGGATCCGGGCGTCGTGTCTCCGGCGGAGATGCCCAGGCGACCGGTGCCTCGTGGTCGCCGTCCTACCCTGTTGCAAACCACCGCGACGTCGCAGGACTACCGTCAGCGAAGACCGCGCCCGATCACCGCGTGGGATCGGGGCAGTTCCTGCTCGAAGGAACGTCGCGCGGCCCCTCCCGAACGGCATCGAGAAGGGAGCGACCCAGCTCGGTCGCGTCAGCGGCGTCAACCCGGAGTTCTGACATGCAAGAAGTCTTCTTCCTCTCGTCCATGGACAGCAAGCGGTTCTCGTCCGTCTTCCGGTGCGAAGTGGAACGACCGATCGAGCTCACGAACGGTCACCATGCGCTGATGGTCAGCTGCGATCCGCCGCTGAACGGTCAGGAGCTCGGCCACCCGCTGGGTGTCGGGGAGCTGTTGCTCTGGAGTCGCTTCGAGGACGAAGACCTCTGGACCTTCCCCACATTCCCGCACTTCGTGCAGATCTGTCTCCCTGACGTCGATCCGCCTGTCCGTGCCATGCCTCCGAGCATTGCATGGGGCGAGATCTACAAGACCGAAGCAGATGCGTACGCCCACGAGATGAGCGCTCGTCCGCGCTCTTCGACGAAGTGATCGATCCGTGAGAGCGAGCGGATGAAGACCGTGACGTTCCGGCCGGACCACCCCCTTCGTGAGCAGGAATGGTCGAGCGCGTGATCGCGACCCGACCATTTCTGCTCACGATGCGACCGAACGGACGCAACGACGGACGGGAGGCGCGGTGCCAGCTGGCACCGCGCCTCCCGTCCGCCCTTCGGTCGCGTCTACCGCGCGCTGGCCGCCCCGCGCCGCTGGACCACCTCGGTGAGCCACGCGAGGATGCGGGCGTCGAACCAGTCGGCGTCGTGGTTCCAGAGCTTGGTGTGTCGGGCCGTGGTCTGCACCTCGAGCCGGACCAGGTCGGGTCGGGCGCGGGCCAGGTCGTGCGACGCGGAGGACGGCACGAACCCGTCGTCGTCGCTGTGCAGCAGCAGGATCGGCACCGTCAGCTCGGCGGACCGGGTGACCATGTCGAGCTCCCGCAGGTCCACCGGCTGCTGCAGGCCGGCGAGGCGGTGCAGCACCGGGGTGCGGAGCAGCCGCTGGGCGACCTTGCGGACCGGACGCGGCAGGCGCAGGAGCTGGCTCTGCGACTTCAGGACGGCGTGCCAGTCGACGACGGGTGACTCGAGCACGACGCCGTCGACCAGGCCGGCGAAGCGCGAGCGGAGCAGGGTCTGCAGCACGACGGCGCCGCCCATCGACCAGCCCATCAGCACGACGCTCTGGGCGTCCTGCGCGGTGAGCCAGCGGAGCACGGAGTCGACGTCCTCCCACTCGGTACTGCCGAGGCCGTAGCGGCCGTCGACGCTCGGCGGGGCGACGCCGTCGTTCCGCCACGAAGCGAGGACGACCGAGTAGCCGGCGGCGCGGAAGACCGGGACGGCGCGGATGGTCTCGGCGCGCGTGACGCCACGGCCGTGCACCAGGACGGCCCACGGCGCTGCCGGGTCGTCGGCGCGGACGACCCAGGCGGGGGCGGGACCGTTCGGGGTGGGGATGTCGACGTCCTCCACGGGCACGTCGAGCTCGCCGGGCGTCAGGTAGAACCAGCCGCCCCAGCGACCGCGGCGGGCGGCCGTCGCGTCGCCGGCGTCGATCGCGATGATGCGGCGCGTGACGGTGGTCTCGGTCGTGCCGAGCACCTCGCCGACGCGCATGTGGCCGGTGCCGCCGCCGAACCAGAGCGAGTAGCGGCCCTGCAGCTCGGTGTCCGCGGTGCGTTCGATCGTGACGGTCTTCCGGACGGGGTCGACGGCGTGGATCGGGACGCGTTCGTTGCGCTTGCGGTCGGGGGTGACGACGGCACGGGCGACGGCGGCGACGAAGCCACCGATGACGGCCGTCCCCACCGCGGCAGCTGCCAGGCCGGCGCCGAGTGCGATGAACCCGGCCGATCGAGCGGTCTCCTGGACGACGTCCTCGGCGGGTCGCGCGGATCGGGACATGGCCCGGAGCCTAGTCTGCATGTGTGTCCGAATCCCGAGAGCCCGACGCCTTCGCGCGGCTCCGCGCGTTCGTGTCCGGCGGCAGCGGCCGCGCCGAGACCACCGTCACCGAGATCCCCTCGCCGACCCGGATCGCACCGTTCTCGATCGCCCTGGCGGCGGACGTGTCCGGCACCGCGCACGGCGTCGAGTCGGACCTGGGCACCGGCCGGTTCATCGCCCTGTACGACCCGGAAGAGCCCGAGGGCTGGGGCGGCGCGTTCCGTGTCGTCTCCTTCGCGCAGGCGCCGCTCGAGCCTGAGATCGGCGTCGACGAGTTCGTCGCCGACGTCACCTGGAGCTGGCTCGTCGACGCGCTCGAGTCACACGGTGCGACGTACGACCACGCCTCGGGCACGGCCACCAAGATCATCTCGCGCGGCTACGGCGACCTCGCCGCACAGGGCGACGGCGCCCAGCTGGAACTCCGCGCGTCGTGGACACCACGCGGCGACGACCTCACCGCACACGTCCGGGCCTGGCAGGACATCGTCGCCATGCTCGCCGGTCTGCCTCCCGCATCGGACGGCGTGACCCTGCTGGCCCCGAGGAGGCTCGCCAAGTGACCGACCCCGCTCCCCAGGACGCCGCCGGCCCCGCTGCCGGCTCGGCCGCTCCAGCTGCCGGCTCGGCCGCTCCGGCCGCCGCTGCCGGCCCCGCCTTCGAGGCCTCGCACGATGCCGTCAAGGTCATCGACACGCGTGAGGACTACCTCGAGGCAGTCGCCGCCATCGCCGCCGGCCACGGCCCCGTCGCAGTCGACGCCGAACGAGCCAGCGGCTACCGCTACTCGCAGCGCGCGTACCTGATCCAGGTGTTCCGCCGCGGTGCCGGTGCCTTCCTGTTCGACCCGATCCCGATCGGCGACTTCTCGGAGCTGCAGGCCGCCATCGTCGACGAGGAGTGGCTGTTCCACGCCGCCTCGCAGGACCTGCCGTGCCTGCAGGAGGTCGGCCTCGTCCCCACGCGCATCTTCGACACCGAACTCGGCGCCCGGATCGCCGGGTTCCCGCGCGTCGGCCTCGGCGCCGTCGTCGAGCAACTGCTCGGCATCACCCTGGCGAAGGCGCACTCGGCCGCCGACTGGTCGACCCGTCCCCTGCCGCAGTCGTGGCTCATCTACGCCTCGCTCGACGTCGAGCTGCTGCCCGACCTCCGCGACGCCCTTGCCGAGAGGCTCGACGAGGCCGGCAAGACCCGGATCGCCCAGGAGGAGTTCGACGCGGTCCTGCACCGCGCGCCGAAGCCCGCCCGAGCCGAGCCCTGGCGTCGACTGTCCGGCATGCACGCGCTCCGTGGGGCGCGAGCCCTGGCGATCGCCCGGTCGCTCTGGCTCGCTCGTGACGAGTACGCCCGACAGGCGGACATCGCCCCCGGGCGCACCATCCCCGACGCCGCCATCGTCGCCGCGGCGGCCGCCGCACCCGAGTCCCGCGCCGAACTCGGTGCGCTGAAGGCCTTCACGGGTCGCGCCAGCCGTTCCGAGCTCGACCGCTGGTGGGCCGCCGTCGAGGAAGGTCGCACCACCGAGGACCTCCCCCGTCTGCGCGGTGCCGGCGAGGCGACGCTGCCCCCGCCCCGCGCCTGGGCGGACCGCAACCCGGCGGCCGACCGCCGGTACAAGGCCGCACGTGCCGCGGTGACGAAGCGTGCCGAGGAGCTCGACATCCCGCTCGAGAACCTGCTCACACCGGAGACGCTCCGGCTCGTGTCGTGGGCCCCGCCGTCGCCGCCGTCGACCGAGCTGGTCGGAGCCGCCCTCGCCGAGCACGACGCCCGTCCGTGGCAGGTCGAGGAACTCGCGTCGATCATCGCGTCGGCCTTTGTCGCTGCCGCACAGCGGCCCGCAGCGACGAACGACGACGAGTCGTAGGAACCACCCAACCGGCATGCGGCCGCCCAGGCTGGGGGCATAGCGTCGGGAGGGTCGCCGGGCGAAGCCCGGCCAGGCCGGAGCGACCTGCGTTCCGGCCCGATCGATGAGGATCTGGGAGGCCCGGATTGCCAAAGGCATCAGACGTCGTGTTCGTGGACGGCGTTCGCACACCGTTCGGACGAGCCGGCGAGAAGGGGGTGTTCTGGAAGACCCGGTCCGACGACCTCGCGGTGCACGCGATGCGCGGCCTGCTCGACCGGAACACCTTCGACACAGCAGCGGTGGACGACGTCGCCGTCGCGGCGACCACGCAGCAGGGTGACCAGGGGCTGACGCTCGGGCGCACGGTCGGCATGCTCGCGGGTCTGCCGAAGTCGGTGCCCGGCTACGCGATCGACCGGATGTGTGCCGGTGCCATGACGAGCGTCACGACGCTCGCCGGCGCCATCGCCTTCGGCGCCGCGGACATCGCGATCGCCGGTGGTGTCGAGCACATGGGTCGGCACCCGATGGGCTTCAACGCCGACCCGAACCCGCGTTTCGTCGCGGAGCGCATGGTCTCGAGCGACGCCCTCGTCATGGGCGCCACCGCCGAACGCCTGCACGACCGCTTCCCCGCGATCACGAAGGACCGCACGGACGCCTACGCCGTCCAGTCCCAGCAGCGCTACGCCGCCGCTTGGGCGAACGGCAAGCTGCAGCCGGACGTTATCCCGGTCGAGGTCAACAAGGGCGACGGCTGGGACATCGTTTCGGCGGACGAGCCGCCGCGTCCGGGCACCACACTGGAGGCCCTGGCCGCGTTGAAGACGCCCTTCCGGCCCCACGGACGGGTCACCGCCGGCAACGCCGCGGGCCTGAACGACGGCGCCACCATGAGTCTGCTCGCGTCCGAGGACGGTGCGAAGCAGCACGGACTGTCGACGAAGATGCGCATGGTCTCGTTCGCCTTCGCCGGCGTCGAGCCCGAGGTCATGGGCGTCGGGCCGGTCCCCGCGACCGACAAGGCCCTGGCGAAGGCCGGCCTGTCGATCGACGACATCGGCCTGTTCGAGATCAACGAGGCGTTCGCCGTCCAGGTGCTCGCGTTCCTCGACAACTACGGCATCGCCCAGGACTCCCCGGACGTGAACGCGTGGGGCGGCGCGATCGCCGTCGGCCACCCGCTCGCGTCGAGTGGTGTCCGGCTGATGAACCAGCTCGCCGCACAGTTCGCCGAGCGACCGGACGTCAAGTACGGCATCACCACGATGTGCATCGGGCTCGGCCAGGGCGGCACCGTCATCTGGGAGAACCCGAACCACAGCAAGTCGGCCGAGCGTTCGGCTCGGAAGGGGGCGTGACCATGACCATCGTCGACAACGACCGACTGGCCGAACTCAGCGAGGACGAGGTCGTCACGCACTCGTTCGTCAAGCACGTCACGATGCCCTCGGGCGGCACGCTGGCGCTCATCACGCTCGACAACGGCAAGGACTACAAGCGGCCGAATACCCTCGGGCCGCGCACGCTCCGTGAGCTGTCCGGCGTGCTCGACACCCTGAAGACCGAGGCCGCCGCCGGCACGATCCAGGGCGTCGCGATCACCGGCAAGGAGTACTGCTTCGCCGCCGGGGCCGACCTGTCCCAGGCAGCGGCGGTCCCGTCGCGCGAGGCCGCCCACGACCTGGCCGCCCTCGGGCACGCCACGCTCCGCAAGTTCTCGGACCTGGGAGTGCCCTCGTTCGCGTTCGTGAACACCCTGGCGCTCGGCGGTGGGCTCGAGATCGCGCTGCACTGCACGTACCGGGCGTTCTCGTCCGCGGCGCAGGGCATCGGCCTGCCCGAGGTGTTCCTCGGCATCATCCCCGGCTGGGGCGGCGCGACGCTGCTCCCCCGCCTGATCGGCCCGGAGCGCGCGCTCCGCGTCATCGTCGAGAACCCGCTCAAGAACAACCGCCTGATGGACGGTCCGGCCGCGGTCGAGATCGGCATCGGTGACGTGCTCGTCCCGTCCGTCACGTTCCTGCCCTCGTCCGTGGCGTGGGCGGACCGCGTGATCAGCGGAACGACCAAGGTGGTGCGCAAGAACGAACCGGGCATGCTCGAGAAGGCCGCCTGGGGCACCGTCGTCAAGGTCGCCCGCGGGCAGGTCGCCTCGAAGATCGGCACCGTGCCGAAGTCGCCGTTCCGGGCGCTCGACCTCGTCGCCGCCGCCAAGTCGGGTTCGCTCGACGAGCGCTTCGCCGACGAGGACGAGGCCCTCGCCGACCTCATCTCGGGCGACCAGTTCGCGGCCTCGATGTACGCCTTCGATCTCGTGCAGAAGCGTGCGAAGAAGCCCGTCGGCGCTCCCGAGGGTGTCGAACCGAAGAAGATCACGAAGGTCGGCGTCCTCGGTGCCGGGCTGATGGCGTCGCAGTTCGCGCTGCTGTTCGCCCGTCGCCTCGGTGTCCCCGTCGTCATCACCGACGTCGACCAGTCCCGAGTCGACGCCGGCGTCGAGCGGATCCGCGGCGAGGTCGCGAAGCTGCTCGACAAGGGCCGGGTCTCCCCCGACGACGCGAACCGCATCACCGCGCTCGTCAGCGGGTCGGTGTCCTACGACGCCTTCGCGGACGCCGACTGGGTCATCGAGGCCGTCTTCGAGGAGATGACCGTCAAGCAGGAGGTCCTCCGGAAGATCGAACAGGTCATCGCACCGGACGCCATCCTCGCCACGAACACGTCGTCCCTCTCCGTCGACGAGATGGCGTCGGTCCTGACGAACCCGGAGCGGCTCGTCGGCTTCCACTTCTTCAACCCGGTCGCGGTCATGCCGCTGCTCGAGGTGGTGCGCGCGGCGAAGACCTCGGACGAGGCCCTCGTCACCGCCCTCGCCGTCGCGAAGACCCTCAAGAAGACCGCGATCATCACCGCAGACCAGCCGGGCTTCGTCGTCAACCGGGTGCTCGCCCGGGTGCTCGGCGAGGCGATGCGCGGCGTCGAAGAGGGCACCTCGTTCGATACCGTCGCCCAGGGTGCCGCGCCCCTCGGCCTGCCGATGTCGCCGTTCGAGCTGCTCGAACTCGTCGGCCTGCCCGTCGGCGCGCACGTGCTCGACTCGCACCACGCGGCCTGGCCCGAGCGCTTCTACCCGGGCGACGGCCTGAAGAAGATCGCCGAGCACGGGACGATCCTGACCCGCGACAAGAAGGGCAACGCGACCGGGTACGACCCCGCCGCCGTGAAGCTCGTCGCGCCGTCCAAGAAGGACGCGAAGCCGGTGGACGCCGCGGAGATGCAGCGCCGGTTCGAGGATGCCCTGGCCGACGAGCTGCACCGCATGCTCGAGGACCAGGTCGTCGAGCACGTCGAGGAGATCGACCTCGGGCTCATCCTCGGTGCCGGCTACCCGTTCCAGGCCGGTGGGATCAGCCCGTACCTCGACCGCTCCGGGGCCTCCGAGCGTGTCTTCGGCGGCACGTTCCACGACCCGCGGATCGTGGGGCCGGCTTCCCGCTAGAGCCCAGTACGCAGAACACCGGTGTTCGCGCACCGAACACCCGCAAACCGCGGAGTGGAGCGCGAACACCGGTGTTTTGCTGTCCGGGCCCGGGCCGGCCCGGGCCGCGCGGTCAGCGGTCGGACGCCGCCGACTCGCGGGAGCGCGCGGGCTTCGCCTGGGGCAGCTTCGTCCCGACGACCTGGTCGATGACGTCGCGGGCGATGGCCTGCGCCGTCAGTCCCGCGTCGGCGAGGATCTGCGACCGGGTCGCGTGGTCGATGAACGCGTCGGGCAACCCGAGCTCGTTCACCCCCGTGTCGACCCCCGCGGCACGGAGGTCCTGCCGCAGGCGGGTCCCGACGCCGCCGACCCGCACGCCGTCCTCGATGGTGATCACGAGTCGGTGCGTCCGCGACAGCTCGATCAGCGACGTCGGGATCGGCACCACCCAGCGCGGGTCCACGACGGTGACGCCGATGCCCTGCGCCTCGAGCAGCGCAGCGGCCTCGAGCGCGGTCGGCACCATCGACCCGACGGCCACCAGCAACACGTCCTCGACGGCGTCGGCGGCTTCGTGCAGGACGTCCACTCCGTCGGACAGTCGGCGCACCGCGGGGATGTCCGGCCCGACCTGGCCCTTCGACCACCGCAGCACGGTGGGGGCGTCGTCGACGGCGATCGCCTCGCGGAACTCCTCGCGCAGGGTCGCGGCATCACGAGGCGCCGCGATCTGGATCCCCGGCACGACCTGCAGCAGTGCGAGGTCCCACATGCCGTGGTGCGAGGGGCCGTCCGGACCGGTGATCCCGGCCCGGTCGAGCACGAACGTCACGCCGGCCCGGTGCAGGGCGACGTCCATCAGCACCTGGTCGAACGCACGGTTCAGGAACGTCGCGTAGAGCGCCACGACCGGATGCAGTCCCCCGTAGGCCAGGCCCGCGGCGGTCGTCACGGCGTGCTGCTCGGCGATCCCGACGTCGTAGACCCGGTCGGGGTGCTGCTCCTGGAACAGGTGCAGTCCCGTGGGCCGGAGCATCGCCGCCGTGATGGCGACGATCCGCGGGTCCGCATCACCGGCCTCGGCCAGGGACGATGCGAACACCGACGTCCACGACGGACCCGACGCCGCGTCGAGCGACTCCCCCGTCTCCGGGTCGATGTGCCCGACGGCGTGGAACTGGTCGGCCTGGTCGCGCAGGGCGGGCTCGAAGCCGTGGCCCTTCTCGGTGATCGCGTGCACGATCACGGGCGCGCCGTACTCCTTGGCCTGCCGGAGTGCTGCCTCCATCGCCTGCTGGTCGTGCCCGTTCACCGGGCCGATGTACTTGATGTCGAGGTTCGAGTACAGCGCCTCGTTGTTCGTCAGCCGTGACAGGAAGCCGTGCAGGCCGCCGCGCATGCCGCGGTACACCGCACGACCCGGAGCGCCGAACCGCGCCGCCACGGCCTGCGTGCCCTCGTACAGGGCCCGGTACTCGCGCCGGGTGCGCACGGAGCTCAGGAACCGTGCCATACCCCCGATCGTCGGGGCGTACGAGCGGCCGTTGTCGTTGACGACGATGACCAGGCGGCGGTCGTTGTCGTCGGAGATGTTGTTGAGCGCCTCCCACGTCATGCCGCCGGTGAGGGCGCCGTCACCGACCACCGCGACGACCGTGCGGTCGGTCTGCCCGGTCTGCCCGAACGCGCGGGAGATGCCGTCGGCCCACGACAGGGACGACGACGCGTGCGATGACTCGACGATGTCGTGCTCGGACTCGCTCCGCTGCGGGTAGCCGGCGATGCCGCCGCGTTCGCGCAGCTTCGAGAAGTCCTGGCGCCCGGTGACGAGCTTGTGCACGTACGACTGGTGCCCGGTGTCGAAGACGAACGGGTCGTTCGGCGAGTCGAACACGCGGTGCATCGCGAGCGTCAGTTCCACGACGCCCAGGTTCGGCCCGAGGTGCCCACCGGTCTTCGCGACCTCGGCGACCAGGAACCGCCGGATCTCGGCGGCGAGGTCGGTCATCTGCGCGTCGGACAGACGCTTCAGGTCGCGCGGCAACGTGATGCTGCTGAGCAGGCTCACGAGCGCTCCTTTCGTGGGGCTGTCGGCCCACTCTATTCTCGGGGACCGACAACGGACGGGAGGCCCGTGGCGGTGTCGCCACGGGCCTCCCGTCCGGTGTGTGGTCGCGTCAGCGGCCCGTGCGCCCGTCGGTCAGACGAGCGAACGGAGCACGTACTGCAGGATGCCGCCGTTGCGGTAGTAGTCGGCCTCACCGGGAGTGTCGATGCGGACGACCGCGTCGAACTCGACCGGCTGCTTGCCGGCCGGCGAGTGCTCGCTCGGCGTCGCGGTGACGTGCACCGTCTTCGGGGTGCGGCCCTCGTTCAGCTCGGTCAGCCCGGAGATCGAGACGACCTCGGTGCCGTCGAGCCCGAGGGACTCGACCGTCTCGCCCGCCGGGAACTGCAGCGGGACGACGCCCATGCCGATGAGGTTCGAGCGGTGGATCCGCTCGAAGCTCTCGGTGATGACCGCACGGACACCGAGCAGGTTCGTGCCCTTGGCCGCCCAGTCGCGGGACGAGCCGGAGCCGTACTCCTTGCCACCGAAGATGACGAGCGGGATGCCCTGCTCCTGGTAGTGCTGCGAGGCGTCGTAGATGAACGACTGGGCACCGTCGGGCGTCGTGAAGTCGCGGGTGTAGCCGCCCTCCACGCCAGCGCCGTCGTTGGCAGACGCGAGCAGCTGGTTGCGCAGACGGATGTTCGCGAACGTGCCGCGGATCATGACCTCGTGGTTGCCGCGACGCGAGCCGTAGGAGTTGAAGTCCTTGCGGTCGACGCCGTGCTCGGCGAGGTACTGGCCGGCGGGGCTGTCGGCCTTGATCGAACCGGCCGGCGAGATGTGGTCGGTCGTGACCGAGTCGCCGAGCTTCGCGAGCACCCGGGCACCGGAGATGTCCGACACCGCGTCGGGCTGCATCGTCATGCCCTCGAAGTACGGGGGCTTCCGGACGTAGGTCGACTCCTGGTCCCACTCGAAGGTGTCACCCGTCGGGGTCGGCAGGTTCTTCCAGCGGTCGTCGCCCTCGAACACGGAGCCGTACTCGTGGGTGAACATCTCGGTGTCGATCGAGGTGTCGATGACCTGCTGCACCTCGGCCGCGTCGGGCCAGATGTCGGTCAGGTAGACGTCGTTGCCGTCCTGGTCGGTGCCGAGGGCGTCCTTGTCGAAGTCGAAGTGCATCGACCCGGCGAGGGCGTAGGCGATGACCAGCGGCGGGGACGCCAGGTAGTTCATCTTGACGTCGGGGTTGATCCGGCCCTCGAAGTTGCGGTTGCCCGAGAGCACCGCGGTGACGGCGAGGTCGTTGTCCTGCACGGCCTGCGAGATCTCCTCGGGCAGCGGGCCCGAGTTGCCGATGCAGGTGGTGCAGCCGTAGCCGACCGTGTAGAAGCCGAGCTGCTCGAGGTAGGTGGTGAGACCGGCCTTCTCGTAGTAGTCGGTGACGACCTTCGACCCGGGCGCGAGGGTGGTCTTCACCCAGGGCTTCGCGGTGAGGCCCTTCTTCGCGGCGTTCCGGGCGAGGATGCCGGCGGCCATCATGACCGACGGGTTCGACGTGTTCGTGCACGACGTGATGGCGGCGATCGCGACGGCACCGTGGTCGATCGTGAACGGGTCGGCCCCGTCCATCGCGACCTTCGTCGGCGCCGAGGCGGTCGACGGTGCGCTCGACACGTGCACGTGCTCGTGCAGCGCCGTGTCCTCGTTCGTCGAACCGGCGGCGATCGGGTCGGAGGCCGGGAACGTCTCCTCGACCGCGTCGTCGAGGTCGGTCTGCTCGGACGGCGTCGTGTAGTTGTTCAGGTCGAGCTCGAACTGGCTCTTCGCGTTCGTGAGCTCGATGCGGTCCTGCGGGCGCTTGGGGCCCGAGATGGAGGGCACGACCGTGGAGAGGTCGAGCTCCATGTACTCGGAGTAGTTCGGCTCGACCGTGGCGTCGTGCCACAGCCCCTGGGCCTTGGAGTACGCCTCCACCAGGGCGATCTGTGCCTCCTCGCGACCGGTCAGTCGCAGGTAGTCCAGCGTGACGTCGTCGACCGGGAAGATCGCCGCCGTCGAACCGAACTCGGGCGACATGTTGCCGATGGTGGCGCGGTTGGCGAGCGGGACGGCGCCGACGCCCTCGCCGTAGAACTCGACGAACTTGCCGACGACGCCGTGCTTGCGGAGCTCCTGCGTGATGGTGAGCACCACG
This sequence comes from Curtobacterium poinsettiae, assembly GCF_025677645.1. Taxonomy (NCBI): domain Bacteria; kingdom Bacillati; phylum Actinomycetota; class Actinomycetes; order Micrococcales; family Microbacteriaceae; genus Curtobacterium; species Curtobacterium flaccumfaciens. Next base: position 2,275,712 of record NZ_CP106879.1, on the reverse strand, counting down.
TCGGTTGCGGTCACGCCGGCCGGGATCGCACCGGAGAGCTTGAAGCCGACGACCTTCGGGATGAGCATCGACACGGGCTGGCCGAGCATCGCGGCCTCGGCCTCGATGCCGCCGACGCCCCAGCCGAGCACGCCGAGGCCGTTCACCATCGTGGTGTGCGAGTCGGTGCCGACCAGGGTGTCCGGGTACGCGTAGGTCTCGCCGTCGAAGTCGCGCGTGTAGGTGACCTTCGCCAGGTACTCGATGTTCACCTGGTGGACGATGCCGGTGCCCGGCGGGACGACCTTGAAGTCCTCGAACGCGGTCTGGCCCCAGCGGAGGAACTGGTAGCGCTCACCGTTCCGCTCGTACTCCAGGTCGGTGTTGCGCTGCAGGGCGTCCGTGCTGCCGAACAGGTCGGCGATGACGGAGTGGTCGATGACCATCTCGGCCGGGGACAGCGGGTTGATCTTGTTCGGGTCGCCGCCGATGTCCGCCATGGCCTCGCGCATGGTGGCGAGGTCGACGATGCACGGCACACCCGTGAAGTCCTGCATGACGACGCGTGCCGGGGAGAACTGGATCTCGGTGTCGGGCTCCGCGTCGGGCCGCCAGGAACCGAGCGCCCGGATCTGTCCCTCGGTGACGTTCTTGCCGTCCTCGGTGCGGAGGAGGTTCTCGAGCAGCACCTTCAGGCTGTAGGGCAACTTCTCGTGCCCGGGAACCGAGTCGATCCGGTGGATCGCGTAGTCGACACCCCCAACCGACAGTGTGTCCTTCGAGCCGAAGCTATTGACTGCAGCCACCGTGCCGCCTCCCTACTGATCGGTTTGCCCTCATCCTCGCGGGCCGTGGACCGTCCCACCAGCAAGGCAAACCTAATCCCGAGGACGCGTGCGCGCCCTGCGAGAACTATCTTGATGTCGAGAGAACTCTACACCGGGGCGACGTCGTCGCGTCGGACGAACACGGTGCGGACCAGCAGCCACGTCACCCAGAGCACCGCCGCGTACAGCGGTACGCCGAGGATGAGCTTCAGCCCGGCGAGCAGTTCGACCTGCGCCGTCAGGTACAGCGGGACCTCCACCGCGAGCCGGACCGCGAACAGCCCGACCCAGATCCAGGTGGCGATCGTCAGCACGCGACGCTTGACGGGATCCGCGCGCCAGTCGACGTGCGATCCGTCCTCGTTCGCCGGCAGCAGGAACCCGACGACGAGCCCGATGAGCGGCCAGCGGATCGCCAGCGTGATCAGCAGCCCGACGAGCCAGACCGCGTTGATGACGATCCCGGGGATGAAGTTGCTCTCCGCTCGGCCGGTGATCAGTGCGAGACCGGCCGACACCGCAACGCCGAGGATGCCCGCGAACGACATCGTCACCGACTGCCGCTGCAGCAGCCGCAGCACCACGAACACCAGGCCGACGGCCACCGGGATCACGACGCTCGGCACGAGCTCCTTCGTGATCGCGTAGACGACCAGGAACGCGAACCCGGGCAGCACCGACTCGGCGAGCCCGCGCACCCCGCCGACCGCGCCGAGCAGCGCGCGGCCGGACGGTGCCTCACCGGGCGCGACGCGGGCGATGCCCGCGTTCTGCACGGCGTCGCGGAACTGCGCGGAGAAGGACGGCGCGGCCGACGGCGTCGCCGGTGCAGCGGGGTCGGAGCCGGCCGTCTCGGGTCGTGGGGTGTCGTCGTGGTCCGGCACCGTGCCTCCAGGCGGGGTTGGTCGTCAGTCCGTCAGATCGCGGTCTGCGTCGACTTGGGCATGTGCAGCGGGATGAGGTCGCGCGGCGGCATCGGCGTCGTGCCGCGCACGACGACGACGCTGCGGAACAGCTCCTCGATCTCGCTCGCGTCGTCGGGCTGCTCGGCGGCCTTGCCGGCGATCACGCCGCGCAGGAACCAGCGCGGGCCGTCGACGCCGACGAAGCGGGCCGGACGGGAGCCGGCCGTGCCGCCGTCGCCGTCCACCGCGACCGGGACGGACGCGCGGAGCTCGGGGCCGAACGGCCCGTCGACCTCGGTCACGACACCGCCCTGGCGCTCGATCTGCTCGGCGATCTGCGCGCGGATCTCGTGCCACAGGCCGGTGGACCGGGGCGCCGCGAACGGCTGGACCTGCAGCGTGGACTCGTCGTAGTCGAGCCCGACCGCGACGACGCGCTGCGAGCCCTCCTCGACCTCGAGGCGCAGGTGCAGGCCCTCGCGCGGGAGCACCTTCACCCCGCCCAGGTCGACGTAGGGGCGGACCAGGTTCGCCTCGGTCTCGTCGAGGGGGCCGTTCTCGGCGCGGTCCTCCGGGGCAGACTTGTCCGTCGGGGCGACCGCGTCGACCTCGTCGAGGTCCGCGTCGGCATCCGTCGCGATGTCGACCTCGGGGGACGTGTCCGCGACCTCGATGTCGTCGGCGACGGCGTCCGCCACCTCGACCTCGTCCCGCTTGCGTCGGCCGAACTTCATGCGCGCGTTCCTTCCTGAGCGTCTGCGGCGGCACCGGTCACGGCGTCGCTCCGGTCACCGTAGCCCGACGAGCCGAACCCGCCCTGTCCGCGGACGCTGTCCGGCAGGTCGTCGACCCGGGTGTAGGTCACCTGCGGCACCGGCATCACGATCAACTGGGCGATGCGGTCGCCGACGTGCACCTCGTACGGTTCCGTCTGGTCGGTGTTGAGCAGGGCGACCTTGATCTCCCCGCGGTAGCCGGAGTCGACCGTGCCGGGGCTGTTCACGATCGTGATGCCGTGCTTCGCCGCCAGGCCGCTCCGCGGGACCACGAACGCGGCGTACCCCTCGGGCAGCGCGATGCGCAGCCCCGTGGCGGCCAGGTGTCGCTCGCCCGGCTGCAGCACGAAGGCCTCGGTGGAGACGAGATCGGCACCCGCGTCGCCGGGGTGGGCGTGGCCGGGAGCGTGCTCCCCGGTCCAGAGGACGTCGACTGGTTCGGTCACGTGACGAGGGTAGTGCAGCCGTGACCGTTCCGTGACCTCGCTCGCTCGTGATCGAATGGACCCGTGACCCTGTACCGCGAACGACTCTGGGCCCCGCCCGCCCTCTACCTGGCGACGGCGCTCGTCATCCCCGCCACCCTGCTCGTCTTCCTCCCCATCAGCGTCCTGGCCGGCGTCCTCGTGGCGATCGGGATGGAGCTCGGGGTCCTGGTCCTCCTGTGGGCACTCGCACCCACCATCGAGGTCACCGACACCGAGTTCAGGGCGGGCAGGGCACACCTCCCCCGCACGCTGGTCGGCACGACCGAGGCGTTCGAGGGTGCAGCGGCCACCGAGCAGCGCGGGCCGGCACTCGACGCCCGCGCCTGGACCCTCTTCCGCGGCTACGTGCGCGGGGTCGTCAAGGTCGAGGTGCGCGATGACGCGGACCCGACCCCCTACTGGTTGGTCAGCGTCCGACACCCGGGCAAGGTCGTCGAGGCGCTGCGGTCCTGACGGACCACGGCCCACGGCCTGGAGGCGCGGCTCGGCCCCGCCTCGCAGCACACGACGAAGGCCCCGCATCCCTGGAGGATGCGGGGCCTTCGCTGATCGTTGCGTCGAGAGCGACGCGGCTGCGCTCGATCGAAGCGGCTGTGCTCGCTAGAGCGAAGCGCACTCCGCGCAGACCGGTCCGAGCTTCGACTCGTGGTCGAGCTGGGAGCGGTGCTTCACGAGGAAGCACTCGACGCAGGTGAACTCATCGACCTGCGGGGGCAGCACCACGACGTCGAGGTCGACGTCGCTGAGGTCCTGCCCGGCGAGTTCGAAGCTGCCGGGGTTGTCGGAATCATCGTCGACGACCCCCGACATCTTGTCGGGAACGCGCTCCTTGAGGGCCTCGATCGACTCTGAGTCAGAGTTGTCGTCGGTCTTCCGGGGGGCGTCGTAATCGGTGGCCATGCCCATCCATTTCTCGTATCGAGAGGTCGTCGCCGGGTGATCGGCGGCGACAGTTTGCACCACGCCCCGCCAGAGCGCAAACCGAGTGCTGCAGCGGGTCGTGCTGGCTGTGCAACCCAGGGCCGGAACCGGACATTCCCGACACCCGTTGCCGGAGCGCCGTGTGCCCGGGATCAGCCGTGCGGATGTCCGCGGCACGCCCGTGCGCCTCCCCGGAAACCGCCTATCGTCCCTGCATACTCACGGGGTACGACAGCAGGACCGTACGCGACGCTGGGAAGGCGGAACCATGCAAGACGTGAGAGTCATCGGAGTCGAGTCCGGCGCACTCCTCCTGGCGACCGACGGCGGCACCGAGTTCCGGTTGCCCGTCACGTCGTCGCTGGCAGGCCAGGTGCGCCAGGCGAACCCCGACGCCGGTCCGCAGAAGCGGGTCTCCCCCAAGGACGTCCAGGCGCGCATCCGTGGTGGCGCCGACGCCGCCGACGTGGCCGCCGCGCTCGACGTCGACGTCGAGTACGTCCGCCGCTTCGAGGGCCCGGTCCTCGCCGAGCGTGCCTTCATCCTCGACGCCTCGCACCGCGTGCCGGTCACTCCGGTCGACGACGAGGCCCCCGACACCTTCGGCCCCGCGATCACCGCGAAGCTCGAGGCCGGCGAGGCCACCGCGATCACCTGGGGTTCCTGGAAGCACCCGGAGAGCGGCTGGCAGGTCCGCGTCCGCTACACCGCTGGCGAGGTCGAGCACGACGCCCAGTGGCACTTCGACCCGAAGACCTCGACCCTGGCGCCGGACAACGGCGACGCACACCGGCTGTCGCACACCGACGACGAGGGCATCGCCCCGCGGCTGCGTGCGGTCGAGTTCGAGCAGCAGGACGACGACGGCACCCGGTTCGACTCCGGCGCCTTCCGCGTCGACGAGCCGGAGCAGCCGGCCGCCGAGCCCGAGCCGTCCCAGCACGCGCCGCTCCGTGCACCGCTGCCCCGCATCGGCCAGGCCGCTGTGGAAGAGCGCGCTCCCGGCAACGAGACCGCCGACCTGCTCGAGGCGCTCCGCCGTCGCCGGGGTGAGCGCGAAGCAGCGTCCTTCGGCGAACAGCGCGACGAGCCAGCCCGCGGCACCTCCATCAGCGTCGTCGACATCCCGCTGCAGGGCTTCGAGGACGGCGGCGCCCACGACACCGCACCGCAGTCGTCCGACGCCCGCCCGGCCTCGGCGCCGGAGCCCGAGAGCCGCGGCGAACGCAAGAAGCGCAACCGCCGCTCGATGCCGAGCTGGGACGAGATCGTCTTCGGCACCCGTCCGGACGACGACCCGGCCTGACCGGCACGCCCACCGACCGTCGGCGCTGACGCCTCGCGCGGGCGCTGGCGACGCTAGTGGGAGAACGCGCCGGCGAGCCGGAGCGGGACGATCGTCTCCTCGTCGGTCATCGCCCCGTGCTGGCCGACCATGCGCTTCGGCGTCTCGTCCTCGCGCAGGGCACGGTCGTCGTTGAACGCCCACGAGCCACGCGCCACGACGAGCACGTCGCCGATCCGCGGCAGCACCTGGTCGGACACCTGCCCGAACCACCCGGCCTCGATCGCCTCGGCACGGCTGGCGACGTACGCCTTCTTGCCGTAGCGGGCCCGGAACGCGCCGACGAGGGCGCGGACGTCCGTGCCGGGTGCGACGGTGAGCTGGCGGCAGCGAGGGTCGCCCGCGACGCCGACCACGTCGGTGAGCAGTAGCGGGTCGATGGCGATGTTCGCGTGGTCCGGCACGTCGAGCACACCGTGGTCCGCCGTCACCAGGACCCCCACGTCGGCGGCGGTCCGGGCATCGAGGCGGACGAGTTCCCCGTCGAGCAGCTCGAGGGCAGCCGTCCACCGGTCGGACTGCCAGCCGTGCTTGTGTCCGATGGAGTCGAGCTCCGGCACGTACAGGTAGACGAGCGAGCGGCCGGTGGCGGTCTCGGCCAGTGCCGCGTCGATGCGCTGTGGGATCGTGTCCGCCGACACGTACCGTGCGCCGCCGAGCACGTTCGCGGTCATCCCGGACGAGCGGTACCGGTCCGGCCCGACGACGACGGGGTCGAGCCCGAGCTCCGCGGCCCGGGTGAACAGGGTCCGGGTCAGGAACCAGTCCGCGGGGACCTCGGTGTCCCAGCCGCCGAGCAGGTTCATCACGGCACCGGTGTCCGGGTTCCAGCCGCTGTAGCCGATGACGCCGTGCGTGCCGGGCGACCGGCCGGTGGTCAGGGTGCTCAGCGCGGCCGCGGTCGTGGTCGGGAACCCGCTCCGCAGCTTCTTCGCGGTGCCGGTGCCCTTCGCGCCGGTCAGCCAGCGGGCATGCCCGGCGCGGGCCGCCAGCGCGGCGGAACCGAGGCCGTCGACCAGCACGACGATCGCCGAGCGGGCGGGGCGGAGGGTGATCCGGGCCTCCAGGCCGTCGTTCCGCAACCACGCGTCGTCCGCAGCGCCGAGCGCCACGAGGCAACTCGGGAAGACGTCGGCGAGGTTCGCGACGGCGTCGGGGGCCGTCGGTACGCTTGTTCCCATCCCACGAGTCTCCCAGACGACTCCGGTTCTCCAGAAAGGTGCCATGGCACGCACGGACGTAGTCGGCCTGCCCGACGGTGAGCGCATCGAGGACGTCGACGTCTCCGAGGAGATGCAGGGCTCCTTCCTCGAGTACGCGTACTCCGTCATCTACTCGCGGGCGCTGCCCGACGCCCGCGACGGCCTGAAGCCGGTGCAGCGTCGCATCCTGTACCAGATGGCCGAGATGGGGCTGCGGCCCGATCGCGGACACGTCAAGAGCGCCCGCGTCACCGGCGAGGTGATGGGCAAGCTGCACCCGCACGGCGACGGCGCGATCTACGACGCGCTGGTGCGGATGGCCCAGCCGTTCACGATGCGCGTGCCGCTCGTCGACGGCCACGGCAACTTCGGCTCGCTCGACGACGGCCCCGCTGCCGCCCGGTACACCGAGGCCAGGCTCGCCGAACCGTCGATGGCGATGACCGAGGGCCTCGGCGAGGACGTCGTCGACTTCGTCCCGAACTACGACAACCAGATCATGCAGCCGGGCGTGCTGCCGGCGGCGTTCCCGAACCTGCTCGTCAACGGCGCCTCGGGCATCGCGGTCGGCATGGCGACGAACATGGCGCCGCACAACCTGGGCGAAGTGGTCGAGGCGGCGAAGCACCTGCTCATGAACCCGCAGGCCAGCCTCGAAGAGCTCATGGAGTTCGTGCCCGGCCCCGACCTGCCGTCCGGCGGCACGATCGTCGGGCTCTCCGGGGTCCGCGACGCCTACGCCACCGGCCGTGGTTCGTTCCGCACCCGCGCGAAGGTGAGCGTCGAGAACCTCACGCCGCGCAAGGTCGGGCTCGTCGTCACCGAGCTGCCGTACCTCGTCGGCCCCGAACGCGTCATCGAGAAGATCAAGGACGGCGTCCAGTCCAAGAAGCTCGTCGGCATCTCCGACGTCAACGACCTGACCGACCGCAACCACGGGCTCCGGCTCGTCATCGGCATCAAGAGCGGCTTCAACCCCACCGCCGTCCTCGAGCAGCTCTACAAGCACACCCCGCTCGAGGACGGCTTCGGCATCAACAACGTCGCCCTGGTCGGCGGGTCACCGCGCACCCTCGGGCTCCGTGAGCTGCTCGACGTCTACGTGCAGCACCGGCTCGACGTCGTCACCCGGCGGTCGCAGTACCGGCTGGCACGACGCAAGGAACGGCTGCACCTGGTCGAGGGCCTGCTCATCGCGATCCTCGACATCGACGAGGTCATCCAGGTCATCCGCACCTCCGACGACTCCGAGGCGGCGCGCAACCGCCTGCGCGACGTCTTCGACCTGTCCGAGGTGCAGGCCGAGTACATCCTCGAGCTGCGCCTGCGCCGCCTGACGAAGTTCTCGCGGATGGAGCTCGAGGCCGAGCGCGACCAGCTGCTCGCCGACATCGCCGCCCTCGAAGAACTCCTGGCATCCGACGAGCGGCTCCGCGCGCAGGTCGCCCTCGAGCTGACCGAGGTGTCCGACAGGTTCGCGACCCCGCGCCGCACGCTGCTCACCGAGGCCGACGCCCCGGTCAAGGGCGGTCGGAAGGCCGCGGTCGACCCGGAGTCCCTGCAGATCGCCGACTCCCCCTGCCGCGTGCTGCTCTCGACCACCGGACGGCTCATCCGCGTCGACATCCCGACGTCGGAACTCGGCATCGTCCGCGTGCCGAAGCGCTCCAAGCACGACGCCGTCCGCTCCGCCGTGGTGAGCACGGTGCGGGGGCAGATCGGCGCGATCACCTCGACCGGTCGGGTCCTACGACTCTCCCCCGTCGACGTCCCCGCCGTGCCGCCCGCCGCGGTCCGGCTCGACGCCGGCGTCCGGGTCACCGACTTCCTGGCGCTCACCAAGGGCGAGACCGTCGTGGCGATCGTCGACCTGTCCGGCGCGTCGTCGGACTCGCTGGCGATCGGCACCGCGCAGGGCGTCGTCAAGCGCGTCGTCCCCGGCGTCTGGCCGGACAAGCCCGAATTCGTCGCGATCGGTCTGAAGCCCGGCGACCACGTGGTCGGTGCCGCGCAGGCGCCCGAGTCCGACGATCTCGTGTTCATCAGCTCGAACGCGCAGCTGCTGCGGTTCCCGGCGTCCGTCGTCCGCGCGCAGGGGCTGCCCGCCGGTGGAGTGGCCGGCATGGCCCTCGCCGACGGTGCCTCGGTGATCTGGTTCGGCTCGGTCGCACGATCCGACGACGCCGTGGTCGCCACGGTGTCCACCACCTCGACAGCCCTGCCCGGCACCGACGCCGGCCGTGCCAAGGTCTCCGCCCTGTCGGAGTTCCCGGCGAAGGGCCGTGCCACCCAGGGTGTCCGGGCGCACGCGTTCCTGAAGGGCGAGGACGGGCTCACCGTGGGATGGGCGGGCATCGCGCCGCCGCACGCCGTCGGCACGGACGGCGCCGCGCGGACCCTGCCCGACTGGCTGTCGAAGCGCGACGGGTCCGGCGCCCCGCTCGAGGCGGTCATCGGCTCGATCGGTGGCAGCGCCGCGACGCTCGACGGCACCGCAGGCGAGGCGTAGGCGCGCGCTGGCGTCCGCCACGTTCAGCGTCTGGCGCCACCTCACGCGCTCGGCACCCCGTGGCGCGTCGCCCCGCGCCTGAGAACGCAGACGACAGCGGCCAGGAGGCGCGGGACGGCACCGCCACGGGCCTCCGGTCCGCCGTCCCAGAAGCGACAGAACCCCGCCAACGGTCGGCGGGGTTCTGTCGCTCTTGCGGGATGGACCGCGTGCGTCGGCCGAGCGGTGTCGCTTCCGCCGCGCGCTACGCGTCGATGCGGTCGCGGTCCAGGCCCTCGCCCGCCAGGATGAACTCCTTGCGCGGTGCCACGTCGTTGCCCATGAGCAACTCGAACACCTTCGCCGCGCCCTCGGCATGGGTGACGTTGACCCGGCGCAGGGTGCGGTGCGCGCGGTCCATCGTGGTCTCGGCCAACTGGTCCGCGTCCATCTCGCCGAGGCCCTTGTACCGCTGGATCGGCTCCTGGTACTTCTTGCCCGTCTTCTCGAGCTTCTTCAGCACCGTCTGCAGCTCCTGTTCGGAGTACGTGTACAGCGTGTCGTTCGGCTTGCCGCGGTTCACCACGACGACCCGGTGCAGCGGTGGCACGGCGGCGAAGACGCGGCCCTGCTCGATCATCGGCCGCATGTACCGGAAGAACAGCGTCAGCAGCAGCGTGCGGATGTGGGCACCGTCGACGTCGGCGTCCGACATGATGATGATCTTCCCGTAGCGGGCCTGGTCGATGTCGAACGTGCGGCCGGAACCGGCGCCGATCACCTGGATGATCGACGCGCACTCGACGTTCGAGAGCATGTCCGACACGGACGCCTTCTGCACGTTGAGGATCTTGCCGCGGATCGGCAGCAGTGCCTGGTACTCGCTGTTGCGGGCGAGCTTCGCGGTGCCCAGCGCCGAGTCACCCTCGACGATGAAGAGCTCGGTGCCTTCGGTCTCCTGCGAGCGGCAGTCGGCGAGCTTCGTCGGCAGCGAGGAGTTCTCGAGCGCGTTCTTGCGGCGCTGCGTCTCCTTGTGGGCCCGCGCCGAGATGCGCGTCTTCATCTCGGACACGACCTTCTCGAGCAGGGCCGCCGACTGTGCCTTCTCGGTGCGCTGCGTCGAGGTGAGGATCTCGGTGATGCGCTTCGACACGACCTGGTCGACGATCTTCCGGACCGCCGGGGTGCCGAGGATCTCCTTCGTCTGCCCCTCGAACTGCGGCTCCGGCAACCGCACGGTCAGCACGGCGGTCATGCCGGCGAGGACGTCGTCCTTGTCGAGCTTGTCCTGCCCGACCTTGAGCTTGCGGGCGTTCGCCTCGACCTGGGCGCGGACCGCCTTGACGACGCCGGACTCGAACCCGGCCTGGTGGGTCCCGCCCTTCGGCGTCGCGATGATGTTGACGAAGCTGCGGAACACCGTCTCGTAGCCACTGCCCCAGCGGAGCGCCAGGTCGACCTCGCACTCGCGCTCGACCGAGGTGGAGACCATGTGGCCCTTGTCGTCGAGCATCGGCACGGTCTCGGTGAAGGTGCCGGTCCCCTGCACGCGCCAGACGTCGGTGAGGGGGCTGTCAACGGCGAGGTGCTCGACGAACTCACCGATCCCGCCCTCGTACCGGAAGCGCTCCACCACCGGCCCGGCGCCCACCGTGGTGCCCGTCGCCTCGGCCCGGGCGGCAGCGGCGTCGATCGACGCCGCGCGCTCGTCGGTGATGGTGATGCCGAGGCCGGGCACGAGGAACGCGGTCTGCCGTGCACGGGTGACCAGGTCGTCGGTGCTGAACCGGGCGTCGGCGGTGAAGATCTGGCGGTCCGCCCAGTAACGGATCCGGGAACCGGTGACGCCCTTCTTGACCTTGCCCACCACTCGCAGCTCGCTGCCCGAGGTGAAGGGCGCGAACGGAGCGTCCGGTCCGATGCCCGTGCTGTCGTCGAAGATGCCGGGCTCGCCGCGGTGGAACGACATGGCGTACGTCTTGCCGGCCCGGTCGACCTCGACGTCGAGGCGCTCCGACAGCGCGTTCACCACCGAGGCGCCGACGCCGTGCAGGCCGCCCGAGGCCGCGTACGACCCCGAACCGAACTTGCCGCCGGCGTGCAGCTTGGTGAACACGACCTCGACCCCGGTCAGACCGGTCTTCGGTTCGACGTCGACGGGGATGCCTCGCGCGGTGTCCCGGACCTCGACCGAGCCGTCGGCGTGCAGCACGACACCGATCTCGTCGCCGTGCCCCGCGAGGGCTTCGTCGACCGAGTTGTCGATGATCTCCCACAGGCAGTGCATGAGGCCCCGGGAGTCCGTCGAGCCGATGTACATGCCCGGCCGCTTCCGGACCGCCTCGAGCCCTTCGAGGACGGAGAGATGGCGTGCGGAGTAGTCGGAGCTCACCGTCGGAGTTTACCGAGCGGCACCGACAGCACCGTGTGGACACTCGCACTGGGGCCAAGCGATCCGCGCTGAGCGAAACAGGCCCCGACAATGCGTCGCTCTCAGGCATCACGTGTTGAAATGGTGCAACCACCCGGCACCACCTGCGATCCGTGAGGAGCACAGCAATGACCCAGACCGTGCAGGACCCCTCCATCGACGAAGTCAGCAACCACCAGCTGACCGCCGCCGACCGTTGCGACAGCTGCGGGGCGCAGGCCTACATCCGAGCCACCATGTCGAGCGGCGAGCTCTACTTCTGCGCCCACCACGGCGCCGAGTTCAAGGACAAGCTCGCGGCGACCGCCATCGAGTGGCACGACGAGAGCAGCCGACTCTACGAGTCGAAGTAGTCGCGACCGACACGAAGACGGGAGGCGCGGTGCCAGCTGGCACCGCGCCTCCCGTCTCTGCGTGGACGCGCTCGACGTCCACGGCGAACCGCCGTCAGGCGATGCGCTTGAACGCCTTGTCGACGTAGCGGTCGACCGTCGCGCGCGCTTCGCGTGCGTAGCGGTCGATGGTCGCCGTCTGCTCCGGGTCCGGCGCGTACTCGCGGCCCAGCCGTGCGGTGGCCGCGGCGAGGACACCGTCGGTCAGCTGCGGGTTGAGCGGCAGGATCGGACCCTGCGTGTGTGTGCCGAACGACGTGCCGACGATCGCACCCTCGACCGGGGCTCCCGCCTGGTTGCCGCCACCGGACACGACGTCGGCGAACGGGCTGACCCCGGCCGCGAGCTCGATCGTGGTGGCGTGGTCCTCGAAGCCGGCGAGACGCTTCGGTGCGCCGGGGAGCAGCGGGTACCGGGTCTCGAGGACGAAGTAGTTCACGCGGCGCTCGGCACCACGGACGGCTCGGGCGTCGAACACGCCGAAGCCCGCGACCGGCCCGCCCTCGGTCGGCACGACCTCGTTCGTCGCGAGGTCGAACCCACCGCCGACGGCGAGCACCGGCACACCATCGGTCGCGAACGCACGGAGCGCGCCGCCGATGCGGGTGACGTCGTCACCCAGGGAACGCATCGCGCTGAGCGGTCCGTTGCCGATCACGACGACGTCCGCCATGGTCGGAAGCTCGTCACCGGGCGCGTACTCGAGGACCTGGGTCTCGATGTCCGCGGCGGCCGCACGGCGGGCCAGGGCCGCGACGTTGCCACGGTCACCCGAGACGCCCATCTGCCGGGGGTAGACGTGCAGGATGGTCAGCCGGTCGGCCGTCATGCGGTCTTCTCCATGTCCGGGTGGCCCAGGGCCTTGCGGGCGATCATCATGATCTCGTAGTTGACGATGAAGTTCTTCGTCCCGCGGGTCGTCGAGCCGAGCTGCTCCATGTGCTTGATGGCTGCCTCGACGTCGGGCTCGACCCGGCCGATGCGGACACCGGCGTGCTCGAGCGCGATCGCGATCTGCCACGCCTTGTCCCCGGAGACGACGTCCACGTGGTCGAGCTTCGAGAAGTCGATGTCGTAGATCCAGGAGATGTCGGGCGTGCCCTCGTCGATCGCCATGAGGACCTGTTCGGGCTGGTCCGGCAGGGCGTCGAGGTTGAGCTGCAGGCTCGCGGCGTTCTTGAACATCGTGAACTCGGCGGACTCACCCGCGATCGGCAGACGCTCTCCGCGGCCGTAGGCGGGCTTCATCGTGCCGAAGGCCTTGGTCACGGCGTCGGCACGGAACTGCGCGCCGAGGGCCGCACTGGCCGTCGCGGTGGCCGCAGCGGCGTCGACCGCGTAGTGCAGGCCGCGGGCGGGCAGCCGGACCGGGATCTCGGCGCCGTCGAAGCGGATCGTCGCGCCGTCACCAGTGTGGGCCACGACCTCGGCGTCGGCGGTGTGCTGGGCACGGTCACCGGCGTCGAACGAGTCGGCGTTCTGCAGGCCGTTCGGTGCCGCGGCGATGACCTCGTCGCTCGCACCGAACCGCAGGACGCGCTGCCCGGGGGTGCCGGAGTAGCCATCGAGGAACTGGTCGTCGTGGTTCGTGATGACGTTCGCCGTCGACAGTGCGGCGGTGTCGAGCATCATCGTCGCCACGCGCTCGGTCTCGAAGAACCGGTACAGCTGGTCGACCTGCACGTTGAGCATCGTCACCGTCGAGGGCGACAGGATGCCGGCGAGCTCGACCGCGAAGGCCTCGTCCACCTCGAGGATGCCGATGTCGGCCTTGAGCCGCCCGGTCAGCGACACCTCGGACAGCAGGGCCGACGCGATGCCCTGCGGCAGGTTCGCGCCGGACGGGTTCGTGAAGACCCGCAGCCCGTGCGCCCGGACGATGTCGGAGATCATGTGCGTCGTCGTCGACTTGCCGTTCGACCCGAGCACGAAGACGACGCCGTTCGGGAACTGCTTCGTCACGTGCTGCAGGAAGTCCGGCACGAGCTTCAGGACGATGTACCCGGGGTAGGCGGACCCGCCGCCCCTCGCGCGGGCGAGGGCACGGAGGATCCGCCCGATCAGGATCGGGATGAAGAAGCGCATGCCGGCTTACTCGAGGTAGTCGCGCAGCGACTGCGACCGCGACGGGTGGCGGAGCTTCGCCATCGTCTTGGACTCGATCTGACGGATGCGCTCGCGCGTCACGCCGAACGTGTCACCGATCTGGTCGAGGGTCTTCGGCTGGCCGTCACCGAGGCCGAAGCGCATGCGGATGACGCCCGCCTCGCGCTCGGACAGGGAGTCGAGCAGGCTCTCGAGCTGCTTCTGCAGCATCGTGAAGCCCACCGCGTCAGCCGGCACGACCGCCTCGGTGTCCTCGATGAGGTCACCGAACTCCGAGTCGCCGTCTTCACCCAGGGGCGTGTGCAGCGAGATCGGCTCGCGGCCGTACTTCTGGACCTCGACGACCTTCTCCGGGGTCATGTCGAGCTCGCGGGCGAGCTCTTCCGGAGTGGGTTCGCGACCGAGGTCCTGCAGCATCTGGCGCTGGACACGGGCGAGCTTGTTGATGACCTCGACCATGTGCACCGGGATGCGGATGGTGCGGGCCTGGTCGGCCATGGCACGGGTGATGGCCTGACGGATCCACCACGTCGCGTAGGTCGAGAACTTGAAGCCCTTCGTGTAGTCGAACTTCTCGACCGCACGGATCAGGCCCAGGTTGCCCTCCTGGATGAGGTCCAGGAACTGCATCCCACGACCGGTGTAGCGCTTCGCGAGCGAGACGACCAGGCGGAGGTTCGCGCCGAGCAGGTGCGACTTCGCACGCTGTCCGTCACGGGCGACCCAGCGCAGTTCGCGCTCGGCGGGCTTCGACAGCCCCGTCGCGTGCTGCAGCTTGTCCTCGGCGAACAGGCCGGCCTCGATGCGCATCGCGAGCTCGACCTCCTGCTCGGCGTTGAGCAGGGCGACCTTGCCGATCTGCTTGAGGTAGTCCTTCACCGGGTCGGCCGTGGCGCCCGTGATGGTCGTCGAGTAGACCGGCGCCTCGTCGTCGTCGGTCTGCGAGATGACGAGCGCACCGGCGGCGACCGCGGCAGCGGCGTCCGGCTTGGCCGTCTTGTCGTCGGTGTCGTCGGCCTCGTCGGTCGGCTCCTCGACGGGCTCGTCGGAGGCGATCGCCTCGTCGACGGCGTCGGTCTTCTTCGCCTTGGGTGCTGCCTTCTTGGCGGGCGCCTTCTTGGCGGGGGCCTTCGTGGCACGCTTCTTCGGCGCTGCGGTGCCCTCGGTGTCCGTGGCGTCCTCTGCCACGGCGCCCTCGGGCTCGGTGTCCTTCGTGGGATCGATCGTCGTGCTCCGGGCAGCCATGCGATCACCTCTCTCGTCGTGCCACGTTCGTGGGGTCGTGGCCTCCCTCGCCGCCCAGGTCCCGCGCCGCAGTCCCCCGCGTCGTACGAGTCCTACCGTTCCGGGCAGCACTAGGACCCATGTCAAGTCCCCCGAGTTCACCGGCGCACCGAAGTGTTCCGACAGACAGGGGGCCCGAACGGGTCCGTGATCATTATTGCACGTGCCGCTTCCGCAGGCGTGCAACGAGTGCAACCCAGAGCGGCCCGACGCGTATTCCCTCTTCCGAGTGCAGCACCCGGCGGGTCCGACGGCGCGCGTGCAGCAGCATCCCGACGCCCAGACCGACCACGACGTACTGCACGCTGAGGGCGATCCGGAAGTTCTCCCAGGCGAACACCTCGGTGCCCGACGCCCGCGCAGCAACGTCGAGGAGGACGCCGATCAGGTACATCATCACGAAGGCCGCCAGGAACCCGCCGACGTTCACGACGCCGTTCGCCGAGCCGAGCGATCCGACCGGGTTGAAGGACCGGGCGAAGTCGAAGCCGATCAGGGAACCGGGCCCGCCGATCCCCATCGCGACGACGAGCAGCACGAGCAGCCACGTCGGCGGGTGCCCGGGCCAGAGCAGGATCGCCGTCCAGAGCACCGCGAGCAGGACGACGACGCCGAGCACCAGGTTCGACCGGCGCATCGGGAACCGCGCGCAGAGCACGCCGAGCACCGGACCGGCGACGAACCCGACGACCACGATGATCGTGAGGAAGCCCGCCGCCTCACCCGGGGAGTACCCGAGCCCCCGGAGCATAGGGACACCCCACAGCAGCGAGAACACCGTGCCCGACGACTGCGTGACGTAGTGCGACCAGAACCCGAGCTGCGTGCCCGGGCGCCGGAGCGCGTGCCCGAAGGTGCGGAACGCGGCGCCCCACGAGTGCGGCAGCGGGATCGTGTCCGTCCGCACCGGCACGGGACCGTTCCGCACGAAGACCGCTGCGAGCACCAGGCCCACGGCGCTGGCAGCGGCCGCGACGCCGAACGCCGGTGTCCAGCCCACCGTGTGCAGGAGCACCGCGAACGGGAACGCCGACAGGA
This sequence comes from Curtobacterium poinsettiae, assembly GCF_025677645.1. NCBI lineage: Bacteria > Bacillati > Actinomycetota > Actinomycetes > Micrococcales > Microbacteriaceae > Curtobacterium > Curtobacterium flaccumfaciens. The sequence goes on along the minus strand of NZ_CP106879.1, from coordinate 2,259,530 downwards.
TCTGGCCGATCTGCCCGAGGTTGCCCGTCCACTGCGAGATCTGCGGGAGGATCCGGCCGCTGAACCACATCGGCACCAGACGGATGACCGAGATGAAGGTCATCGCGTCACCGGCACCGACAAGCACCCGCCCCACGATGGCCGGCCCGATGGACGGGGACACCGCGACGATCGCCTGTCCGACGACCAGCAGCGCGGCGCCGAGGAGCACCAGCCGGCGCGGGCCCACGCGGTCGAGGGCGATCCCCACCGGGATCTGGAGCCCCGCGTAGACGGCGATCTGCACCACGGCCAGGGTGGACAGGACCGCGGCGGAGACGGCGAACCGGTCCTGCGCGTCGACTCCGGAGACCCCGAGGGAGGACCGCTGCACCACGGCGAGGACGTACGCGAGGACCGCGACGCCCCAGATCAGGAAGGCACGACGGGAGTTCACCGGACCAGGCTACCGACGCCTCCCCGCGTCGATGCGCGACGAGCGTCGTCGACGCGCGTCACGTCGTGCGGGCGACCAGGGGACGGCCTGGAGGCGCGGTGCGGGGCCGCCACGGGCCTCCAGGCCGCCCTGGGGGACGTCCGGATCCCGCGACGGTCAGTCGGTCGCGTCGCCCTGGGTGCGTCGGTCGGCGAGGAAGCGCTCGAGCTCGGCCGCGATCGAGTCGGCGGTCGGCACCTCGCCGTCCACGCCCGTGAGCGGCGACGCGACGGGGTTGCCCTCCATGTACGTGTCGTGCCGCTCCTCGAGCACGGACACCAGGCGCTGCAGCTCGGGGTTCCCGGCCACCTGCTCCTCGACGCGGGCGAGGAACTCGCGACCCGACTCGCGCAGGGCGTCCGTCGGGAAGATGAGCCCGGTCGCGGCGGCGATGCCGGAGAGCGCCGCGACGGCGGCGTCGGGGAACTCGGTGTCGGACAGGTAGTGCGGCACGAGCAGCACGAGCCCGGTGACCTGCGCGCCCGTCTCGGCGAGGCGGTGCTCGACCAGGTGCAGGACGTTCGCCGGCGCCTGGGTCTCGGGCTTCCAGACGCTCATCTGCTCGACGAGGTCGGCCCGGGTGCCGGAGACGGTGAGGCCGATCGGACGGGTGTGCGGGACCGGCATCGGGATGGACTGCACCCACGTGGTGTCGGCCACCTGCAGGTCGGCGGCGAGCCCGGTGACGGCGCGGACGAAGCGGTTCCACTGGAAGTCCGGCTCGTAGCCCGACAGGAACAGGAACGGCTGGCCGATCTCGTCGCGCACCAGGTGCAGCGCCAACCGTGGCGGCTCGACGGCGCTGATGTGGTCGTGCTCGAAGGTGATGACCGGGCGACGGGCCCGCCAGTCGAGCAGCACGTCGGGGTCGAACTCGGCGACGAGCTCGGTGTCGAGGTCCTCGAGGACGGAGTTCGTCACCTGCGCGACCGCCGATCCGGCATCGGCGAAGCCGGTCAGCCCGGCGACCAGGTGCAACCCTGCTGGCACGGTCGGGGCGTCCGCGTCGAACGTGTAGAGCTCCTCGGGGTGGTTCACCGTCCCCATGCTAGGCGGGGCCTCCGACGTCACCGGTGCGCGACGACCACGCCGACAGCGAACAGGCCGTCGGTAGGGTTGGAGCATGGTCCGACCGACGCTCTCCACCACCAGTTCACCCCCCGAGGCCACCACCGCCGACGTGCTCGTCGTCGGGGTCCGTCCGGGCTCGTCCGGCGAGGCCGACAGCACCGCCGTGCTCGCTCCCACCGCCCTGGGCGCGCTCGACGCCCTCGCCGGCCTCGACCTCGCCGCGATCGGGGTCACCGGCGCGAAGGACCAGCTCGTCCGCCTGCCCGCCACCGGCGTCGGTGCGAAGTCGGTCGCGCTGATCGGGCTCGGGTCCGCCACGGGTGCCGCGGCGATCCGTGCTGCGGCCGGCAGCGCCGTCCGCCAGCTCCCCCGGGTCGACTCGATCACGCTCGCCCTGCCCACCGACTCGGCCGAGCTCGTCGACGCCGCCCTCGAGGGCGCGGCGCTCGGTGCGTACGCCTTCACCCGGCACAAGGGCGCCGGCACCAAGGCCCCGGCCCGCGGCGACCAGCGCATCGAGGTCGTCGCCCCCGCGGACGTCGCCGCCGACGCCGCCGTGCGCCCCGCCATCGTCGCCGACGCCGCGTCGCTCGTGCGCGACCTCGTGAACACCGCCGCGGGCGACCTCGGGCCGCAGGACGTCGCCGACGTCGCGACCGGGTTCGCCTCCGACCTGCCGCTCACCGTCGAGGTCCTCGACGAGCAGGCGCTCGAGGAGCAGGGCTTCGGCGGCATCCTCGGCGTCGGCCGTGGTTCGGCGCGTCCCCCGCGCCTGGTCGTCGTCCGGTACTCGCCGGAGTCCGCCACGAAGCACCTCGCCCTCGTGGGCAAGGGCATCACCTTCGACTCGGGCGGCCTCTCGCTCAAGCCGGCGGCGTCGATGCTCGGCATGAAGACCGACATGACCGGTGCCGCCACGGTGCTCGCCGCGACCGTCGCCGCCGCCCGCCTGGGCCTCGACGTGCGCGTGACCGCGTGGCTCGCCCTCGCCGAGAACATGCCCTCCGGCACCGCGACCCGCCCGGGCGACGTCCTGACGCTGAAGAACGGCACCACGGTCGAGGTCACGAACACCGATGCCGAGGGCCGCCTGGTGCTCGGTGACGGGATGGCCGCCGCGTCGCTCGAGCAGCCCGACGCGCTCGTCGACGTCGCCACGCTGACCGGTGCCCAGGTCGTCGCGCTCGGCGACCGCACCACCGGCCTGATGGGCAGCGACGACCTCGTCGCGAAGGTCCGCGCCGTCGCCGACGGCGTCGCGGAGCCGATCTGGCCGATGCCGCTGCCCGAGGAACTCGAGGCCCGGCTGTCCAGCGACGTCGCCGACATCGTCAACGCCACGGTGGGCAACCCGGCCGGCGGCATGCTGCTCGCGGGCAAGTTCCTCGAGCGCTTCGCCGGCGAGGGTGTCCCCTGGGCGCACCTCGACATCGCGGGTCCGTCGGAGAACAAGGGCGGCGGGTACGCCTGGTTGGGCAAGGGTGCGACGGGCGCGATGGTCCGGACGCTCATCGCTCTCGCAGAAGACCTCCAGTCCGAGTAGTAGGTTTGGTACCGGTGGGATCGGCGCACCGACGCGCCTCCCACCGGTACTGCACGGGACGGGACCGGAACCACGCGGTCCGACCGTCGGACGCCGCCCTCCGCGGTGTCCACGTAGGGCCCGATCGGCCCGACACGCACGAGGGAGTTGCACCAGGTGACGGAACAGACTTACGACGTCGTTGTCCTCGGTGGCGGGAGTGGTGGGTACGCCGCTGCGCTCCGGGCCGCCGAACTCGGCATGAGCGTCGCGCTCATCGAGGGCGACAAGCTCGGAGGGACGTGTCTGCACCGCGGCTGCATCCCGACCAAGGCGCTGCTGCACGCCGCGGAGATCGCCGACGGCACGCGGGACGCCGAGAAGTACGGTGTGATCGCTGAGTTCGCCGGGGTCGACGTGCCCAAGGTGATCGACTACCAGCAGGGCGTCATCAACTCCAAGTACAAGGGCCTGCAGGGCCTGATCAAGGCCCGCGGCATCACCGTGGTCGAGGGCTGGGGTCGTCTGACCTCCCAGAACACCGTGCAGGTCGGCGACCAGACCGTCACCGGCAAGAACATCGTGCTCGCGACCGGCTCCTACTCGAAGTCCCTGCCCGGGCTCGAGATCGGCGGCCGCGTGATCACCAGCGAGACCGCGCTCCGCATGGACTACGTCCCGAACAAGGTCGTCATCCTGGGCGGCGGCGTCATCGGCGTCGAGTTCGCCAGCGTCTGGAAGTCCTTCGGGGCCGAGGTCACCATCGTCGAGGGCCTGCCGCACCTGGTCCCCGCCGAGGACGAGTCGATGTCGAAGCAGCTGGAGCGCGCGTTCCGCAAGCGCGGCATCGAGTTCTCGCTCGGTGTCCGGTTCCAGGGTGTCGAGCAGCACGAGAACGGCGTCGTCGTCACACTGGAGGACGGCAAGACCTTCGACGGGGACGTCCTGCTCGTCGCCGTCGGCCGTGGCCCGGTCACGCAGAACGTCGGCTACGACGAGGTCGGTGTGGCGATGGACCGCGGGTTCGTCACCACGAACGAGCGTCTCGCCACGAACATCCCGAACGTCTACGCCGTCGGCGACATCGTCCCCGGCCTGCAGCTCGCGCACCGCGGCTTCCAGCAGGGCATCTTCGTCGCCGAGGAGATCGCCGGCCTCAACCCGGTGGTCATCGAGGACAAGAACATCCCGAAGATCACCTACTCCGACCCCGAGGTCGCGTCGGTCGGGCTCTCGCAGGCCAAGGCCGAAGAGCAGTACGGCGCCGACAAGGTCGACTCGTACGAGTACAACCTGGCCGGCAACGGCAAGAGCCACATCATCGGGACCTCCGGTTCCGTCAAGGTCGTGCGCGTCGTGGACGGCCCCGTCGTCGGCGTCAGCATGATCGGTGCCCGCGTCGGCGAGCTCATCGGCGAAGCCCAGCTCGCCGTGAACTGGGAGGCCTACCCCGAGGACATCGCTCCCCTGGTGCACGGTCACCCGACCCAGAACGAAGCCCTCGGCGAGGCGTTCCTGCACCTCGCGGGCAAGCCGCTGCACGCGCTGTGACCGGCACCGGTCAGCGCGCTGTGACAACCACACCAACAACCACTGCAATCCCCCGCGAAGAGGAGTCCACCCGATGAGCGAATCCGTCAACCTCCCGGCGCTCGGCGAGAGCGTCACCGAGGGCACGGTGACCCGATGGCTGAAGAACGTCGGTGACCGGGTCGAGGTCGACGAGCCGCTGCTCGAGGTCTCGACCGACAAGGTCGACACCGAGATCCCGTCGCCGATCGCCGGCGTCGTCGAGGAGATCCTCGTGCCGGAGGACGAGACCGTCGAGGTCGGCACCGCCCTCGTGAAGATCGGTGACGGCTCCGGCTCGTCGGACGGCGGTTCGGACTCGTCCGACTCCGGCGCCGACGACACGAACGCCGCCGCTGCCGACGCCGAGGAGCCCGAGGCCGCTCCGAGCACGGAGCAGGAGGCCGAGACCCCCGCGCCCGAGCCCACGGAGCCCGAGCCCGCTCCCGCCGGTCAGACGCAGCCCGCCGCCCCGCAGGCACCGTCCGCCCCGCCCGCGGCAGCGCCGGTCCCGGCCGCCGCGCCGGTCCCGCCGCCCGCAGCCGCTCCGCCGGCGGCCGTGCCGGCCCAGGCCGCTCCGGCAGCCGCGCCGGCTCCGGCTTCCGCGCCGAGCGCCACCGCCGCCGCGGTGCCGAACCCCACGCAGGACGGCGCGGCCTCCGGCTACGTCACCCCGCTGGTGCGCAAGCTCGCCAACGAGCAGGGAGTCGACCTGTCCACGGTCACGGGTTCCGGTGTCGGGGGGCGCATCCGCAAGGAGGACGTCCTCGCCGCCGCTGCGAAGGCCCCGGCCGCCCCGGCTGCAGCAGCACCCGCCACCGCGTCCGGCCCGTTCGTCGCCGAGGTCTCGCCGCTGCGCGGAACCCGCGAGAAGATGACCCGCCTGCGCAAGGTGGTGGCCGAGCGTGCCGTGCAGTCGATGACCTCGACCGCGCAGCTCACGAGCGTCGTCGAGGTCGACGTCACGAAGGTGGCGCAGTTCCGCGACGCGCACAAGGCGGAGTTCCTCGAGAAGACCGGCTCGAAGCTCTCCTTCATGCCGTTCTTCGCCCTCGCGGCGTCCGAGGCGCTGAAGGCCCACCCGAAGATCAACTCCACGGTCGAGGGCGACGAGATCGTCTACCCGGAGACCGAGAACGTCTCCATCGCGGTGGACACCGAGCGCGGCCTGCTGACCCCGGTCATCAAGGACGCGGCCTCGCTGGACCTGGCGCAGTTCTCGAAGTCCATCGCGGACCTCGCCGAGCGCACCCGGAACAACCAGCTGAAGCCCGACGAGCTGGCCGGCGGCACGTTCACGCTGACCAACACCGGTTCGCGTGGCGCGCTGTTCGACACCCCCGTGGTGTTCCTGCCGCAGTCGGCGATCCTCGGCACCGGCATCGTCACGAAGCGCCCGGCGGTCGTGAAGGTCGACGGCCAGGAGGCCATCGCCATCCGCTCGTTCGTCTACCTGGCACTGTCGTACGACCACCGGATCATCGACGGCGCGGACGCCTCGCGGTACCTCGTCGCGGTGAAGAACCGTCTCGAAGAGGGCAACTTCGCCCCGAACCTCGGGTACTGATCCCAGCAGCACGGCCGACGGCCCCGGTTCCCCTCGTGGGAGCCGGGGCCGTTCCCGTTCCGGGGGCGACGTCATCTACCGCGTCACCCGCCGCGTCACCCATCGCGTCACCCCCCGCCGAGCAGGGTCAGGGCGGCGACCACCGACCCGACGGCGACGACGAGCCCCACGAGCACACGGCGGAGCGGGAGTCGTCGATCGGCTCCGAGCGGGACCCCGTGCTCGACCACGTCGCGGAGACGCTCGAGCAGTCCGTCCTGCCCGTCCGGTGTCGGCGGTTCGGCGAACACGAGGTCGCTCGGCACAGGGGTCCAGCGGAACGGCCGGGGCGCGGCGGCGGCACGGACGACGTCGAGCGCTGCTCGTGCGCTCGGCCCGTCACCGTCGAGGGCGTCCTGCAACGCTCCGAGCACCGGGGCCTGGGCAGGGTCGGCCGGGTCGACACGGTCCCACACGGTCCGAGCCGCGAGCACGAGGGTCCGGGTCGCATCCGCCGGGTGCGCGGGGCGCGGCGGGGTCGTCGCGTCGGTTTCGTCGGTCGGGTTCGTCGCGCTCGTCGGGCGGTCGCAGAGCACGACGGCACCGGAGTCGTCCACCAGCACGTCGTCGATGCCGGCGGGACCGAGCAGGACCGCGCCGTCGTGCACCGCCACCAGGAGCTCGAGGAGCGGGACCGTCAGGGTCACCGCGGCCCCGGTGGTCGGGGTGCCGAGCCGGTCGAGCGCCGGCACGAGCGACGTACCGGTCGGCCGGTCGAGGTCGACGACGAGACGCCCCGTCGCGGTCCGACCGACCGCGGCCACCGGGACGAGGTGCCGCTCGGCGGCCGCGGAGCGGTCGGCGACCCAGGTGAGCACCTCGTGCTCGTCGTGCTCGTTGCCGGTCGCGATCCAGCGATCCGGGTGGTGGTCGGTGCTCGTCTCCATGGTGACCAGCGTGGCCGTGGCGCGGTGGGCCTCCAGGCTCTCCTGCACCACCTGTGGACAAGACGTGTTCGCGCACAGCCGGACACGCGACGGTCTCCCCTGGCGCACGGAGGCCGTATCCTGTTCGCATGGCACGCAGCTCTTCCACAGACAAGAAGGCGAAGGAGCCGGGGCGTCTCAAGCAGATGTTCCAGGTCTTCCAGATGACCCGGAAGGCCGATCCGTCGTCGGTCTGGTGGTTCGCCCTCGCCTTCGTCGGTCCGGTCGTCCTCGGTGTCCTGCTGGCGCTGCTCCTGCCGGGGCAGAACTGGCTCGCGATCGTCCTGTGGATCGTCGCCGGTGTGCTGCTCGGTGTGCTGCTCTTCCTCATCGTGCTCGGCCGCCTGGCAGAGCGTGCCGCGTACTCCCAGATCGAAGGCCAGCCCGGCGCGGTCGGTGCCGTGCTGTCGAACTCGCTCCGTCGCCAGTGGCGCTCGAGCGAGATGCCCGTCGCGGTGCACGGTCGCTCGCAGGCAGCGGTCTACCGCGCCGTGGGTCGCCCCGGAGTGGTCCTGATCACCGAGGGCCAGCGCGGCAACCTCAACCGCCAGGTCGACGAGGAGCGCCGCAAGGTCCAGCGCATCGTCCCGAACGTCGCCGTGCACGTGCTGCACGTGGGAGACGGCACCGGTGAGAGCCTGACGCTGCACAAGCTGCCCCGTGCCATGAACAAGCTCAAGAAGTCGCTCAACCGCAACGAGGTCCTGGCGGTCGCGAACCGTCTCGACTCGCTGACCCAGAGCCCTGCGGCCTCGATCCCGAAGGGCATGGACCCGATGCGGGCCCGCGCCGGACGGCCGCGCTGACCCGAGCCCTCCGTACACCAGGACGCCCCCGACCAGATCCGGTCGGGGGCGTCGTCGTCTGAGCGTGGAGTGTCTGAGCGTGGAGTGACCGCGGGGCGTCGGTGTTCGCGAGGCCTGCACCGTGCGACCTTCGGAGAACCGTGCGAGGTTGTCGGCTCGGTGCGGGACTCCGACGGCGCACCGGGCGGGCATGCTCGCACCGGATGAGCAACCTCGCACGGTGCGACGGCGCGGACGACAGGCACGGCCCGCTCGCCGCACCCCGGCCAGCCACGATCAGCGCCGGACGAGCACCGTCCCGGCGATGCGGTCGTGCGCGCCCCGGCTGTCGCGGTCGATGATGAGCGCCGGGACCACCAGGCAGAGCAGCACCGTCCGGAGGATCGGCCGCCACACCCCCACGTAGCCCCCGCGCATGGGCACGACCCGGAGTCCGACGCAGATGTGGCCGAACGACCCGGACAGCAGGCAGATGAAGACGATCTGCAGCACGGCGAAGATGGCGATCTGCACCCAGGAGTGCGCGATGTCGCCCGAACCGTTCACCGGCGACCACACACCGGTGACGTAGGCGACCAGGTCGGCCAGCGCACCGTCGATCAGCAGCGCGACGACCCGCCGGCCGATCCGCCCGACACTCCGGGGCCCGGACTCGGGCAGCCCGAGGTCCTTCCCCGGCCATCCGTCCGGGTGCTCGGAGGGCGCGGACGGACTGGGAGTGCTGCGGGCCATGGTCCCCAGCGTAGGCGACGGTCCGGGCGTAACACGCCCGAAACAAACCAGTCATGTCCGGGAAACCCCGTGTCAATAGCCTCGTCGGAGGTGCCTTGACCGGTGCCTCCGACATCACCCAACCCATTGGAGATCGGCCCCATGTTCAGCGATTCCTCCGAGGTCCTGGCCTTCATCAAGGACACCGACGTCAAGTTCCTCGACATCCGCTTCACGGACCTGCCCGGTGTGCAGCAGCACTTCAACATCCCGGCATCCACCGTCGACGAGGACTTCTTCTCGGTCGGCCAGCTGTTCGACGGCTCCTCGATCCGTGGGTTCGCGTCGATCCACGAGTCCGACATGCAGCTGATCCCCGATGTCACCACGGCGTACGTCGACCAGTTCCGCGCCGAGCGCACGCTCATCATGATCTTCGACATCTACAACCCGCGGAACGGTGAGATCTACGGCCGCGACCCGCGCCAGGTCGCGAAGAAGGCCGAGAAGTACCTCGCGTCGACGGGCATCGCGGACACCGCGTTCTTCGCCCCCGAGGCCGAGTTCTACATCTTCGACGACGTCCGCTACTCGGTCACGCAGAACGAGTCCTTCTACGCCGTCGACTCCGAAGAGGGCGCCTGGAACACCGGTCGTGACGAAGAGGGCGGCAACCTCGCCAACAAGACCCCGTACAAGGGCGGCTACTTCCCCGTGTCGCCGGTCGACAAGACCGCCGACCTGCGCGACGACATCACCCTCAAGCTGATCGACGCCGGCTTCGAGCTCGAGCGCTCGCACCACGAGGTGGGCACCGGCGGCCAGCAGGAGATCAACTACAAGTTCGACACGATGGTCCACGCCGCGGACGACATCCTGAAGTTCAAGTACATCGTCAAGAACACGGCCGACCAGTGGGGCAAGGTCGCCACGTTCATGCCGAAGCCGCTCTTCGGCGACAACGGCTCGGGCATGCACACCCACCAGTCGCTCTGGTCCGACGGCAAGCCGCTCTTCTACGACGAGAACGGCTACGGCGGTCTGTCGGACCTCGCCCGCTGGTACATCGGCGGCATCCTGAAGCACGCCCCGGCGCTGCTCGCCTTCACCAACCCGTCGATCAACTCGTACCACCGTCTGGTCAAGGGTTTCGAGGCCCCGGTCAACCTGGTCTACTCGGCCGGCAACCGCTCGGCGGCGATCCGCATCCCGATCACGGGCACCAACCCGAAGGCCAAGCGCATCGAGTTCCGCGCGCCCGACGCCTCCGGAAACCCGTACCTCGCCTTCGCCGCGCAGCTGATGGCGGGCCTCGACGGCATCCAGAACCGCATCGAGCCGCACGAGCCGGTCGACAAGGACCTCTACGAGCTCCCCCCGGAGGAGGCCAAGGGCATCCCCCAGGTCCCCGGCTCGCTCGACGAGGCGCTCGACGCGCTCGAGGCGGACCACGAGTTCCTCACGAAGGGCAACGTCTTCACCGAGGACCTCATCCAGACCTGGATCGACTACAAGCGCGAGAACGAGATCCTCCCGCTGGCCCAGCGCCCGCACCCGTTCGAGTACGAGCTGTACTTCGGCGTCTGAGTCTCGCTGACAACCACACGAAGGGCCCCGCACCGTCAGGTGCGGGGCCCTTCGTGCGTGTGGCCAGAGCGACAGCGCGCTGACGGCCTCGGCGCTCGCACTCGCGAGAGCGACAGAACGTCGCGAACGTTCCGCGGGATCCTGTCGCGTTCGCGAGGGGACGCTGCCACCGTGCGCGCGGGGTGCGGACGCGACCGCCTGGAGGCCCGGTGCCGGTCCGGCGGGCGGGCGTCGGGCCTCCAGGCGGTCGCGACGCGCGTTCCTTCCCATCGCAGCTGGACTGGAAAGCGGGATCGGGCGTACCTGGTCAGAACTTCCGACCAGGTACGCCCGATCCGACCAGGTGCGCCCGGATCGACAAGGCACTCCCCGGGTGCACGGGAACGGGGCCCGCGCCGCCCGGCACGGACCCCGTCTCGCGAACGGTGACTAGCGGCTCGTGGCCAACGCGTCGTTCGTCCCCGCTGCGACGCTCACGGGTGCACCCGTGACCGGCGTGGGACGTCCCAGGGAACGGACGGTCCACCCCGCTTTCACCCAGTCGGAGACCGGGAGGCAGTTGCGCGCGTCGATGACGACGCGGCGCCCGACGAGGTCACCGAGGGCGACCGGGTCGGCGGTGATGATGTCGTCCCACTCGGTGAGCACGAGGACGACGTCGGCGCCCTCGATCGCGTCCGTCATCGAGGCGGCGTAGCTCAGCGTCGGGAACGAGCGCTTCGCGGGCTCCATCGCCTCGGGGTCCCAGAGCGTCACCTGGGCGCCGCGGAGGTGCAGCGCCGCGGCGACGTTGAGCGCCGGGGAGTCCCGGACGTCGTCGGTCAGGGGCTTGAACGCGGCGCCGATGACGGCCACGCGACGGTTGAGCACCGATCCCCCGGCCGAGTCGATCGCCATGTCGATGACCCGCTGGCGCTGCCCCATGTTGATCTCGTCGACCTGCTGCATGAGGCCGACGACCTGGCCCGCACCGATCTCGTTCGCGCGGTACATGAGGGCCCGGATGTCCTTCGGCAGGCAGCCACCACCGAAGCCGAGGCCGGCGTTCAGGAACTTCCGGCCGATACGGGCGTCGTGGCCGAGGGCGTCGGCGAGCGTGGACACGTCCGCTCCCGTGATCGCGCACATCTCGGAGATCGCGTTGATGAACGAGATCTTCGTGGCGAGGAACGCGTTGGCGCTCACCTTGACGAGCTCCGCGGTGGCGAGGTCGGTGGTGATGACCGGGGTGCCCTCGCCGATGGGCGCGGCGTAGACCTCGCGGATCACGGCGTCGGCGGCTTCGGAGGCTCCGCCCCAGACCAGACGGTCGGGGTGCAGGGTGTCCTCGACGGCCTTGCCCTCACGCAGGAACTCGGGGTTCCAGATGAGTTCCGCGTCGATGCCGGCGGGGGTGAACTCGCGGACGATGCCGCGGAGTCGCGATGCCGTCCCGACCGGGACCGTCGACTTGCCGACGATGAGGCCCGGGTGGGTGAGGTTCTCGGCGACGCCGCGCGTGGCGCTCTCGACGTAGGCCAGGTTCGCGGCGTGCGACCCGGCCTTCTGCGGGGTGCCGACGCAGACGAAGTGGACGTCCGCAGCGGCGACGGCCGAGGCGATGTCGGCGGTGAAGCGGAGCTTGCCGCTGGCGACGTGCTTCGTGATGAGCTCCGGCAGCCCGGGCTCGAAGAACGGGACCTCACCGGCGGACAGCGCGGCGAGCTTCGACGGGTCGATGTCGACACCGATGGTCTCGAAGCCCATCTCGGCCATGGCGGCCGCGTGGGTGGCGCCGAGGTAGCCGGTGCCGATGACGCTGATGACGGGTGCGGGGCGGGTGTCGGCCGATGCGGTCGACTTCTTGGACTCGCTCATTGCGTGACCTCCTGCAGGTCGTAGTCGATGTCGTTGCGCTTGATGCCCTCGGCGAAGGCCTTCAGGGAATCGGCGCGGGAGTTGAGACGCCAGTCGTTCGTGGTGCGCTTGCCGTCGATGATGGTGGTGGCCGTCTCGCTGAAGTACGCGAAGCCGACGATGTCCTTGTTGGCGGGGTCCGCCAGGGCATCGAAGAGCGAGTTGATCCACTGCGTCTTCTGCGGGTTCGCGACACTCGTGCCGGTCTCGGTCGCCCCGATCTCGTTGAGCATGATGCCCTTGCCCGGCGCGATCTGCCGGAGCTGCGCGAGCGTCGCTCCGAAGGTCGTGGCGAACGTCGGCTGCTCGGTGGCGTCGCGGTAGTAGCCGCTCATGCCGACCCAGTCCACGTAGTCCGCACCCGGGTAGTACTGCTGCATGTAGTCGAGCGTCTGGTACTTCGGGTTGCCGAGCTTGTCGATGCGGCTCGGGGACCAGTCCCAGATGACGTACTTGTTCGCACCGTTCGCCTGGAAGACGTCGTGCACGTGCTGCCACATCTTCTTGTAGGAGCCGGCCGGGTTCTTCTGGGCGTCGCCCTCGGACCAGTTGTACCAGGAGCCGTTCATCTCGTGGTCGAGACGGATGACCATCGGCTGCCCGTTGGCCGCCAGCGCCTTCGCGTACTTGGTCAGGTAGGCGTCGAACGACCCGCCGGAGATGTCCTCGTTGGTGTACCCGGGGACGTACTTCTGGTCGTTGCCGGTCTGCGCCGGCACCGTCTCCCACGTCATGAGCGGGACGCGACCGTTGGCCCAGGAGCGCTGCACCGCGCTGGCGTTGAACTCCTGGTCGAAGCCCTGGAAGAAGCCGGTCATGTTCGACGCGGTGCCGACCTGACGGGAGACCTCGTCGTACTCGGCCCAGTTGAACGGGGACTGCGCGGTGTACAGGCCGTACCAGCGAGACTGCTGACCGAGGATCTCGGCCTTGGTCGGCGTGACGACCGGGGTGGTACCCGGGTCGGTCGAGGGACCGGGGTTCGGCTTCGAGCCGCCACCGTTGCCCGAACCAGACCCGGATCCGTTGCCGGAACCCGAGCCGCTGCCGGACCCGTTGTCGGACGAGCCCGAGCCCGAACCGGACCCACCTGCCGACGCGGCACCGGGCCCGCCGGAACCCGAGCCACCGCTGCCGGAACCCGCGGCGTTGACGTCGGACGAGCCTCCCGAGCCCTTCGCGGCACCGAGCTGGGACTGCAGCGACGCGATCTGCGCCTTGAGTTCCGAGATCTGGTCGCCGCGCGACCCGGCCTGGGCGGTGCGGGAGTCGAGCTTGCCCTCGAGCGACCAGATGCGCTCCTGGGCGGCGTCGAGCTGCGTCTGCAGCTCGGCGGCGGACACCTTCTTGGCCTTCGGCGCCTCGACGCCGAGTGCCTGGTGCACGGCGGTCGAGACGGGGCCGGTGGGCGAGATCCACACCGACCAGGTGATGAGGCCGAGCGCCAGCACGATGGCCGTCGTGCCGATGGCCGTCCGGCGGGCGTGCTTGCTGGACTGCGCCCACCAAGCACTCGAGGAACGGATGATGTCAGACAATGAGGAACGCCTCCAGGGCGAAGATCGCGATGCCGATCACGTACGGGATCGCTGCGTACGGGTTGTACCGGCGGGCTCGGGCGGAGGCCGGCGCGGCTGCTCGCTGGGCCTCCTGCTGCGCAACCGCGGCAGCGGCCTCGCGGCGGGTGGCGAGCACGGTGGTGGTGGAGTTGGTCGCCGCGTCGGCGCCGAAGAGCTCGTCGAACGCACGGTCGACGGCCACCTGGTCGACGGTCTCGAGCGGAGCGGGCAGACCTGACCCCGAGCCCGCCGAACCTGCGTCCGCACCGTTCGTGCGGGCGCGTTCGGCGTCGATCGGGCTGACCGGGATCTGCGCCGTGGCGGACAGCGGCTGGACGGCGTCCGCCGGGTCCTCCTGCATCGGACCACCGGCGTAGGCGCCGGCTCGGGTCCCCCAGCCGGACGCGTGCGCCAGGCGGAAGAAGCCGATGAGCCGGATCGGCATCAGGAAGAACGTCGACACGATGATGAACATCGGCAGGCGGAAGAAGTCGCTCGGCTTCTCGGACAGGTGCCGCATCTGGCGGATCGCCATGCTCAGCACGCTCGAGATCACCATGAGCGCCGCGACGTAGACGAACCCGGTCGAGAAGCCGTACTGCGACAAGATGCCCTGGTACAGGTTCTCGCCCTGGCCGGTGAAGGCACGGTAGATCCAGCCTGCGATCACGCCGAAGAGCATGAACGGCAGGATGATGTCGGTGATGAAGAACGCCGCCAGGACCGGGGCGTGGCCGAGCATCCACGGCAGCATCCGCAGCGTGTTGTACTGCGAGCCGCGGGCCCAGCGGAGCTGCTGCTTGAACAGCTTCTTCACCTGCAGCGGGGCATCCGTGTAGACCAGCGACGTGTACTGGTAGACCGTCCGGTACCCCTCCTTGAGCGTGAGGTTCGTCAACGTCCGGTCGTCCGAGACCTCGAGGAACACGCCCATGAACTTCTCGTGCATGAACCGGTCCATCACCCGCATGAGGATGCTCCGGCGGAACGCGATGGTTCGCCCGGGCAGGCAGCCGATCTGCCCGAGGACACTCTGTGCCGGCATCGAGTAGAGCGCTCGCGAGTTCTCGAGCCAGTCGGCCCAGCGGGTGATCCAGCTGCGCTCCGGTTCGAGGATGCGCTGCCGGGTCGTGACGCCACCGACGGACTCGTCGGCGAACGGCTTGAGGAGTTCCTCGAGCGCGCCGGGGGTCCAGACGGTGTCCGAGTCGACCAGCACGGTGATGTCACCGTTGGACATCTCGGTGCCGACCTTGACGGCGTTGCGCTTGCCCGGGATGGGCGTGTGGGTCCAGCGGACGAGCGGGGCGAACTCGTCGCAGACCTCCTCGAGCGCCTCGTTGCGAGCACCGTTGATGACGACGATGATCTCGCCGGGCTGCTGCTCGACCATGCGTCCGATGACGTCGCGGAAGAGGTCGAGCGGTTCGTCCACGACGGGGACGACGACGCTGGTGGTACCGACGAAGGTGCCGGTGAAGGGGCGGTAGCGGGCGGAGATGACGACCTTGAGCAACCAGAGCAACCAGATCACCGCGGAGTACACGGCGAACAGGTAGAACTCGGGGTGCCCTTCGACCATCTGCCTGATCTGCAGAATGAAGGTGAACACTGATCCCTGCTTCAACGTTCGAGGTGGAGATTCCGCTTCATCGGGGAATCAGGGCCGGTTCGGGTGATGCAATTGATGCAGAACCTGAACGCGCGCGCAACGCGGCCCCCGTCCGGGGGCGTTACGGGCGCGTTACGGGGTACACACCGGTCCCCCGCTCGACCGGTCGGAGCGGTCCCCCGTGGTGCTGACAGCACTCCTGCGGACCACACCTCGACGCCTGCTCCGTCGGATGGGCGACAGGTGCGGCCCGGAGGCACGGGTCGGCTCCGACAGAAATCCCCGGTCAGCGCCGGGTCGCACGGCGTGTCGGGCGACGTCGGAAACGGCCCCCTGGCGGTCCGGTGGGAGTTCGGTCACGGCACGGTAACGAGCCGGGCTCCGTTTCAAACAGGGGTACGAAGAGGGTGTCGTCGGGGGACGTCGTGCGACACGGAGAATTAACCTTCGACGGCTGCTCAGGTCGGGTCCGTCCGCGGACGCTCGGGCGTGTCGCGGGACGCTCGGCGCTGCGTCGGCGGCGGTCGGGCGCTGCGTCCGCGGCGGGTCGGACGCGGCGTCGCCGGCGGGTCGGACGCGGCGTCGCGGGCGGGTCAGGCGCCGTAGAACTCGCGCTCGAACACCTGTCGGGCGCGCCGCGTGACGCCGAGGTAGTCGTCCTCGAGGTGGCTCGCAGAACCCGGCGGGTACTCCATCAGACGGGCGACGCCCTCGAGCTGGACGCGGTCGACGGGCAGGACGTCGGTGGTCTTCCCGGACCACAGCACGAGGGCGCTGCGGGTGCGCGACGCGAAGCGCCAGGCGGCCCCGAGCCGCTCGCCGTCCTCGGCGCCGACGAGTCCGGCGTCGACCGCGGCGTCGAGCGCCTCGAGCGTCGAGGTGGTCCGGAGCGACGGGATCTCGAGCGCGTGCTGCAGCTGCAGGAGCTGGACGAACCACTCGACGTCGCTGAGCGATCCCCGGCCGAGCTTGAGGTGTCGTGCCGGATCGGCACCGCGGGGCAGCCGCTCCGACTCCACGCGGGCCTTGATGCGACGGACCTCGCGCACCTGGTGGTCGTCGATCCGCTCCGGGTACCGGGTGCGGTCGGCGAGGTGCTCGAAGTCACGGAGGAGCTGCGCGTCGCCGACGGCCCCGCGGGCGCGGAGGAGCGCCTGCGCCTCCCACGTGAGCGACCAGCGGGCGTAGTAGGCGCCGTAGGACTCGAGCGTCCGCACGACGGGACCGTTCTTGCCCTCGGGGCGCAGGTCGATGTCGAGGTCGAGCGGGTGGATGGTGTCCTCGGTCAGGCGGTTGAGCTCACGCACGATGGTCTGGGCGGTCCGGGACGCGACCTCGGGGGCCAGTTCGGATGCGCGGTAGACGTACAGCACGTCGGCGTCCGAGCCGAAGCCGAGCTCCCGCCCGCCGTACCGGCCCATCGCGATGATCCCGAACTCGAAGCCCTCGGGGGCGTCACGGCGGGCGAGCGCGAGGGCGCCGGCGAGGGTGGCCTCGGTGACATCGCTCAGGGCCGGGCCCAGACCGTCGACGTCGAGCGAGCCCAGCACGGCGGCCATGCCGAGCCGCAGCGTCTCCCGACGTCGAGCCGACCGGAGCAGCGCCGCGGAGCCGTCGACGTCGTCGCCGTGCCGGGCGGTGGTCGCGGTCATCTCGGCGAGCAGGGCGTTGATCGGCCGCGGACGCAGGAGCGCCTCGGGTTCGTCGAGCCAGGCCACCGCCTCGGGGAACCGCTCGAGCAGCCCGGACAGGAACGCCGACTCGGACAGCACCGTGGTGAGCGAGTGCGCGGCGCCGGACGAGTCGCGCAGCATGCGGAGGAACCAGCTCGACTCCCCCAGCCTGTCGCTCAGCCGGCGGAAGGCCAGCAGCGCACGGTCGGGTGCCGGCCCCTCGGCCATCCAGCGCAGGAGCACGGGGAGCAGGTTCCGCTGGATCGCCGCGCGCCGGCTCGTGCCCTGCGTCAGGGCGCGGATGTGGCCGACGGCACCGGCGGGGTCGACGAACCCGACACCGGCGAGCCGGTCGACGACCTGGTCGTTGGTCAGGACGATCTCGTCCTCGGTGGAGGCTACGGCCGACAGCAGCGGCCGGTAGAACAGGCGCTCGTGCAGCCCGCGGACCTCGAGCTTCACGGCACGCCAACGGGCCTCGAGCGCCGGGGCGGACGCCGCGACACCGCTCGACCGGGCGAGCACCCGCAACTCCTCTTCGTCGGAGGGCATGAGGTGCGTCCGCTGCATGCGCCGGAGCTGGATGCGGTGCTCGAGCACCCGGAGCAGGGCGTAGTCCGGCCCGAACCGAGCGGCCTCGGCGCGCCCGACGTACCCGGCGTCGGTCAGGGCGTCCATGGCTTCGAGCGTCGACCGCACCCGGACGGACGGGTCGTCACGGCCGTGCACGAGCTGCAGGAGCTGCACGGTGAACTCGACGTCCCGCAGGCCACCGGGGCCGAGCTTGAGCTGCCGGTCGACGTCGGCGTCGGGGATGTGCTCGGTCACCCGCTCGCGCATGCGCTGCACCGACTCGACGAACCCCGGCCGGGTGGCGGAGTTCCACACGAACGACGCGACGGCCTCGGCGTACCGGGCGCCGAGGTCGGCGGACCCCGCGATCGGGCGGGCCTTGAGCAGCGCCTGGAACTCCCACCCCTTCGCCCAGCGCTCGTAGTACGCCACGTGCGAGTCGAGCGTGCGGACGAGTGCGCCGTCCTTGCCCTCGGGCCGGAGGTTCGCGTCGACCTCCCACAGCGCCGGTTCGGCGGCGAGGTCGGTGATCGCGTGCATCGCGGCGATCGCGATGCGAGTGGAGACGAGCACCGCCCGGTCGGTGGGGACGTCGTCGGTGGGCTCGGTGACGAAGATGACGTCGACGTCGCTGACGTAGTTGAGTTCGCGTGCGCCGGCCTTGCCCATGGCGATCACCGCGAGAGGGGTCGCCGCGACGTCGGCCGCGGGGAACGGGACCTCGCGCCGGGCGATGTCGACCGCGGCGTCGAGGGTGGCTCCGGCAAGGTCGGCGAGGCCGGCCGCGACCGCCGGGAACGCGTCCGTCGGCACGGGGTGCAGCACGTCGAACAGGGCGATCTGGGCCAGGTGCCGGCGGTAGCGCACACGCAGGCGCATCCGGGCGTCCTCACCCGTGGCACCGTCGACCGCCTCGGTCAGCGACGCCGTGTACCGCTCCTGCGACCACGGTTCACCGACCGGCTCGAGCAGCAGTGCCAGCTCGGCCGGACGACGGTGCAGGAACTCCCCGAGGCCGATCGAGGCACCGAGCAGGCGGATCAGACGCTCGGTCGCTGCGTCGTCCGTCAGGACGGGGCGGAGCTCGTCCGGCGCGCGCTCGAGCAGCCGCTCGAGCATCCGCAGGGCACCGTCCGGATCAGCGGTGCCGCCCCAGAGCGCGGCAGACCCGGCGAACGGCAGCGGCAGGTCGGGGCCGAACCGGGCCTCCAGGTCGGCAGCCCGCTCGAGGCTCTCCGACAGCTCCGCGAACCCCAGACGGGCCAGCTCCGAACGTGACGTCGTCGTCCGACCGGTCATGTGGAACGTGCTCCCGAGGGGTCAGGGCGCTCGGTTCTAGAGCGCGCCGAGGTTGGTGTCGAGCTCGAACGGGGTGACCTGGTCGCGGTAGCGCTTCCACTCCTGCCGCTTGTTGAGCAGCACGAAGTTGAACACCTGCTCGCCGAGGGTCTCGGCCACCAGCTCCGAGTCCTCCATGAGGCTCAGGGCGTGGTCGAGGCTCGCGGGCAGCTGGCTGTAGCCCAGGGCGCGGCGCTCCGAGTCGCTGAGGCTCCACACGTTGTCCTCGGCCTCGGCGGGGAGTTCGTACTCTTCCTCGATGCCCTTGAGGCCGGCGGCGAGCAGCAGCGAGTACGCCAGGTAGGGGTTCGCTGCCGAGTCGATCCCGCGGTACTCGATCCGTGAGGACTGGCCCTTGTTCGGCTTGTAGAGCGGCACGCGCACCAGTGCCGAGCGGTTGTTGTGGCCCCAGGTGACGAAGGACGGGGCCTCGTCGCCGCCCCAGAGCCGCTTGTACGAGTTGACGAACTGGTTCGTCACCGCGGTGATCTCCGGCGCGTGCTTGAGTACGCCGGCGATGAAGTGCTTGGCCGTCTGCGACAGCTGGTACTGGCCACCGGCCTCGTAGAAGGCGTTCTGGTCGCCCTCGAACAGCGAGACGTGGGTGTGCATGCCGGAACCGGGCTGGCCCGAGATCGGCTTCGGCATGAAGGTCGCGTAGACGCCCTGCTCGATCGCCACCTCCTTCACGACGGTGCGGAAGGTCATGATGTTGTCCGCCATCGTCAACGCGTCGGCGTAGCGGAGGTCGATCTCGTTCTGCCCGGGGCCGGCCTCGTGGTGCGAGAACTCGACCGAGATGCCGAGGTCCTCGAGCATCCGGACCGACCGGCGGCGGAAGTCGTGCGCGCTGCCGCCGGGGACGTTGTCGAAGTAGCCGGCCTGGTCGACGGGCTGCGGGCCGCCGTCCTTCCACTCGCGGCTCTTCAGCAGGTAGAACTCGATCTCGGGGTGCGTGTAGAACGTGAACCCACGGTCGCTCGCCCGCGCCAGGGTGCGCTTCAGCACGTTGCGGGGGTCCGCCACGGCGGGTTGCCCGTCCGGTGTCGTGATGTCGCAGAACATCCGCGCGGTGGGGTCGATCTCGCCGCGCCACGGCAGGATCTGGAACGTCGAGGGGTCCGGGTGCGCCAGGACGTCGGCCTCGTACGAACGGGTGAGGCCCTCGATCGCGGAGCCGTCGAACCCGATGCCCTCGGCGAACGCGCCCTCGACCTCGGCCGGGGCGATCGCCACCGACTTCAGCGTCCCGATGACGTCCGTGAACCAGAGTCGGATGAACTTGATGCCGCGCTCCTCGATGGTGCGGAGCACGAAGTCCGTCTGCTTGTCCATGCACGACCTTTCCGTGTATCGGGTGGCCGCTGGCGGGCCTCGTCCCAGGCTAGTGGTCCGGCGGTGTGCGCGGGGCCGTGCGACGCGCCGTCACCGGGGCGCCGGCCACGGTGTTCAGCGGTCCTCGGCGTCCCACTTCTCGTTGTTCGCGGCGATGCGGTCGAGCGCGTGCTGCGCCTCCTCGCGCGTCGCGAACGGGCCGATCCGGTCGCGCTGCGGCGACTGCGGGCCCTGCTCGACCTGGCCGGTCTTGTCGTTGAACCACCACTGGGACTCGATGCGTTCTTCGCTCATGCCGCCCACCGTACCCACGTCGCGGACCCGACGGACCGGCAACCGGGCGGCTCCGCGCCGAGCCTCGGCTCCCCGGACGGCTTCCATGTCGCGCCTACCGGATTCTGTCCGCCGGTCCGAGGCTCGGCGCGCCTGGAGGCCCGGTGCCGGTCCGGCGGACCGGCACCGGGCCTCCAGACAGTCACGCCCACCCCGTCGGCTCGCCCCCCTGGGGCGGTTGCGTTCGGCGCGTCGCGCCGCGGCTAGAGTGGTCCGCATGCCCCGGGACGAACACGGACACCTGACCGCCGGCCGCATCTCCCCGCACCGCGCCGTCCCGAAGGACATCGAGCGTCCGGAGTACGTCGGGAAGGTCGAGCCCCACGAGCACGGTCTCGGTGACACCTACACACCGGACGAGGTCGAGCGCATCCGGGTCGCCGGACGCATCGCGTCGCAGGCCATCGACGCCGTCGGCGAGGCCATCCGCCCGGGTGTGACCACCGACGAACTGGACCGGATCGGGCACGAGTTCGTCGTCGCGCACGGCGCCTACCCCTCCACCCTCGGCTACCGCGGCTACCCGAAGTCGCTGTGCTCGAGCCTGAACGAGGTCATCTGCCACGGCATCCCCGACGACACCGTCCTGCAGGAGGGCGACCTCGTCAACATCGACATCACCGCCTACAAGGACGGCATGCACGGCGACACGAACCGCACCTTCGTCGTCGGACACGCCGCGCCCGAGGTGTCGGACCTGGTCACCCGCACCGAAGAGGCACTGCGCCGCGGCATCAAGGCCGTCGCACCGGGGCGGCAGGTCAACGTGATCGGTCGCGCCATCGAGGCGTACGCGAAGCGCTTCGGCTACGGCGTCGTCCGCGACTACACCGGACACGGCGTCGGTCGGGCGTTCCACTCCGGCCTGATCATCCCCCACTACGACGCACCGCAGTACGACACGGTGATCGAACCCGGCATGGTGTTCACCATCGAACCCATGCTCACGCTCGGCGGCATCGACGCCGACATCTGGTCTGACGACTGGACGGTCTCGACCCGTGACAAGTCGTGGACCGCGCAGTTCGAGCACACCCTCGTCGTCACCGAACGCGGCGCGGAGCTCCTCACCGTCTCCTGACCGGACACCTCCGGCAGGCAACCGAAAGGCACGACAACCTCATGACCTCCCTCGCAGTCGGCGTCGACATCGGTGGTACGGGCATCAAGGGCGCGATCGTCGACGTCGCGTCCGGCGCCCTCACCACGGACCGCATCAAGAAGGCCACGCCCGAGGGCGGGAAGCCCCAGGACATCACGGCGGTGGTCAAGGAGATCATCGGTGAGCTCGCGCCCGGTGACGACGTCCCCGTCGGGGTCTGTTTCCCGGCGATCGTGCGGGACGGCAAGACGATGTCCGCCGCGAACGTGTCGAAGAAGTGGATCGGCTTCGAGGCCGAGGCGCTGTTCGAGAAGGAACTCGGCCGCTCCATCCACTTCGTCAACGACGCCGACGCCGCCGGGTTCGCCGAGCAGCAGTTCGGTGCGGCCAAGGGCAAGGACGGCCTGGTCATCGTGACGACGCTCGGCACCGGCATCGGCACCGCGCTCATCAACGACGGTGTGCTCATCGTCAACTCGGAGCTCGGGCACCTGGAGATCGAGGGGCACGACGCCGAGTCGCGCGCCTCGTTCGCCGCCAAGGAGCGCGACGACCTGTCCTGGAAGCACTGGGCGAAGCGCCTGCAGAAGTACTACTCGACGCTCGAGGCGCTGCTCTCCCCGAGCTCTTCGTCGTCGGCGGCGGGGTCTCGAAGCAGTACGAGGAGTTCCTCCCGCTGCTCGACCTGCAGGCCGACATCATCCCCGCGACGCTCCGCAACAACGCCGGCATCATCGGCGCCGCGACCCTGGCAGCGCGCAGCGTCTAGCGCTGGTCGGGCGTACCTGGTCGAATCGGGCGTCCCTGGTCGGAACTTCTGACCAGGGACGCCCGTTCTCATCAGGTACGCCTGGCGAGGGGCTCCCCTCGCAGCGGGCACCGCGGAGCCGGGTAGACTCGCTCCAGCGAATGGGTCGGTGAGACGGTCGCGTCGCTCCCCCGGGAGCGCCGAGGAACGTCCGGGCTCCACAGAGCAGGGCGGTGGGTAACACCCACCCGGAGCAATCCGCGAGACAGTGCCACAGAAAGCAGACCGCCGGCGGCAACGTCGGTAAGGGTGAAACGGTGGTGTAAGAGACCACCAGGGGTCCGGGTGACCGGATCCGCTCGGTAAACCTCGCCCGGAGCAAGGTCAGACAGAGGACGTTGAGGCTGCTCGCCGAGTCCTCGGGTAGACCGCTGGAGGCCGACGGCAACGTCGGTCCGAGAGAGATGGCCGTCACCGCCGTGCAAGCGGCGGGACAGAACCCGGCGTACGGCCGGCCCATTCGCCCCTTCTCCTCGCCACGTTGGCTCGCACCGGGGCGCTCGGCGCGCGCGGTCACGACTCCCCGCTCAGGTTCGCCGAGTGGTCGCCAACTGTCGGCCAGCACGTCGGCAGCCGACAGTTCGTGACCGCTCGGCGCCACGCGCGCGACGCGTTGCGACCAGCCCACGAACGAACAGAAGGCGCGGTGCCGTCGGGCACCGCGCCTCCTGTCCGGACGTCGCTCGCGTCTACAGCCCGGACTCGGCCGTCCGCACCAGGATCGCGTCGCTGTCGGGGCACAGCACCACGTCGTCGGGCGCAGCCCGCCGGATGGTCTGCAGGTCGGAGTTGTTGAGCGCCACGCCGGACGCCGTCGACACGCCGCCCTGCAGCAGCGAGGCACCGAAGCCGTACCGCGCACGCTGCCGGTCGTACAGGGCGAGCAGCTCGGCCGGCACCTTGGCGGCGACGTCGGCGCGGGCCTGCTCGGCGGACTCGCGGTCGGCGGTGAGTCGGGCGATCTCGGCGTCGCGCTCGGCGACCAGACCACCGCGAGCGGCCTCGACGTCGGCGAGCTTCGCCTCGATGTCACCGACCCGGGCGCGGAGTCCGTCGAGGTTCTCCATGATCTCGAGTTCGGCGGTCTCGAGGCCGCCGATGCGCCGCTGCAGCGAGTCGAGCTCACTCTGCAGTCCGGCCGCGTCCTTCGCGTTGGCGACGTTCTGCAGCATCGTGGTGTCGCGTTCGACGCGCGCCTGCGCCACAGCGGTGTCGGACTCCAGGCGTGCGAGGTCGCGCTCGGCGTCCTCGACCTCGCCGGTGGCGGCGACGAGTTCGCTCCGGAGCGCCGCGGCCTGCTTGCTCAGCTCGGTCAGCTGGTCGCCCTTCTGCAACGACGTGATGCGGTGCGCGATGCGGGTGACGTCGTTGTCGAGACGCTGGACGTCGAGGAGGATGACCTGGTCCTCGGGTGCTGCCTTCATGGTCAAGCTCCTTCTGTGGGGGTGGTGGGTTCGGCGGCCGGCAGGACGGCGAAGTCCCACGGGTCGGTGCGGAGGTCGCTCACGCTGACGCGGACCCCGGCCCGGGTGCGCAGCTGCGCTGCGGCGACGTCGAGCCAGAGCCACTCGGTGGCCCAGTGCGAGGTGTCGATGAGCGCCGGCCCGCCGCCGAGCAGCGCCTGCTCGCGGAACTCCGAGGCCGGGTGGTGCCGCAGGTCGCTCGTGATGTACACGTCGGCGTCGAGCACGGCGGGATGGCCGAGCAGCGAGTCGCCCGCACCCGCGCAGAGCGCCACGGTGCGGACGTGCTGGTCGAAGTCACCGGAGACGCGGACGCCGGTCGCGGTGGGCGGCAACAGGTCGACGAGCTTCCGGGCGAGGGCGCCGAGGGTCGTCCCCTCGGGCAGCACCCCGACCCGGCCGATACCCGTGTCGGGGTCGGCTGCGGCGTCGAGCGGTCGCTGCTCGGTGAGCCCGAGGCGATCGGCGAGGACGGCCGAGGTGCCGGTCGTCACGACGTCGGCGTTGGTGTGCGCCGCGAGCAGGGCGCTGCTGCCACGCACGAGGGTCGCGAGGACGCTGCCCTTGTAGGTCGATTCCGCGATCGTCGTCACCCCGCGGAGCAGCAGCGGATGGTGCGTGAGCAGGAGCCCGGCGCCGAGTTCGACGGCTTCACGGGCGGTGGCCGGGACCGCGTCGACGGCGAGGTGCACGTGCTCGACGGTGGCGTCCGGGTCGCCCGCGACGAGCCCGACGGAGTCCCACGACTCGGCACCGGCGGCGGGCCACAGGTCCTCGATCACGGCCTGGAGTTCGCGGAGCGTCGGCATCCCGTCAGTGTACCGAGGCGACCGCCCCGCACGGGGCACCCGCGAGCCGTCAGCGACGACCGAGCAGGCCGAGCAGCCGGTCGACGAGTCGCGACCACCAGCCGGCCGGGGCCGGCTCCGCCGCCGTGTCGGTGTCGGTGTCGGTGTCGGCTTCTGCCGCGTCCGCGACGGGGGCGGGGACGACCGGTGCGGCGACGGCGTCCGGCAGGACGACCGGCGTGCTGGCGATGACGCCCTGGTGCGCGGTGAGCGCGGCGGCGAAGGCCGCACGGTCGATGACCGTCGGCCCGGTGGCGGGCAGGACGAGCGGGGTCGGTCGCGTGGCCGCCGACACCGGGGACACGGCCGGGAGGCCCAGCACCGGTCGGACCGGTTCGTCGCGTTCCGGGGTGACGAGTTCCACCACCGCCGCGGCTTCCGGTGCGGGTGCCTGCGCCGCTGCGGGGACGTGCCGTGCTGCGCGGCTCGGCACGGGCGCCGGCCGGGTGACGGGCGCCACGGGCGCGGTCGCTGCGCGGCGGGCTGCGGCGCGGTCACGTCGGTCCGCCTCGGCGGCGGCGTCGGTGAGCAGGTCGGCGAAGACGGTGTGGGCGAAGGCGCGGGCGGCGGTCACCTCGGGGTCGTCGGAATCGGCGACGGTGGCCTCCCACGCGGCGAGCCGCGCCAGGTCCTCGTCACGGCGGCGGACCTCGGCCTCGAGCAGGACGATGCGCTCGATGGTGCTGCGGCCCGTGGACGACGACACCTCGACGGCGAGGTCCTCGATGCGCAGGGCCAGACGCTCCGGCGGCTCCGGGAACGACGGGGCGCAGACGGCGGCGTGGCGGGCGCGGTCGCGGCGGAACGCCGGAGCCGCGACGGGTGCCGACCGGGTCGTCTCGTCGGCCGGTGCCGGGCTGGCGACGTGCGCGGGAGCGGTCGTCGCGGCGGCGGTCACGTCGGCGGAGACGGCGGCAGTCGCGGGCGCGTCGTCGGCGGTGATCGCGGCATGGCCGGGACGCTGCATCGGACCGGTGACGGGCGGGACGACGAGGTCCGGCACGTACGGGGCACGGGTCGCTGGTGCGTCGCGGAGCCACTCCTCGAGCTCGCGGCCGAACGGGTCCACGAGCGGGGTGCGTGCGCCGGACTGGGTCTCCATGTCCGAAGCATAAATATCGCGCGGGCAGGAACGCGGGACATCGCCGGAGTGTCGCTGCACCGCCTGCCATATCGGAGCGGAATTGAGCGGCGTGTCGCGCCCCGTGATCACCGACGTGGGCGGAGGCCGTCCTCGAACACCCGCAGCAGTTCCCGTCCCGCGGGCCAGGCACCGACACCACTGGCGACGTTCACGTGCCCGAGGGCACCGACACGGACGACCTCTGCGCCCATCGCTTCGGCGAACAGGAGGGCCCGGTCCGCGCTGCAGTACGGGTCGTCGTCGCTCACGACGAGGCGCGTCGGGACCCGCTGGGCCGGGGGCGCCTGGCGCGGTGTCACGAAGCCCAGTGCCTCGTCCGGGAACGAGTCACCGAGCGGGTCGGGCGGGGCGACGAGGAAGGCACCGGCGACGAGCGCGGGAGCATGCGCCGTGGTGGCGAGCCAGTCGGCGACGGCCAGGACGCCGAGGCTGTGGGCGACGAGGACCGGGGGCTCCGCGCACGAGGCCACGGCCGTCGAGATCGCGGCGCGCCAGTCGTCGGGATCCGGGTCGCTCCACGAGGTGGGGGCGATGCGGACGGCGGCGTGCTGCCGGTGGTCGCGCCGATCGCGCTCGTCGTGCTCGTCCTGCTGCTCCCGCTCCCAGACGGACTGCCAGTGGTCCGGGCCCGAGTTCCAGATGCCCGGGACGATCACCCACGGTCGCGGTCTGCTCACCGGGGCAGCGTAGCGAACCGCGTCGCACCGATCCCGGGTGTGACGCCGACCTCCCGCCCGGTCAGGGCTGCGGGACCGCGCCTCGGGGCTGCTGCAGTGTGTCGCGCGGGTACTGCCCGAAGCGGGATGCGTACGCCGCCGAGAACCGACCGAGGTGCGCGAAGCCCCAGCGCAGCGCCACGCTCGCCACCGTCAGGTCTCCCGCCGACGCGCGCCGGAGCTCCTCGTGCACGCGGTCCAGTCGGATCCCCCGCAGCAGGGCGTTCGGCGCCGTGCCGACCTGCCGCTGGAAAGCCTGCTGGAGGCCCCGCACGCTCAGGCCGACGTGCGCCGCGACGTCCGTGGTCGTGATCGGCGTGTGGGCGAACGCGTGCATGAACTCCACGGCCTCGCGGACGCGCCCCGTGGCTCCCTGGGGCAGTGCGACGTCGGGGGCGATCGTCTCGTGCGGGAACGTGTCGAGGAACGCCAGGGCGGTCTCGCGCACCGTCTCGGCGAGGGCCAGCTCGGTGAGCGGCGCCGGACCGAGCACGATCGCTGCCGCACGCTGCACCTGCGCGTTCCAGGCGCGCAGGTCCTCCGGTCGGGGTGCTGCGGTGTGGTCGAACACGAGGGGCCCGGTCCGGGTGCCGTGCACCTCGGCGGCGACGCGCTCCAGGTACGTGCGGTCGAACTGGACCAGGCTCTGTCGGACCTCCTGGAGATCGAACACGAAGGGGCGACGCGTCGGGAACACCCGGGGCGTGCCGGGCGCGAGGTCGACCTCCTGCCGACCGACGTCCACGCGTCCGCCGCCGTCCGAGGTCCACATCACGACGTACTCGTCGGGGACCTCGACCTCGCCCTGCATCCGTCCGTCGAACCGAGTGGATCGGAACGTCATCGTGTCGTCGCCCACGACCTGGAACCGGTACCCGAACGGACGATCGGTGCGGGACGCCGAGAACCCGGTGCTCTCGTAGGCTTCTTCGTAGAGTCGCACGGCCGCGTCGAGCGTGGTCCCGGACGTCTCGAACCGCATCCGGGGATCGGGCTCAGCACTCATCGCGCAGATCGTCACACGGTGTCCGTGATGCGCAGCAATCGACCGAGCCGCATTGCGGATTCCGGCTCGTCGAGTGCGCCGGACGGATCACGGGCACCGCAGCGCCTTGCCGGACCGGTCGTGCTCAGTGCCGGTCCCGCAGCACGGTCCACCGGTTCCGGTCCGCCACGCGCTCGTACCGGAGGTCGTCGACGACCATGCGGACGAGTGCGAGTCCGCGACCGCCCTCGGCGAAGTCGTCGGGCAGCACGGCGGCATCGGGGTCCACCGTCGCGGCGACGCCGTCGTCCGACAGGAGCGCCTGGAAGCGCTCGTCGCCGATCTCGAGCCGGAGCTCGCAGGAGACGCCGTCCGCACGCGCGCCGTGCTCGATGACGTTCGAGGTGAGTTCGACGAGGGCGAGCTCGAGGGCCATGCGGTCCTCGGCGGAGACGGACGGCTCGTCCTGCCACACGCCCGCGAGGAAGTCGTGCACCGCGGATACGTCGTCCGGGGGGCACGCCAGTGCGAGCATGTGCTCGGCGACGGGGGCGGTCATCACCAGTCGGTCACCGCGGCGTCCCCGTCGGGGTACGTCCGCAGGATCTTGTCGATGTTGGAGAGCTTGAGCACCATCTGCACCTGTTCCGACGGTGCCGCGATCCGGAGGTCGCCGCCGGCCTGCCGCGCGGTCTTCAGGCTGCCGACCAGGGCGCCGAGGCCGGAGGAGTCCATGAACTCCACCGCGGAGAGCTCGACCACGAGCCGCGATCGCCCGTTGCCGACGATCTGGGCGACGGTCTCGCGGAACGTGGGCGCGGAGACCATGTTGAGCCGGCCGCTGCACTCCAGGACGGCGGTGTCGGTCTCCGCCTCGTGTACGACGATGTCCATCTCGGTGGGTCTCCTCAGATCGGTGCGCCTTGCAACCAGCAACCTACCGGCTCCGACCCTCAGTTGTGTGACCGGTTTCGCCGCGTCGCCGTCACCTGCACCACGACGGCTGCGGCCATCAGCACTGCCATCACCCCGCCCATCGCCAGTGCAGTGCCACCGAGGGCGCCGGCGAGCGGGGTGCCGAGACCGCCGATGCCGAAGGTGAGCCCGCCCTGCAGCGCGGCCGCGGTGCCCGGGTGCGCCGAGCCGACGTGCTGCGTGCGGGTCATCGCCGCCGGCAGCACGAAGCCCCACGCGGCCGTCACGACCGCGAGCGCGCACCACACCGGCACCGGACCGAGCCCCAGGATCGCCGACACGAGCACGGCCGTGGCTCCGACCGTCCCGACGGCCAGGCCGAGGGACAGCAGAGCGTCCTCGGTGAACCGTCCGACGAGCCGACTGAACAGCACCGTCGTGACGATCATCATCGACGCGTTCGTGGCGAAGACCAGGGTGTACATCCCTTCGGAGAAGCCGTACTCCGACTGGAACACGAACGAGCTCGTCGCGATGTAGGCGAAGAACCCCACCGTCGACAGCACGCCGCTCAGCACGTAGGCCCGGAACCGCGGGATCGCCAGGAGCGCGCGGATCCGCTGCCCGTTGGCCGCGAACCCGACGCCGCCGCGTCGCTCCCGCGGCAGGGTCTCGCGGAACCGCAGCACCACGGCCACGAAGAACACCGCACCGAGCGCGGCCAGCACGACGAACATGAGCCGCCACGTGCCGACCGTCAGCACCGCTCCCCCGGCCAGCGGTGCCACCACGGGTCCGGTCGCGTTGATGGCCGCGAGCGTGCCGAACACCTTCGCCATCCGGGTGCCGCTCGTCACGTCGGACACCATCGCCCGGCCGGCCACGGCACCCGCGGCTCCGGCGAGTCCCTGGGCGACGCGGGCCACCACCAGCGTCACGACGTCGGGGGCGAGCGCGCAGCCGACCGACGCGAGGGCGAACAGGGCGGTCCCGACGACGAGCATCGGCCGACGACCGATCCCGTCACTCACCGGTCCGACGAGCAGCTGGCCGACCGCGAAGGCCACGAGGAACGCCGTGAGCGAGAGCTGCACCGCGCCGGGCGTGGTGCCGAGGTCGCGCGCGATGGCCGGGAGCGCGGGGATGTACATGTCGGTCGCGAACGGCGAGACCCCGACGATGAGCGCCAGCGGCACGATCGGGGGCAGCACGGTCGTCGTCGGTCCCGTCCTGCGCTCCGTCGTCACCTCGGACACGCTACGCGTCCCCGAATCGATTCGACGAGCACTTCGTGAGCAGGAACGGTCGGTTCGCGGTGCCGGACGCGACCGTTCCTGCTGCCGAAGCGCGGCCGGCGACGTGCGCGCGGACGGACGGGAGGCCCGGTGCGGGCCCGCCACGGGCCTCCTGTCCGGCGCCGCGAGCGGTCACGACAACCCGCTCACGTTCACCGAGTGGTCGCGTTCCGTCGCCCGGCGACGGCGCAGCCGACGCTTCGTGACCACTCGGCCGGGGCCGCCCGACGGGTCCCGACCGCTCAGGCCGACCGACGGCGCGAGGCGCAGCCGACGCATCGTGACCGCTGGGCGGTCAGCACGAGACGTGCGCGCGGACGGACGGGAGGCCCGGTGCCAGCTGGCACCAGGCCTCCCGTCCGTCGGGTGGGGGCGTCAGCCCGTGTTCTGCAGGCCGGCGGCGATCCCGTTGACGGTGAGCAGCAGGAGCCGGTGGTCGGCGTCCGTCGGATCCGTGCTGCCGGAGGTGCGGATGGCGCGCAGCGCCCGGAGCTGCAGGTGCGACAGGGCGTCGACGTACGGGCTGCGCAGGCGCACGGCGCGGGCGAGGACGGGTCGGTCCTCGAGCACGTCGCTGCCGCCGGAGACGCGGAGCACCCAGTCGCGGGTGCGGGCCATCTCGTCGAGCACCTTCGCGGCGAGGTCGTCACGGTCGGCGAGCTCGAGGTACCGGCGGGCGATGTGCTCGTCGGTCTTCGCGAGCGACATCTCGACGTTCTTGATCATCGCGGCGAAGAGCGGCCACTCGGCGTAGGCGGCGCGGAGCACGTCGACGTCGCCGACGGCCTCGAGCGCAGAGCCGAGCCCGTACCAACCGGCGAGGTTGATGCGCGCCTGCGTCCACGAGAACACCCACGGGATGGCACGGAGGTCCTCGAGCGACTCCACCGACAGGCCACGTCGGGCCGGGCGGGAGCCGAGGGGCAGCAGGCCGATCTCCTCCATCGGGGTGACCCGGGCGAACCAGGGCGCGAAGCCGTCGGCCTTGACCAGGTCGTAGAAGGCGACGCGTGAGACGTCGTCGAGCTGCTGTGCGAGGTCGGCGAACCGGGCGGCCGCGGCGGCGGTGCGCGCCTCGTTCGACGGCGACGACGCGAACAGCGTCGCCGAGGCCATCTGCTCGAGGTGCCGTGCGGCGATGTCCTGGTCGCCGTACTGGGCGAAGATGACCTCGCCCTGCTCGGTGAGCTTGAGTCGGCCGTCGATCGACCCCGGCGGCTGCGCGAGGACGGCCTCGTTGGCGGGTCCGCCACCCCGGCCGAGCGAACCGCCCCGGCCGTGGAACAGGGTCAGTTCGATGTCGTTGTCGCGGGCCCAGTCGGCGATGCGGGCCTGCGCGTCGTACAGCGCCAGGTTCGCGGACACCGGGCCGACGTCCTTCGACGAGTCCGAGTACCCGAGCATGACCTCGAGCCGACGGCCGGTTGCGGCGAGGCGTCGCTGGAACGCCTCGGTGCGCACGGCCTCGTCGAGGATGTCGACACTGGCGTGCAGGTCGGCGAAGGTCTCGAACAGGGGGATGACGTCGAGCACCGGCGCGGCCTCGGCGGACCCGAGTGCGGCGACCGCGAGTTCGTGCACGTTCGCCAGGTCCGCCGGCGACTGGGTGAAGGACACGATGTACCGGTTCGCCGCGCGCACGCCGTAGCGGGACTGCAGCCCGGCGATCGTGCGGAAGACGGCGAGGACCTCTTCGGTGGTCTCGCTCAGTTCGCCACCGGCGCGGATCTCGGCGAGGGCCGTGCGGTGCACCTGGGAGTGCTGGCGGACCTCGAGTTCGGCCAGGTGGAAGCCGAAGGTCTCGACCTGCCAGACGAGGTTCTGCAGCTCACCGTTCGCCGGGCGGACGGCACCGGAAGCGATGAGCGACGTCTGGATGGTGCGGAGGTCGGCCAGCAGCGCCTCGGGGCCGTCGTAGGCGAGCGGCGTGGTGCCGGTCCGGGTGGCGTCGATGCGCGCGGCCACGAACAGGAGCGCACGACGGTGGGTCTCGTTCGGTGCGCGGACGCCGATGCGCTCGGCGATTCCCGGGTCGAGGGACTCCTGCGCGGCCACGAGGGCGGTGAGTCCGGCGTCCGCGGGGGTGTCACTGGCGTCGAGGGTCAGGGCGCTGCCGATGCGGGTGGTCGCGCGGGCGAGGCCGAGCAGGATGTGCTCCGCCGCGATCTCGGCGGCCTGACGGGTGACGTCGGCCGTGACGTGCGGGTTGCCGTCGCGGTCGCCGCCGATCCAGGTGCCGAACCGCACGAACGCGGGCGCGATCACGGATGCACGACCGGCGTCGTCGCCCTGCAGCCGGTCATCGAGCAGGCGGTAGACCTGCGGGACGATCTCGAACAGGGTCTGGTCGAACACGCTCATCGCGGTGCGGACCTCGTCGAGCGGGGTCGGCCGGGTGGTCCGGAGCGGCGAGGTGCGTAGGAGGGTCGTGATCTCCTCGAGCAGGCGGCGCTCGTTCTCGGCGCGGGCCGTCGCGTTCCGGGCGCGGTCGCGCTCGTCGATGAGATCCGTGATGCGGCGCACACCCGTGGTGACCGCGCGGCGGCGGGCCTCGGTCGGGTGGGCCGTCAGCACCGGGTGGAACCGCAGGGTGCGGAGGCGCTCGGCGGCCTCGGCCTCGCCGACCTCGGCGACGAGCTCGGCGTAGGTGGCGGGGAACGAGTCGCCGGCCACGCCGCCGTCGTCACCACGCTGGCGGAGGACCCGCACACGGTGGTGCTCCTCGGCCAGGTTGGTGAGGTGGAAGTAGGTGGTGAACGCCTGCGCCACGGCCTCGGCGCGTTCGGCCGACATGCCCGAGACGATCGCCTGGGCACGCGCTGCGCCCTCGGCGTGGTCGCCCTCGTAGGCGTCGATCACGGCGGCGCGCAACGACTCCACGTCGTGGAGCAGTTCGTCGCCCCCGTTCTCCCGCAGCACCCGGCCGAGGAGGTTGCCGAGGTACCGGACGTCGGCGCGCAGGTCGCTGTCGACCGCACCGCTGACGTCGTCCCGCGCGCGCTCGTGGCGTGCAGATCCGTCGATCGCCGTCATGGAGTCCTTTCCGGGTCGTCCGGGAGGCTGGTCCCGGGTCCCAGCAGCGTATCGGCACCGGGAGGCACGTGACGTCGACCGTCCGGACGGACGCGGGGCGGGGTCCGGACGGACGCGGGGCGGGGTCCGGACGGACGCGGGGCGGGGTCCGCGCAGGGCCGGGTCCGCGCGGTCCCACGCGCGGCCCCGCTCCGGGTACTGCCTGGCGTGGGGTCAGGCGGGCACGGAGGCGCTGCCCGGTTCCTGACGGAACGGCGCACGGCGGGCATCGAGGCCGGCGAGCAGCCCCCGGTTCAGCTCGTAGGCGAGCTCGACCTCGGCGATCACCCGCTCCTGCTCCCCGGCCGTCCAGGGCGCGGCGTCGAGCTGGGCCCGGTAGGTGTGCTCGAAGTCGCTCGGGTCGGCGACCTGGTCGAAGATGTAGAAGAGGACTCCGTTCGTGTCGAACCCGAACCGCTCGGCCAGCACCTGGCCGATCACGTGCCCGCCGGACACGTCGCCGAGGTACCGCGTGTAGTGGTGCGCCACGAAGCCGCCGGGCCACTCCGCCGCGACCTCGTTGAGGCGTCGCACGTACGCGGTCGTCGCGGGCAGCGGGCACACCAGCTCGGACCAGTCCGGGCCGATCAGGTACTCGAGGTCGGCACGGATCGCCGGCATCCGGGTGAGCTGCGCGGTGACGAACGGCGCCGCCACGGGGTGGTCGGCCATGCGTTCCGCCGCCCGCTCGAGCGCGTCGTACACGAAGGCGTACTGTCCGAGCAGGTCCGCGTAGTCGGCGACGTTGCAGTCGCCGCCGAGCAGGTCCTGCATGAAGCCGCTCGTGGCCGAGGCACCGTGCGAGCGCCGCGTGCGACGCCGCAGCAGCTCGGAGAACGGGATGACGGTCGAGTCCATGAGGTAAGGCTAACCTTAGTGATGCGCGCGTCAAGCAGGGATCACCCAGGTGGCGCCGAACCCGCGAGAGGAAGCTCCCCCACGATGAGCTCGAAACCCAAACGCCCCCAGCACGTCTTCGTCGTCGACCGCACCGAACGGCTCTCGCCCCACATGGTGCGCGTGCACCTGGGCGGCTCGGCCTTCGAGGACTTCGTCGCCCAGGCCGACCCCGACCGGCTCGGCGCGACCGACAAGTACGTCAAGCTCCTGCTCGCGAAGCCGTCGCTCGGACTCGTGCCGCCGTACGACCTCGAGGCCCTGCGCGAGACCCTGCCGAAGCACGACCGCCCCGCCCGCCGCACGTACACGGTGCGCGCGGTCGACCACACCACACGGACCATCGCGATCGACTTCGTCGTGCACGGCGACGACGGCCTCGCCGGTCCCTGGGCAGCGTCCGCACAGCCGGGCGACCGGCTCGCCCTGTCCGGGCCCGGTGGTGGCTACGCGCCGACCACCGACCCGGCGGTCACGCACGTGCTGCTCGGTGACGACAGCGCCCTGCCCGCGATCGGCGCAGCACTCGAGTCGATGCCCGACTCCGCCACCGGGGTCGCCCTGGTCGAGGTGGCCGGGCCCGCCGACGAGCAGGACCTCCGGCACCCGGCCGGGGTCGACCTGCGGTGGCTGCACCGGGACGCCACCGGCGCCCAGCCGGGCACGCTCCTGCTGGAGACGGCCCGCGGGCTGCCGCGTGCCTCCCGGCCGGTCCAGGTCTTCGCGCACGGCGAGCGGACCGCGATGAAGGCGATCCGTCGGCTGCTGCAGGATGACTGGGGGCTGGTGAAGCGCGAGATGTCGTTGTCGGCGTACTGGGCGCTCGGTCGCGGCGAGGACGAGTTCCAGGAGGAGAAGCGCGAGCCCGTCGGGGTGATCTTCACCGACTGACGGCGGCCTGCCTGCCTGCCTGGCCGGTCCTTCCCAGAACGCGCGCGATGGCTGGTGAGAACGGGCGTCCCTGGTCGGAAGAACAGACCGGGTACACCCGATTCGACCGGGTACGCCCGATTCGACCAGGTGTGCCCGGTACGCCCCGCGCGCGCAGCGGCCGGGAGGCCCGGGGCACGTCGGTGGGTCGGGCTAGCGTTCGGGGCATGGTCTCCTCCTCGTGCTGCGTGCCGGGTTGCGCAGGCGTGCTCGCGGATGGTCTCGCGGGCGTCCCCCTGTGCGGTGCGCACGTCGCGTTCGTCGCCGACCTCGCGGCCGAACACTCCGGCATCGAGGACGCGCTGCCCGGTCCGTGCCCGGCGTGCGGGTCTCGGATCGGGGTGCGGTACCCCTCGGGCGTGGTGTGCGCCCGGTGCGAGTGGCGCTGGGGGGAGGTGCCGGACGGCGACCTCGCTCCCCCTCGAGTCGACGTCGTCTACTACCTGCGGATGCGCGACGACTTCGGTGACCGCATCAAGATCGGTACGACGATGAACCCCCGGCAGCGGCTCGCGGCGATCCCGCACCAGGACCTGCTGGCGTTCGAGCGCGGTGACCGGACCCTCGAACGCCGACGGCACGCCACCTTCGCCGCCAGCCGCTACCCGGGTACCGAGTGGTTCCGGGCGACGCCGGAACTCCTGGCCCACGTGGACACCGTCGCTGCCGGAGTCGACGATCCGTGGGACCTGCACGCCCGGTGGACGAGCGAGGCGCTCGCGCTGCGGGGCTGAGCCGCGACCGGGCGGTCGGATCCCGTGCCCAGCTGGTCGGAGTGCCTGCTCAGGCGGCCTGCAGGATGCGGTCGGCGGTGCGGAGCGAGAGCGCCATGATCGTCAGCGCCGGGTTCGCGATGACCGCGCTCGGGAACACCGAGTTGTCGGCGATCCACAGGTTCGGGACCTCCCACGAGCGGCCGTCCTGGTCGACGACGGAGGTCTCGCGGTCCGTGCCCATCCGCGCGGTGCCGATGGTGTGCGCCGTGCGTTCGAGCACCCGGACGTCCTGGCCGCCGGCAGCCTCGACGATGGTCGTCATCGTGCGCACCGCGTGGCGGCGGATCGCCTCCTCGTTCGAACCCGGGGTGAACGAGACCCGAGCACGCGGGACACCGTGCTCGTCGAGTTCGTCGGTCAGCTCGAGGCGGTTGTCGTCGTACGGCAGGCACTCGGCGTTGATGCCGACGCCGGCCGAGAACGGGTAGTCCTGCAGTGCCCGGACCAGCTCGGCACCGCGGAGTCCGCCGCCCCGGACCAGCGACGTCGCGAAGGTCTGCGGCTGCACGCCCAGGCTCTGGATGAGGTAGCCGCCCGCGAAGTCGGCGTCCGCCGGTCGGACGAAGTCCTCGGTGATGATCGACGACGGGTACCCGCGGTACGAGCGCATCGACTCGTCGAACCGCGCCCACACCTGGGTGGCTCCGTGCGCGGTGAAGTTCCGGCCGACCTGTCCGCTGCCGTTCGCGACACCGGTGTGCAGGAGCAGCCGCGGCGTCTCGACACCACCCGCGGCGAGGACGAGGCTCCGGCAGCGCTGGCGGTGCTCGCGCCCGTCGGCGGTGTACAGGACCGCCTCGACCCGTCCCGCCGCGTCGAGCTCGATGCCGTGCACGAAGGACTCCGGACGGATCTCGGCACCGAACGCCACCGCGGCGGGCAGGTAGGTCGTGTCCATCGACACCTTCGCGCCGTTCCGGCAGCCCTGGTGGCAGGACCCGCAGGACACGCATGCCTGGCGCAGCCCGTGGTGCTCCTGGTGCCGGTCCTCGGTGGTCAGGCCGACCGGGGCGTCCGTCGCGGTGATCCCGGCCGCCGCGGTGCCGCGCATCATCATGTCCGACGAGGCGTTCCGGGCCGGCGGGCGCATCCGGTAGCGGCGGGACGGGTCCCACGGGTAGTACTCGGGGCCGGCGACGCCGACGTCGTGCTCGACCTGCTCGATCCAGCCGGTGAGTTCGGCGTGGCTGATCGGCCAGTCCTGCCCCGCGCCGCTCTCGGTCCGCAGTCGCAGGTCGTGCTCGCTCGGCCGCGGGGTGAACGCGCCCCAGTGCAACGTCGACCCGCCGACGCCCGTGCCGCTGTTGTTCGGGCCGAAGGCCGTGGGGGCTCCACCGCCGCTCAGCCGCTCGTCCATCCAGTTGATGTCCCCGGGGGCGGCGACCTCGTCCGGCACGTGGTCGCCCGGCTCGGTGTTGCGGCCGGCTTCGAGCGCGACGACCGTCAGGCCACGGCGCGCCAGCGATGCGAGGAGCGGTGCTCCCCCGGCCCCGGTGCCGACCACCACCACGTCGACGACGTCGTCCGTGCCGTACGTGCGTTGTCCGTCGAGTCTCATCGTGCTGCTCCGGTCGTCGGTGCGGGGTCGATCGTGGCGGTGGGACGGGGGCCGTCGGGTGCCTCGGGCTCCCAGGCCTCGCGCTCGTCGGCAGCGAGGAGCTGGAAGCCCTGCTTGCGGACGCCGTCACCTCCGTTGGCGTAGCCGTCGAAGTCGATGGCGGCCATGGTGGCGGGGTGTGCGAGCCAGTGCTTCACGAGGTCGACGCTGGCGTCCTCGAACCAGGCGCGCAGCTGCTCGGCGTCGAGGGCACCGTCGGCGCGGTACCGCCCGGCCGCCACGGACTCGAGGGCCTGGTCGAGCACGCCGTCGCGGGCGGGTGCGGCGAGGACGTCGAGCGCGGCGCGGTAGGCCTCGGCGTCCACCGGCAGGCCGTCCGGCCGCCAGCCGTCGCCGAGCCCGGCGGCCAGCTGCGCGTCCACCCGCAGCGCCAGGTCGACCTGGTCGGGGCCGGGCTGCGGGACGACGATCCGCGCGACCGCACGGAGGGTGTCCAGCTGCGTCGGCGTGAAGGCGTGGGGTGCGGCGGCCGGGTCGTCGGGCAGGGACCGCTGGGCGAGCAGGCCTCGGGTGCGGGCACTGACCCGCGGCGAGGCGATCACGCGGGCGTGCTCCACGGGGACGGTCGGCGACCCCGTGACCCGGCGCTGCCAGAAGTCGCGGATGCGCTCGGCCACGGCCTCCGGCTGTTCCCAGGGCAGCAGGTGGGCGGCCCCGTCGACGACGTGGAGCTCGCTGTTCGGCCAGTGCGGCAGCGTCAGGCGGCGCTGGGCGTCGGCATCGAGGTCGCCGTCCTCGGCACCGGCGAGCACCAGGGCCGGCACCGGGTTCGGCGCGGCGTCCGACCAGTCCTCGCGGCTGCCGCGGGACAGCCAGTCCGTCCAGGCGGCGGGGTCGGTCCGCTCGACGTCCTGCACCGCCGCGATGTGGCGCGCGGGCGCCAGGGGTCCCGCGGTGTTGGCGCCGACGAACTCCTCGGCGTCCTGGACGCCGATCGGGCCACCGGCAGCCCACGACAGCATCGTCCGGCGGCGGTCGTCGTCCATCGGCTCGGGAGCGAGCGGGGAC
Organism: Curtobacterium poinsettiae; assembly: GCF_025677645.1. Taxonomy (NCBI): domain Bacteria; kingdom Bacillati; phylum Actinomycetota; class Actinomycetes; order Micrococcales; family Microbacteriaceae; genus Curtobacterium; species Curtobacterium flaccumfaciens. Next base: position 2,221,361 of record NZ_CP106879.1, on the reverse strand, counting down.
GCGGCGAGGAGCACCACGGCTCGCAGCCCGAACAGGCCGTTCGCGCCGGTGATCGTGCGGTCGGCCACCGCCGTGGCGACCTTGCCGCCCATCGAGTGCCCGAGGAGCATCCACTCCGTCGAGCCGCTCGCGCCGATCGCGCGCTCCACCAGGACGGCCATCTCCTCGACGGTGGTGCCGGACGACGCCGGGCTCCGGCCGAAGCCGGGCAGGTCGATGCCGATGAGGTCGAGGTCGCCGAGGAGTTCGGCGCGGAGCAGCGCGAACTCCTCGGAACTCGCGCCGAGGGCGTGGAGACAGAAGACCGTGGTCACCATGTATACCTACCCGTCGCGCGCGATCGCTCCCAGCCGGGCTGTACCCCGGCGGGTCGTGCGTGTCCCCCGATCGACGGCGTCACCGGGCGTACGCGTCGACGAACAACGCGCCCCGGAGCTCGCGCAGGGTGTCCGCCAGCCGGTCGACGGTCCGGCCGGAGACACCCGAGACCTGCAGGTCGTGCGGGCCGAGTGCCGGCAGCCGACCGGTGCGGATGCGGACGACCTCCCACCCCACGGCACGGACGGCTCGGTCCTTCCTCCGGTCGGTCTCCTGCCGTGGACCGACGTGCTCGAGCCCGTGCCGACCCGTGGAGTCGTACTCGATGGCGACGCGGAGTTCGGGCAGGATGATGTCCGGCCAGGCCTCGACGTGGTCGAAGAACGGGCGGTCGAGTCGGATCGCGGAGTGGTCGTACGTGAACGCGAACCGCTCGGACAGCATGCCCCGGAGTTCGGCTTCGACCGCCGAGGCCGTCGCCGGGGCGCAGACGCTCGTGAACGACTCACCCGACGGCAGCCGAGGGGTCTTCGGACAGATCGTGCGGGGAACGGACTGAGCGCTCCGCCGTGGCGCCCCACCGGCCGACCCGGCGACGGGCCGACGGGACCGGGAACGGCTCGACGCGACGGCTCCCGCCGGGACCCCGCGCACCGGAGCCGCCGGCAGGGTCTGTCGTCCCGCACTCCGGACGACCCGCTGCGGCACCGGCACGGCCTGCGGCCAGTCCGACGGCAGCACCGGCCACCGCTGCGGCTGGGCCTGCACCGCGCACTCGGGGCACCAGACGGAGCGGCGGCGCTCACGGCCCGGGCGGGACCGCTGTTCGGACGGGGTCGCCACGAAGACGTGCCCGACGTCGCACTCCCAGGTGAGCAGGACGTCGGCCGCCGGGGGGACCTGGGTCAGGACGACGCCGTGGTTCCAGTCGGGGTGGTACTGCCGGATGAGTACCGGGTACGGCGCCCAGTCGGCGCGGAACTGTCCGACGGCGTACGGCACCGCTTCGCCGCGCGACCACTGTCGGCGGCGCCACCACGCATCGACGGGTTCGGCCACGCCCCCACGCTAGGAACGACCACCGACACCCGCCGCACCACGCGGCCAGCAGCGCGACCGACGCCCGCCGAACCACAGGCGAGCGCCGCGACCGACGCCCGCCGAACCACAGGCGAGCGCCGCGTCCGCTCAGGAGGCGAGCGCCTGCTTCACGAAGGCGACCAGGGCGTTCGCGTGCCCGTGCCCGAGGCCGTGCTCGGCCTTGAGCCACCCGACGACCTCCATGTGCTGGTGGTCCTCGAGCCGGTCGGCGACCAGGTCGAGCCACTCCTGCACCGGGCGCCCGTACGTCGTCTCGATGCTCGGGAAGTACGACGCCGGACCCTTCACCTTGGTCCCGTCCGCCGGGGGTGCCGGGGCGGTCACACGATGCGCTGCCATGGCGCAACGGTAGCGCTCCGTCGGCCGTCACGGAACGTCACCGAGGACACCGTTCTGTGACGCCGCGTTGCGCCGCATGGCCGGGTGTTTCGTCGCGTGGCGGGGTGTTGCGCGAGGCGTTGTCGGCGGCGCCCGGCCCTCCTACGGTCGCGACATGACCGACACCACCAGAGCCCCGCAGTGGGAGGCGACCAGCGTCGACGACGCGGGCCGGACGGCCGGGGCGAGCCGCGCCTCCAGGCCGGGCACCGCGACCATCGACGCGGCCGGACACGCCGCACTCGACCGTTCCGTCGTACCGTTGCGGCACCCGCTGCGGTGGATCGCCGCTGCCCTCGTGCTCGTCGTGCTGCTGAACTTCGGCGAGACGCTGTTCACGAACGAGCAGTGGGGCTGGCCGGCCGTCGGCAAGTGGCTGTTCAGCCCGGCGGTCCTGACCGGCCTGCAGCTGACGCTCACCGCCACCGCGCTGAGCGCTGTGATCAGCTTCGCCGGCGGCGTGGTCGTCGCGATCGCACGGCTGTCGCGGAACCCGGTGCTGTCCGGGCTCGCGTGGGGTTACGTGTGGTTGTTCCGGTCGGTGCCGCTCATCCTGGTGCTCGTCTTCCTGTACAACCTCGGGTCGCTGTACCCGACCATCGGCATCGGGATCCCCTTCGGGCCGCAGTTCGAGGTGCCGACCGCGAACCTGCTCGGGGACCTGGCGATCGGGGTCATCGGATTGAGCCTCAGTGAGATCGCCTACGCATCGGAGATCGTCCGCGCCGGGGTGCTCGCCGTCGACCACGGCCAGCACGAGGCCGCGCAGGCACTCGGGCTCCCCCGTCGTCGGCAGTTCGTGCGGGTGATCATGCCGCAGGCCCTGCGGTCGATCGTGCCGGCGTTCGTGAACCAGGTCGTCGGACTGCTGAAGGCCTCGTCGCTGCTGTTCTACGTGTCGTTGCTCGACCTGTTCGGCGTGGTGCAGAACCTGTCGAGCACGTACCCGGGCGACATCATCCCGCTGCTCGTCGTCGCCACCATCTGGTACCTCGTGCTCACCAGCGCGGTCTCGATCGTGCAGTACCACGTGGAGCGATGGACGGCCCGCGGGTCGGTCCGTGCGCTGCCGCCGACACCGTGGCAGCGGGTGCGGAAGGTGCTGCGGGGCGGCGGCACCGGACGTGGTCCGGGACGGCCTGGAGGCGCGGGTCGCCGCACGCAGGCAGCCGCCGCCGAGCGCGCGGTCGCGTCCGGGCCTGCCTCCACCATCGACGACAGGAGCATCTGATGGGCGCCGCCATCGCGATCCACGGGGCCGTCAAGGCGTTCGGGGACAGCGTCGTCATCGACGGCATCGACCTGTCCCTGCCGTCCGGCAGCGTGACCGTCGTCCTCGGCCCTTCCGGTTCCGGCAAGTCCACGCTGCTCAGGGCGATCAACCACCTCGAACCGCTCGACCGCGGGGTCGTCACCGTCGGCGACGAGCCCATCGGCGTCCGCCTGCGCACCGGCCGCGACGGGGTCCCCCGCTGGAAGGAGCTGCCCGAGCGGCACATCCTGCGGCAGCGTGCCCGGATCGGGTTCGTGTTCCAGCACTTCAACCTGTTCCCGCACCTCACCGCGCTCGAGAACGTCGCCGAGGGGCCGATCGCCGCCGGGGTCCCCGTCGCCACGGCCCGAGCGCGGGCACGGACCCTGCTCGATCGGGTCGGACTCGGCGACCGCGGCTCCGCCCGCCCCCGGCAACTGTCCGGCGGGCAGCAGCAGCGTGTCGCGATCGCCCGGGCCCTGGCGCTCGAGCCGTCGGTGGTCCTGCTGGACGAGCCGACCTCGGCGCTCGACCCGGAACTCGTCGGCGAGGTGCTCGGGGTCATCCGCTCCCTCGCCGAGTCCGGCACGACGCTCGTGATCGTCACGCACGAGATCGCCTTCGCCCGCGAGGTCGCCGACCACGTCGTGTTCCTCGACCACGGGCGGGTCGTCGAGCAGGGGCCCCCGGCCCAGGTGCTGGACCACCCGCTGCACACCCGCACGCGCGACTTCCTGTCCCGCGTCCGCTGACCCCTGATCCCTGACCCCTGATCCCCGCACGCACCCCAAGGAGAACCATGTCCAGGACCACCCCGTCCCGCTGGCGCAACCGCGCCGGTTTCCTCGTCCTCGCAGCCGGCGTCGTCGTCGCCCTCGCCGGGTGCTCCGCGGGCGCTTCCGCCGACACGAGCGGCGCACCCGACGGATCCGTCACCATCGGCGCCGCCTCGAACGGGGCGGCCGAGGAGACGACCCTCGAGGTCACCGAGGACACGAAGCTGCACGACGCGCTCCCCGCCGCGGTCCGGAAGTCCGGCAGATTGACGATCGGCGTGGGCGCCCTGCCCGCCGGGTTCCCGCCGCTCGCCTTCACCGGTGACGACCAGAAGACGATCACCGGCTCGGAGCCCGACCTCGGACGGCTCGTCGCCGCGAAGCTCGGACTCCGCGCGGACGTGCAGAACGCCACGTGGGACAACCTGTTCGTCGGCATCGACAGCGGCAAGTACGACGCCGGCTTCTCGAACGTCACGGTGACCGAGGAGCGCAAGGAGAAGTACGACTTCGCCTCGTACCGGCAGGACAACCTGGCGTTCCAGGTGCCGGCGTCGAGCTCGCTGCGCTTCGACGGCGACCCGTCCGTGCTCGCAGGGAAGACCCTGTCCGTGAGCTCCGGCACGAACCAGGAGAACATCCTGCTCGAGTGGCAGAAGGAACTCCGGGCGAAGGGCGAGGACTTCACGATCAAGTACTACCCGGACGGCAACGCGATCAAGCTCGCGCTCGACTCGGGCAAGATCGACGCCTACTTCGGCCCGAACCCGACGATCGCCTACCAGAACACGCAGAGCAAGGGCACCGCGAAGCCGACGAAGACCGCGGGCACGTACTCCGGCGCCGGCTCGTCACTGCAGGGGCTCATCGCCGCGACGACGAAGCAGGGCAGCGGGATCGCGAAGCCCGTCGCGGCGGCGATCAACGAGCTCATCGAGGACGGCACCTACGCGAAGTGGCTCGCGGCCTACAACCTGTCGAACGAGGCCGTGGAGACGTCCGAGGTGAACCCCGAGGGTCTGCCGCTCGACAACAGCTGATCCGGCGCGCCCCGCTGCCTGCGCCCCCGCTGTCCGACGGCAGCCGGGGGCGTAGGCATGCGCAGGTCGGCCACGAGGGTGTTGACCTGACGAGCCACACGGAGCACCATCGGCGGCATGAGCCTCTTCATCAGCTGCCCCGTCGAGGACGTCGAGCGCGCGACCGCCTTCTACGCCGCACCGGGGTGGACCCGGAACGCGGCGATGTCCGGCCCGGACAACTCCTGCGTCGCGATCGCGCCGGAGCAGTACCTCATGCTCAGCTCCCGCACCGCGTACGCGAGCGTCGGCGGCACCGAGGACCTCATCGGTGGACCGGACACCCCGTCGAAGGTGACGGTGTCGTTCGATCTCCCGAGCCGTGCGGCCGTGGACGAACTCGTCGAACGCGCCCGCGCAGCGGGCGGGCGGATCGGCGACACCGACGAGTACCCGTTCATGTACCAGCGCCAGTTCGACGACCCGGACGGCTACCACTACTCGCCGTTCTGGATGCGCTCGGACACCGACGCGTCGGCCTGAACCGGCGCTCGCAGCGCGCAGACCACGTGACGGGAGGCGCGGTGCCGGCTGGCACCGCGCCTCCCGTCCGGAGCGGGCCGCGTCAGACCGCCGCCGGCTCCCGCAGGTCGGTGCGCGCCGCCCACTCCGCGGCGAGCAGCTCGTACGAACGCACCCGGGCGTCGTGATCGTGCGTGATCGTCGTCACCAGCAGCTCGTCCGCGCGGGTCGCCCGCTGCAGGACCCCGAGGCGGTCCGCGACGGCCGCAGCGTCGCCGACGAACCGCGTCGCGAGCCGATCGGCGACCGACGACGCCTCTGGTGCAGCGAGCGGTGCGGCACGTGCCGAGGACGGGGTCGGGTACTCGATCGCCCCGACGCCGGACCGGATCGAGTGCACCCACTGGGCGTACCCGAGCGACAACTCCGCGGCTTCGGCCTCCGTGCGCCCGACGACGACGTCCGCCGAGACGATGACGTGCGGTGCCCGGAGCACCCCGGGGCGGAACGCGTCGCGGTAGGCCCGCACCGACGCCAGGACCGTGCCCGGGGACGTGTGGTAGTTCGCCCCGTACGGCAGTCCGAGCGCGCCGGCGATCCGGGCACTCTCACCGCCGGTGGACCCGTGGACCCACAGCTCGACGGCGGCGCCCGCGGCCGGTGGGGCCTCGATCACCGCACCGTCCCGCGACCAGGTGCCGGCGAACAGGCCCCGGATCAGGTCGAGATCGTCCACGAACCGCTCGACGTCGCCCGGCACCCGGCCGAGCAGCTCCCCCTGCAGGGCGAACCTGCTCCCCGGCGCGATGCGGAACTCGAACGGCGCGGGGACGAGCAGACCGTCGACGACCTGGTCGGTCCTCGGCTCGAGCGACGGCGGTTTCGGGGTGCCGGGTGCTGGTGCTCCTGAGCGGCCGAGCCCGAGGTCGATGCGCGGCCCGTACAGCGCGGCGAGCGTGCCGAAGGTCTCGGCGACCTGCAGCCCGCGGGTGTTGCCGACCAGGGTCGCGGCGCTGCCGACCCGGATGGTCGAGGTGGCGGCGGCGACGGCCCCGATGACGATCGTCGGTGCGCTGCCGGCGACACCGGGGTTGAGGTGGTGCTCGGCGAGCCAGTAGCGGGCGTACCCGGCACGTTCCGCGGCGACAGCCAGGTCGACCGTGTTCGCCAGGGCTGCAGCGGGGGTCGACCCGCTGCTCACCGGCACGAGGTCGAGGACGGAGAGCGGGACGCGGCTCATGCGAGGACTCGCTGCCGGTCCAGGACCCGGCCCGGCAGGCCCAGCGTCTGCCGGAGCGTCGCGCCCTCGTCGTACGACTGCCGGTGGACCCCGCGCTCCTGCAGCAGCGGGACGACCCGGTCGACGAACTCGTCGAGCCCGTACGGGTTGGTGTGCGGCACGACGACGAACCCGTCGGTGGCGCGCTCCTGCACGTACCGGTCGATCTCGGCGGCGATGTGTGCAGGCGTGCCGACGAAGCCGCCGCGGGTCGAGACCCGGATGACCAGGTCACGGATCGACAGGTGTTCGGCCGCGGCGAGGTCGCGCCACGACTGCACCAGTGCGGGCACGTCGCGGGTGTGGCGGACGCGGCCACGGGTGATGTCGGCGCCCTCGAGGTCCGGCTCGACCGAGGGCAACGGCCCGTCGACGTCGTACGACGACAGGTCACGGTTCCACACCTGTTCGAGGAACGCGATCGCGGTCGCCGGGCTGACCTGGGCGCGGCGGATCGCCCGGGAACGCTCCTCGGCCTCGTCCGCCGTGTCGCCGAGCACGAAGGTCGCGCCGGGCAGGATCAGCAGCTCGTCCTTCGACCGTCCGACCCGCTCCAGGCGCTCGGTGACGTCGCCGTAGAAGCTCCGTGCGTCGTCGAACTCGGTGTGCAGGGAGAAGATCACCTCGGCGTGCCCGGCGGCGAGGTCCCGGCCCTCGTCGGAGTCACCGGCCTGCACGACCACCGGGTGCCGCTGGGGACTGCGCGGAACCGGGAACGTTCCGGACACGTCGAACTGCGGGCCGTGGTGGTCGACGTCGTGGATGCGGGAGCGGTCGGCGAAGACGCCGGCGGCCAGCGGCCCGGCGGCACCCGACCAAGCGGCACCCGACCCGGCGGCATCCGACCCGGCGGCGCCCGACCGGTTCGCCACGATCGCGTCCGACTCCCACGAGTCCCAGAGCTCGCGGGACAGCTCCACGAACTCGGCGGCCCGCGTGTACCGGTCGGCGTGGTCGAGGAACCCGCCACGGCGGAAGTTCGCGCCGTGGAACGCGTCCGAGCTCGTCACGACGTTCCAGCCGGCGCGGCCGTCGGTCAGGTGGTCGAGCGTGGCGAGCTGCTTCGCGAGCTCGACGGGCTCGTTGAAGGTCGTCTGCAGCGTGCCGACCAGCCCGATGTGGTCGGTGACGCCGGCCAGCGCCGCCAGGATCGCGAGCGTGTTCGGACGCCCGACGACGTCGAGCTCGTGGATGCGTCCCTTCTGCTCGCGCAACCGCAGCCCCTCGGCGAGGAACAGGAAGTCGAAGAACCCGCGCTCGGCGTTCCGGGCGAAGTGCTCGAACGACGAGAACGCGATCTGGCTCTCGGCGCGGTCGTCGCTCCAGACGGTGGTGTTGTTGACGCCCGGGAAGTGGGCGGCGAGGTGGACCTGACGCTTGGCGCTCATGCTGAGACCTCCGAGGAGACGGAACCGACACCGGCACCGGTGACGGCAGGACGCGCGTACCGGCTGACCGCCGGCGCGATGCCGAGCCGCGTGCGCAGGTCGGCGGTGGGACGGGACGCCACGTCGGCGCGGAGCCCCGCGGTGACGAGCGCCGGGACGAGCTGGCGCGCGATGGCGGTGCTGTCGACCGGGATGCGCAGCGGACGGAGCCGGACGCCGGCGTACCCGAGGGCCCGCAGGTCCACGATCCGTGTCACCAGGTCCGGCACCGTCGTGGCGAGGACGGACGTGTCCGACCCGGAGCCGACGGCGTACGGAGCGCCCGCGGCCGCGTCGAGCGCCGCGAGCTCGTCGGCGGCGGCTGCTGGCGACGACCCGATGAGCACCGCGAGGTCCGCGAGGACCGGACGACGGAGGTCGGCGCCGGCCGCCTGCTCGGCGTCACGGACGAGTGCCAGCGCGCCCCGATCCTCCAGGCCGTCGAAGCCGGGCGTGACCAGCACGACGTCCGCGGCGTCCACGGCGAACGCGGCCGCGTCGGCGCGGTGCGCCAGCGCGAAGACCGGCGGCCGCCCCTGCGGCGACCGCGGCACGATCGACGCGCCGTGCACCGAGACGAACGAACCGGAGAACGCCGCTTCGTGGATGCGGTCGCGGTCGATGAAGCGGCCGGTCGTGACATCGCGGATGATCGCGTCGTCGTCCCAGCTGTCCCACAGGCGGGAGACGACCTCGGCGGCCTCGCGGGCCTCTTCGAACAGCGTGGCTGCGTCGTCGCCGCCGGGACGGCGGCCGAACAGCGCGGCCTCGCGGGTCGTCGGACTCACCTGGATCCGCCACCCGGCCCGCCCCGACGAGACGTGGTCGAGCGTCTGGAGGCCCGTGGCGACGTGGAACGGTTCGGTGTGCGTCACCGAGACGGTCGGCACCAGACCGATCGCTCGCGTCGCGGGCGCGACCGCGTTCGCGACGAGGAGGGCGTCGAGACGGCCGACGACGGTGGTCGTGTCGAGGTCGTCGTCGGGGTCGGTGGGGCCGGCGGTGAAGGAGTCCTCGAGGGTGACGGCGTCGATGCCGAGCCGGTCCTGCTCGACGACGACGTCCCGCCAGTGCCGGAGGCTCGTGAGGCGCTGCGCTGCCGGGCCGGCGGCGCGCCAGGCGGCGGGGTGCCAGCCGGCGCCCTGGAGCGCGGTGACGAGGGTGATGCGGTCGGGCACGGTCATGGGGCGACGCTAGGACGGTCGGGCCGGGCGGCGAAGCGGTGTTGCGGAACGTGACCGACGGTGTCGCCGTGTGACGCGCGTCGCGTCGCTCGGTGCGAGGTTGTCTACTCGGTGCGGCGCAACAGGGCGGCACGGAGTGCGCAACCTCGCACCAGCCGGGGCCGGGGCGGGGCGCGCCTCGCACCGTGCGAGGATCGCCGGATGGTCTCGTCGTTCCTGACCCACGCTGAAGTGGTGGTCGACCCCGCGGTCCCGATCGAGTCGTGGGGGCTGTCACCCGAGGGCCGCGTCCGGGCCGCCGCTGCCCACCGGCTCGCGTGGACAGCGGGCTCCCGGCGGATCGTCTCGAGCACCGAGCGCAAGGCCGTCGAGACCGCCGACCTGCTCGCCAGCGCCGTCGGGCTGTCGGTCGAGCGCGACCCCCTGCTGGGCGAGATCGACCGGAGCGCGACCGGCTACCTGCCGCCGTCCGAGTTCGAGGCCGTCGTCGACGCGTTCTTCACCGCACCCGAGCAGTCGGTCCGCGGCTGGGAGCGGGCCGTCGACGCCCAGGAGCGCATCGTCGCGGCCGTCCGTCGGCACTGCGCCACCGGCGACGTCACGATCGTGTCGCACGGTGCGGTCGGCGCGCTGCTCCTGGCCCACCTGCGCGGCGTCCCGATCACGCGCGCCCTCGACCAGCCCGGCATGGGCAGCGTCTTCCGCTTGGATGCGCCCGCCTGGCGGGCGACCAGCGGCTGGCGACGCGTCCCCGCGACCTGACGGGAGGCGCGGGGCGGAGCCGCCACGGGCCTCCCGTCCGCCGACTGCGCGGCCCGACCACCCCGCTCGTCAGCCCACGCGCGTCGCGCCCGTCACGGGGCCGGGGGCGGCGTCCTCGTCGTCGGCGTCGTGCAGGGTCCGCTCGGCCTGCCCGAGCAGGTGGTGCACGGCGAGGCCGATCGAGCGGGCACCGACGACCGCGACGAGCACGCTCAGCAGCGCGAGCAACGCGGCGGTGGGGATCCAGGCGGACGGCAGCGCGAGTGCCCGGAACCACTCCACTGCGGCGGTGGCGACCGCGGCCGCCGGGAACACGAACGACCAGAACCCGAGTGAGAACGCCAGGCGGACGTACCGCGGCAGCAGGGCCAGCTGCACGAGGACCATCAGGACCCCGAGCCCAGCGATGGCCTGCACCGGCAGGGTGACCGCTCCGTCCGTGAGCGCGAACACCGACAGGGTGGCGACCGCCGGCGGCGCGACCAGGATCGCCATCGTCGGCACGAGCGGCCCCGGCAGCGCCGGCCGGAACGCCAGCCGGATGAGCAGCAGGCCGGTCATGACGCCCCAGAAGAACACGCCGACGCCGAGGGCCGGCCAGGAGAGCCAGCCGACGCCGACCTCGTGCGTGGCGACCGAGGCGACCAGGGCCGCGGCGACCGTCGGCAGCAGGTAGCCGCCGTGCACGGACTCCAGGGCGAGCCGGCCCTCGAACCAGGTGCTCAGCAGCCAGGCGGCGAACCCGGCCGCGGTGGCCACGGCGGCGAGCACGACGACCTGACCCGCGACGGGGACGAACCGCGCCAGGTCGACCCCGAGCAGCATCGCGGTCGCGGGCACGAGCGCGGCGATCGGCCCCTGCGACGGGTGCCGGAGCTGGTCGACCAGCCGCTCCCGGACACGTGCGCCACGGACGGCGTGCGCACCGAGCAGCCACACCCACGCGACGGCGGCGATGGCCCAGAACACCTGCGGTACGACGGTGGGCAGGTGCAGCACGGGGGCGGCGTACGACCACGTCTCGGCGAAGCCGGCGAGGCCGAACGGGACGGCGAGGGTGTTGAGCGGGATGCGGGAGGTGGTGCGTTGCATGGCTCCCCCATTGTCGTGGACGAGTCGGCGGCGGCGGTGCGCGCCGGCGGTCAGGCCGCGGGGAGTTGCTCGCCCGCCTCGATCGCCACGTCGAGCCGGTTCTCGGCGGGCGGCAGCGGGCAGGTCGCGTGCGGGGTGTACGCGCACGGCAGGTTCGTCGCCCGGTTGAAGTCGATGCGGGTGGCACCCTCGGCATCCGGTGCGGCGATGTCGAGGCTCCGGTTCGCCGCGGACGTCGTGACCCCGCTCGTGCGGTCGGTGAACAGCACGTGCAGGCCGCCGGCGTGCCCGTTGAACGCCAGGAGCGACCGCGGCCCGTCGAGGTCGAACGTCAGGACGCCGGGGGCCTCGTACACGTGCAGCAGGCCGTCGACGACGCTGCCGACCGTGACCTCGCGCGGGGTGTCGAACGGCTCGAAGTGTGCGTCCACGACGAAGCGTCCAGCGGGGGTGTACGCCGGGGTGCCGTGGTAGCCGACGCGGGTCGGGTTCGACGGGTGCCGCGGGCGCAGCAGGTCGCTGCCGCCGCGCCGGGCGACCTCGATCACCACGGTCTCGTCGCCGTCGTGCCACACCACCTCGGTGCTCGAGCGCTCCGGCAGCGGGCCGAACCGGTACCTCCCGGTGACCGCCTGTCCGTCGACCTCGATCGTCTCGCCGTCGGCCAGTGCGACCTCCGGGCCGTCCTCGTCCGTCGACCAGCTGCCCGGGGCGTCGTCGAACCGTTCCGGCGTGGCGGTGAGCCAGCGGATGCTCGTGATCGCGAGGAAGCCGTGCTCGCTGGCGCGGGCCTGCTCGTGGACGTCATGCCACCTGGTCCACGCTTCGGCGAAGGTCGGTGCTGCCGGGGTGGTGGCGCTCGTCGTGGTCGTCGTGCTCATGGGTCGACCGTACGACGGGTCGCCGGGTGCCGCGACGCGGAACGTAACGGGCCCGTTCCCTCGTGGCAGAGTGGCACTGCAGCGCACCGCGAAGCCTCGCGCGCGGCCCCCGACTCCCGACAGTCCGCACCCATCGAGAGGAAGGCAGCGCATGCCCTTCGAGAACACCGACCGCATCCAGGCCACCACGGCCGGATCGCTCCCGCGCACCCCCGAGCTCATCGCTGCGAACGCCGCTCGGCCCGTCGCCGCCGACGGCTTCACGCTCGAGACCACCGACGAGGTCCGCGCCCTGACGAGCGCAGCCGTCGACGACGTCGTCGCACGGCAGACCGCGCTCGGCATCACGCAGCCCGGCGACGGCGAGTTCGGCAAGGCGATGTCGAACAGCGTCGACTACGGCGCCTGGTGGGGCTACTCGTTCCAGCGCGTCAGCGGCCTGAGCCTGACCGACGAGAACATCTTCTCGCAGCAGCCGGTCCGCTCCACCCCGGGGAACATCCGGCTCACGAGCTTCCCGGACCGCCGCGACTGGACGATCTTCCACGACGCCTACACCGACCCCGAGTCGGGCATCGGCACCGGCAAGAACGCCACCGCGTTCCCGACCACGACCGGCCCGATCACCTACACCGGCCACGAGGCCGCGGCCACCGACGCCGCGAACCTCAAGCACGCGGTCGACGCCGCCGGCGCCGACAACGGCTTCATCACGGCGCTCTCCCCCGGTTCCGCCGCTCGCATCGCGAACGAGTACTACGCGACCGAGGAAGAGCACATCTGGGCGTGGGCGGATGCCCTGCGCGAGGAGTACACGACGATCCTCGACGCAGGCCTCGTGCTGCAGGTCGACGACCCCTCGATCGCCGAGAACTGGGACCAGATCAACCCCGAGCCGAGCATCGAGGACTACCGCGCCTTCACCCGCATCCGTGTCGAGGCGCTCAACCACGCGCTGCGGGGCCTCGACACCAGCCGCGTGCGCTTCCACCTGTGCTGGGGTTCCTGGCACGGCCCGCACACCACCGACATCGAGCTCCGCCACATCGTCGACCTGATGCTCGAGATCGACGCGGGCGCGTACTCGTTCGAAGCCGCCAACGCCCGCCACGAGCACGAGTGGACCGTCTGGCAGGACGTCATCCTGCCCGAGGGCAAGGTCATCGTCCCCGGCGTCGTCGGCCACGCCACGAACGTCGTCGAGCACCCCGACCTCGTCGCGCAGCGCATCGAGCGGTTCGCCTCGGTGGTCGGGCGTGAGCGCGTCATCGCCGGTACCGACTGCGGCCTCGGCGGCCGCGTGCACCCGCAGATCGCCGCGGCGAAGCTGGAATCCCTCGGTGAGGGTGCCCGGCGCGCGAGCGCGAAGCTCTTCTAGCCGCCCGTTCCTTCCCAGAACGGCTGCGGTACCTGGCGGGATCGGGCGTACCTGCCGTGAACAACACGGCAGGTACGCCCGGTTCGGGAAGGTACGCCCGGATCCCGTCTACCGACGCGAGCGACCGAGCACGACCGCCGCGCCCGCAGCCGCGACGCCGAGCCAGACGAGGGGGCGCGTGACGCGCCGTCGCTTCGCGACCCAGCCGCCGTTCGTCGCGTTCGCGGCGTCGGCGGGGGCGTAGAGGTTGCCGTCGGTCGGGGTGCCCTTGCCACGGAGCGCGAACGTCTCCACCATCGGCTTCGTGATCTTGTGGAACAGGCCCGGGAACACGTACTGCAGCGGCACGAGCGAGGCCTGGATGCGGCCGACGAACCGGTAGCGCTTGGGGTGCGAGGCGGCGTGCACGACGGCGCGGCCGGCTCGCTCGACCGAGACGGTGGGCGGCAGCGGGTGCGAGGTCTTGCCGGTGTAGTTGGCACCGTTCTGGTAGATCGGGGTGTCGATGGTGGACGGCAGCAGTGCGGTGAACCGGATGCCGGTGCCCGCGAACTCGTCACCGAGCACGTCGACCAGGCCGAGCGCAGCGTGCTTGCTCGTCACGTACGCCGACTGGTACGGCGCCGACAGCAGCGACTGGATCGAGCCGACGAGCACGTAGGTGCCCTTGCCGCGCTGCTTCCAGTGCGGCAGCAGGTGCGTGATGGCGTTGAGGTGCCCGTACAGGTTCGTGTCGACGACGCGCTTGAACGCCTCGGTCGGGGTCTGCTCGAACAGGCCGTAGACGAACAGCGCCGCGTTGCCGACGAAGACGTCGATGCGGCCGAAACGGGTCGTCACGGTGCCGATGAGGTCCTTGACCTGGTGCTCGTCGGCGACGTCCGTCGGGATCGCGATCGCTTCGGCGCCGAGCTTCCGGCACTCGGCGGCTGCGGCCTCGAGCGAGTCGTGCCCGCGTGCGGCGAGCACGAGCGTCGCGCCCTGCCGGGCGAACTCGTGTGCGGCGGCCCTCCCGATGCCGCTCGATGCTCCGGTGATGACGACGATCTTCCCGCGGTACCGATGTCCCATGTGTCCTTGGTACGCGCCGTCGGTCCGATCCCGCACAGCCGCGCCGTACCCCTGCCCGCGGTGCGAAGATGGAGCATGCGCAAGGACGACCTGACCGTCGACGAAGCCGCGGTCATCGCCGAGCACGCCCGCTCCGGCGCCCTCGACGTCGACGACCCCGAAGTGCGGAAGGTCGTCGAGCAGGCGAACCGGGTGCTGGTGCGTGCGCAGATGTGGGGCGAGGAGCGGAGCCCGAAGCTGCGACGGCGCCGTCGGTTCATCGCGGTCGGGGCACTCGTGATGGTGCTCGTCTGGGTCGCGGGACTCCTCGTACCGCTGGCGATGCGCTTCGGCTGACGAACGCGGCAGCCCCCGAATGGCCCGTGCGCCATGCGGACGAACGGCGGTCGGACCCTGGTGGGACCCACACGGATGCGGCATGATCCGACGACCACACCACCATCGCGCTGCAGGGAGCACGACTTGGACCAGCACATCGATCGACGGCGCTTCATGGCGCTCGGTCTCGCGGGGGCCGCCGCCACCGCCCTCGGCACGACGACGATCGGCGACGCCACGGCCGCCGAGGCTGCGACTGCCGCGACGGGGCCGGTGCTGCTCGCCGCCGACGAGTTCGACGGCCCGGCCGGCAGCGCGCCGAACCCGGGGATCTGGCGGTACGACCTGGGTGCGGGCGGCTGGGGCAACGCCGAGCTGCAGACGTACACGGACTCGCGGCGGAACGCGGCGCTCGACGGTGCTGGCAACCTCGTGATCACCGCACGCCGTGAGGCCGACGGCTCGTACTCGTCGGCCCGGCTGAAGTCCGAGAGCACCTACACGGCGCAGTACGGCCGGATCGAGGCACGGATCAGGATCCCCCGCGGCCAGGGCATCTGGCCGGCGTTCTGGATGCTCGGCGCGGACATCGGGCAGGTCGGGTGGCCCGCTTGCGGGGAGATCGACGTCATGGAGAACGTCGGCTACGAGCCGGGGATCGTGCACGGCACGGTCCACGGGCCGGGGTACTCCGGTGCCCAGGGCATCTCGGCGGCGTACCAGCACCCGACCGGAGCGGCGTTCGCCGACGACTTCCACGTGTACGGGGTCGACTGGCGCCCCGGCTCGATCACCTGGACGGTCGACGGCGTCGCGTACCGGACGGTCACCCGGGCCGACGTCGGCACGGCCCCGTGGGTGTTCGACAAGCCGTTCTTCGTGATCCTCAACGTCGCGGTCGGCGGGAACTGGCCGGGGTCGCCGGATGCCTCGACAGGGTTCCCGCAGCAGATGACCGTCGACTGGCTCCGGGTCCACCAGAACGCGTAGCCGGGCGCTCCCGGACCGTTGCCGCCGGGTCAGGGGCGGCGGTTCGCCCGGGCGACGAGCCACAGGTAGGTGCTGTGCCCGACCAGGGCGAGTCCGAAGAACACCGCGGCGACCGCGTAGACCCGGTCGAGCTTGCCCTGCCCGATCACGAGCATCACGACGCAGAACACGACCGCGATCGCGAGGACACCGACCTGCACGGTCGACCAGATCCGTCGGAAGCGCGGCATGCCCGTCTCGTTCACGCCGTCCATTCTGCCCGATGCCGTCAGTGCTTCTCCGGGTCGTGCCCCCAGTTCATCAGCGAGTACCGCCACGGGGTGTCGTGCACGTCGCCGGCGGGCCGCTGTTCCGAGTGCCGGGCGACGTAGCCGACGACCTTGCGCATGTGTGCCAGGTCGTCGTCGGTGCGGTCGGCCTTGTGCTTCTCGAGGATGCGGATGATGTGCCGCCCGCTCTCGTGCCCGGTGGATTCGCCGCCGCCCGAGGGCTTCTGCCCGACGGACTTCGACTCGTCGGTGTCGAGCCACTTCCGCAGTTCGGTGGCGGTCATGTTCACCGCGTGGTCGAAGTCGGCCCGGGTCTGCTCGTCGTCGTGCTCGCTCATGTGGACGAGCAAACGCGGCGGCCCTGGACAGGAGCGCAATGCGCTGGACGGATGTCGTCCCCCGGTCGTCCAGCCCGGGAGCGTTTCCTGATCAGGCGGTCCAGCGGCCCGTCCGCGGGCGGTCCGCGGGGCGGTCCGCGGGTCCCGCAGCACGCTGCGCGACCACCCCGACCACGACCGCACCCGCATCCGCATCCGCATCCGCACAGGAGGACCCCATGCCCACCGGCCAGTACGAACACGGCGACCCCCGCACCCGGTACCCCGACGTCGAGCCGCAGCCGCAGACCCAGGACGAGCCGGGCCTCCAGTCACGGATGGACCCGGTACCCGACCTGGGTGAGTCGAGCTACCGCGGGACGGGGCGGCTCGCCGGTCGGAAGGCCCTGATCACCGGGGCCGACTCCGGCATCGGCGGCGCCGTCGCCATCGCGTTCGCTCGCGAGGGCGCGGACGTCGCGCTCGCCTACCTGCCCGAGGAGCAGTCCGACGCGGACCACGTGATCGAGCAGATCCGGGCGGCGGGCCGCACGGCCGTCGCGATCCCCGGGGACCTGCGGGACCGCGCGTACGCCCGCGAACTCGTCGACCAGGCGGTCGCCGGCCTCGGCGGCATCGACGCGCTCGTCAGTGTGGCCGGCAAGCAGCGCTGGCAGCCCGACGTGCTCGACATCACCGACGAACAGTTCGAAGCGACCTTCGACGTCAACGTCTTCGGGTTGTTCCGGCTCGTGAAGGCCGCGCTGCCGCACCTGGCACCGGGTTCGACCATCACCACGACCGCATCGATGGAGGCGTACCAGCCGGCACCGGACCGGCTCGACTACGCGGCTTCGAAGGGCGCGGTCAACAACCTGTCCAAGGGACTGGCGCAGCTGCTCGTCGAGCGTGGTGTCCGCGTGAACGTCGTCGCACCGGGGCCCACCTGGACCGTCCTGCAGCCGAGCGGCGGTGTCGATCCGTCGACCCTGCCGGAGTTCGGCAGCAGCGAGTCGCCGATGGGCCGCGCGGCGCAGCCGGCCGAGCTCGCGCCGGCCTACGTGTTCCTCGCCTCGCAGGAGTCCAGCTACGTCGCGGGCGAGACCCTCAACGTGAACGGCGGCATGGTCACCCCCTGATCGTGCCACCGCGTGCGGGACGTCCCGCACCACACCGCGGAGACCCCGTCGCGGGACCGGGTGGGAATGGAACGGCCCCACCCGGTGTCGAACTCACCACCGACCACGAAGGAACCCATCATGAGCCTCGACCTCCACGAGAGCACCGGCGCCGACGAGCGCGCCTGCCTGCCGAAGCCCGTCCTGCCCAGCCTGCACGACGAGCGCACCCCGTCCTTCGGTCGCTGGCTCGGCCAGATCAACCACACCGGCTGACCCACCCGCAGCGACGGCACGCACGGCCCCGGTGCCGCGCACTGCTACCGTGCACCCATGTCCTGGGGCCGGCGGTACTTCGCGCTGCAAGCCGTCGGCGGAGCGACCTGGTGGACCGCCGTCGCGACGCTGCCGTGGATCCGCACCACGACGCTCGGCTCGCTCGACCCGGTGCTCGTCGCCGCGTTCGACGTCCCGCTGTTCGTCGTCGCGTCGGCGCTCGCCGCCTCGGGTGTCCGGGCCGCCGCGGTGGTCACGACGGTGTGGACCGCCCTGGTGCTCGTCGCCCTGAGCGTCTGGGCCACCATGACCGGCGAGGCCGGCTGGGGCGTGCTCGTCATGCTGGCCGCCACGATCGGCTCGGCCCTCGCCCTCGCCCTGGTGCGGCTCGGACGGATCCCGTCGGAGTGGGTGACGACCGGTCCGCTGCGGATCCGAACGGCTGACGCCAGTGCCCCGCGTTCCCGGCACGTCATCGCGACCGTGCTGCAGATCGTCGTCTTCTGGGGCCTGTTCCTCGGGGTGTTCCCCCTGGTCATCGCGTTCGCCGAGCACCGCTGGGGCCTGCACCCGCAGCTGCCGACACCCTTCGTCACCACCCTCACCGTCGTCGGTGTGGTCGTGCTCCTGCTGGCGAGCGCGCTCGGCATCGCGTCGGCGGCGGCGATGTCGACGAAGGGCGAGGGCACGCCGCTGCCCTCGGCCACCGCGAACCGTCTGGTGGTCGCCGGGCCGTACCGGTCGGTGCGGAACCCGATGGCACTGGCCGGCATCACCCAGGGCGTCGCCGTCGGCCTGCTGCTGTCGTCGTGGCTGGTCGTCGTCTACGCGGTCGCCGGTTCGGTGGTCTGGAACTGCATCGTCCGCCCGCTCGAGGAGTCCGACCTGGAAGAACGGTTCGGCGACGACTTCCGTCGCTACGCCGAGCAGGTCCGGTGCTGGGTGCCGCGGTGGCCGGTGCCGGCGCACGTGGGTCCGGTGCCGCTCAGCTCGTCGCGCCGCTGATCTCACGACCCACGACACCCCGTGGCGATCGGTCAGCATGCCGAACGGACATGACGGTCTGCCTCGTCCTGCGCGGGCGCCGTCGCCCGCGTCGTGATCATGCTGGCAGGGTGCGCGTCCCCGCGGACGGGGCAGGCGCACGGGTGCTGGGCCGCGCCGGACGGGAGGCGCGTGGCGGCGCCGCCACGCGCCTCCAGGCCGTCACGCGGCGGGGTCCACCACCGGCGGTCGCGCGGACGGGGCGAGCTCGCGGATGCGCTTGGCGGGGACGCCGGCGTACACGCCGTGCGCCGCCAAGCGGCCGGAGACCACGGCGCCGGCGGCGACCACGACGTCGTGCTCGATGTGGGCGCCGGGCAGGATCGTGGCGCGGCCGCCGATCCAGACGTGCTGCTCGACGACCACCGGGCGGCCGGTCGCGACGTCGCTCCACCGGCCCTCGGCGTCGATCTCGTGGTGGCTCGTCATGATGAGCACCTGCATCCCGATCGCGGTGTTCGCTCCGATGGTCACGGGGGCGACGGCCTCGACGGTGACGTTCCGGTTGCAGAAGACACCCCGGCCGATGGTGAGGTGCTTCGGGTCGCCCGTCAGCGAGAACCCGGTGCCCACACCGGACTCGGCGCGTGCACCGGCGGCACGGAGCAGCAGCCGCCGGACGATCCGGGGCAGCAGCGGAGATCCGAGCAGTGCGGTGAAGACGAAGTGCTCACGGGCGTGGGAGGCGTCCTCGACGAGCCGACGGCCGAACGTCGACGGATCGGTCGACGGCGGGACGGCCGCGGTCGGGACGGGTGGTGCTGCTGAGCCGGCCATGGGGTCTCCGATCGTCGTGGCTGCGTGTCCGTGCAGCGCAACCGTAGGGCGACGAACGTCGGCGATCGGCCGGACGGGAGGGCGGTTGCGGGATTCTTGCGGGGGCGCGCGACGTGCCTACGCCCGCCCGCCGTCGCGTGCGGCGGACAACGTCTGCCTGGGCAGCTCGCCGAACTCCTCGCGGTAGCTCCCCGCGAACCGCCCGAGGTGGGCGAACCCGCTCGCCCGGGCGATCTCGGCGACGCTCCGGCCATCGTCCGACTCGAGCTGTTCGCGGGCGAGCAGCAGCCGGATGCGGCGCAGGTACATGGTCGGGGTGATGCCGTGGTGCCGCTGGAACGCCGCCTGCACGCCGCGCACGCTCAGGCCGGCGGCCTCGGCGACGTCGTCGACGGTGATCGGCTCGGTGGCGTGCTCGAGCAGGAAGGTCTCGGCACGGGCGAAGCGGGCGGTGGAGGCCATCGCCGGCTCGTGCTGCCCGACGGGCCAGTGCGGGATCGCGGTGAGCAGACCGCCGGCGGCGAAGCGGGCGAGCTCCCGCTCGCGTTCGACCGGGACGGCGTCCGGTCCGGCCAGCACCTCTTGCGCGACGGACCGCACCATGAGCCACCAGGCAGCGAGCGGGGCGCCCTCGGGGACGTGCCGCGGACGGAACTCGATGGGACCAGGTGCCCAGTCGCCGCGCTCGGCTGCGACCTCTTCGACGATCGAGCGGTCGATCCGCAGGACGTCCTTGTTGCACGCGATCCAGCGGAAGCGCTGGGGCCCCTGACGGAAGAGCGTCGGGCGACCGATCTTCACGGTGTTCTCGTCGAGCTGGGCGACCCCGGACTTCATCCAGAAGATGGTCATCGCGTCGCCCGGCTCGATCGCGCCGCTCAGGACCCCGGTGCAGCGGGTCGACTCGAGCGACAGCAGGTCGGTACCGCGCACCCGCTCCTCGAACACGAACTCGGCGTCCGTCGGCTCGACCGACAGCCCGTGGGTGATGTGCGTCCGAGCCATCGCCTCGGCCGCGACCGACGGCTCGGCGGTCTGGATCTCCCGCAGCATGCGGTGCATCGTCTCGGGCACGTGACGATCCTGACGACAAGTCGTCGTCGGCGCAACGAGCGGCGCGCCGTGTTCCTGTGCGACGGCCAGCCGACGACCTGTTGGCTGTGCTGATGGAGGCCCGGACATGAAGTACATCCAGTACGACCGCTCGACGATCCTGACGAGCGACGACGTGGCCGACGCCGTGATCGAGTACGCCGCAGCGCTGGCCGGCGGGAGCCGCGCGGACACCGTGGCGATCCCCGCCGTCGCCTCCGACGGCACGATGACGACCACCAAGGTGCTCATCGGCCCGTCGAGCCAACTCGTGGTCGAGGACGCCGACGAGGACGAGCTCGAGCGCGAGGACGCGGTGTTCGTGGCACGGCTGCGCGCCGCCGCCCTGACGTTCGAGCACGACGACGTCATCCATGCCGACCGACGGCCGGACCTCGACCCTCCGGGAGCCTGAAGCGCTGCGGTGGCGCCGTCAGCACCCCAGATGCGGCGGTTCCGCACTCGTGTCCACTGCGAGGACCGCCTCGGTGCGCCGTGCGAGCTCCAGCAGGAACGCTCCGCCTTCGGGTTCGAGGTCGTCGTCCGGCGCCGGTTCGAGTGCGACCGGGAGCGCCGGTGCGAGCAGGACCTCGACGGTGCTCGCCACCCCGAACGTGTCGGCCGTCGGGATCGACACGACGTCGCTCAACCGGCTCTGGTGCAGCGCGGCCGCGTACCGGATCACAGCGTCGGCGATCGAGTCGCTCGTCAGGACACGGACCGTGCCCGCGTAGTTCACGTACTTCACACTTGCTCCCTGGTGAAGAGGAGCATCCGTCGCGGTGGCGGGTCCTGATCCGGTGCAACGGTAGGCCGCCGTCGCGCGCCGCACACATCTTCGCTTCCCGGACGGGGTACGCCCGGAGCCTGGACCGGTGCTCAGTGGGGGTCGCAGACGATCGAGGACGTCCAGGGAAACCGACCGCAGGGAGAGACATGACCGAGCAGCAGCAGCCCCCGGGGAGCGAACAAGAGCTCACCCCGAAGGCAGACCACGGCGAGGAGTCGTACCGCGGCTCCGGCAAGCTCACCGGCAAGCGCGCCGTCATCACCGGCGGGGACAGTGGCATCGGCAAGGCCGTGGCGATCGCGTTCGCGCGCGAGGGTGCTGACGTCTTGATCAGCTACCTGCCGGAAGAAGAGGACGACGCGCAGGACACGAAGCGCTGGATCGAACAGGCCGGTCGGAAGGCCGTGCTGTTCCCAGGCGACGTGAGCGACCCCGCGTACTGCCGATCCGTCATCGACCAGGCGGTCTCGGAGCTCGGCGGGCTCGACGTCCTCGTCAACAACGCCGCGTACCAGATGACCCACGAGACGATCGAGGAGATCAGCGACGAGGAGTGGGACCACACCCTCGCGACGAATCTCAGCGCCTACTTCCACCTCGTCAAGGCCGCCCTGCCGCACCTCGGCCCGGGCTCGTCGATCATCGGCTCCAGCTCGGTGAACTCCGACGCCCCGAAACCGAACCTGGCGCCCTACGACGTCACCAAGGCCGGTGTCGCGAACCTGTCGGCCGCGCTCGCGCAGCTGCTCGGCGAACGCGGGATCCGCGTGAACAGCGTCGCCCCCGGTCCGATCTGGACGCCGCTGATCCCGTCGACGATGCCGCCGGAGCAGGTCGAGCAGTTCGGCAAGCAGTCGCCGCTCGGCCGTCCCGGTCAGCCGGCCGAGCTCGCACCCGTCTACGTGCTGCTCGCCAGTGACGACGGCAGCTACGTCTCCGGCGCGCGGGTCGCCGTCACCGGCGGCACCCCGATCCTGTGACGGGACGGCGGCCGGCAACGGGACGGCGATCCGACGACGTGACCAGGTGACGGACGGGAGGCCCGGGGCACGACGTGCGCCGGGCCTCCCGTCCGTCGTCGCGGCGCTCCTGGCTGAATCGCCGTCCACCGCGCCCCGCCTACGTTCAAGGCCATGTCCACGCGAGCGAAGACCGTCACGGCGCTGTTCGGCGCCGCCACCGTAGCCCTCCTGCTCACCGCCTGCGACCCTGGCGGAGCGCAGAACATCAACCCAGTCGGCAAGGTTCCCGGGTCCGAGGAGAAGTCCCAGTCGGCCCAGTGCGACGTGGCCGCCAGCGCGGCCGTCGACATGATCGACGAGGCGGTCGGGTCGCACGACACCACCGAGTTCGCGAACATCCAGAAGGGTGACGGCGGATGGTACCTCGGTGCCGCGATCGTCCCCGCGGACAGCAACGACTCGAACGACGACGAGGTCACCATCTGGGCGACGACCGCCGACCCCACGGCCGATGACTTCGACGGCCCGCTGTACGCCGTGAACGACGTCGCCAAGCAGGCCGTCGCCGATGAGACGACCACCACCTCGGACGCGCCGACGCCGTTCGCCGACGACTCGAAGGCCGCCGAGCAGGTCGAGAGCTGCGTCGTCGAGGCGTCGGACCGCTAGTCATCGGACACCGCGCCGTGGCCGATCAGCCCTTGGGCTGGTCGGCCACCCGCACGTCGACGTGGTATTCCTCGCCGCCGTCGGTGCTGATCGTCGACACCGAGTCGTAGACCACGTCGTAGCCCGCGGTGTTCACGTCGCAGTGCACTTCGGCGCCGTCCTCGATCGCGATGTCGTCCGGACCGCAGTCGACCTCGGGCGTCGCGTCCGACACGTCCGCCAACGCGTCGACGACGACGCGTTCGAAGGCGTCCGGTGTGACCGTCCGTGACATCGACGACGATGCCGACACGGTGCACCCGCTGAGCGTCACCGCCAGGGCGATCGTCGCGGTGAGCGTCGTGAGTGCGGTGATGGCGCGCTGGTACTGCATGGTTTCCCCCCGTGGTCCCCTGGCCGCTGCTCGCCCCGAGATCGGGACCGGCCGTTCTTCGACGATAGCGGGAAGGTGCGAGGACGTCTGCCACGAGTTCGGGTCAGGAGCAGACGTCCTCGCGCTACGACGCCGTCGGGTCGACGCGGTGGTCTTGACGAGGCCAGCCCGGGAACAGGGGGTCGGGCACCCGCCGGTGGGGTCCGGCGGGGTAGCTTCCGGAGACTGTACGACGACCACGGCTCAGACGTGTACAGGATCTGCAGGAACCGGACAGGGACTGTCTGTCCGCCCCCGCATCGAGGACCGGGTGTCCGCCCGGGGATTCGTGAAGACCCACTCATCCGCGTCGTGGATCGCTAGACGATCGTCTGCTGAGCGCCTACGGTTCCCAGTGCCCCCTGCCGCTCCCGAACCGTGAGAGACCGCCGACGCATGCACAGCCCCCGCCGGACCACCCTGCTCGAGACCGGCTGCTGACGTGGCGGCGGCGAAGGCGAGCGTCCTGCTCGTGAGCGACTTCCCCCTGACGGCGATGCGGGGTGAACGTGCTGCGCTGGTCGAGCAGGCGAAGGCCTTCGCGGAGTGCGGTCACGTCGTCTGGGTGGCGACTCCGCGGTCGAGCGGGACGGCGGACCTGCGGAAGCACGGCATCCGCCTGTTCGAGGTCGAACCGTCGATCAGCGCGTCGGAGAGCGATCTGCCAGTGGTCCGCAACTCGGTCCGTGTCCGCCGGAGCCTCGGCACGCTGATGCTCGAGGAACGGATCGACCTGGTCGTCACCCACTCGGACTTCGGTCTCGCCGTGGCGGCGCTCATGACGGCACGTTCCCTCGAGCTGCCGACGATCCACACCGTGCACGGTTCGGCGCCGATCAGGGGGCGGACCGCGGCGGCGATGGCGCCCCTCGCACGGCACGCGCACCGTGTGGTGACCGGGATCCGACCCGCACGGCACCGCTTCACGGGGCACCCCATGGACGATGCGCGCCGGAACATGGCCGTGGCCGTCTGCGGGGTGGCCGACGTCGTCGTCACCCCGACGACGCGGCAGGCCCGTGTCCTGCGCGCGGCCGGCGTCGGCCCGGTTGACGTCGTGTCCAACGCCGTCGGCCGCCGGCGGGTCGAACCGCCGCCGGCGCCGGAACTCGGACCGCTCCGGCTCGTCTGGGCGTCGCGGTTCACCCCGGACAAGCGCCTCGACGTCCTCCTCAACGCGATCCGGCTGGTGGAGATCCGACTCGGGGCCCACGCCGTGCGCGTCGACGTCGCCGGCGGGACCGTCCCTCCGACCCGCACGCCGGTGTCGGTCCGCGTCCACGGCCGCCTGTCGCCGGAGGGTGTCCACGACCTGCTGCTGTGCGGGCACGCGGCGGTGGTCTGCTCGCTCGAGCACGACGGCCAGCCGATGACCGCACTCGAGGCGATCCGGGACCACCGCCCGGTCATCGTCTCCGACATCCGCCTGGCGAGCGAGTTCGGCTCCGCCGCCGTCCTGACCGACGACGAGACCGCGTTCGGGCTCGCCACCACGATCATCGAGCTGGCGTCGGACCGGACCCTGCTGCGACCGCACACCGACGCCGCCATCGAACACGCGCGGCGCGCGACGGCGGAACGGCACACGGATCAGGTCCTCCGGCTCGTCGCGGGATCGCGTTCCTGCTGAGCGCCGGCCCGGACGCGGTGACGCCCGAGTGCGGTCGCGCCCCCGGCACCGAGCAGCCCGAGCGCGAGCAGCGCGAGGGGCAGCGGATCGGCTCCGGTGGCGGCCAGGCTCCCCGTGCCGCCTCCGGGCTCCACGCCGGCGTGCGATGTCGTGTCGACACCATCGCCGGTACCGGGCGCGCCGTCCCCGCCCTGGTTGCCCGTGCCGGTCCCGCCCGGGTCAGGGGTCGTGCCGCCGGACCCGCCACCACCACCGGGTCCGCCGCCACCGGGGGCGCCCGTGCCCGCGCCACCGCCGTCGCCACCGCCGCTGCCGCCGCCGTCGTCCGGCACCACCGTGTTCACGATGGTGCAGACCACGTCGTCTCCGTCCGCGACCGTGACCACCCCGTCCGTCACCGGCGCCCCGGTGCAGGTCCAGTCCCCCGCCTCGTAGCCGTCGGGGCCGCCCGACTCGGTCAGCGTGTAGTCCCCCGGCGGCACCGGCCGCCCCGTCACCGCGTCGCTGCCCGACGTTCCGGAGACCGTGGTCGGTCCGGTCGCGGTCAGGGTCCAATCGCCCGGATCCGCGTCGCCACCGACGACCTGCTTGACCAGGGTGAGGTCTCCCTCGACGGCGTCGGTCGACAGGCACGACACCGTCGTCGAGAAGGGGAACCCGTGGATCTCACGTGGCACCGGACCGGCGGCGGTCGCGACCCCGTGCGTGAACGACGCCGCGACGACGTTGCCCTCGACGTTCTGTGTCACGTCCCACCGCAGGTCGGCCCGGGGCGCGTAGATGGTGCCCTCGAGGACGTCGGCGCCGGTGACGTGCACGGTGGTCGCGTCCGGGAAGTTCCAGAGCACGAACGGCGCGTGGGCGTTCGTCAGGTTTGCGAGGTTCGGGACGGAACCGTCGAACGTCGTCCCCGTGACGTTCACGACGAGCGGCGATCCGGGGCCGGGGAGACCGTCGAAGGTCAGCAGGTCGAGGGCGTCGAGGTCCTCGGCGGCCACCGTCAGCACGTTCGTGACGCCTGGCTGGACGTCGGCGTACGCGGCCGTCCCGGGCGCGATCGGCGTCGCCAGGGGTGCACCTGCGGCGTCGTGGAGCACGGTCGTCACCGGGCACGTCCCGAGGTCGGCGGACAGGGACCGGTAGCGGGCGAAGGACGACGCGAAGTCCAGCACCGACGGGTCGGCCATCGTCGGGACGGAGCTCGCCGACTGCCTGGTCGTCCCCTCGATACGCGGGAACGTCTCGGCGGTGGTGCCCTCCGGAGCGAGCCGGTAGTCGATCGCCGCGCCGTTCTGGTCCGTGTCGAAGGCGTCGTAGGTCGCCGTGTCGCCGACGTGGGCGTACCCGCCGTTCAGCACGCGGAGCACGGCCGACTGCGCCGACGGGAACCGGATGCCGCCGTCGACGTACAGGAACGTGGGACGGCTCTCCCCCGGCAGCGTCAGGGCGTTCGCGGGTGGGTTGCCCGCACCGATGTTGTAGCTGGTCTCGAAGGCCAGGTCGCCGCCGGCGGCGAGCGTGCCCTCGGCCTCGTCGGCTGCGAGCTCGACGTCGCCCTCGACGAAGACCAGGAACCCCTGGTTCGCCGGGTGCCCGTCCACCGGCACGGTGACGGGGTTGACGGGCGGGACGTCGGCCGCCGCTGCGGACTCCGTCGTGATCAGGGCCGCCGGCGTGACCAGGACTGCCGGCACGAGCAGTGCGGCGACGCCGAGCAGTGCCGCCCGACTGCGGACCCGCGCCGTCACGGCCGGGCCGCCTGCTCGGCGTCGGCGTCCGCGCCCTGCGCGTCGCGCCACTCGTCGAAGTACTGCTTGCCGATCGCCCGCAGGCTCCGGCCGATCTGCGTGTAGTCCTCGTCCCGCAGGTTCGCCAGCGACACCCGGACGGACCACTCGGGGCCGTCGAACCCGCCCCCGTTCAGCAGGATGATGCCGGTCTGGTCGGCGAGCCGGAACAGGATGTCGGTCGGTTCGTAGTGCTCGCGGAGGAAGGCACCGATGCCCGGCCCCCGCAGTCGTTCGGCGTAGGCCAGCACGTCGAGCTCCACGTAGTAGCCGACCCGGTTGACGTCCTCGGGCAGGGAGACCTGCATCCCCTCGAGCAGCAGCTCCAGTCGGTGCCGGATGAGCCCCTGCGCCTGGTGCTTGTAGTGGTCGGTGTCGTCGAGCACGGCGTACGCCGCGAAGAGCAGCATCTGGCACTGCTGCGGGAGCGACAGTCCGGCGGTGTGGTTCAGTGCCACCGAGCGGCTGTCTGCGACGAGCCGGTCGACGAACCGGATGTCGCGCGGGTGCAGGGAGAGGGTGCCGTACCGGGCGTCGAGGGCGGCCTGGTCTGCTTCGGGCAGCGCGGCGAGCCGCTCGTCGAACACGTTGTCCCGGTTGACGGCCACGACGCCGAGTCGCCAGCCGGTCGCTCCGAAGTACTTCGAGAACGAGTAGACGCCGATCGTGTTCCGCGGAACCTCGGCCATCAGGGAGCGGAAGCCGTCGATGAAGGTGCCGTAGACGTCGTCGGTGATGATCGTCAGCTCGGGGTTGTCGGTGGCGACGACGTCGGCGATCGCGTCGAGCGTCTCCTGGGCGATGCGGACCGAGGGCGGGTTCGTCGGGTTGACGACGAACAGGGCCTTGATCGACGGGTCGCGCAGCCGGTCGATCTCCTCCGGCGGGTACTGCCAGGTGTGCACGCCGTCCTGGTCCACGGTGCTGGCGTGCAGGTGCACCTGCTCGAGGTCGTAGTCCGCCAGCGCGGGGATCTCGAGGTACGGGGTGAAGATGGGCGTCATCAGGGCGATCCGGTCGCCGCGGTGCATCAGCCGGTTCTCGAGCAGCGAGTCGAACACGTAGCACATCGCCGCGGTGCCGCCCTCGACGGCGAACAGGTCGTACGGCTGCGCCGGCGGTTCCCCGGCGCACATCTCCTGGACGAGGTACTCGTGCACGATCTGCTCGGCGTGGTGCAGCATCCGGTCCGGCTCCGGGTAGTGGTCGCCGATCACGGAGTCCGCGAGTTCCCAGACGAAGGAGTCGGGTGCGAAGCCGAGGTCGTCCACCCCGTGCCGGAGCACCCGGCGCAGCAGGTCGACCCCGGGTTCGCCGTCGTGCTCGGTCAGCCACGAACCGAAGCGATCGGCGATGCCGTCCTTCTGCGGCACGCCGACGAGCTCGGGGTCCCACTCCCGGTTCTCACGCGAGACCGTGAGTGCGAACTGCCCGAGTGCGAAGAACGCCTCGCGTGGGGTGGGTGCGATGAAGTTCGGGTTGCCGCGGCCGGCGTTGAGCATCTGGAACGCGGTGCGCGACTCGTGCTCGCCGGCGATGCGCTGGAGCTCGGCCTTGAGTTCGAACGGGGACAGGTGCTGCAGGCGCGCGATCTGCTCGCGGGAGACGCTGGCGACGGGCATGTGGTGCTCCTTGTGCGGGGTCAGTGTGCGGTGATCGCGACGACGACGGCGCCGCCGATGCTGAGGACGATGTTGCCGATGGCGTAGGGGACGGTGAAGCCGAGCAGTGGCACGCTGCTCTTCGCCGTCTCCTGCAGGGACCCGACCGCCGCGGTGGTGGTCTGGGCACCCGTGAGCATGCCGAGGATCAGGACGGGGTCGGTCTTCCGGAAGAAGAACCGGCCGACGAAGGTCATGACGACCAGGGGCACCAGGGTGACGACCACCCCGGCGACGAGTAGCTGGACGCCGTACTGCGCGAGCCCGTCGATGAATCCCGGCCCGGCGTTGATGCCGACGACGGCCACGAAGAGCGTGAGTCCGACGGTCTCGAAGAACCACTGCGCGCCGGGCGGGACGTGTCCGAACGTGGGGCTCTTCGAGCGTCGCCAGCCCAGGATCAGCCCGACGATGAGCGCACCGACGCTGGTGGTGAGCGAGAGCGGCACGGCCCCCACCGTGATCGACGGCACCCCGATGACGGCACCGACCGTGATGCCCAGGGCGACCGTGACCATGTCGGTCTTCGGGTCGGTCCGTTCCGGGAAGCCGACGTACCGGATCCCCTGCTCCAGCAACGGCAACGGCCCCTGGACCCGGAGCTCGTCACCGGCGTGCAGCGCCGTGTCGGGGCCGAACGGGATCGCGTGCCCACCCCGGCTGATGCCCTTCAGGAAGATCTGCCGTGCCCGCTGGGTCTGCCGGAGCTCCTCGACGGTCCGGCCGACGACCGCCTTGTTGGTCACGACGACGGACAGTTCCTCGATCGGCACGTCGAGCAGCGCCGGGTCGTCGATCTCGACCGCGAACGCGGCCAGGTCGTCCTCGATGATCGCCGCGTGGTGACCGGCGACGACCACGACGTCGCCGGGGGTGAGCGTCTGGTCCAGGTGCGGCTCCACGATGGCGTCCCCGTGTCGCACCCGGGCGATGAAGACCCGGGAACCGATGCGGGCGTCGGAGGCCTGCTCGAACTCGCCGACGGTCTGCGGGCTGAAGGCCGACGTCAGCCGGTACGCCCGACGGACGACTTGTTGGTACGCCGACGTCACGTCTGGGTTGTCATCGTGCACGCCGAGGCGCTGCTCCAGGTCGTGCGCGGCGGCGGGCAGGTCACGGATGCCGAGGATCCGCGGGGCGACCAGCGAGATGTAGAGCGCCGCGCCGACGGTGCCGAAGATGTAGGTCACCGCGTACGCCACCGGCACCAGGTCGCTCCACGCCTTCGCCGTCGCATCGCTCACCGGGAGTCCGGCGATGGAGTCCTGCGCGACGCCGATGATCGACGACTGCGTCAGCCCGCCGCCCGCCAGACCGGCGGCCAGACCCGGGTTGTAGCCGAGGATGCTGCTGATGACGATCGTCGTGCCGAACCCCACCACGGCCAGCACGACGGCGAAGACCGCCTGCGGCAGTCCGGAGCCCTTCAGCCCCGCGACGAACTGCGGGCCGAGCTTGTAGCCGAGCGAGAACAGGAAGATCAGGAAGAAGATCTGCTTGACGATCGGGTCGACCTGCAGGTCGTCCCCGAGCACCGCGCCGATGACGACACCGGCGAGCAGGGTGCCCGTCACGGCCCCGAGACCGATGCCGCGGTAGCTGAAGCGCCCCACGAAGAACCCGACCCCGAGCGCCAGGAACACAGCGATCTCGGGGTGCTCGATGATGGTGTCCCTGACCCAGGTCATGCGGCCGCCTTCGCCCTCGGAGCCCCTGCCTGCCCCGTTGGCTGAGAAGCTAAACGCCCCTCACATCCGGCGTTCCCAGGATCGCGCGCGCCGCTCTGGGCGCACCAGGGGACGGACGGGAGGCACGGTGCGGGCCCGCGCCGCGCCTCCAGTTCGCAGACGGTCGAGCAAGGAGAACGTCCCGATGAGGAGGGGGGATCTCATCGGGACGTTCCGTTCGTGGGGCCGCGTCAGGCGGCGAGGCGCGCAGCGAGCGCGGTGGCGCGGGACCGGAGGTCCGCGTAGGTGGCCTCGTACGCTTCCGGTGTGCCGACGCGCGAGGGGTTCGGCAGCGACCAGTGCAGGCTGTCACCGTCGTCGATCGACTCGTGCGCGCGGTCGCAGACCGTGACGACCAGGTCGCCCTCGGCGACGAGGTCGCGGTAGGCCCGCGGCACGTGGTCGCCGAGGTCCAGGCCGTGGCGCTCCCCGACCGCGACCGCCCCGGGAGCGATGGCGACCGCGGGACGCGTCCCGCCGGACAGCGAACCGATCTCGCTGACCTGCGCCCAGACGCCCGCGGCCAGTGGGGAGCGCGCGGAGTTGCCGGTGCAGACGAACAGCACACGGGACACCGGGCCCGGCACCGCTGCTGAACCGTGCGGGACACCGCTCGGCTCGAGGTGCAGGTAGCTCCGGCGCCCGTCGCCGTCGGAGCGGCGTCGCGTCACCAGACCGGCCTGCTCGAGCACGCGCAGGTGGTGCGCCAGGAGCGGCCCGGAGATCCCGAGGGCGGCCCGCACCTCGGTCGGGCTGGCGTCGGACGCGGCGAGCAGGTCGACGATCGCCAGTCGGGCGACGTCGCCGAGGGCCGCGTGCTGCGCCGCGCGCCGCTCGAGGTCCTGCTGCCTGATCTTCATCGGTTCAATGTTGACTGAACCATCTGCCGTCGTCAAGATGAGCGGGTGACGACGAGCCCCGAGCCCCCGCGGTCGTCCGCGGCGTCGGTGTTCCTGGTGTTCCTGGTGTTCCTGCGGCTCGGGCTGACCTCGTTCGGCGGGCCGGTCGCGCACCTCGGGTACTTCCGCGAGGCCTTCGTGGTGCGTCGCCGCTGGCTGGGGGACGACGCCTACGCCGATCTCGTCGCACTGTGCCAGTTCCTGCCCGGCCCGGCGTCGAGCCAGGTCGGGATGGCACTCGGGCTCCAGCGCGCCGGACTGCTCGGACTCCTCGCCGCGTGGTGCGGCTTCACCCTGCCGTCCGCGGTGCTGCTCGTCGCGTTCGCCCTGCTCGTGTCCGGAACGCCCGACCTGGCCGGAGCCGGGTGGCTGCTCGGGCTGCAGGCCGCCGCCGCCGCGGTGGTGGCGCAGGCGGTGCTCGGCATGGCGCGCTCGCTCACGCCGGACCGCCGTCGGGCGACCATCGCGGCCGCTGCCGCGATCGTGGTGCTGCTCGTCCCCGGCCCGGGGCCGCAGGTCGCGGTCATGGCGGCGTGCGGCGTGGTCGGCGTGCTGTGGCTCCGTGGCGTCGTCGCCCCACCCCAGGACGTCGCCGACGCCGGGGTCGCCGTGCGCCTCCCCTGCTGGGTCGCCGTGTCGGCGCTCATCGCGTTCGCCGCCCTGCTCGTCGCGGCACCCGTCGCCGCGAGCGGCACCGGGGCCGTGCGCCTGTTCGGGGTCTTCGCGCAGGCGGGCTCGCTCGTCTTCGGCGGCGGCCACGTCGTGCTGCCGCTGCTCGAGTCACAGACCGTGGCCACGCACCTGGTGGACCACACGGACTTCCTGGCGGGCTACGGCGCCGCACAGGCCGTGCCCGGGCCGCTGTTCACCTTCGCCGCCTACCTCGGCGCCGTCGCCGACGGCAGTCCGAGCGGGCTCGTCGGCGCGGCGGTGGCTCTCGTCGCGATCTTCCTGCCGGCGGCGCTCCTGGTCATCGGCGCGCTGCCGTTCTGGCACGCACTCCGCGCCCTGCCGTGGGCCCGGCGCGTGCTGGCCGGCGTGAACGCGGGGGTCGTCGGGCTCCTCGCCGCGGCCCTCTGGGACCCGGTGATCACCGAGGGGATCCGCTCGGCACCCGCACTGGCGCTCGCCGTGGCCGCCTTCATCGCCCTCACCCGCTGGTCCGCTCCCCCGTGGGCCGTCGTCATCGGAGCCGGCCTGCTCGGCGCCGTCGTCCTCTGATCGGAGCCCCGCATGCCCACCGTCCTGTTCGTCTGCGTCCACAACGCCGGTCGTTCCCAGATGGCCGCCGGCTTCCTGCAGCACCTGGCCGGTGGCAGCGTCGACGTCCGGAGCGCCGGCTCCGAACCGGCCGACCAGCTCAACCCCGTGGTCGTCGCGGCGATGCTCGAGGAGGGCATCGACATCCGGAGCGAGCAGCCGGCCCTGCTCAGCACCGGCGCCGTCCGTGCTGCCGACGTCGTCATCACCATGGGGTGCGGGGACGCCTGCCCGGTGTTCCCGGGCAAGCGCTACGAGGACTGGGAGCTCGCCGACCCCGCGGGGCTCGACCTCGACGCCGTCCGGTCGATCCGCGACGACGTGCGCGCGCGGGTGCAGGACCTCGTCGGCCGGATCACGCCCTGACGCGTTCGAGCAGGCGGCCGACGAGCTGCTCGCGCCACGGGACCGACGACCAGGCGTGGTCGGCACCGTCGACCGCGGTGAACGTCGCGCCGCTGAGCAGTTCGCCGTAGCGGCGGCCGTACTCGAGCGGGACGATCTCGTCGGCCGTGCCGTGCAGCACGTCCACCGGCCCGGCGTACCCGCGCGCCTCGGTGTAGACGTCGAGCCCGTCCCGGACCTCGTCGATGAACGCGCGCCCGAGCGACATGCCGCCGAAGTCGAACCAGCCGCGGTCGCGGACGGGTGCGAGCGGCTGGCCCTGGATGCTGTCGTGCACGGCGATGTCGTCGACGACGACGCCAGCCGGCGACCACAGGGTCAGGCTCCGGACGAGGTCGGGGACCCGTGCGGCCGCCATCGCGGACTCGACGGCACCCAGGCTGTGGGCGACGACGTCGATCGGTGCCGCCCGGTCCGCCGCGAACGCCCGGATCATCGAGACGACCTGCTCGACCTCGTCGCGGATCGAGATGTCCGCGAAGCGTCCGTCACTCGTGCCGTGTCCGAGGCGATCGTAGGAGCGGACCACGACGCCCGTGTCGGTCAGGGCGGTCGCGGCCTGCACGAAGAGCCGCCGTGGACCGATCGACGAGTCACCGAACCCGTGCACGAACAGCACGGATCCGTCGACCGCCGCCGCCGGGGGCGTCGAGGCCGGGCGGTCCTCCCACCCTCTGACCGCACCACCCTGGTGCTCGAGCCGGATGCTCGTCAGGGCACGCTCCAGCGGGCGTTCCGCGGTCACGCTCAGTTGCTCCGGTCGGCGAACCCGGCGGGCAGGTCGGCGGGTGCGGTGTCGACGACCGTCTCGTCGTCCTCGCCGACGAACTCGAACAGGGTGATGTGGGCGAACTCGGGGACGACGTAGATCGGGTAGGTGGGGCCGGCGTCCCGGTACTCGCGCATCCGGTCCAGGTGGTCGTTCTGGAACAGCACGGTCTTGCTGCCGTCCTCCTCGACCCAGTGCGGGAAGAAGATCGTGCCGTGCAGCACCCGCTCCCTCGGCACCACCGTCACGACGACGCTCGTGCCGGTCGGCTCGTTCCACGACACCTTGTAGACGCCGTCGGTGAGCACCACGAGGTCGACCTGCTGGTCCTTGACCCACCGTCCACCGACCATGCCGGAGTGGATGCGGTAGTCGATGGTCGTGGCGTTCTTGACGTACATCTCGTACTGCCACCCGTTGGCGTACGTGTAGATGAACCGGTGTCCGACGATGCCGGAGAGGTCCTGCGGCGGGACGGGATGTGCGACTGAGGTGGTGATCGTCATGCACCCATCCTGCGCCAAACACAGTTTTGTTGCAAACCTTCTTCGAGGACCTAGGCTGAGGACATGGGCAGCGAGCACGACACCGCAGGACTCCGGGACATCGCCCGGCGGCTCAGCGACCAGGTGGGCCCGTTCCGCCGCACCCTGCTGAACGCATCACGTCGTGACGGTGCGCTGCCGGAGCTGCCCGACGCCCAGATCGAGGTCCTGCGACGACTCGACGAGTCGGGCTGGCTCACGCCGACGGCGCTCGGCCGGTCCCTCGGCCTCGCCCGCTCTACGGTCAGCAACCTCGTCACCGCGATGGAACGCGCCGGGCTGGTGGACAGGCGGCTCGCCACCGGCGACGGCCGCAGCACCGAGATCGCCCTGACCGAGCTCGCGTCCGAGCGGCTCCGGGTCTACGACGCCTCGGCCGAGCACGTCCTGGTCGGC
Organism: Curtobacterium poinsettiae; assembly: GCF_025677645.1. Lineage (NCBI taxonomy): Bacteria > Bacillati > Actinomycetota > Actinomycetes > Micrococcales > Microbacteriaceae > Curtobacterium > Curtobacterium flaccumfaciens. Next base: position 2,186,808 of record NZ_CP106879.1, on the reverse strand, counting down.
GCGCTCGAACGCCTGGGCCCTGGCGGGGTCGACGCGCTGCGCGCCGCGCTGCCCGTGCTCGCCGAGCTCCGTCTGGCCATCGACGAGCCCGGAGCGTAGGGATCCGCTGATAGCCCGCGTGAGCCGTCCCACAGGTCCGGTTCGTCGATCACCAGCGGGAGCGGGTCGCCCTGGCAGCGCGTGCACAGGTCACCCTGGAGGCGCGCGCCGCGGCTGAGAAGCCGGTCACGGTCGGACACGCGGCGGCTCCAGGGCGCGCGTGGGCTCCCAGGAGCCGGTTCCAACGTTCTGGCGTGCAGACGACATCACATCTCATCGCCAAGGCGTGTGCGGTGGCAGCTCCGGTCGCCATCGCCGTGTCGCTCGTGGCCGGTCCGGCCGTGGCGGCTCCCCTCCACACCTCCTCCTCCAACTCCGCCTCCGACACCACCGCGACATCCGCGCACCACACGGTGACCCGTGCCGCGCGGACGACATCGGGCGGCGTTGCGGTCTCACGGCGCGACCGTCGAGCCGAGCAGCGCAACGAGGCCACAGTCCGGCACCTGTTCCGGTGCGCGTTCCGGTCCCCCGGGTCCGCGCAGGCTCGTGCGGCTGCTCGGACCGCCGTCGCGACCGGGGCCGTCGCCCACGGTGCGACGAGCGCCTCCGGTCCGTCCGCGTTGCTCGCTGAGTTCACCGCGGACCGCTCCCGGGTGCCCGGCGCCCACGCTGTGATCAAGCACGTCGCCGGTGACGCTGACCTGGTGGCCGTGCACTGGCAGATCACCGCGAAGCCGACGGACGAACGCACCGGTGACGCCGCCGTCGACCTGTTCCGCATGCGCGACGGGCGCATCAGCGAGTGGTGGGCACTCCGCCAGACAGTACCGACGGGGACCCCGGCCAGCGGCAACACGAACAGCATGTTCAGCGACCTGTACCCGGCCGCGAAGCGTGACCGTCACCTGACCGAGCGGCAGGAGGAGCACAACCGGGTGCTCGCCGTGACCGCGTACGACCGACTGTTCCGCGACCACGACGTGTCCGTCCTCGACGAGGAGTTCGACCCGGCGTACCTGCAGCACAACTCGGTCGCCGCGAACGGCACGGCCGCGCTCGAGCAGTTCTTCGCCGGCGGTGCCGCACAGAGCCTGCCGAAGCAGGAGTCCGTCATCTCGCTGGCCGACGGCGACCTGGTGTGGACGTTCTCGAAGCCGGTCGGCGCGAAGGCCGACGCACCGTTCGGCGCGGCCGACCTGTTCCGGGTCGACGGCAACCTGATCCGCGAGCACTGGGACGTCGTCCCGACGAGCTGAGACTCGGCCGACGGAGCCGCGCGCCTCAGGACGCGCGGCTCCGTCGCGCCCGCTCCTTGATCGCGGTGATCACGGCCGTCTTCGCGTCGGCGTAGGCGTTCATGTCGTCCCAGCTCCGGTCGAGCAGCTCCCGCTTCGTCCGTTCGTACAGCGCCCGATCACGGGCGTCGGCGCGCAGGTGGTCACGGAGGAGCAGGTACTCGTCGACCGCCGTCGCGCCCCGCTCGTAGACGTGCACGTGGACGTCACGGGCCGGCGTCCGGACCAGGCGGTGGCCCGGCTCCCGGACGCGCAGCTCGTACCCGGCGGCCAGGAGCTGGTCGAGGTAGGTGGCCTCGGCGGTGACGTCCGCGACGGCGACCACGATGTCGACGATCGGTTTCGCGGCCAGGCCAGGGACGGCCGTGGAACCGATGTGCTCGACGACCGGAGCGTCCGTGCCGGAGCCGGGGAGGGCCTCCAGGATGCGTCGCCGGTGGTCCGCGAAGACCGCAGCCCACCCGCTGTCGGCGGGGTGCAGGGTCACGGTGACCGGCTCCGGGCCGCCGATGATCTCGACGGTCGTGACGTCCGGGCGGGGGTGGTCCTCGTCGTGGTGCTGCACCCGGCCATGATCGCAGCCGGCGGTCGGTGGCGTCAGAGCTTCGCGGGGAACGCCGATCCGCGACCGATGACGGTGAGGATCGCCGCGACCGCCCCGAACACGATCATCACCACGGCGAGCACCAGCCCGTCGAAGGCCGTCAGCAAGGCCGCACCGAACAGGCCAGCCGCGAAGATCGCGATGTTGAACGCGACCGGCAGGAACGCGCTCGCGACGTCGGCGTCCTCGCCGCCGGCGGTCGTCAGAGCGGCCTGCAGCTGCGTCGACGACCCGCCGAAGCCGATGCCCCAGAGGCCCGCGGCCACCAGGACCGCGACCGGCGACGTGTGGCCGACGAGCAGGACCACACCGGCCAGGACGAACAGGCCGACGCTGCCGTGCAGCAGGGGTCGGGGGTGCCGGTCGAGCAGGGCACCGGTCACGACGACGCCGAGGATCGCGGCGATCCCGTAGACGAGCAGCACCAGCCCGGCGCTCAGGTCGGTGCCGGTCGCCCGCAGGTAGGGCGAGATGTACGTGTAGATCGTGTTGTGGGCCACCATCCACGTCGCGATCACGGCGAGGATGACCGCGATGCCGCGGATCCGGAACACCTTCACGACGGAGAGCTTCGCAGCGCTCGTCTGCCCCGGGGCATCCGGCACGAGCAGCGCGATGAGCGCCAGGACCACCATGCCGACCAGGCTCAGCCCGATGAACGACCACCGCCAGCCCAGGGCGTTGCCGATGAAGGACCCGAGCGGTGTGCCCAGCGCGAACCCCACCGGCGCGCCCGTCGAGACGATCGCGAGCGACACCCCGGCGGAGCGGGCCGGGCTGATCCGCCGGGCGTAGGTGGCGAACATGCCCCAGATCGTCCCCGACATCGCGCCGGCGACGAACCGGGTGACCAGCGCGACCGCGACGTTCGGCGCGAACGCGGTCAGGGTGTTCGCGACGAGCAGCACGGCGATGGCGGCCACGATGAGCGGCTTGCGACGGAACCCGCGGGTCAGGGCGATCGCCGGGACCGTGGCGATGACCGTGCCCATCGCGTACGCGCTGACGAGCAGGCCCGCCGTGCCCTCGCTCACGCCCATCCCGTCGGCGATCGCGGGCAACAGCCCGGCCGGCATCGTCTCCATGGCGACCAGGAGGAACCCGATCGCGGCGAGCAGGGCGAGCGGGAACCAGGGCAGTCGGTCGTCGGTCGCCCGGTCGGTCGTGGGGAGGTCGGAGGTCGTCGTGGTCACGGACCGACGGTAGGGGCGTCGTCCGGCGGACAGGGAGGTTCTGCAGGACCCCGTTTCGCCGGAGCCTCACTGGGCGGGTGGTGGTGGGGCTTCGATGGTGGTGTCCACGAACCGAGGGAGCCCCGATGCACGTCCGCACCAGACCCCGTACCGCCGTGGGACCGCTCGTCCCGCTGGGTCCGCTCGCGCTGGCTCCGGTCGTCGCGCTGGTGGTGGGGGCGCTCGCCGGGTGCAGCGGCGTCGAGCGCGCGGCGTCACCTGCGCCTGCGCCGGCAGCTGCGACGTCGACCGCGTCCGCGCCTGCGTCTCCTTCAGCAGATCCCACGATCACCACCCCGACGCAGGCCGACCCCGTGCACATCACCATCGAACTCGACAGCGAGACCCTCACCGGCCGCTTGACCGACAACGCGACGGCGCGCGCGCTGGCCGCCCGGCTGCCGGCGACGCTGACGTTCGCCGACCACGGCGGCCAGGAGCAGATCGCCCGGATCCCCGCGCCGCTCGACACCACCGGTGCCCCGAGCACGAGCACCGCGCCGGCGGGCACGATCGCCTACTCCGCGCCGGACCAGTCGATCGTCCTCTACTACACGGACGTCGGCAGCTTCTCGGGGATCGTGCCGATCGGCACCGTCGACGACGTCGGAGCGGTGCGCGACCTGCCGTCCGGTGCCGCCACCATCCGAGTGCGCGGCTGACGGGGACCCAGCCCTTCTTCGCCGTCTCGTCTGGGTACCGACTTCGCGCGGGCTGCACTCGAAGCCGGCCTCGGGTCGTGGCGACCGGACGCGACCCCGAGCGGGTCCGCGCCGTCCTCGGCGACCACGAGCGCCTGCTCGCCATCGCGCTCGACGTGACCGACCCGGAGTCGGTCCGGGCCGTTGCTGACGCTGATCGTGATGCCCGAGCCGCCGCTGTGGTTCGCCGCCGGCGCTGACAGCGTGGCGGGGATCGTGCAGAAGGGACAGCAGCTCGTCGAGCAGGCGCAGGCGTTCCCCGAGCTGTCGACGACGCTCGACCTGGACGCGTGACACCTGCCCCTTGCCAACTCTGGCTACGAGCATTAGCTTTTGAGTTACTACCCGTAGCCGAAGGAGCCACGACATGCTCGAACACCTGGACACCGAGGGCGGCACGATCGCCTACGACCTCTCCGGAACAGGGCCGCTCGTGGTCCTCGCCCACGGCATGGGCGACAGCCGGCACGCCTACCGCTTCGTCGTGCCGGAGCTCGTCGCGGCCGGTTACCGGGTGGCGAACGTGGACCTCCGCGGCTGCGGCGAATCGAGCACCGGGTGGGCCGGCTACGAGCGCACCGACATCGCACGCGACCTCGTCGCGGTCGCCCGCCACCTCGGCGGCCCGGCCGTGGTCGTCGGGCAGTCCATCAGCGGGGGCGCGGCGACGATCGCCGCGGCGACCGCCCCGGACCTGATCGCGGGCATCGTGGAGCTGGCGCCGTTCACACGCAAGCAGTCCGTCGACCTGGGCGGACTCCTGCGCAACCGCCGACACCGCGCCGGCACGGTCCAGCTCGCGCGGGTCATGACGAGCGGCAGCCTGCCCGGCTGGCTCGCGTACCTCGACATCGCAGTCCCCACCAAGCCCGCCGACTGGGCGACGGAGCGCAGCCGCATCGAGACGACCCTGCGGCAACCGGAGCGGATGGCGGTCCTCCGTGCCATGACCCGCACGTCGCCCGCCGACGCCGGCGAGCAGCTGGGCGCCGTCCGGTGCCCCGTGCTGGTCGTCGAGGGCAGTGCCGATCCGGACTGGGCCGTGCCCCGCGCCGAGGGCGAGCGGATCCTCGCCGACCTGCCGGACGGCCTCGGCGAACTCGCCGTGATCGACGGCGCCGGTCACTACCCCCACACCGAGACCCCGGCTGCGCTCCTCGCCCTGCTGCTGCCGTTCCTCGCCCGCACGCTGCCCGTCGCAGGTCCCGTTGCCTAGGGCAGGGCTCGACCCGGCGACCGTCACCGAGGCCGCGGCGACGCTGGCCGACGAGATCGGCCTGGCCCAGCTGAGCATGAGCGTCGTCGCCGACCGCCTCGGGGTGAAGGCACCGTCGCTGTACAAGCACGTCGACGGACTCGGCGACCTCACCCACAGGATCGCGATCCTCGGCGCGAACGAGCTCGGTGACGCGCTCCGCGACGCCATGCAGGGGCGCAGCGGTCGGAGTGCGCTCGAGGCGGCGGTGCAGACCGTGCGCCGGAGCGTCCAGGAGCACCCGGCGCGGTACCAGGCGGCCGTCAGCATCCGGCCGACCGGCGCCGAGGACCCCCTGGCGGTCGCTCTCGGCCGCACCCTGGCGTCCTTCGCCGCGGCGCTCCGCGACTACCCGCTCGACCCGGCCGACGAGGTCCACGCGCTCCGGGTGCTCCGCAGCGTCCTGCACGGGTTCGCGACGATCGAGGCGTCCGGTGGGTTCCAGATGGACACGGACGTCGACGCGAGTGCCGCGTGGATGGTCGACTTCCTGGATCGTGGCTTCCGTGCCGCGATGACACGGTGACCGTGTCCACGGCGGCGCGCCCGTCGAGGCCCGTCGGTCACGACCCGCTCCGTGGCGGCGTGCGGTTCCTGGCGGAGCTCGTCGCATGGGTGGCCGTGCCCTGGGCACTGTGGCCCCGTTCGCCGATGCTCGCGATCGCCGCCGTCCTGGTCCTCGTCGTGCCGCCGGCGGTGTCCGGGACGCCGGGTGACCGCCCCGGCGGCGACCCGCCGGTCGCGGCTCCGGGAGCGGTCACGATCGCGTCGGTCCTCGCGCACCTCGTGGGAGCGGTCACGGCGGCGTGGGTCCTGTGGCCGACGGCGGTCGCGATCGCTGTCACGGTCCTGTGCATCGCCGTCGTCGTCTCGGAACAGCCGCGGTGGCGCGCGCTCCTCGGGCGCCGGCGCTGAGCCGTTCGTAGGCTGACGTCATGGCAGCAGCAGACGAGATCGGTCCGTTCTGGCACGGCACCGTGGCGGCCCTGCGGCCCGGGGAGTTCCTGTTCTCCGGTTTCCGCTCGAACTACCGCCCGGACGTCGTGATGAACCACGTGTACTTCACGGCATCCCGCGACGGAGCAGGGCTCGCGGCCGAACTCGCGGCCGAGCTCGTGCCCGGCGACCGCGAGCCGCGTGTGTACCGCGTCGAGCCGACCGGACCCTTCGACGACGACCCGAACGTGACCGACAAGAAGTTCCCCGGCAACCCGACCCGGTCGTACCGCAGTGCCTTCCCGCTCCGCGTGGTCGGCGAGGAGACCGAGTGGACGCGGCTCACCCCGGAAGCGTTGCGCCAGTGGCGGGAACGGCTCGTCGCGCTCCCGCCCGAGGAACGCGGCGAGATCGTCAACTGACGGGCGTCAGGGCGCGATGATGTTCGGGGCGAACCGGCACCAGTAGTCCGTGATCGGCCCGTCGGACTCACGGATGCCGACCCCGAAGGACTCGCCGCCGACGACCCACGATCCGAGCACCGGGTGGTTGTGCCCGTTCGACCCAGGGAAGTCCGGGAGTTCGTGGTACTGCTGCCACACCCGTTCGGCTCCGGTACCGGCCCGCCGGTACTCGCGACCGTTCGTCGTGACCGAACCGTCGGACCGGTGGACCGCGATGCCGTCGCCCTCACGCCCGAACACGGGCTTCACGACGAAGTCGCGCATGCCGTTCGGACCATCTGCGAAGGCCGGCAGCAGGTTCGGGTGGCCGGGGAACAAGCGCCAGAGCGCGACGAGCAGCAGCTTGTTCGACAGGAACATCTTCCACGCCGGCTCGTACCAGCGACCGAGCCGACCGCGGTCGCTGACCAGGAAGGCGCCGAACTCCTCGTCACCCTGCGCCCGGTCGTCACCGGAGACGAGGTCCTCCCACGGGTACAGCTTGAAGAGGTTGCGGATCACCGGGTACTGGGCCCCCGACTCGTCCCCGGGCAGCGCGAACACGCTCCGCGACGAGCCCACCGGCTCCTGGACACCGACGAACTGACGGGCCGCTGCGTGCCAGCCGATGTCCTTCATCTCGATGCCGGTGTGCTCCCACCCGGCCTCCCCTGCCAGGTCGCGCATGTAGGCGACCGTGTCCCAGTCCTCGCCCGCCGTGTCGAGGTCGGAGTGCGCCACGAACAGTCGGCCACCGTCCTCGGCGCGCAGGGACTCGTGCAGCAGTGTGCGCCAGCGCGCCACCATCGCCTCGTGGATGCCGTTCCACTGGTCGGTCTCGGCGGACAGCTCGCCCGTGGCGAGCCGGTCCTGCATCCAGTGCCACTGCGTGACCGAGGCTTCGATCAACCCGGTCGGGGTGTCCCCGTTGTACTCGAGCACCTTGGCGGGTGAACCGTCTCCGGCGTAGGCCAGGTCGAACCGCGCGTACAGGTCGGGCTCATCCTGCTCGAGCGACCAGGCGGCGAGGTCGAACCCGGCTCGCGTCAGGCCCAGCGTGCCGAGGGCGCCGGTGGCGAGGTACCGGGCGGCTTCGAGGCACATCCGGTGCAGTTCCTCGGTCTGCCGCTCGAGCGCCTCGACCTCCGGCAGCGTGAAGACGTACGCGGCGGTGTCGTTCCAGTACTCGACGGGCGTGCCGTCGTCACGGACCGACCGGGAGTAGATCAGCCCCGTCTGCTGGATCCGGCGCCGCCAGTCCGGACGCTCTGGGAACTCGATGCGCTCCATCAGCCGCCGAACCCACCGTGTCCGCCGGCTCCGCCGAAGCCGCCCTTGGTGACGGAGCTCCCACGGGACGGGACGCCTGCCTTCGCGGTCTTCCCGGCAGGCAGGGCGCTCGTACCACCGGAGACCGCGTCCCCCACGCCGGGGACCCTCGTGGCACGGTTGGCGAAGAGCGGCAGGAAGTACCAGCCGGCGTGTCCGCCGTGGTTGTTGCAGTCGTCGTCCGGCAACCGCTTCTCGGTCGCGTTGTCGCGGCAGATCTTCGCGTAGTCGCTGTCGACGCCGGCGCCCTCGCCGCACCCGGTCAACGACGCTGCCAGGGCTGCCACCACCCCGATCGAGACGACACGGGAAGCACGGCGACGAACACTCACGAAGGGGAACAGTACCGCTCCTGGGAACGGGTGTCCGCGTCGGCACCGTCGGTCTGAGCAGACGATCGTCTGGCGAGCCGGTAGCGTGGGCGGTGGCGGCGCCCGCCGCACACCGTCCACGAAGGGTCGACCATGCCGACGAGCACCGATCGGGTCCGGACGGCGCCGATCGTCCTCGCCGTCGGCATCGCGGCGCTCGCCGTCGCCTTCGCCCTCCCCGCGCCGTCACCGACCACGCCGGGTCCCGAGACGGTCGGCCTCGGTGCATCCGGCGCACTCGGCGCCGCACTCGGGGCACCTCCCGTGACGAGTGGTGCGCACCGGTTCGCGATCCGACCACCACGGACGGTCGGCACCAGCGGAGTCGTCAGGGTGCGGTTCGCCGGGATGGGCACACCCGGTGCCGTCGTGGTCGTCCACTACGGCAGCCCCGGGGACGACTCCGGGAGCGAGCGCGTCGCCGAGGTTGAGCCGGGCAGCAGCACCGTCGGTTCGACCGGTCGGTTCGCCTTCACCGCCACGCTGCCAGAACTGCCCCGCGACGCCGAACGGGCGTCCTGGAGCGCCCGTCTGATCGACCCGGAGTCACTCGACGTCATCGGCCGCGTCGACGGCGTCCACCTCGTCGAGCAGACGGCCCCCTGACACCAGCTGCGTGGCCCCGCGGGATGAGAGGCCGCGCAGGGTGCTGGCCTCCGTCGCCTCCTGCGGTTACGTTCGCTAGACGAACGTCTGGCCAGTAGTCAGCGGCGAGACCTGACCTCGAGGAGCACCCGTGTCGACACCCCACCGCACCCCGTCATCCCGACCCGCGTCCATCGCACTCGGGGCTGCACTGCTCCTGGCCCTCGGCCTCGCCGGCTGCTCCACGGCCGGGTCCGCAGCACCCTCACCCTCACCGTCCCCCGCCGCGCAGGGCGACTCACCCACGACGACCGACTCGTCACCCTCGGTCGACGTGACCGTCGCAGGGACGTCGCTCGGCAAGGTCGTCGTCGACGGCAAGGGCATGACCGCCTACTACTTCGACGCCGACGTCAAGGACTCCGGCAAGAGCACCTGTACCGGCGCGTGCGCGACCGCCTGGCCGGCGATCGAGGCGACGACGGCGACACCGAAGGTCACCGGCATCACCGGCAAGGTCGGCACCATCACGGGCGTCGACGGTGGACGGCAGATCACGATCGACGGTCGGCCGATCTACACCTTCATCGGGGACAAGAAGGCCGGCGACGTGACGGGTCAGGGCGACAAGGGCGTCTGGTACGTCGTGAACCCGGACGGCACCGAGCAGAAGAAGTAGGGCAGGCGCCCCGGCGGGACGACAGGGATGCCACGCCCGCCGGGTCAGCCCTCGGCCTCGACCGGGTGACCACCCACGCGCACGGGCTCCACCTGCTCGAGGAGCGCATGCACGCCGGGCAGCCCGAGCCCGGTGAACAGCGCCGCCCACAGGTCACGGAGCTGCCCCTCGGTGTCCCGCGTCAGCCGCACGCTCGTCCGGGCCCACATCACCCCGAAGGTGGACGTCAGCACCAGGTCCGCCGCACGTGCCCACTCGGGGTCGGCGGCCGGTCCGGTGCCGCCGCTCGAGGCCGCGAGGTGCCGACGGACGTAGTCGTCCCAGACGAAGGTGCGCGGGAGCGCCTCCCCCGCACCGCGGAGCTCGTGACTCAGTCGGATGGCGCCGGCAGCCACCGAGCATCGCATCGCATCCGAACAGGCGGACGTGAGCATGACGAGCAGGTGCTCGAGACCCTCGGGCTGATCGATCCGCAAGTCGATCGCCGCCCAGCGAGCCTGCTGCCGCTCGATGACCGCGAAGGCGAGTTCATGCTTGGACGAGAACACGTGGTATCCGATCGCCGACTTCGGGCGATCCATCGCGGCGGCCACCCGTGCGAACGAGGTCCCCGCGTAGCCGTGGCTCGCGAACTCGGACGCCGCGGCCTCGATGATCTGCTCGCGGGTCCGGGTCTTCGCCTGCTGCCGCTGGTTCATCGCACTCCTCGGTCGGGTCCCGGTTCATCATACGAACGTCTGACCAGGCATCGGCAGCGGTCACACCGGGGGCGATGCCTCTGATCTCCTCAGGTTCGGGAATTCGCTAGACGATCGTCTGACGCATTGTTAGCGTTCGGGCACACCGAGCCGCCCCGGCCCGCACAGCCATGAACCGAGGAGTCCCATGCGTTCCACCCCGTCCACCCACCGCACTCCGTCGGTCCGCCGACTGACCGTGCTCGCGACCTGCGTCACCCTCGGCGGTGCGCTCGCCGCAGGCGTCCTGGTCCCCGCGCAGGCCGGAGCCGCCACGACCTCCCACACGACGCACACCACGCACACCTCGGCCCAGCCCGCGGCCGTGGCGTTCACCGCGAAGACCTACGGCGGCCCCGACCGGAAGAGCTTCACCGGCATCACCTTCGCCGGGACCGGCAAGCCCGACACCCTGGTCATCGTCTACTACGACGCTCCGGGCAAGCCCCGCGGCCTGTTCGACAAGCACATCGCGGAGGTCACGTCGGGGGACGCCTTCGTCAGCGCCAGCGGCCACTACCGCTTCACCGCGGCGTTCCCGGACCTGCCGCGCGGGACGACGTCGCTGCACTGGCACGCCCGGCTCGCCGACCCGGACACCCTGTCGGTGATCGGACGCGTCAACGGCACCCGCACGCTCGGCTGACCCGTGACCAGCCACGCGCACCCGGCGCTCGTCCGCGCCCTGGCCGTCGCCGTGTCCCTGGCGGCCGTCGTCGGGGCCACCCTCACCTGGGCTCCGTCTGCCTCGGCCACCACGAGCGACCCCGACCGCGTCGCAGCGCCGATCATCGCCGGCACCGAGGTCGGGGTCCCCGGCGGCACCTGCACGGTCGGTGCCGTGCTGGCCGCCAAGGGGTTCCGGAGCCAGGTCGCCCGGTACCAGCGGGCGACACGGTGGGTCGTGCTCGCGAAGCACTGCGCGCCGATGCAGGCACCCGTGCAGCTCGACGGCGCGACCGTCGGCAGCGTGGTCTGGCAGTCCGCTGAGTCGGACCTCGAACTCGCCGTCGTCCCGCCCCTGGCGTGCACCCGGACACGGGCGGCGACCGGGTCGTGCGACCCGTCCGTCGCGACCTGGACGCCCCGGGCATCGGGTCGCGTGTTCACCCGGGTGGACGGGATCCTGGCACGTCCCGCCCTGACCGGCATCGGCCAACCGGATGCCGATCCCTTCTGCACCAGCGGGGCGTCGAGCGGGCTGCTGTGTTCCTGGACCTCCACACGTGTGCCGGCAGCAAGCCGTCCCGGCGCGCAGCACCTCGCCGCCGCGCGCGCCGATGCCGGCGCCGGCATCGAGCCGGGCGACGCGGGCGGACCGGTGATCAGCACCACGAACCGGCTGTTGGGGATCATCTCGGGGAGCACGACGGGGGCTGCGGGCGCGACGGGCAGCACTGGCTCGACGGTGCTGCTCTACACGCCCGCCCGGCAGGTCCGCACCGAGCTGTTCCGGTACCGGCTGGCCCCGGCGTCCTGAGGCGCGGCTGTCGGGCGGACGACTGAGCGCTGCCTCATGACTCGGACACGCCCCGGCCACCTCGCAGCCACTCGGCCGACCACCCACCTCGCGATCCTGCGGAGATCCGGACGTCACCGCGTCCGGATCCCCGCGACCCCCGGGTCCTGATCAGATCGAGGATGCCCCGTGCCCCCGCTCCGCCGCTCCCCCCTCACCCGTTCCACCCTCACCCACTCCCCACGCACCGCCCGCGTCACCGCGACCGCACTCGCCGGCCTTGCCGTCGTCGCCTCCGCCGCGTTCTCCGTCACGGCCGCCCACGCCGACACCTCGCTCCAGCCCGCGTTCACCGCCACGGACCACCCGATCACCGACGTCCCCGGACTGGTCAACGGTCGCGAGCTCGCCGCGGTGCACGGCCGGTCCGGTCAGACCGTGAACGCCCCGCGGCTGATCCGCTCCGAGTCACTCGACAAGATCACCGCGGCCGGGGCCACGACCCTGGCCGACGAGTACCACGTCGACCTCGTCGTCGACCTGCGGACACCGTCCCAGATCGCCGCGAAGCCCGACGTCGCGATCCCCGGCGCGCGGCACGTCGACATCTCGATGTTCGGTGCGGACGGCGACTACAGCGACGACACGGCGATGTACCACGACCTGGTCGACAAGGGCCACGTCGACCCGGCGACCCCTGGGTCGATGATCACCGCCTACCGCCGCGTGCTCCGGATCCTCGCCACGCACACCAGCGGCACGGTCCTGATCCACTGCTCCCACGGCATGGACCGCACCGGCACCGTGGTGGACCTGCTCGACCGGGTCCTCGGCGTCGACAGCGCCGACATCCTGCACGACTACCTGCTCTCGAACACGCAGCTCGGGGTGACCTGGGCCACCCCGCAGCTGCTGCAGGGCACCTTCGAGCAGGACATCGCCACCGAGTACGGCGGCATGGGCTCGTACCTGACCGACACGATCGGCGTGACCAGGCACGAGGCCGCCGCCCTGCGCGAGCGCTTCCTCGTGTCGGACGACGCCACCGTCTCCTCGATCGCGGTCGCGGGCGTGCGCGTCCACCTGCCCGCCGCCGCTTCGTCGCAGGGTGCGACGGTGGCGGCGCCGGTCCGGACGCTCCGGGCCGCCGACGTCCACGTGCACACGACGAACCCGAACGCGGTGGCCACCGTGCACGTCTCCGGCCGGACAGCACGCATCACCGTGACGGCCCAGGACGGCACGACGACCAAGGGATACCGCCTGACGGTCCGTCGCCCGGCGACGAAGCGCTAGCCCGACAGCCACGCCGACCGCTCGGACTCATGATCGACTCCGGCCAGACGGTGTCCCCCGCGGAGATCAGCGGCTCGACATCGGGCACCGACACGATCGCCCCGGCCGCGGCCACCTACTACAGCGACGGCAAGTCGCTGGCAGCGATGCCGTTCTCGGTCTCGATGCCCGTGCTCTACCTGAACAAGGCACTCGTCGCGAAGGCCGGCCTCGACGCCGCCGAGCCGCCGAAGACGCTGGCGCAGGTCGCGACCTGGGCCGAGAAGATCCACGCCGAGACTGGTGGCTACGGCATGAGCATGAACATGGGCGACTCGTGGATGCTCGAGGAGCTCAGCGCCTCGGGCGGCCAACCCTTCTGCACGCCGGACAACGGGCGGAAGGGCAAGCCGGTCACCGGTGTCTCGCTCACCTCGGACACCCAGGTGCAGTTCATGACCACGCTGCAGAAGCTCTACCAGGACGGCGCCGCCCTGAACCCCGGCACCGACTCGACCGTGCAGAACTCAGCGTTCTCGAGCAACAAGTCGGGATGCTGCTGACCTCGTCCGGCGCCTACACGACGGTCGACCCGGACGGCTCGAAGTCCGTCGTCGCCCGGTTCCCCACCACGTCGGACTCCGACGACGCCGGGCAGGTCATCGGCGGCAACGCGCTGTGGATCTCCGGCAAGGGCCACTCGTCCGCCGAACAGCAGGCGTCGTACACGTTCGCCGAGTGGCTCCAGACGCCGGACGTGCAGGCCGAGTGGGCGAAGGCGACCGGCTACGTCGCGATGGACACCGACGCCCAGGACACCACGGTGGGCAAGCGCTCCCTGTCCGACCCGAACATCGCCACGATGTACAAGCAGCTGGCCGACGACCCCACGAGCGTCGCCGCGGCCGGCTGCATCACCGGCGCGTTCCCGACGGTGCGCGCCACCGTCATCGGAGCCTTCAACCGGATCGTCGAGGGCGCCGACGTCGAGTCGACGATGCAGGACGCGGAGCAGCAGGCCGGCAAGCAGATCGAGTCCTACAACGAGGCCGCCCGTGAGTGAGGTCAGCGCACCAGGCAGATCGTGCGGAAGTCGACGTCCGGACCGGGCCGCGTGTACGACGAACCACTCTCGAGCCAGTCCGCTGTGGGTGCGATCTGGCTGGGGACCAGGTCCGCTTCGGAGCGGGCACCGATCCCCTCGGAGGCCCAGTACGTGCGGACGCCGGCCACGTCACGGTTCGCGCCCTCGATCATCGTGTGGTCCTCGGGCAGGAGTTCCTTGCCGTGTTCGTCGGTGTAGTTGTCCGGGTGGTACCAGTACCGCCACCGGACTCCCTGGTGCGCGTTCGACAGCTGGCACTCCTCGCTGTACGCACCACCGGCTCGCTCACCATCGCGGTACGCGGCCTTCCGGTCGCCGCCGAGGATCCGCACGGTGCGGTCCCCGATCCGCTCGAGTGTGGCCCGGGCGTCGCCGTCGGCGAAGTGCCGCTCGGCGACGGTCGCCGGCTGCGCCCACTGCCGGGCGTCGGCGGCCATGCTCCGCACCTGCGACGTCAGGACCAGGCCGTTCCACGGTACGGCGATGACCAGCACGACGATCGCCGCGACCACGGCGGCCAGCGAGTGCCGCGGTTCGCGTCGACGAGCCCGGACCTGCACGACGAGCACGACCACGGGGATCCCCACGGCGAGCACGGCGCCGATCACCAGCCGTGCCAACACGCCCCCGGCGCCGAGCCGGTCGTCGATCGACCCGAAGTCGCGCGCCAGGTACGCCCCGATCTGCACCGCCCAGCTCACGACGAGCAGCACCGGCAGCACGAGCGCGATGGCGATCGCGTTGCCCCGCCCCGTCGTCGGGCCCGCCCCCTGGTCTCGCCAGTCCTGCTGTTCCGTGCCCATGTCGGCCCCCGCCCCCGTGGTGTCGCGTCCATCCTGCCAGCAGAACGCACCCCGGTCCGGCGTCCCGCGCCTCCGTTCCACCCCCGAAGCGGTGGTGCCGCAGCAGCCATGGTTGCTGCCAAGATGACCGACGTGACCACGACGACGCCTCGCGCCGATCCCGACGCCGCTGCCGACGCCTTCGAAGGCGGATGGTTCCGCATCGACGACGACGTGGAGCATCTGGACGACGTGGTGTGGCGTCCCGCCGCGGACAGCGACGCCGCTGCTGCAGTCCCGGGGCCGTCCGCCGACATCGTCGGCGGCGAACCGCGTGAGCACGTCGGTTCGACGCTGCCGCTGGCGCAGCTGCCGGAACTCGACGCGGCGCGTCAGCGCACCGTGCGGAAGCTCTGGCTCGGCCCGATCACCATCCTGGTGTGTCTGCTCGTGATCACCGCGCTCGAGCTGTCTGGGCTGCCCTGGCGCACCGACCTCGGTCGGCAGCTCCTGATCGGACTCGGAGCGATCCTGCCGGTCGACGCGCTCTGCACCGCGATCTGGTGGCGGATCACGCGTGACCCCTCCGGCGCAGTCGTCCGCAAGATGGGCGGCCGCCGGACCCGCCAGCAGTACGACCAGCAGCGCGCCGTCCTCGAACGCTGACCGCGCCGAGGGCCCTCACCGAACCGGCGCCGACACCGCGGCTGCACCCGCGGCACCCGCAGCACCCGCAGCAGGTTCCGGCTCCGACGACGGCCGCACCCCACGCCCGGGCCGGAGCACCGCGTCCACCCGCTCACGGTCGAGCTCGCCCTGCCACCGCGCCACCACGAGTGTCGCGACGCAGTTGCCGAGCAGGTTGACGCTCACCCGCATCGCGTCCATGATCCGGTCGGCTCCGAGCAGCAGCGCGACACCCGCCACCGGGAACAGCCCGAGACTCGTCGCCGTGGCGGACAGCGCCAGGAACGACGAGCCCGGCACCCCGGCCATGCCCTTCGACGTCAGCAGGAGCACCCCGAGCGCGGCGACCTGCTGCTCGAGGGTCAACGGCACCCCGAATGCCTGGGTCAGGAACAGCAGCGAGATCGACAGGTAGATCGCCGCCCCGTCGAGGTTGAACGAGTACCCCGTCGGCACGACGAGCCCGGCGACGCTGCGGGAGACGCCGACCTCGGTGAGCCGGGTGATCATCCGCGGCAGCCCGGCCTCGGTCGACGCCGTGCCCAGGGCCAGCCCGAACTCGGCCCGGGTGTGCCAGACGAACCGCCAGATCGGCACCCCGGACAGCAGCCGCCCGCCGACGAGCAGCGCCACGATGAACACCGCCGCCGCGCCGTAGCAGGCGGCGATGAGGAGTCCGTACGACCCCAGGGTGTCGATGCCGTACTGGCCGACCACGTACGCCATCGCGCCGAACGCACCGAGCGGCGACAGGCGCATGACCCACCCGAGGATCCGGTAGACGACCTCGAGGCACAGGTCGAGGCCCCGCACGAGCGGTCGCGCACGGTCGCTCCCGATCGCGGCGATCGCCGCGCCGACGAACACCGCGAAGACGAGCACCTGCAGGATGTCGTTCGTCGCGAATGCGTTGACGACGCTCGACGGGATGAGGTCGAGGATGAAGGTGCCGGCGTCCGGAGCCGCGCCGCCCGCGGTCTTCGCCGCCACGGCGGAGGCGTCGAGGGACGACGGGTCGACCCGCAGACCGGCCCCGGGGCGCACGAGGTTGCCGACCAGCAACCCGAACACGAGTGCGCACGACGAGGCGAGCAGGAAGTAGACCATCGCCTTGCCGGCGATCCGGCCCACGGACCGCAGGTCGCCGACGTGCACGATGCCCGTCACCACGACGATGAACACGAGCGGCGCGATCACCATCTCGATCAGCCGGATGAACCCCTGCCCGACCACGTTCAGCACCGGCGCGGCCGCGGGGAAGCAGACCCCGACGGCGATGCCGAGGGCCACGCAGATAGCGATCTGCACGAACAGCGACTGGTACCAGCGAGCGGGAGCACGATCCGTGGTGGTGACGTCCATGCATCCACCCCACCGCGCGCGTGTTTCGACGACGTTGCGAGTCTGTTCCCAGCTCTGCCCTCCCCGCGCGGCTGGAACGGGCGGTCGGCGCGGAGGCGGCGGCGAACGTCCCAGGGTCCCCACGAGACGGACGGGAGGCCCGGTGCCAGCTGGCACCGGGCCTCCCGTCCGTCTCCCGTTCCGTCGCCTGGGTCGTCAGGCGACGACCACCTGCGCGTTGACGAGGATGTCGTGCAGGTCTGGTCGGAGCGCTTCCTGCGAGGTCGTCCGCACCTTCACGATGAGCGCTGCGCCGGGCTTCGCGAACGCCCGCGCCACGGTCGCCGACCACGACCCGTCCGTGTTGTGGCCCGCGATCGACAGGAACTGCGCGGTGCCGCCGGTGATCGTCGGCAGCAGCTGCTCCTCGAGTCGGTCGGCCGGCAGCCCCGCGGCCGTGAACAGCTGCTCGGTGGCGGCACGGTCCCCGATCGTCGGGTCGAGGTCGGTGAGCCGCTGCTGCGTGATCGTCGCCACGGAACCGTCGGCGTTCGTGTACTCCCGCGACCCGGTGGTCGGGTCCTCGCCGGTCTGCTCCCAGCCGTCGAGCGCCGAGACCTCGAGCCCGAACGCGGGCAGCGTGCTCGCCGAGAGCGCGTCGCCGTCCTCGAACGTGAGGTCCTTCGTCGCAGCGTCGGCGGTGGTTGGCGAGGTCCGCGCCTCCGTCGGTGTCGGTGTCGGCGCCGCCGACCGCGGTGCGGCCCGCTCCGTCCCCGGTGCCGTGGTGCCGGTCCCGGCGCAGCCGGAGATCGCGAGCACGACGATCGCGGTCGCCGTCCCCGCGGTGGTGATCCTGGATGTGATGGACATGTGGTTCCCCCTCGGATCCCACCGTGCGCCCCGTGCACCGGTGGGTCCGACTGCGAGCCTACGGGTCGGGAGCGGTCGTGTCCCGCCGGTTCGACAACGAGGAGCACGCATCGACCGTTGTCCCGCCCCCTCGCCCCGGCACTCAGCGCGGAGCCGTTGCGTTGCCGCTGGGACCCAGCAGTCCGCGTCCGCGGGCCCGAGACGCGAAGTCAGGCCGATGGATGTCCGTCGTCATCAGCGGCACGACCCACGATGGTGTCGGCGTGCTCGACGATCCAGTCCATGAGGGGGACGAGTCGTGCGGCCAGTTCGGCGCCGCTGTCGGTGAGTGAGTAGTCGACCCGGGGCGGGATCGTGGGCTGCGCGACCCGGTTCACGATCCCGTCGTGTTCCAGTGTCCGCAGGGTGGAGGCGAGCATCTTCTCGCTGATCCCCTCGATGGTGCGTCGAAGTTCCCCCCAACGCATGCCGCCCGGCTCGAGCGCGAGGAGCACGAGGACACCCCACCGGCTCGTGACGTGTGTGAGAACGACTCGCGTAGGACACGCCGAGGGGAAGCGAGCGAACGCGGCTGGATCCTGCGCGGGCGGTGCGGGCGGTTCCACGATTCCGACATCCATGTAAGTAGCTTACGAAAAGGTGCGTACCTCCGTACAGGGGGGTTTCCTGCGATGCTGCGATCACCCGCTGAACACTGCTGAAGGAGACCTCGTGTCCATCATCGTCACCGCCGCTTCCGGCCACCTCGGCCGCCTCGTCGTCGAGGCCCTCATCGAACGCGGGGCCGACCCCGGGTCCGTGATCGCGACGTCGCGCGACCTCACGCGGATCGAAGACCTGGCGGCACTGGGGGTTCGCACCGCCGTGCTCGACTACTCCCGTCCGAGCACGATCGCTGACGTCATCGGTGCCGGCGACGTCGTCGTCCTGATCTCGAGCGATGCCGTCGGGCAACGCGTCGCGCAGCACACCGCGGTGATCGACGCCTCCGCGGCGGCCGGCGCCAGCAGGATCATCTACACGAGCGTCCTCGATGCTGGCCGCTCGGACTTGATCCTCGCCCCTGAGCACAAGGCCACGGAGGAGGCCATCGCCGCCTCCGGTGTCCCCGCCACGATCCTCCGGAACGGTTGGTACACCGAGAACTACGCGACCGCCATCGACGTCGCGCGGCAGAGCGGTGTGATCGCGGCCAGTGTCGGCGACGGCCGTGTCGCCAGCGCCAGTCGACGCGACTTCGCGGAAGCAGCCGCGGCGGCGGCGCTCGACGACGAGACCGCCGGGCGTGTGTTCGAGCTCTCCGGCAACGTCGCGTGGACCCACGCCGAGCTCGCCGACGCCCTCACCGACGTCATCGGTGCACCGGTGCGCTACCAGGCACTGAGCACGGACGAACACGCAGCGTCCCTCCGGGCAGCGGGGCTCGACGAGGGCACGGTCGCGTTCGTCGTGGCCCTGGACGCGGGCATCCGCGACGGGGCCCTCGCCCACACGAGCGGGGAGCTCGAGGCGCTCATCGGCCGACCGACGACCCCGCTCGCCGAAGGCCTCGCAGCCATCGCGGCGCAGTGACCCGCGTCCAGTCCCGTCAACCACACACGAGCAGGAGCACACCATGACCAACGACCTGATCACACGCACACGAAGCAGCCGCATGGCCCGTGGCGCCGCGGCCATCGCCGGAGCCGCCCTCCTCACCGGCCTCGTCGTCTCCACGCCGGCAGCGGCCGCTCCCGCGACCCACTCGAAGCCGACCGTGACGGTCGCCGGAGACCGGCGGGACACCGCCACCGAACGCCGCAACGCCTGCATCGTCCGGACGCTCGTCACCCAGAGCTTCGCTGATCCCGACAGCAGGTCGTCCCGGCAGCTCGCGGCACGGTTCGTGTCCTCGAGCGCAGTCACGCACGGCGCGGGAACCACTACCGGACCGAAGGGCCTCCTCGCCCAGTTCTCGGCGGACCGCACCCGTGTCCCTGGCGCCCAAGCGGTGATCAAGCGCACCGCGGCGGACGGCGACCTCGTCGCGGTGCACTGGCAGATCGCACCGGACCCGCGCGACGAACGACGCGGGGATGCCGCCGTCGACCTGTTCCGTCTCCAACACGGTCGGATCGTGGAGCACTGGTCGCTCGAGCAGCCCATCCCGACGGGTACCCCGGCAAGCGGGAACACGAACACCATGTTCAGTGACCTGTACCGGCCGGCACACCCCACCACCGCGCCGTCGGAACGTCAGGAAGAACGCAACCGCGTCCTCGCGGTCTCGGCGTACGACACGCTGTTCCGTGACCACGACGCTTCGATCCTCGACCGCGCCTTCGACCCGGCGTACCTGCAGCACAACTCCGTTGCCCCGAACGGGACTGCAGCGCTGCAGCAGCTGTTCGGGAGCGGTGCGCAGTTCCCGGCGCAGCAGTCCGTCATCTCGCTCTCCGACGGTGACATCGTCTGGACCTTCTCCCGGGCGGTCGGCGCGAAGCCGGGCGATCCGCTGCTCGCTGCCGACCTGTTCCGCGTCGACGGCGGCCTCATCCGCGAGCACTGGGACGTGGTCCCCACCAGCTGACCACCGAGCGGCCAGACGACGCCAGCGACCAGGGTCCTCTCGGTGGGCCCTGCCGGGATCGAACCGACGACATCCACGGTGTAAACGTGGCGCTCTACCAGCTGAGCTAAAGGCCCTCACCACGATCCTAGGGCGTCAGCACTCGATCGTCGTCGAGCCGAGGGCCACACCTCGGCAGCGCTGATGACCGCGGTGGTTTAGCCCGAGGCTTACTTTCGACGATATGAAGCTCTATGCTTAACCCATGCAGTCCGAGCCAGTCGTAGCCGTGATCGTCGACCTGGTCGACTCCCGCATGCTCGAGGACCGCTCCGCAGCCCAGCACGACGTGGAGCGCGCGTTCGACAGTACCGCGGACGTCGCCGCGCTCGACCCCTTGCACGCCACGGTCGGCGACGAGTTCCAGGTCATCTACGGCACGCTCACCGATGCCCTCGTGGCGACGACGGCCGCGACCCTCGCACTCCCTCCGACCGTGCAGATCCGCCTCGGCATCGGCCGCGGGCAGGTCCGGACGATCGGCACCGGCGGCGCCGGGCCGCTGCAGGACGGCCCGGGCTGGTGGTCGGCGCGGGACGCCATCAACGAGACCCACCGGCGCGAGGACGGCAGGACCGCGTTCCTGCGGTCCTGGTACCACGACGCCGACGACCGCCACGGAACGACGGAGCGACTCGTGAACGCCTACTTCCTCAGCCGCGACCACGTCGTCTCGCGACTCGCACCCCGCGCCCGCCGGATCGCACTCGGTCTGGTGCAGGGCCGGACGCAGGCGCAGATCGCCGCGGACGAGGGGATCACCCCGTCGGCGGTGTCCCAGTCCGTGCAGAAGTCGGGCGTCGCCGCCCTGGTCGAGGGCCTGCGTGTCCTCGGCGATGGGGGCCGCTGATGCTCGCCGGCGTCCTCCTGACCCTGGTCGGGCTCGCCGACGTCGTCCGCGCACGGACCGGGACCGACGCCGCACCACGACGCGTGCTGACGACCACCGTGATCGTCGTGCTCTGGGCCGCCGTGACGACCGTGGCGGTGCTCGGCCTCGGCCTCGCGGTCTGGACGGTGCTGGTCGCGGTCGTCCTCGCAGCCCTGTGGGTCGCGACGACGATCCCGGTGCGGTCCGGCGGTGCACCCGGCGGTCGCGATCGGACACTCCCCTGGCTCCGACGCTCGGGGTCCTGGCCGGCCGTCCTGCTCGCCGTCGCCGTCGCCGTGCTGCTGCTCTGGGTGCCGCCTGCCGACGCCTCCGGCTTCGTGGTCGACTGGCACCGTGACGCCGGCCCGGCGTTCGTCGGAGCGGTGCCGCTCCCGGCGCTCGTCGCCGGCATCGGGTCCGCACTGTTCCTGGTCGACTCGGCCAACGTGGTCGTCGCCCAGGCGCTGCCACCGGGGCTGTCCCCCGACGCAAGGGCCGGTGCAGTGGCGGCCGAACCGACCCGCCGGAAGCGCTTCGACTGGCGCCGCACCACCCGGGCTCCCGCGGACGACGGGAACGCAGACGCAGACACAGACGCAGACGGCACGGTCACCCTCAAGGGCGGACGCATGATCGGCCCGATCGAGCGCCTGTTGCTGGCCGGGTTCTCGTTGGCCGGCGCCTTCCCCGTCGTCGCGGCGCTGATCGCCGCGAAGGGGATCGTCCGCTTCCCCGAGATCCGCCGCGAGACGACCGGCTACCAGGCCGAGTACTTCTTGATCGGCAGCCTGGTGAGCTGGGCGATGGCCTTCGCCGCCGCCGGCATGTGCTGGTTGCTGGCACTGGGCTGACGAACAGCCCGGCCCCCGATCACCGCAGGTACGCTCTCTCCCGTGAACGGTGTCGGAGTCGGTGTCCTCGACGAAGCCGGGCGGCTCCGCCTGCTCGGTGCGGGCGTGACGGGCGCGGCCTTCGCCGTCGTCCTGGTCATGCTGGTCCTGTCCTCGTGGACCGAGGCGACCACCACCGTCCTGGTCTCGGTCGGCATCCCGACCGCGGCGGCCGGAGCCGCGATCGCCGTCGTCCTGCAGCGCCGCGCCTGGCGCGCCGAGGGTGGCTACGAACGGTCGATCGTCGTGCGCGAGTGGATCGCCGACGGTCAGGTGCCCGCGGGTGTGCCGGCGGACCAGTGGATCCCGCTCGTCCAGGCCCAGGCGGACCGTGAGGGCGCTGGCTGGGGCAAGGTCGTCCTCGGCGTGCTGTGGATCGCGATGACGTGGTCGATGCGCGACCAGCACGGCACGCTCATCACGACGATGCTCATCCTGCTGTGGAGCGCGATGGCCCTGTGGGCAGCCGTCTGGGTCATCCCCCGCGCCCGGGCGGCGCGAGCGCTCCTGCGCCGTGGCGTCTCCACGATCGGCTGAACCCCGCTCGGCCGAACCCTGCTCGGCCGAACCCCGCCCGACTGGACACCGCCCGTGCGCGTCTGACTACGCTCGGACGCATGCAGAGTCGCACCCTCGGCCGCACCGGCCGCTCCGTCTCCCCCATCGGTCTCGGCACCTGGCAGTTCGGCGGTGACTGGGGTCCCGTCTCCGAAGCCGACGCGAACGCCGTCATGGACGCCTCCGTCGAGTCGGGTGTCACCCTGTTCGACACCGCCGACGTCTACGGCGACGGCCGGAGCGAGCAGCTCATCGGCGCGTGGCGTGCCGCGAACCCCGACGTGCCACTGACGATCACCACAAAGATGGGCCGTCGCGCCGACCAGGTCCCCGAGAACTACGTCGCCGCGAACTTCCGCGAGTGGGTCGACCGCTCGCGGAGGAACCTCGGGCAGGACACCCTCGACCTCGTGCAGCTGCACTGTCCGCCGACCCCGGTCTACCAGGACGACGCCGTCTACGACGCCCTCGACGCGCTGGTCGCCGACGGCTCGGTCGCCGCCTACGGCGTCAGCGTCGAGACCGCCGACCAGGCCCTCACCGCGATCGCCCGGCCCGGCGTCGCGAGCGTCCAGATCATCCTCAACGCGTTCCGGCTCAAGCCGCTCGACCGCGTGCTGCCGGCGGCCCGGGAGGCAGGGGTCGGCATCCTTGCGCGCGTCCCGTTGGCCTCGGGGCTACTCTCCGGCAAGTACACGACCGACACGTCGTTCGCCGAGGGCGACCACCGCAACTACAACCGCCACGGCGAGGCCTTCGACCAGGGCGAGACCTTCAGCGGCGTCGACTACGACGACGGCGTGCGCGCCGCGCAGACCTTCGCGGCGTCGCTGCCCGACGCCGTCTCGGTCCCGCAGGCGGCGCTCGCGTGGATCCTCGCGCAGGACGGCGTCACCGCGGCGATCCCCGGCGCGCGCAACCCGGAGCAGGCGCGCTCGAACGCCGCAGCCGGCGACCTGCCGCCGATCGAGGGCCTCGACGCCACCGTGCACGACCTGTACGACACGTGGTTCCGCCCGAGCGTCCACGACCGCTGGTGAACCTGCGGAGCGTCGCGGTCGCGGTGGCCGCACTCCTGCTGCTGTCCGGGTGTGCCGCACCCGGACCGGTCACCGCCCGCGATGCTCCGCCCTGGCCACGTCCGTCCGACCTGGCGGCCCGCGCCGAGGCCGCCGGGCTCCGGAACGTCTGGGGCGAACGGTTGGCCGAGCACGTGCACACGCACCTGACGATCCTGGACGGCGACGAACCGGTGACCGTCCCGGCGAACATCGGGCACTCGGACAGCCGGAAGTTCGCCGCGGAGATCCACACGCACGACACCTCGGGCATCGTGCACGTCGAGTCGCCGACGGAACAGCCCTTCACGCTCGGCCAGTTCTTCGACGAGTGGGGCGTCTCGCTCGGTCCGGAGCACGTCGGTGGCCTGCGCGGCGAACTGACGGTGTGGGTCGACGGACACCGGAGGATCGGCAACCCGCGCTCGATCGAGCTCACGGACCTGCGCCAGGTCGTCCTCGTCGTCACGACCGTCGGCGAGGTCCCGCACCTGCCGGCGCCCTTCGACTGGCCGCCGCAGTACGACTAGCGCCGGAACCGGCTCGGCTCAGGCCTCCTTCGCCGCGACCCACGACAGGTCGAGGTCCCACTGCTCGACCGACCCGGCCGGCAGCTGCCACACGTACTCGTTCTTGAGCTTCTTGCCGTCCTCGCGGAACGGCCCCGTCCGGTACGGGTAGAACGCCACCGTCGGCAGCGTGCCGGGCGGCGCCGTGCGGATCGCGTTCGAGAAGTCCTTGTTCAGCCGGCGCAGCTCCGCGACCACGGCGCCGCGAGCGGCATCGGCGTCGAACCCGCCCGCACCCGAGGCGAGCTGGAACGCGATGTGCAGCTGCCGGTCGCCGCGGTCGTCCTCGTAGCTGATCAGCCGGTGGTTCTCGACGGCCTCGAGCAGTTCCGGGTCGCCGTACACGACGTCCCGGACCACGTCGGGTGCGACGACGGCGCCGTTGTAGTCGACGGACAGGTCGGACCGGCCGTAGTGGAACAGCAGCGGCAGGTCGAGCTCGGCCTCGGCGGCGAGCGCCGCGTGTCCGGTCGCCCGCAGCACGGACCGCAGCTCCTGCATCCGCACCACGTGCCCGCGGTCGTGGATGTTGTAGCGGATGCGTGGACTGATGTTCTCGGAGCGGGCGATGGTGACGACGAGTTCGCCGAGGTCGTTCGTCTCGATCAGGTAGCCGAACGGGTTGAACTGGAACACCATCGGCAGCACCCCGTACTCGCCCTGCTTGGTCAGGGCGGCGGAGAGTTCCGGTGATGCGGCGATCGCTCGGCGCAGCCGCACGCTGAACGGTGTCTCGATGCCGAGGTTGATCTCGAGGTCGCTCGCGCCGTAGGAGCCGAGCACGGCTTGGGCGTACTGCTCGATGTGGGCGCGCATGTTCTCGCTGATGCCCTCGCCTCCGAAGGCGGCGACGATCGTGTACCGGCTCCAGTCGAGCCGGTCGTCCTCGAACAGGGCCTTCAGGAACGGTGGGTAGCTGCAGATGATGTAGGTGAAGTCGGTGCCGAACTCGCGCATCGTCTGCACGATCTTGTCGCGGTCCGGGCCGATCGACTTGATCATGGAGGACTCGGTGAGCGAGGCGGTCACGTTCATCCCGGTGGCCCAGGCCCCGAGCGAGAAGGCGTTGAGCACGAACGGCTGCTTCGACAGGTCCTTGGCGGTGCGGGAGAACCCGAGCTGCAGCAGCTGTCGGGTGGCCTGGCGTTCGTCGGGGCCGCGCACCCAGCTGGTCGGGGTGCCGCTCGACCCGCTGGACTCGTCGACGACGACGCCGCGTCGGGGCAGGCGTCCGTCGACGCAGCGCTCGGGGATGCTCCAGCGCCTGACGTAGGAGTCCTTGTCCATCTCGGGCAGTCCCGAGATCGCCGCGGCGATCCCACCACGGGTGTCGAGCCTGGAGGCGCGTCCGGACTCCGCCAGGAACGCCCGGTACGCGGGGACCCGCTTCGCAGCCCGTTCCGCGGTCCGCCAGGCGCGCCAGCGTCCGAGGGTCCAGCGGAGCGGCTCGATGCCCGGCGTGAGCAGGAGCTTGTGGGTGCCGACGCGGGGCATGAACAGCGCGACGAACGTCTCGACCACCCACACCACCGAGAACACCGCTGCGCGTTTCACCGGGCACCGCCGAGGGTCATCGCTGCTGCGGGTCGGCGGTGCGCCAGCGGTGGTGGGTCGCTGTGTCCGAAGCGGAACAGCATCCAGGCCATCCGCCCGTCGGACTCGTCGACGCCCGCACGTTCCACGAACGCGGCGTGCGATCGCGGGTTGGTGATCACGGTGCCGAAGGGGTGCATGGCGATGCCGCGGGCGGAGAACTCCAGCCAGATGCGCATGAAGACCCGTCCGGCCTCGACGTACTCGGCCGGGGTGCTGAACGGCCCCTCGAGCCAGGCGAGCTGTCGGACGCCCCGCATGGTCGACAGGTACACCCTGCGGAAGACCCCGCCGATGCCCGGGGCCTGCCAGAGCCCGCGGTGCTCCATGGCGAACCGGAGCACCGGGCCGGGCATGAGCATCGTCTCGGCGGACAGCCCGTCGCCGGTGGTTGCTGCCTGTCGCTTCGAGAACCGCAGCCAGTGCAGGATCTCGTCGTGCACGGCGTCGTGTTGCAGGTCGTCGAACAGGGTCTCCTGGTTGACGCGCACGATCTCGTCGACGGTGGCCCGGTCGTCGGTGGTGCGGAAGCGTTGCCCGGCCTCCGACGCGATGGCGGACGCGGCCTCGATCGCGGTGGCGTCGACGAGTGTTGCGTCGTAGGGCCTGCGCGAGGTGCGCCGTGCGAGGAAGCCGGCCAGGGCCTCCCGGTCGTCCACGGTGACCAGGTGCGGACGCAACGTCACCGTGCCCAGCCGGTGCAGGTGGTCGTCCGGACCGGCGCCGAGTCGTCCGAAGTCCATCTCGGCGTGGTCGAGCCGTTCCTGCACGGTGAACCCGTGCGCTCGTGCCACCACGTCGAGCCCGGCCAGGAACACCCCGGCGCAGACGTGCCCGAACGGGATGCCGAACGACTCCGCCGGCAACCCCCGTCGCAGGTCGTAGAACACGGTCGCGGTGCGGTCGTCCTCGACGCGCACGACGATCGGTTGCGAGTTGTGCGGCGACGGGTAGTGCCGCGCGTCCTCGATGATGCCCGTCCACGGTGATGCCATCGTTCCCCCTCGGTGGTCCCTGGCGACGATCATACGAACCCCCTCGGCGCCCCATGCTCCTCGGGGAATGCGCTGTGGAGAACTCGTGCGTAGCCTGCTCCTCGTGACGACCATCCGCACCGGCACCGACCTCGCCGCGGTCGAGGACGTCGTCGACGCCGTGACGGCGCACGGCGAGCGGTACCTGGACCGGGTGTTCACCCTGCGGGAACGCACCGACACCGGCGACGACCCTGAGCGCCTCGCTGCCCGGTTCGCGGGCAAGGAGGCCGTCGTGAAGCTGCTCCGGCCGGCTCCGGACCAGGCGATCCCGCTGCGGGACGTCGCCGTCGTGCTCGATGCCGACGGGGCCCCCACGGTCGAGCTGTCCGGGGCGGCCGCGGCGCTGGCGGAGTCGATTGGGTGCGGCCCGATCGCGGTCTCGTTGGCACACGAACGGGGGCTCGCGGTGGCGACGGCGGTGGCCCTCTCGGAGCGCTGACCCGGCGCTCCGGACAGGGGTGCGGTTTCCCGCACCCGCACGGCGGTTTCCCGAGGGCCGTTCCTCTTTACGGTTGCAGTCATGGAACAGGACCCGAACCCCTCCAGCACCACCGCGACGATCGCCGACCCGGCCACCGACCGGGCCGTCCGTCGCGCCCTCGCCGAGCACGGCCGGCTGACGGTCGACGCGTGGGACGTCGCGTCGATCGCCGACCTCTACGCCCTCGGCCTGACCTCGCACGCCACCGTCAACGTGATGCTCGCGGTGGAGTCGGACCTCGACGTCGAGTTCCCCGACTCCGTCCTGAACCGGTCCACCTTCGCGAGCGTCGAGTCGATCACCGCGGCCGCGGAGCTCGCGTCGTGACCCTGGTCCTGCCCGCGCCGTCGGTCATCGACCGCTTCGCCGAGCGCGCGAGCGCGGTGGCCGAGGTCGCCGCACAGTTCGCCGACGAGGTCGACCGCGACGCCCGACCCCCGCGCGAGGCCATCGCCGCGATGCGGGAGTACGGCCTGCTCGCGGCGGCGGTGCCGACCGAGCACGGTGGCGAGGGTGCCTCCGTGGCCGAGCTCTCCGCGATCGCGACCGAACTCGGCCGGGCCTGTGCCGCGACCGGCATGGTGTTCGCGATGCACCAGGGCCAGGTCATGGCGCTCTGGCGGCACGGCGGCGACGGTGCCGGCGTGCTCGAGACCATCGAGGCCGTCCGTGGCGGTGCGCTCGTCGCGTCGGCCACCACCGAGCG
Source organism: Curtobacterium poinsettiae (assembly GCF_025677645.1). Lineage (NCBI taxonomy): Bacteria > Bacillati > Actinomycetota > Actinomycetes > Micrococcales > Microbacteriaceae > Curtobacterium > Curtobacterium flaccumfaciens. The sequence goes on along the minus strand of NZ_CP106879.1, from coordinate 2,158,709 downwards.
CGGCGTCGGCGGCGACGCCCGGCGGTCCACGTGTTCCATCGAGCCGACCGACGACGGCCGGATCCGCCTGCGCAAGGACGCGCCGGTGATCTCGTACGCCACCGAGGCCGACGCGGTGTTCGTCACCGCCCGACGCGACCCGGACGCCCCGGCGTCGGACCAGCGACTGCTCATCTGCCGCACCGACACGATGGTCCTGTCGCAGACGTCCACCTGGGACACCATGGGGCTCCGCGGTACGTGCAGCAACGGGTGGATCCTCGACACCGAGACGACGACCGATCGGGTGTTCCGCGACGACTACGCCACGATCTCCGCCCAGACCGTGCTGCCGGTGTCGCACGTGCTCTGGGCCTCGGTCTGGCTCGGCATCGCGGTCTCGTCCGCCGAACGTGCCCGCAGCGCCGTCCGCAAGCAGGCCCGCGCCGCCGTCGGGACGACCCCGCCCGGTGCCCTCCGGCTCGCCGAGCTCCTGGTCGACCTGCAGGCCCTGGCCGACTCGGTGCGCCACGCCGCCGAACGGTTCGACGCCGCCGCCGACGACCCGGACGTGCTGGCCTCGAGCGCGTACGCCCTCGCCGCGAACGCCTTGAAGATCGGTGCGTCCGAGCGCGTCACCGACATCGTCACGAAGGCGCTGCGCATCGTCGGGATCGCGGGTTACGCCGCCTCGGGTCCCATGAGCATCGCCCGACACCTCCGAGACGCCCACGGGGCCGCCGTCATGGTGAGCAACGACCGTCTCCTCAAGAACGACGCCGACCTGGCCATCATGACGGGAGTGATCCTGTGACCATCACGGACACCACCACGCACACCAGCACCGCGGACACCGCCGCCGCGCTCGACGCCGCCCGCGCCGCCCTCCGCGCCCGCCTGCTCACCGACGGCGTCCTCCTCGACCTCGGCACGCCCGGCCTCTACGGCCGCACCGGGGTCTTCGAGCGCGTGTACGCCGCGGTCGACGCCGCAGCGGTCTGCAGCCAGCAGCACCTCGGCGCCGAGGTCCTGCGCTTCCCGCCGGTCGAGCCGCTCGCGTCGTTCGAGCGCACCGACTACATCGCGTCGTTCCCGGACCTCGCCGCGTCGATCTCCGGGTTCACCGGCGACGACCGCACCCACCGCGCACTGCTCGCCGCCCGCGAGCGCGGTGAGCGCTGGGAGGGGTTCCTCGAGCCGGCCGACCTCATGCTCACCCCCGCGGTCTGCCACCCGGTCTACGGCCTGATCGGCGACACCGTGCCGCAGCAGGGCCGGTTCTTCGACGTCCTCGGCGACTCCTTCCGCCGGGAGCCCTCGCTCGACCCGATGCGCCTGCAGGCCTTCCACATGCACGAGTTCGTGCACGTCGGCACCCCCGCGTCCGCGGCGGCCCACCGGGACGGCAGCATCCCGGTGATGCGCGCGCTGCTCGAGTCGTTCGGGCTCGAGATCGACGTCGTCCCGGCGAACGACCCCTTCTTCGGCCGCGTCGGGCAGATGCTCGCCCGCAACCAGGTCGAGCAGGCGCTCAAGTTCGAGTTCGTGACGAAGGTCTACGGTCCCGACCACGACGCCACCGCGATCAGCTCCGCGAACCTGCACGAGGACCACTTCGGCACCTCGTTCGGCCTCCGCACCGACGACGGACAGGTCGCGCACAGCGCCTGCATCGCGTTCGGACTGGAGCGCATCACCATCGCCCTGTTCGCCGCCCACGGCACGGACCTCGACGCCTGGCCGGCGTCCGCCCGCGCCGCCCTCGCCCTGTGACCACGCTGCACGGCTGGTCCGGATCGCCGGCGATCCGCGCCGCGGTCCAGCTCCCCGCCGCAGCGCGCGCGGGCGTCGTGATCTGCCCGCCGCTCGGGCAGGAGGGCGTCATCGCGTACCGCGCGCTCCGTCTGCTGGCCGACCGCCTGGAGGCCCGTGGCATCGCCTCGGTGCGGTACGACCCGTCCGGACGTGGTGACGGCGCCCCCGACAGCACGCCGGACGCGCAGGTCCGGTCCGCGCGCCACGCCGCCGCCGTGCTCCGCACGACGGGGGTGCAGCACGTCGCCTTCGTCGGGCTGGCCTCTGCCGCCCTCGTCGCGGCGAACGCGGCCGCGGACACCGACGGCCTCGTCGTCTGGGACGCCCCGGCATCGGGCAAGGGGTGGCTCCGTCGGCAGCGCGCCCTCGCGACCATCACGATCGGTGCCGACCGTGTGGTCGATGGCGTCGAGAGCCTGATCGGGTTCGACGTCGAGTCCGACGAGGCCGCCGCGCTCTCGGCCCTCGCCTTCGCCCCGCGCACCGGGCCCACCGTCGCGCTCGTCCGCCCGGGTGCCCGGCCGCCGAAGCCCCTCGGTGGCGTCGACGTGACCGAGGTCACCGGCAGCGCCGAGCTCCTCGACGGCACGAGCATCCACGCCCGCATCCCCGGAGCCGCCGTCGACACCGTCGTCGCGTGGCTCGACACCTGGGCACCCGAGACGGCGGTGCCCGTCCGCGCGCCCGTCCTCGACGAGGTCCTCGACGTCGACGGCCGCGTGTCGGAGCGGATCGTCCACCTCGGTGATCAGGGGCTGTTCGGGATCGAGACCGTCTCGTCCGCCCAGCACCACGACGCCCCCGTCGTCGTGCTCCACAGCGGCGGCGCCGAGCACCGGGTGGGTGCCACCGACTACCAGGTCGAACTCGCCCGCGCCCTCGCCCGCGACGGCGCCCGGGTCGTCCGGGTCGACCGCCGTGCCACCGGCGAGAGCACCGGCGTGCACGAGGACGAGCGGAGCTTCCTGTTCGCGCAGGAGTGGGTCGAGGACCAGTCCGCCGTCGTCACCGCACTCGCCACACCCTCGGACCGGCTCGTGCTCGTCGGCATGTGCGCCGGCGCCTGGGTCGCGGGCCGCGCCGTCGAGGAGGCCCCGCGCCTGGTCGTCGAGATCAGCCCGAACGACTACCGTCGCATCCCGGCCGAGCCCGGCTCGTACGCCGACGGAGTCCGGGCGATCGACGCCCCGTCGCCCGCCCGGATGTGGGTGCGCGAGCGGTACAACCGGTTCGTGCCGAAGGTCGTCCGCGACCGGATCGCCCGTCGCGACCGGATGGGCGGGGTCGTCGGCCACGTCCGCCCGCTCGTCGAACACGGCACCGACGTCGTCGTGATCGTCGCTCCCGAGGACGCAGCCCTGTTCGACCGGCTCGGCGGGCAGAAGGCCGTCCGGCGCTGGCCCGGCGACGACCGTCGCGGCTCGGTGTCCGTCGTCCGCGTCGAGGACGGCGACCACGCGCTGTTCTCCCCGGCGATGCGCGAGGCCGTCGTCGCCGAGGTGCGCTCCCGCGTCGCGGCGACGTTCCCCGTCCACACCTGACGCGGCCCGACCGGCTCAGCGGAGGCGGAGCTCCCGCGCGACGGCGTCGGGACGCTCGACGTGTGCGAAGTGCCCGCAGTCGTCGAGCAACACCGTCCGGACCTGTGGCACGAGCACCCGCAGCGCCTCGAGGTCCGAGACGCGGGCGAACACGTCGTCGCGCCCGGCGATCGCCGTCACCGGGCAGGTGACGGCGCGCCACCGGTCGACGTCGTACGCAGCCGCCGACCGCGCCGCCTCGGTGAACTGCTCCGGCCGGAGTTCCTCGACGAAGGCCTCGAGCACGCTCGGGTCCAGGCGTCGCACGTGCGTGAACACCGGCGCCGCGACGAGCGGCAACAGACCGACCCGGGCGATCCCCCGGAGCAGCGGACGAGCGGCGCCCCCGGTCACCGTGAGGCCCGCACGCAGCAGGGTGAACGCCGGCAGCGTGCGGATCGCGCGGACGGGGTGCCGAGCCGCACCGGCCGTCGCGACCGTGGTGCCGGAGACCAGGGCGAGCGACCGCACCCGCTCGGGCGCCACCACCGCCAGGTGCAACCCGACGAACGCGCCCATCGAGTGCCCGACCACGTCGACCGCGCCGAGACCCAGCGCGCCGAGGACCGCCGACACGGCACCCGTGACGGCGTCGAGCCCGAGCGGACCGTCCGGCGCCGGCGAGGACCCCCAGCCGGGCAGGTCGACGAGCACCAGCCCGCGGTCCCCGACGCCCTGTGCGGCGTGCAGCAAGGGTGTCCACGTCGACCAGGAGCCGGCGACGCCGTGCAGCAGCAGGAGCGGGTCCGGGCCGGCGCGGTGGTGCACCACGACGGGCCCGGTCGGGGCCTCCACGACCGTGCGGGTCAGCCCCCAGGTGCCGGGCGTGACGCGCACCGGGTACGGGGCGTACGCAGCAGCGGTGACCCCGTGACCACGTGGGTCGGTGTCGATGGCGTGCACCGGGCCTCCTGTCCGACCGTCGACGCGGACGCGTCCGTCAGGAGGGATTCGGAACGCTAGCCGACGGGGACAGGTGCCGAGCAGGCGGCGAGCCGGTCGAGGGCCGCCCTGTACTCGGCAACGTCGCGCTGCAGGCCGGGCTCGGTGATGATCGAGGCCTTGATCCGACCCTGCACGTCGATGACGAAGGTCGCGCGCGTGGCGAAGCCCTTCTGCTCGAGGAACACGCCGTACTCCTTCGAGACCGCGCCGTGCGGCCAGAAGTCGGCGAGCAGCTCGAAGTCGTAGCCGTTCGTCTCGGCGAACGACCGGAGCGTCGCCTTCGAGTCGACCGAGATGCCGAGGAGCTCGATGCGCTGGTCCTGGAACATCGTGATGTTGTCCTGCAGGGTGCAGAGCTCGTTCGTGCACCCGGACGAGAACGCCAGCGGGAAGAAGACGAGTGCGACCGGGCGGTTGCCGCGGAAGTCGCTGAGTCGGACGTGCTCACCGAACTGGTTCGGGAGCTCGAAGTCCGGCGCGAGTGAGCCGATCTCCAGTGCCATCGCTACGTGTGCTTCTTCCTCGGGCGTGGGGTGTGCCCGTCGGGTCCGTGCGCCGCGGATCGCGTGTGCACGATCGGCCATGCTACGCCGACGACACGCGAATGCAAGCACCCGTCCACCTGCACGTCACCATCAGCATCAGCGTCGGTCCTGGGGCCTAGAGTGGACGGGGCCCCAGCCGGTCGCGACCCGACCACCGGAGCCACCATGTCCACCACCACGAGAACGAACGAGGTCAAGGGTGACGGTGAACGACCAGGACCCGTACAGCACCGGGGCGAACGACCAGGATCCGCAGGAGACCGCCGAATGGCGTGAGTCCCTCGACGGGCTGGTCCAGACCCACGGACACCAGCGCGGTCGCGAGATCATGCTGAGCCTGCTCAAGCGGTCCAAGGAACTGCACCTCGGTGTGCCGATGGTCCCGACGACGGACTACGTGAACACCATCGCGCCGGAGAACGAGCCGGAGTTCCCCGGCGACGAAGAGCTGGAGCGCCGGTACCGCCGCTGGATCCGCTGGAACGCGGCCATCACGGTGCACCGCGCACAGCGTCCGGGCATCGCGGTCGGCGGGCACATCTCGACGTACGCGTCGAGCGCCGCGATGTACGAGGTCGGCTACAACCACTTCTTCCGCGCGCAGGACCACCCCTCCGGTGGCGACCAGGTGTTCTTCCAGGGCCACGCCTCCCCCGGCATGTACGCCCGCGCGTACATGGAAGGGCGCCTCTCCGAGGACCAGCTCGACGGGTTCCGGCAGGAGAAGTCGCACGCCGGCGGCGGCCTGTCCTCGTACCCGCACCCGCGCCTCATGCCGCACTTCTGGCAGTTCCCGACCGTGTCGATGGGCATCGGCCCGATCAACGCGATCTACCAGGCGCAGCAGGCCAAGTACCTCTCGAACCGCGGCATCAAGGACGCCATGGACCAGCAGGTCTGGGCGTTCCTGGGCGACGGCGAGATGGACGAGGTCGAGTCCCGCGGGCAGCTCCAGGTCGCAGCGAACGACGGCCTCGACAACCTGAACTTCGTCATCAACTGCAACCTGCAGCGACTCGACGGTCCGGTCCGTGGCAACGGCAAGATCATCCAGGAACTCGAGGCGTTCTTCCGCGGTGCTGGTTGGAACGTCATCAAGGTCGTCTGGGGCCGCGAGTGGGACGACCTGCTCGCCCGTGACACCGAGGGCGCGCTCCTCAACCTGATGAACCAGACGCCGGACGGCGACTACCAGACGTACAAGGCCGAGAACGGTGCCTACGTGCGCGAGAACTTCTTCGGGCGCGACCCGAAGGCGCTCGAGCTCGTCGAGGACTACACCGACGACCAGATCTGGAACCTCAAGCGCGGTGGCCACGACTACCGCAAGGTGTACGCCGCGTTCAAGGCCGCGACCGAGCACAAGGGCCAGCCGACCGTCATCCTGGCCAAGACGGTCAAGGGCTACGGCCTCGGCCCGAGCTTCGAGGGCCGCAACGCGACCCACCAGATGAAGAAGCTCACGCTCGACAACCTCAAGCAGTTCCGCGACGAGATGCGCATCCCGATCTCCGACGCGCAGCTGGAAGAGAACCCGTACACGCCGCCGTACTACCACCCGGGGAACGACGACGAGGCGATCCAGTACATGCACGAGCGTCGTCGTGCGCTCGGTGGCTACGTGCCGGAACGCCGCACGAAGTACACGCAGTTCACGCTGCCGGACGACTCGAAGTACCAGGTCGTCAAGAAGGGCTCCGGCAAGCAGGAGGTCGCCACCACCATGGCGTTCGCGCGCCTGCTGAAGGACCTGCTGCGATCGCCCGACTTCGGTGACCGCGTGGTCCCGATCATCCCGGACGAGGCACGCACGTTCGGCATGGACGCCTACTTCCCGTCGGCGAAGATCTACAACCCGAACGGCCAGCACTACACGTCGGTCGACCGCGAGCTCCTGTTGGCCTACAAGGAGAGCCCGCAGGGCCAGATCATCCACGTCGGCATCAACGAGGCGGGCGCCCTCGCGGCGTTCACCGCGGTCGGTACCTCGTACTCGACGCAGGGCGAGCCGCTCATCCCGGTCTACGTCTTCTACTCGATGTTCGGGTTCCAGCGCACCGGCGACGCCATCTGGGCCGCCGGCGACCAGATGACCCGTGGCTTCATGATCGGCGCGACGGCCGGCCGCACCACGCTGACGGGCGAGGGCCTGCAGCACGCGGACGGCCACTCGCCGCTCCTCGCCACGACGAACCCGGCCGTCGTCTCGTACGACCCGGCGTACGGCTACGAGATCGGCCACATCGTGAAGGCCGGCCTCGACCGCATGTACGGCACGAACGAGGACGGCTCGCCGAAGCACGCCGACCCGAACGTCATGTACTACCTGACGGTCTACAACGAGCCGCTGGTCCAGCCGGCCGAGCCCGAGGGCGTCGACGTCGAGGGCATCCTCAGGGGCATGTACCTGCTCAAGCCGAGCGAGCACGACGGCCCGAAGGCCCAGCTGCTCGCGTCCGGTGTCGCCGTGCCGTGGATCCTCGAGGCGCAGCAGCTCCTCGCCGAGGACTGGGGCGTGTCGGCCGACGTGTGGAGCGTCACGAGCTGGGGTGAGCTGTACCGCGACGGTGTGGCCGCCGAGCAGCAGGCGTTCCTCAACCCGAACGAGCCGGCCCGCACGCCGTTCGTCACCGAGCGTCTGCTCGGTACCGAGGGACCGGTCGTCGCCGTGAGCGACTTCATGCACCTGGTGCAGGAGCAGATCCGCCCGTTCGTGCCGACCGACTACGCCACGCTCGGCGCCGACGGCTTCGGCTTCTCGGACACCCGTCCGGCCGCTCGCCGCTTCTTCCACATCGACGGCCCCTCGGTCGTCGTGCGGACGCTGCAGCAGCTCGCCCGCCAGGGCAAGGTCGACGGGGCGCTCGTCCAGCAGGCGATCGACAAGTACCGCCTGCACGACGTGACCGCCGGCACCACCGGCAGCGCGGGCGGCGAGAGCTGATCAACCCGTGACGACGGTCCGCCCGGACCACGAGAGCCAGGAGAGCGCGCGCGAGCGTGCGCTCTCCTGGCTCCGTCAGGTGTCCGGAGAACTCTCCACCGCCACGATCAAGCGGCTCGAGGATACGCTCCCCTGGTACAGCGAGATGCCGCCGGGGCGCCGCTCCGCCGTGGGCCTCGTCGCCCAGGCCGGCATCACCTCGTTCATCAGCTGGCTCGAGGGCACCGCGTCGACGCCGTGGATCGCCGCGGCCGACGTCTTCGGGTCCGCACCGCGGGAACTCCTGCGCTCGGTGAGCCTGCAGCAGACCCTGCAGCTCATCCGCGTCGTGGTGACCGTGGTCGAGGAACGCGCCGCCGACGACGAGATGCTGCAGGAGGCGATCCTCAAGTACTCCCGCGACATCGCGTTCGCCGCAGCCGACGTCTACGCCCGTGCGGCCGAGGCCCGCGGCCTGTGGGACGCCCGGCTCGAAGCGCTCGTGGTCGACTCGATCCTCTCCGGCGAGTACGACGACGAACTGCCCTCCCGCATCGCCGCCCTCGGGTGGCACGGCCACGGCGAGGTCGCGGTGCTCGTCGGTACCGCACCGAAGCAGCTCGAGGTCGACCAGGTCCGGCGCACCGCTCGGCACATGGACGCCGACGTGCTCGTCGGGGTCCAGGGGTCGCGGCTCGTCGTGGTGATCGGCCGCTCCACCCCTCGCGACGACGTCCCCGAGGGCGAGGAGCCCGTCTCCTTCACGACCATCGCGCAGGCCCTCGAACCGCTGTTCGGCGACGGGCACCTGGTGCTCGGCAACGAGGTCCCCGGGGTGGTCGACGCGTCGACCAGCGCGAAGGCGGCCCTCGCCGGGTTCGCCGTCGCGCGTGCCTGGCGCGGCGTGCCCCGTCCGGCCCTAGCCGACGACCTGCTGCCCGAACGTGCGCTGGCGGGCGACCCGCTCGCCCGGTCGGCCCTGGTGCAGCGCATCTACGTCCCGCTCAAGGACCAGTCGACCGAGCTCCTGCAGACGCTGTGGTGCTACCTGGACACCGGCCGCTCGCTCGAGGCGACGGCGCGCGAGCTCTTCGTGCACCCGAACACCGTGCGCTACCGCCTGCGCCGGGTCGCCGACATCATCGGCTGGGACGCCACGCACGCCCGCGACGCCCTGATCGTGCAGTCGGCGCTCATCCTCGGCGCGATGTCCGAGTCCGCGACCGGACGCCGCCGCACCACCCCACGGCGGTAGCGCGCCCCGCGGCAGAACGCCGGCCAGCAGAACACGCCAGACGGTAGAGAACCGACAATGTCCCGCGGGGATTCGTGTGGGAAGTCCACACGGGCCCCGCGGGACGAGAACGCGAGGATTGTCCGGTGATCGTCGTCGTCGCGCCCGGACAGGGCTCCCAGACCCCCGGCTTCCTCGCCCCCTGGCTCGAGGACGCCACCGTTCGTGAACGAGTCGGGCAGTGGTCGGAGTCGATCGGCGTCGACCTCGCCGAGCACGGCACGAACTCCGACGCGGACACCATCAAGGACACCGCACTCGCACAGCCCCTCATCGTCGCCGCCGGCCTGGTGACCGCGGACGCGCTGCTCGCCGATGGCCGTCGCGCCCTGGTGGGCGGGGTCGCCGGACACTCGGTGGGCGAGTTCACCGCCGCCGCGGTCGCCGGGATCCTCGAGCCGACCGACGCCGTCGCACTGGTCGCCGAGCGTGGCCGGGCCATGGCCGACGCCGCAGCGCTCGAGCCGACCTCGATGGCCGCCGTGCTCGGTGGTGACGCCGACGCCGTGACCGCAGCCCTCGCCGAGCACGGTCTGGTGCCCGCGAACCACAACGGTGGCGGCCAGACCGTCGTCGCCGGTGCGGCCGACGCCATCGCCGCCCTCGCCGCCGACCCGCCCGCGAAGGCCCGCGTCATCCCGCTCGCCGTGGCCGGCGCCTTCCACACCCGCTACATGGCGCCCGCCGTCGAGCGCGTCGCCCCGGTCGCGTTCGCCGCCACCGTGCAGGACCCGACCCTGCCGATCTGGACCAACGCCGACGGCGCCCGGGTCGAGGACGGTCGCCGCTTCGTCGACCTGATGGTCCAGCAGATCGCGAACCCCGTGCACTGGGACGCGGTCATGGAGTCCTTCTCCGCCGCCGGCGTGACCGGCATCATCGAGCTCGCACCCGCCGGTGCCCTCGTCGGCCTGGCGAAGCGCGGCCTCCGCGGCACGCCGACCGTCGCCATCAAGACCCCCGACGACCTGCCTGCAGCGATCGACCTGCTGCAGCGCGCGGGCCAGGAAGCAGACGCAACCGCATGACCGACCCGACCACCCCGACGGACGCCCCCACGGGCCTCCCGACCGGATCCGCGCGCCCGCTGCTCCAGCAGCGCCGTGGCCACGACTTCACCCGGATCCTGGCGTTCGGCGCCGCCCGCGGCGAGAACGTCGTGCCGAACGACGACCTCGTCGGCCCGATCGACTCGTCCGACGAGTGGATCCGCCAGCGCACCGGCATCATCACCCGCAAGCGCGCCGGCAAGGACGTCGAGGCGGTCGACCTCGCCGAGGCGGCCGCGCGCGAGGCCATCGCGAAGGCCGGCATCGAGCCGTCCCAGATCGGCGTCGTGCTCGTGAGCACCGTCACGCACACCGTCGCGACCCCGTCGATGGCGTCGCTGCTCGCCGAGCGCATCGGTGCCACCCCGGCCGCCGCGTACGACATCAGCGCCGCCTGTGCCGGGTACGCCTACGGCATCGCCCAAGCGGACTCGTTCATCAAGTCCGGACTCGCCGACCACGTCCTGGTCGTCGGGGCCGAGAAGCTCAGCGACGTCGTCGACCCGACCGACCGCTCGATCTCGTTCCTGCTCGGGGACGGTGCCGGCGCCGCGGTGATCGGCCCGAGCGACTTCCCGGGCATCGCCCCCACCATCTGGGGTTCCGACGGCTCGAAGTGGGACGCCATCGGCATGACCGCGACCTACAACGAGTGGGAGGCCGGGGCACCCCGTCCCACCATGCGCCAGGCCGGGCAGACGGTGTTCCGCTGGGCCGTCTGGGAGATGGTCAAGGTCGCGCGCCAGGCGCTCGAGACCGCCGGGGTCCGCCCCGAAGACCTCGCCGCGTTCGTGCCGCACCAGGCGAACATCCGCATCATCGACGAGTTCGCGAAGCAGCTCGGCCTGCCCGAGACGGTGACGATCGCCCGCGACATCACCACCACCGGCAACACCTCCGCCGCGAGCATCCCGCTCGCCACGCACCGCCTGCTCGAGGAGCACCCGGACCTGTCGGGCGGCCTCGCCCTGCAGATCGGCTTCGGCGCCGGACTCGTGTTCGGCGCGCAGGTGGTCGTCCTCCCCTGATCCCCTCCCGGTCGCGCCACCACGCGGCCGGACCCATCCCGACGAGCCTCCGCGCACCCGGACCCCGCGTGCCCTAGGCTGGTCAACGGTCAAACGACACCCCCCTTCAAGGAGAACACTCATGGCCCTGTCCAACGAAGAAGTCCTCGCCGGCCTGGCCGAGCTGATCAACGACGAGACCGGTATCGCCACCGACACCGTCGCCGCCGACAAGTCCTTCACGGACGACCTCGACATCGACTCCATCTCGATGATGACCATCGTGGTCAACGCCGAGGAGAAGTTCGACGTGAAGATCCCGGACGAAGAGGTCAAGAACCTCAAGACCGTGGGCAACGCGGTCGACTACATCGTCAAGGCCCAGGCCTGACACGAGCTTCCTGAGCGCCGCGGCCCGCGGACCCCTGCGGGCCGCGGCGCTCATCTTGTTCACCCCAACGAAAGAACACGTCGTTCCATGACCAAGAAGACCGTCGTCGTCACCGGGATCGGTGCGATCTCACCCCTCGCCGCGACCGCCCCGGACACCTGGGACGCGCTGCTCGCCGGCAAGTCCGGCATCACCCGCATCGAGGACCCCCGCTACGCCGAGCTCGAACTCCCCGTGGAGTTCGCCGGCCAGGCGCGGCGGTTCCTCACCGACCAGCTCACCCGCCCGGAGTCGAAGCGGCTCGACCCCTCGTCGCAGCTGTCGCTCGTCGCGGCACGCGAGGCCTGGGCCGACGCCGGCATCGACGACGAGTCGGTCGTCCCCGAGCGCCTGATCGTCGACTGGGCGACCGGCATCGGCGGTGTGAACACGCTGCTCGACGCCTGGGACACCCTGCGCGAGAAGGGTCCGCGTCGCGTCCTGCCGATGACGGTCCCGATGCTCATGGCGAACGGCCCGGCCGCCGCCATCGAGATGGAGTTCGGCGCCCGTGGTGGTGCCCGCACCTACCTGTCCGCCTGCGCGTCCTCGACCGAGTCGCTGGCCGAGGCGTACCGGCACATCGCCGACGGCGACGCCGACATCGTCATCACCGGTGGCGCCGAGGCAGCGCTGCACCCGCTCCCGCTGGCCGCGTTCGCCGCGATGCAGGCCCTGTCGCGCCGCAACGACTCCCCCGAGACCGCGTCGCGTCCGTACGACGTCACGCGTGACGGCTTCGTGCTCGGTGACGGCGCAGCGGCGCTCATCCTCGAGTCGAAGGAGCACGCGGAAGCCCGCGGCGCGACCATCTACGCCGAGGTCGCCGGTGCCGGCATCACCTCCGATGCCTTCCACATCACCGCGCCGGACCCCGAGGGCAGCGCCGCCGCCCGTGCCGTCCTGCAGGCACTCGAGCACGCCGACGCCAGCCGCGAGGACGTCGTGCACGTGAACGCCCACGCCACCTCGACCCCGGTCGGTGACGTCGCCGAGTACCACGCGATGCGTCGCGTCTTCGGCGACCACCTGGACGACGTCGTGGTGTCCGCGACCAAGGCCTCGACGGGACACCTGCTCGGTGGTGCGGGTGCGATCGAGGCGGTCTTCACCGTCCTCGCGCTGCACAACCGCGTCGCCCCGCCGACGATCAACCTGCACGACCAGGACCCGGAGATCGTCATGGACGTGGCCCGCGAGCCGCGTGCGCTGCCGGAGGGCGACCTGCTCGCGGTCAGCAACTCGTTCGGCTTCGGCGGCCACAACGCCGTGGTCGCGTTCCGCAGCGTCTGATCCGTCCGTCCCCGGGGCACGTCCGCCCCGGCCTGGAGGCCCGTCCCGCGTCGTCGGGGCGGGCTTCCGTCGTTCCGGTGCCCGGTCCGGCGGTCGGGTCAGCCGACGCGGTGCAGCCAGACGACCGGGTTGCCCTCGGCCGCGTGGCGGAAGGGCTCGAGCTCGTCGTCCCAGGCCTGCCCGAGGGCGAGTCGGAGCTCGCGGTGCAGCTCGAGGGCGTTGCTGCCCGCGACCTCCATCGCGTAGCGCACCCGGTCCTCGGGGATGACCATGTTGCCCGTGACGTCGGTCTGCGCGTAGAACACGCCGAGGTCGGGCGTGTGCATCCAACGGCCACCGTCCGAGGCACTCGTCGGCTCCTCGGTGACCTCGTACCGCAGGTGTTCCCACCCGCGCAGGGCCGACGCGATCGCGGCACCGGCACCCACGGCACCGGTCCACGTGTACTCGGTCCGGCGCGCACCGTCCTGTGCGGGCTGGTCGAGCCACGAGAAGTTCACGGCGCGGTTCATTGCGCGACCTGCTGCCCATTCGACGTGCGGGCAGAGCGCGCGGGGTGAGGAGTGCACGTAGAGCACTCCTGTCGTCGTTCCGTTCACGGTTCCTCCGATACGTCAGGTGCGACTTCCCCATCGACCTGGTGCGGAGGATCCTGACCCGAGGGGCCACGGAACCATCGGTATGCGATTGTGATGTCCCGACGGGACACGCCCATTATGCAGCGCTGCGGCTGGGAACGGCAAGGACCCGACCCCGATCAGTGCAGGACGGCACCGTTCGCGTCGATCGGGTGTCGCTCCCCCGCCGTGATCCGCACCGGGACGCGGTTGTCCTCCGGTGGGATCGGGCACGCGTACTGGTACGAGAACGCGCACGGCGGCAGGACCAGGCGATTCCAGTCGAGCTCGACCGTGGCCTCGGCGCCCGGGTCGTCGAGGTACAGGAACCGACCCATCGAGTAGGTGCTGCCCGGGTCGTCCTCGGCCAGGGCACTCGTGGCGTCCTGCACGATGAGCTGCAGCCGCGGGACTCCGCGGTGGGCGGCCGACCGGACGGCGACGAACCGCACCGTGGCACCACCCACGACGGTCTCGACGTGTCCGGCGACCGGCAGGGCGTCGCCGGCGGCATCGCGGACGCTGCCACGGGCCTCCAGGGCGTCTCCCGCCAGCGGGACGTACGTGCCGGACGTCACCCAGTCGCCGGACCACGCGAAGCGGGCGATCTGCGCGAAGCGGGCGACCGCCTCGGACGACGGGTCCCAGACGCGCAGGGTGTCGCCGCTGACGGTGCCGGCGAGGCCGTCCTGCAGCGCGACGGTCGACGGCACGACGGCGGTGTCCCCGGCCACCAGGACCGTGCCGTCGACCGGGACGCCGTCGACGACGACGCCGTCGGATGCCTCGGCCGTCACGGTGAGTCCGCCGACGGCCGGTGCCCACGTGCCGGGGACCGGCCAGACCGGCTGCGGGTGGTCGACGTGCTGGGCGTTCACCAGGGCGAGTGGCCCACGTGCGCTGCGCGCCCAGCGGTCACGGTCGTGGGCGTGCTCGGTGAAGGCGGCGACGGCCGCGTCGTCGGGTGCGCCGGTGCCGCTCGTCACGCCTGCTCCTGGCGGGGGTAGATGACCTTCTGCACGATGATGATGACCGACGCCGCGACGGGCAGCGCCACGAGCGCGCCGAGCACCCCGCCGATCGTGCCGCCCGCGACCGCCGCGATGACCACGAGCGCGCCGGGTACCTGGACCGCGCGCGACATGATCCGCGGGGAGATCAGGTAGGCCTCGACCTGCATGTAGACCAGGTAGTAGATCGCGGCGGCGAGGGCGGTCGCCGGCGATGCGAAGAAGCAGAGTAGCGAGATCACGATCGCGGCGGCGAGCGTGCCGACGAGCGGGATGAGTGAGCCGAGGAACGCGAACGACGCGAGCAGCACCGGTAGCGGCGCCCCGATGATGAGCAGGAAGACGAAGCTCAGGATGCCGTTGATGAGCGCCTGCGACACCTGCCCGACGACGTACCGGCCGACGGCCTGCGTGATCTGCTCGCTCACGTCGATGAAGTTCTGGCGGCGCGACGCCGGCACGAACCGGTAGGTCGCACGCTTCATGCCCCGCATCGACGCGAGGAAGTAGAGCATCAGGATGATGACGATGAGCGCCCCGGTGACGCCGGACAGGATGCCGCTGCCGACCGCCAGGATCCCGCCGCCGACGCTGAGCAGGTTGCCCGGCTTCTCGACGAACGACTGCAGCGACTGCAGGGCGTGGTCGATGTCGAACGACCCGGCGAACTGCTTCGACAGGTCCTGCACCCACTGCTGCTGCGAGATGTCCTGCACGATGTCGGGGAAGTTCTGGATCAGGTTCGACGCCTGCTCCACCAGGATCGGCACCACGGCGAACACGATGCCGGCGAAGGCCCCGAGCACCGCGACCACGACGATCGTGATGGCGGACCAGCGCGGGATGATCCGCTCCAGGAACGACACGAGGGGGTCGATCCCGAGCGCCAGGAACAGTGCGACACCGATGTAGACCAGCACCGTGCTGAGCTCGTTGATGATCGCACCGGCGAGCAGCGCGACGAGCACCCCGATGGCACCCATGAACCCGAGGCGGAAGGCGTTGACGCGCACGCCGGTTCCGCCACGGGTCACCTCGAAGGTGACGTTCGGTGTCGGTGCGTGGTCGTCCTGCGACGTGTCGCGCTTCCTTGGCATGTGCACGTAGGGCGGGCGGGACTCGAACCCGCGGATCGTTCGGTTATGAGCCGACTGCCTTGACCAGCTTGGCTACCGCCCCTCGCCGGAGACCCTCAGGCCACCGGCTCACCACGATACAGCGACTCGAACGTCGACAGCGTGCGGTTGATGTCGTGTGCCTCGATCATGGCCAGACTGCGCTCCCGCATCGCCACGTACGCCGACTCGGGCGCGGTGAGCACCGCCGTGAGCTTCGCCGCCAGGTCATCCACGTCGCCCGGCGCGAACAGGTGCCCGTTGCCGTCGATCAGGTGCGGCAGCGCCATCGAGTCGGCGGCGACGACGGGCAGCCCCGAGGCCATCCCCTCGAGCGACGAGATGCTCTGCAGTTCCGCCGTGGACGGCATCGCGAACACCGTCGCGTTGGTCAGGGCCTCCTGCTTGCGCTCGTCGGAGACGAAGCCCAGGAACCGCACGCGGTCCTCGAGCCCGAGCTCCTTCGCCAAGGCGGTGAGCTTCGGGATCATCTCGCCGTCGCCGACGATGGTCAGCGTCGCGGACAGCTCGGCGGGCAGCAGCGCCACCGCACGGACCAGCACGTCGAGGTTCTTCTCGGGGGCCACACGACCCACGAAGACGATGTCGTTGTTGACCGGGCGTCCCTCGCGTGCCACGTACCGGGACGCGTCGATGCCGCACGAGATCGCCAGGACCTGCTGGCCAGCGATGGCCTTCCGCAGGTAGTCGGCGGCCAGGTTCGTCGGCGTCGTGATGGTGTCGGCCAGCCGGTAGGTCTTGGCGGCGTCGCTCCACGCGATCTTCAGGGCGAGGGGCAGCGTCCACTTGCCGAACGGCGTGTACTCGAGCAGGTTCTCGGGCATGAAGTGGTTCGTCGCGATGACCCGGATGCCGCGGTCGTTCGCCTCGTGCACGATGCCGCGGCCGATGACCACGTGCGACTGGATGTGCAGCACGTCGGGCTTGACCGCGTCGAGGATCGGGCCGGTCCACTTCCGGACGCTCCACGGCCACACGAAGCGCAGCCACGGGTGCAGCGGCCACTTGTACGACTTCAGGCGGTGCACGACGAGGGTGACGCCGTGGTGCTCCTCGTCGAACGTGCCGTAGTGGCGGCTCGAGGCCGGTGCGACGACGTGCACCTCGTGCCCGCGCTCGGCCAGGCCGACGGCGAGCTGCTCGGCGAAGGTGGCGGCGCCGTTGACGTCGGGGGCGAAGGTGTCCGCTGCGATCAGCACGCGCAACGGTCGGTGACCGCCCGTCGCTTCCGTCGGTCCGGCGGTGGCGGTGGTGGCGTCTCCTGACACGGCTGAGTTCGTCCTCTCGTGGGCGATGGCTGGTCGGCAGTGACGCTATCGCACCAGGATCGACGGTCGCGTCAGCCGCGCGGATGAGGGCGGCGACCACCGGGGAGGCGGCGAGTACAGCGCGCGGTGCGCGGCGACCGACGCAGCGGCCGACATCAGGCCCGGGTCTGCGGGTGGTGCTTGGCGAGCAGGAACACCCCCGTGATCGCGATGCCCGCGGCCACCACGAAGCCCGCGACCGCGAACCACGGCGCCCCCGAGGCCTCCCCGAGCACGATCACGCCGATGCCGACCGCGACGATCGGGTCGATCACCGTCAACCCCGCGATCACGAGGTCGGCCGAGCCGCTCGAGTAGGCGTTCTGCACGAAGTACCCGCCGAGCGACGCCGCCACGACCACGCCGACGATCGCGAGCACCGTCAACCAGTCGAAGGTGCCGTTCACGAACCGGTTCAGCACGACCTTGGCCAGCGTCGCCACGAACCCGTAGAGCACCCCGGCCCCGACGATGTAGTAGAGCGCACTGCGATGCTTCGCGACCAGTCGGAACGACACCAGCACGAGCACCAGCACGACGGCAAGGATCACCAGCACGGTGACGAGCTGCTGGCGGGTGATCGCGCTCTCGTGCCCGACGAACGCGGCGATCCCGACGAAGACGCCGACACCGATGATGCACGTCCACACCGCCCGCCGCGCACGACGACCGAGCGGCACACCGGACGAACGCGACGAGAACCACGTCGTGATGACCAGCGCCACGGCACCCAACGGCTGCACGACGATCAGGGGCGCGAACGTGATGCTGACGAGCTGGAGCACCACCGCGATGCCGAGCATGAGCGTGCCGAGCACCCAGTAGCCGCTCGAGACGAGCCCGACGACGTGCCGGACGCTCAGCCCCTTCGACTGCCGACCCAGACGCGCCTCGACCCGCTGCACCCCGCGGCTCTGGAACTGCGCCCCGAGCGACAGGAACACCGCACCGATCAGCGCCACCGGGATCATCAGCGCCTGGAACGGCGTGAGGTTGCTCACGGCGTCGGGCAGCTGGAGGTCCGTCGTCACGCGTCGAGGCTACCGTCCCCCGCCGGATAACCTGGGTGAATGGCCGTTCTCCCGATCCGCATCACCGGCGAACCCGTCCTGCACGAGCGTGCAGCCGAGGTCACCGCGTTCGATGACGACCTCCGCACCCTCGTCGCCGACATGCTCGAGACCATGGACCTGGCCCCCGGGGTCGGCCTGGCCGGACCGCAGGTGGGCGTCGGCAAGCGCCTCTTCGTGTACTCCTACACCGACGACGACGACGTCCTGCACCGGGGAGCCGCCGTCAACCCCGTCCTGTGGATCACGCCCCCGGTGCCCGAGTCCGTCGAGGAGCTCGACGAGGACGAGGAGTCCGAGGGCTGCCTGTCGATCCCGGGCGAGCGCTTCCCGCTGCGTCGCTCCGAGGGCGCCCTGCTGCGTGCGGTCGACGAGCACGGCACGCCGTTCGAGGTCGAGGCGCACGGTTGGCTGGCCCGGATCTTCCAGCACGAGTACGACCACCTGGACGGCTGGCTGTACGCCGACCGCCTGGTGCACCCCTACGGCAAGCAGGTCGCCAAGGCGATCCGCAAGAGCAGCTGGGGCGGCCCCGGCCAGTCCTGGTTGCCGGGTCGCGACCACCCCGAGGGCTGACGCCCGTCGGCTCCCGCACCCTGCCGTCCAACCCGACGCCGCTCCGGCGGTCGGCCTGGAGGCCCGGCTCAGCCCCGGTAGGCGGCCAGTGCGTCCCGCAGGCGGTCGATCTCCGGGTGCCCGGGGCAGTACCGCAACAGGCCGGCGGCTACATGCGCACCGCGCGCGTCGGCGACCGCAGACGTCCACGGGTCCGAGCCGCGCACCGCGCACGCACTCGCGAGCTCGACCAGGGTCGCGTCGCCTCGCGCCGCCGCCACCGCTGCCCGCTGCTGGCTCGACGGCACCGACCCGGTCAGGCGCTTCGCCGAGCAGTCGGTGCGCTCGGCCTCCCACACCGCAGAGTAGGTGGTGTAGGTCTCGCTGTCCGATCCGTCGGCGGCGCAGACGAACGCGAAGACCACGGGCGACGCGCCCGAGCCCAGGCCGGTGTCCGAGCTCGTCGGGTCCTCGGACGCGTCGGTGTCCGGGCCGACGCTGCTGCAGCCGGTGAGCACCACCATCACGGCGACGACGACGCCCAGGAGCGTGAGTCGAGGCGAACGGGATCGGTGCACCTGTGAACGCTAACAGCATCGGCCGGGTGGCAGCCGCACGATCGACGTCGGTCAGCCGGTGGGGCCGCTGACCGTGATGGTCGCTCGCTGGTCGAGCCGGCCCTCGCGCGCGTCGGTGCTCATCCGGCACCGGACCTCGGTGACGCCGACCTTCGCGTGGAGCAGACGGTCGACGCAGCTGCGTGAGGTCACACCACGCGGCAGGTCCAGGTCGATGCGCACGGCGATCCGCTCGCCGTCGGGACTGCGCAGCCGACGGTCGACGAGTTCCATCGGCGTGCCGCGGACCGTCAGTCCCTCGATCTTCGCACTGGTCAGGTCGACGCCGTCCAGGCGTGCGTTGCTGATGTCGGCGCCGACGAGGTTCGCACCGGAGAGGTCCGTCTGCCGCAGGTCGGCCCCCGTGAGGTCGGCGCTGTACAGGTCGACCCCGTGCAGGTCCGCCCCACGCAGGTCGGCGTCCCGCAGGTCCGCACCGAACAGGACGGCTTGGCGCAGGTCGGCCCCGCGCAGGTCGGCGCCGTGCAGGTCGGCCAGGCGGAGGTCCTGGGTGCCGAGGTCGACGCCGCCGAGGTCCTGTCCAGCGCACGCCGTCACGGAGCCCGGCTGCGGGGCGATGCGCACCGTGCAGGACCCGACCTGGCGTTCGCCGGCGCTCGTGCCCCCGGTGCGGGCGAACGCCGCGACGCCGATGACCACGAAGAACAGGACCGTGAGCGCCACGACGATGACGGTGCGGGTGCGCGGTGCCGCCGTCACGAGCGGACCCCGGTCAGCCAGTGCGGCAGGACGTCCTGCGCCCAACCGGAGTACCAGGCCGGCGAGGAGGCGTAGGGGAAGAAGGCGCTGATCGGGTTGTACAACGCGAACAACGCGACGCCGACGACGACCACGACGGTCCACGCGGCCGTCGCGGCGTGCCCCTGCAGTCGGCGGAGCCACGCGGTCAGGCCGAGCAGGACCACCGCGACGATCATCGGCAGGACCGGGAGCAGGTACCGGCCCGAGAACGCGAACTCCTGACGGAGGTTCACGGTCGTCGCGGCGTTGAAGCAGAGGACAGCCACCGTGTAGGCGACCGGGACGACCGCCAGCCACCACGTCGCAGCCGAACGCAGCACCCGACGCAGCTGGGTGGCTGCGATGACGGTTGCGGCGAGCACCGCGGTCGCTCCGAAGGCCACGACGCCGAGGTTCGGCCGCCACGGCAGGGTCGGACCCCAGAAGAAGAAGAGGGACCGGAAGTAGGTGGTGGTCCACGTCCACAGGAACGCGAGCGGGTGGAACGGTTCGAGGGTCCCGGCGGCGACGGCCAGGTCGTGGGAGCGTGTCGCGTTGTAGTTGCGGCGGAAGATGTCGAAGTTCATGCACGCAGCTCGGCTGTGGATCTCGGCGCAGTCGGGGTTGAGGGCACGGTAGACGAGCAGGTTCACGCCGAAACGCTCGAGGACCAGCGCGAGCAACACGCCACCGATCACCACCAGCAGGACGGACCGCCCCGGGCGCTCCCGGAAGCCCGCCACGGCTCGCCGCACCGGGTGCCGGAGCCACGAGAACCCGTCGACGCGGTACCGGAACAGGATCGCGAAGAACGCCCCGGCGAGGACGAGTGGCGCCTGCGAGTACTTGAGCATCAGGGCGAGCATCGCGGTGACGACCAGCCACGCGAGCGTGCGGAGACCACCGCCGCGTGCCACCTTGACCGCGACGGCGGCGAACAGGAAGAACGCCGCCATCGACGGCGCGTCGTAGCTGATCGTCGCGGCCTGCCAGACGTACCGACCGGTGAAGGCCGTCGCGACGATCGCGAGCAGGCCGATCGCCGTCGGGACACCGGCGTTCCGGAACAACACACGCAGGGCGCACAGACCGGCGCCGGCCGCCAGGACGTCGATCCCCCGCAGGACCATCACGGTCCGCTCCTGGTCCAGCCCGACCGCCAGGGCCGCCCTCGCCGGGAACGACATCACGTAGTAGTACAGGTACGCCGGGAACCGCGTGACCTCGCCGAGCCGGAGCGTCGACGTCGCGGCGTCGTGCACGAACGGCCCGGCCGTCCAGGGCCGTTCCGCGTAGAACAGGATGTTGCCGATGTGCCGGACCTCGTCCGGGGCGGCCGACGCCGGCACGTGGATGGTCACGGCGAACAGGAAGCCCATCAGCAGGAAGGCGACGAGCACGACGACGAACGCCGTCCGGGACGCCAGCACCTGGTTCGCCCGACCGAGGATCCGCTCTGCCCGACCGCCGACCGTCGGCCCGGTGACGGACTCGGTGGTCAACGACATCGAACAGTGGCCTTCCGTGGATCTGGGTGCGCTGGCCCAGGCTAGCAGCGGGCCACGCTGAACCCGACGAAGGCGCCGGACCGTCGGGAACGCAAAAAGTCCCCACCCCGGAGGGATGAGGACCTGTCGCTCCCCGAGTTGGACTCGAACCAACAACCTGCCGGTTAACAGCCGGCTGCTCTGCCAATTGAGCTATCGAGGATCACTGTCCGCTGGCGAATGACGTGCGAACAACGGGTAACAGCATAGCAGGACCACGAGGCCCTCCACCGCATCGGACACGCCGCCCGGGCGCGCCGCACAACGGGGCCCTTCGTGTCAGTACCCGGCGACCGGGTCCACGACGCCGACGAAGCCCTCGCCGTGGCCACCGAGGAACGCTGCGGCGTTGAGCCGGACGCGCTCGGCGAGCAGGGGCGCGACCATCTCCGGGGTGTCGGCCTGGTGCGGGGTGATGACGGCACCGGGCTCGGACCAGAGCGGGTGCCCGTCGGGAAGCGGCTCGGGGTCGGTGACGTCGAGGCCCGCCGCGGCGATCTCTCCGGTGCGCAGGGCGGCGACCAGTGCATCGGTGTCGACGAGTCCGCCGCGGGCGATGTTCACGAGCCGGGCGGACGGCTTCATGATCCGGAACTGCCGCTCGCCGAAGAGCTTCGCGGTGCCCGAGGTCATCGCCGCCGCGATCATCACGACGTCGGCGTCGGGCAGGACCTGGTCGAGGTGGTCGGTGGTGACGGTCTGCGCGGCTCCCGGCACGGGGTCGGGCGAGCGGCGCACGACGGTGACGTCGACGTCGAACGGCGCGAGCAGCCGGAGGTACTCGAGCGCGATCCCGCCGGCACCGATCACGACGACGTTCCGCCCGTACAGCGAGACACCCTCGGGCTCGGTCGCCCACGACGACGCACGGGCGCGCTTCTGCAGGACCCGGAGCGTGCCGAGGGTCAGCGCCAGCGCGTGTTCGGCGACCGGCTCCGCGTAGGCGCCCTTGGCCGAGGTGAACAACACGCGGTCGCCGTGCTCCTGGATCAGGTGCGCGAAGGCGTCGACGCCGGCGAACGGCAGCTGCACCCAGCCCACCCCCGGTGCGGACGACAGGGCGTCGGCGAGGCCGGCCGGGTCGCGGGGGTCGAGCCAGACGACCCCGCGGGTGTCGGCGTTGAGCGGCGCGACGGTGCCCCCGGCCTCGGTCACGGCGTCCACGTGCAGGTCCGTCGGTTCCGGCAGCACGGCGACCGGCCCGGGCTCCGGAGCCCCGATCGGCAGCGGTGCACCGGATGTGGGGACGACGGCGCGGTGCCCACGGGGGCCCTGGGCGGTGGTGCTCACGCGTTCTCCTGACGGTCGGTGCGCGGGCCGGTGCCTGCGGCGAGCGGACGGCGCGGCGCCGACGAACGGCGGGCCGTCGTCGGTGCAGGACGACGCTTCACGCCTCGGGCCGCGGTCGAGGCGAGGGTCTTGACGTAGGGGTCGACGGGGTTGTCGAGGACCTCGTCGAAGGTGCCGAGCCCGACGAGCCGGGCATCGGCCATCACGGCGACGCGGTCGGCGAGGGCGCGGGCCTCGCGCAGGTCGCTGGACACCACGACCGCGGAGAACTGCCGGCCGCGCTGCAGGGTCGCCAGGGCCTCGAGCACGGACTGCCGCACGAGCACGTCGACACCGCGCGCTGGTTCGTCCGCGACCAGGAGCTGGGGCTCGAGCACGAGCGCCTTCGCCAGGGCGACTCGCTGGCGCTGACCGCTCGAGAGCTCCCACGTGTTCAGGCGCATCGCCCCGAGCGGCAGGTGCACCGCGTCGAGCAGCCGGGCCACGATGAGCCCGGCCTCGCGCCGGTCGAACCGGCGGTCGCGTGCGTAGATCGGTTCGGCGACGGCTTCGCCCACGGTCAGGTCCGGGCTGAGCCGGTCGGCGCCGTCCTGCGGCAGGTAGCCGATCCGGCCGCTCAGCCGTTCGAGCTTGCGCGACGAGGGACGGAGACCCCGGGTCTTCTGGCCGAGCACGGTCAGCTCGCCACCGACGATGTGCCGACGGAGGGCGCCCTCGCCCTCGCCGTGGGATCCGAGCTGCCCGGCGATGGCGGCGGCGAAGGTCGACTTGCCCGAGCCCGACTCACCGAGCAGGGCGAGGATCTCCCCCTGCCGGACCGTGAGGCTCACGCCGTCGACGGCCCGGATGGACTCGCCCCCGCGTCCGCCCCGGTACTCGATCGACACGTCGTCCGCGACGACCGCCGGTCCGTTGACCGCGATCATGGGTCCCCTTCCACGCCGCCCCCTGGCGGCGGTTCGCGACGGGCCGCCCTGGCAGGTCCGTCGTGCGTGCAGCAGTGGAGACGACCGCCCTGGAGGCCCGGCGTGCGTCGACGACGCTGGCCGGGCCTCCAGGACGGGTCACGTCGGGTCAGGACCCGACGTTCTCCAGTCGCTCCAGCGTACGCCGTCGCTCCGCCTGCTCCGCCGGGTCGGGCACCGGCAGCGACGCCAGCAGGCGCTGCGTGTACGGGTGCTGCGGGCTACCGAGCACCTGCGCGGTCGTGCCGGTCTCGACCAGGTCGCCCCGGTACAGCACGGCGATGCGGTCCGACAGCGCGCCCACGACCGCCAGGTCGTGGCTGATGAACAGCGACGCGAAGCCGAGGTCCTGCTGCAGCTCGAGGAAGAGCTCGAGCACGCGCGCCTGCACGGAGACGTCGAGCGCACTCGTCGGCTCGTCGGCGATGAGCAGCTTCGGCCGGAGGGCGAGCGACCGGGCGAGCGACGCGCGCTGGCGCTGCCCACCGGAGAGCTCGTGCGGGTAGCGGTCACCGTAGGCGGCCGGCAGCTGCACGGCCTCGAGCAGCTCGTCCACCCGCTTGCGCGCGGCACGGGGGCTCGAGACCTCCTTGTGCACGACCAGCGGCTCGGCGACGCACTCGGCGATCGTCAGCAACGGGTTGAACGAGGTCGCCGGGTCCTGGAACACGAACCCGATGTCCTTGCGCAGGTGCTTGAAGTCACGTTCGCGGTACCCGAGCATCTCGGCGCCGAGGACCTTGAGCGAACCGCCGGTGACCTTCGTCAGGCCCGCCATGGCCCGGCCGATGGTGGTCTTGCCCGAGCCGGACTCCCCCACCAGGCCGAGGACCTCACCCGGACGGATCGCCAGGTCGACGCCCTTGACCGCCTTGAACGCCGGCGAGCCGAGCCGCCCGGGGTACTCGATCTCGAGCCCCTTCGCCTCGACCAGCGGCGTGACGTCCTCGGAGATCGCGGCGCGCCGGGCCACCCCGGTGGACGCCTCGAGCCGTGGCACCGCCGCGAGCAGCCGCTTGGTGTAGTCGGCCTGCGGCGTCGCGAACAGGGCCGTCGCCGTGGCCTCTTCGACGATCTCGCCCTGGTACATCACGGCGACGCGGTCGGCCAGGTCGGCGACCACGCCCATGTTGTGCGTGATGACGACGATCGCGGTGCCGAACTCGTCACGGCAGCGCCGCAGCAGGTCGAGGATCTCGGCCTGCACCGTGACGTCGAGCGCCGTGGTGGGCTCGTCCGCGATGATGACGCTCGGCTCGAGGGCGAGTGCACTCGCGATGACCACACGCTGCTTCTGCCCACCGGAGAACTGGTGCGGGTAGTGGTCGACGCGGGTCTCGGGGTCGGGGATGCCGACGCGACCGAGGTAGTCGATGGCCTTCGCCCGTGCCTCCTTCTTGGACATGCCGCCGTGGGCGCGGAGCCCCTCGGCGATCTGCCACCCGACGGTGAAGACCGGGTTCAGGGCGGTCGACGGTTCCTGGAACACCATCGCCCCGGCCGTCCCGCGGAGCTCGCGAAGCTTCTGCGAGCCGACCGACACGACGTCGGTGCCGTCGAGCAGCACCGCGCCGCCGAGGGTCGCGGTCTCCGGCATGAGCCGCAGCATGCTGCGTGCCGTGACGGACTTGCCGGAGCCGGACTCGCCGACCAGGGCGAGGACCTCGCCGGGGCGGACGTCGAGGCTGACGCCCTTGACCGCGTCGACGGCACCGCCGTCGGTCGCGAACGTGACGGTCAGGTCGTCGACGACGACGACCGGCTCGGTGGTGGTGTCGCCCGGCTGCAGGCGGGTGGTCGGGGTCATGCGCCCGTCCCTTCCGTGTCGTTGCCGGCGTTGCGCGGTGCCTCGGCGTCGCGCGGTGCTTCGGCGTCGCGCGCTGCCTTGGGATCGCGCGCTGCCTTGGTGTCGCGCGTGGACACCAGCTGCTTCAGCCGTCGGCGTGCGCGCAGGCGGGGGTCGGAGATGTCGTTCAGGCTCTCGCCGATGAAGGTGACCCCGAGCACGAGCACGACGATGGCGACACCCGGGTAGACACCGGTCCACCAGACGCCGCTCGCAACGTCGGAGAGCGCACGGCTCAGGTCGTAGCCCCATTCGGCACCGGACGTCGGGCCGATGCCGAACCCGAGGAAGCCGAGGCCGGCCAGGGTCAGGATCGCGTCGCTCGCGTTGAGCGTCAGGATGAGCGGCAGGGAACGCGTCGAGTTCCGCAGGACGTGCCGCGTCATGATGCGCCACGGGTTGGTGCCCATCACGCGCGCCGACTCGACGAACGCGTCGTTCTTCAGCCGGACGGCCTCGGCACGGACCACGCGGAAGTACTGCGGCACGTACACGACGGTGATCGAGATCGCCGCCGCGATGATGCCGCCCGAGTAGCTCGAGTTGCCGCCGGAGATGACGATGGACACGATGATCGCGAGCAGCAGCGACGGGAACGCGTAGATGGCGTCGGCCACGACCACCAGGACGCGGTCCAGCCAGCCGCCCAGGTAGCCGGAGACCATGCCGAGCAGGACGCCGACGATGATCGAGACGACCACGGCGACGATGACGACGAGCACGGCCGTGCGGGCACCGTAGAGCACCCGGCTGAACACGTCGAAGCCGCCGACCGTGGTGCCCCAGATGTGCTCGGCGTTCGGTGCGCCGGTGCGCGGGAAGCTCTGGCCGTCCGCGCCCTGCAGCTGGCCGAAGCCGTACGGGGCGAGGAGCGGGGCGAACACCGCGATCAGCAGGTAGAGGGCGCAGATGACCACGCCGACGATGAGCATGGCGCGCTGCCAGCCGGTGCTCCGACGGAGCTGGACCACCACGGGGAGCCGCTTCCAGAGCGGCTCGTGGCGGTCGACGAGGGTGGTGTCGACCATCGTCAGAACCTCACTCTCGGGTCGATGAGGGCAGCGACGACGTCGACGATGAAGTTGGTCACCGCGACGATCACCGCCAGCATCGCGACGATGCCCTGCACCGCGACGAAGTCACGGGCAGACAGGTACTGGTTGAGCTCGAAGCCCAGGCCGCGCCACCCGAAGGTCGTCTCGGTGAGCACCGAGCCGCCCAGGAGCATCGCGATCTGCAGCCCCATCACGGTGATGATCGGCACGAGGGCCGGACGGAACGCGTGGGTGCGCACCAACCGCGACTCGCGCACGCCGCGGGACCGGGCGGCGTCGACGTACTCGGAGCCGAGCGAGCCGATCATGTTCGCGCGCACCAGGCGCAGGAAGATGCCGGCGGTGAGCAGACCGAGCGTCAGCGCGGGCAGGACGGCGTGCTGGAGCACGTCGCCGATGACCGCGGCGTTGCCGGTGCGGAGTGCGTCGATGATGTAGATGCCGCTCGCGCCGGGGATGCCGTCGAGGATGAGCGACACCCGGGTCGAGGCACGGTCGCCGAGGGGCAGCCAGCCGAGCCACACCGAGAAGACGAGCTTCAGCAGCAGACCGCCGAAGAACACCGGCGTGGCGTAGGTCAGGATCGCGAGCGCACGGAGCAGCACGTCGGGCCACTTGTCGCGCGTGTACGCGGCGAGCATGCCGAGCGGGATGCCGAGTACGAGCGCGACGATGAGCGCGTAGAACACGAGCTCCGCGGTCGCACCGCCGTACGTGACGATGATGTCGGTGATCGGACGGTTGTCCGTCGACGAGGTGCCGAAGTCGCCGCGCAGGATGTTGCCGAGGTACTCGAAGTACTGCACGAGCACCGGCCGGTCGTACCCGGCGGCGTGCAGGCGTTCCTGCAGCTGGCTCGGCGTGAGTCGACCACCGACCGACGCGGTGATCGGGTTCCCGATGACGCGCATCAGGAAGAACACGAGCGTCACCAGGATGAAGACGGTCGGGATGATGAGGAGGAACCTGACGAGGATGTACCGGCCGAGTCCGCCACCACTGCTCTTGGCACTGCGTTGTGCCTGTGGCTTGGTGGGATCGGTGCCGTTCACGTCCTGCGTCGCTTCGGGAGTGCTGAGGGTCACGGGGTGGGTGCCTTTCGTCGCCGTTGCACAGGCACGCGGGCGCTCCTCGTGGGAACGCCCGCGGCCTGCACGTGGGGCTTGGTGCTACTTGCTCAGGGTGGCGTACCGGAACTTGAACGAGGCGTCGAGGGTCAGGCCCTTGACGTCCTTGCCGGCGACCGCGACGGACTTGCCCTGCAGCAGCGGCAGCGTCGAGATCTGGGTGGCCTCGCGCTCCTGGGCCTGCTCGATCAGGTCAGCACGCTTGTCCGGGTCGGACTCGGCCTGCTCCTTCGCGATGAGGTCCTGGATCTCCGGGTCGTCGTAGTGGTTCTGGACGAAGTTCTCCTTGGTGAAGAACGGCGACAGGTAGTTGTCGGCGTCGGAGAAGTCCGGGAACCAGCCGAGCTGGTACACGGGGTAGGCGTCCTTGGTGCGCTCCTGGGCGTAGGTCGTGTAGACCGTCGACTGGATGTTGACGGTGAACAGACCGGAGTCCTCGAGCTGCTGCTTGAGCAGCGCGTACTCGTCGTCCGAGGCCGAACCGTAGTGGTCGGGCGCGTACTGGATGTCCAGCTGCACCTTGCCCGTGACGCCGGCGTCCGACAGCGTCTTCTTCGCCTTGGCCACGTCCGCGCCGCCGTCGCCGTCGCCGTACATCTCCTTGAACGGCTGGACCGCGCCGGTCAGGCCGTCCGGGACCATCGAGTAGAGCGGGGTGAAGGTGTCGTTGTAGACCTCCTTCGCGAGCTGGGCACGGTCGACCACGTCGGCGGCGGCCTGCCGCACGGCCAGGGCCTTCGCCTCGTCGGCGTCGTCCTGCCCGGTACCGAACGGCTGCGTCTTGAAGTTGAAGACCACGTAGCGGATCTCGCCGCCGGGGCCGTCGGTGACCTTGAGGGAGTCGTCCTTGCGCAGGTCCGAGATGTCGGTCGGCGTCAGGGAGCGGTACGCGACGTCGACGTCGCCCTTCTGCACGGCGAGCTTCAGGTCGGTCTCCTTGGTGTAGTAGCTGGCGGTGACCTCGTCGGTCTTCGCCTTGCCGAGGAGGCCGTCGTACTTCGGGTTCGTCTTGTACTGGATCGTGTCGTTCTCCTTGTAGGAGCTGATCTGGTACTGCCCGGCGAAGGCCTTGCCCTTGACGATGTCGTCGGCACTGGTGAGCTTCGTCGCGCTGAAGACGTCCTCGTCGACGATCGGGCCAGCGGGGCTCGAGAGCACCTGCGGCCAGGTCTGGTCGGCGTGGTCGAGGTTGAACACCACGGTGGTGTCGTCCGGGGTGTCGATGCTCTTGAGGTTGGCCAGCAGCGACTGCGGACCGTTCTCGTTGTTGATCTTCAGCTCGCGGTCGAACGAGAACTTCACGTCGCTCGAGGTGAGCTTGTTGCCGTTCGCGAACTCGAGCCCGTCCTTGAGGGTGACCTCGTAGGTGGTCGGGTTCGTGAACTCCGCCTTCGTGGCGATGTCCGGCTCGACGTCCGGGCTCCCCACGGGCGTGTTCATCAGGAACGGGAACACCTGGTTCTGCACGGCGAAGGAGCCGTTGTCGTAGGAACCGGCCGGGTCGAGCGACGTGATCTTGTCCGTCGTCCCGATGCTCAGGCCGTTCAGTTCGGTGTCACTCACGCTGCTGCTCGCGCAGCCGGTCAGCACCAGCGCCGTCGCTGCTGCACCGGCGCCGAGCGCGATGCCGCGCTTGCCCCACTTGGTCACGGATGCCATGTCCGCTGCCTCTCTGGTCATGATTGCAAGAGTCCTGAGCCGGAGGGTGGAACGTCTGTGTGCCCGGCCAGGAACGCTCATTGGTACCACCCTGTCACGGAACAGAACGAACCGGGGGCGATTTGTTTACACCGCTGTAATGCACGGGCGCGCTGCGTGATGCATGATTCCGCCGGAGTCGAGCGGCGCGTCACGCACGAAAGTTGCGTCGTGCAACCGGGGCGGTCCCGCGCTCGTTCCCGCCCGTTCCCGCCCGCTCCCGCCCTGAAAGTGCCCGAACTGTCGTCCGACGGGACGCCCGGCAACAGTTCGTGCGACCTCGATGGTGCGCCGGCAGCGCGGCGTGCGACCCCGTGAACCCGGCCGGGAGGCCCACCCTGCTCCCGCCCCGCCCCTCGCTTCCGCCGAGCGGTCACGACGCACCGCCCGCCCCACCCCGCGCGGTCACGTTCCGTCGGCCGGACCCCTGTCAACCGACGCTTCGCGACCACTCGACGCCCC
This sequence comes from Curtobacterium poinsettiae, assembly GCF_025677645.1. Taxonomy (NCBI): domain Bacteria; kingdom Bacillati; phylum Actinomycetota; class Actinomycetes; order Micrococcales; family Microbacteriaceae; genus Curtobacterium; species Curtobacterium flaccumfaciens. Next base: position 2,128,806 of record NZ_CP106879.1, on the reverse strand, counting down.
ACACGCGGCACGTCCCGACCACTCACGAACCCCGAGGTCGCACGAACTGCCGCTCGCAGCCCGACCGGGCGACAGTTCGTGCGACCTCGGCGACACACACGCGGCGCGTCGTGCGACCGGGGCGACCTCCGCACCCCGGAACAGCCGCTCGAGGAGCGCTAGGACGCCTCGGCGTCGGCGCGCAACCGCATCCGCTGCCCGTCGATGTCGACGAGCTGCCGCTGGATCTCGGCGCGACGATCTGCCTGCTCGTGCGGGTCGGCGCGCTGCAGCTGTCCGAGCAACGAGGCCTTGCGGGCGAGCAGGTCACGCTCGACCAGGGCCACGACGATGCTCCGGCAGTAGGCCGCCAAGTCCTCCGCGTTGCGCGCGGGGATCGGTGCGAGGGCGAGTTCGTGCGTCAGGGTGCGGAGGGGCGCCGGCACGTCGGCGAGCAGCCGGTCGAGCCAGTCTCCCGCGCCGATGACGTCGACGTTGGCGACCACGGCGTCCCGGACGGCGGCGAGCATGGGCGTCGAGAACGTGGCCGACGCGGCGAGACCGAGCATCGGTGCCCCGACGGACGTGGGCTGCTGCACCATCGCCATCACGGCGTCGCGCTCCATGCGGCTGATGGGGTCGTTCGGCAGCGAGCGGATCCCGGCGACGGGCTCGTCGGGGGTGTCTGCCCCGTCGGTGCCGGTTCCGGCACGACCGTCGCGCCCCGCGCCTGCGGACCGGTCGTCCTGCCCGGCGGAGCCCGCACGCCGTCTGGCGGTCTCGACCGACCGACGGACCTCGGGGATCTCCATGCCGAGCCAGCCGGCGAGTTCGCGCACGTAACCCTGCGTCAGCGAGCGGTCGCGGATGCCGGCGAGCACGGGTGCGGCCGCTCGCAGGGCACCGACGCGCCCCTCGACGGTCTCGAGGTCGTGGCCCTCGAGCGTGCGACGGATCATGAACTCGAACATCGGGCGCTTGTTCGTGACCAGGCGGCGGATGGCGTCGTCACCGCGGGCGAGCCGGAGGTCGCACGGGTCGAGCCCGCCGGGTGCCACAGCGACGTAGGTCTGCGCCGCGAAGCGCTGTTCTTCCGCGAAGGCACGTGACGCAGCACGCTGCCCGGCCTCGTCGGGGTCGAACGTGAACACGACCTCGCCGTTGGCGTTCGGGTCGGCTCCCGCCAGGTCACCGAGCATCGGGCGCAGCACCTTGATGTGGTCGACGCCGAACGACGTTCCGCAGGTGGCGACGGCGGTGGTGACGCCGGCGACGTGACAGGCCATGACGTCGGTGTACCCCTCGACGATGACGACCTGCTTCTGCTTCGAGATGTCGCGCCGGGCGAGGTCGAGCCCGTAGAGCACCTGGCTCTTGTGGTAGATCGGGGTCTCGGGCGTGTTGAGGTACTTGGGACCCTTGTCGTCCTCGAGCAGGCGGCGCGCCCCGAAGCCGATGGTGGCCCCGGTGACGTCGCGGATCGGCCACATCAGGCGCCCGCGGAACCGGTCGTACGGCGAGCGGTCACCCTGGCTGACGAGGCCGGCGGACACGAGCTCTTCCATCGTGAAGCCGCGCCCGCGCAGGTGGTCCTTGAGCATGTCGTAGGACTTCGGGGCGAACCCGACGCCGAAGTGCTGGGCGGCCGAGGGGTCGAACCCGCGCTCCCCCAGGAACCGGCGGGCCGGGTCGGCGGCAGCGGTGGTGAGCTGCCCCGTGAAGTACTCGAGCGCGGCTTCGTTCGCGGCGATCAACCGGGCCCGGGTGTTGTAGTCGGTGCGCGGCCCGTCGCCCTCTTCGTAGTGCAGGGTGAAGCCGATCTTCGCGGCCATGCGCTCGACGGCCTCGGCGAAGGTGGTGTGGTCCTGCGCCATGATGAAGCTGAAGACGTCGCCGTCCTCGCCGCAGCCGAAGCAGTGGTAGCGGCCGACCTGGGGCCGGACGTGGAACGACGGCGAGCGTTCGTCGTGGAAGGGGCAGAGGCCCTTCATCGACCCGACGCCCGCGTGCTTCAGCGTGACGTAGTCGCCCACGACGTCGGCGATGTTGACACGCGAGCGGACCTCGTCGATGTCGTTCCGCGCGATCCTGCCAGCCACCCCTCGATCCTAGTTCGTGGGACCGACGTCGGCGGACCGGTCAGACGGCGATGTGGACCGGGTCACGGTCACCCACCACCAGACGTCGGTGCCACGCGAGTGCACCCTGGTCGGTCAGGCTCGCGACCTGGTCGACGACGGCACGCAGACGGCCGGCGTCGTCGTCAGCGGCGTGCCAGTCGGCGGCGAAGCCCGGCTCGAGGTCGGACGGCCCGGTGGCCGCCAACGCGTCGAGCAGTTCGGTCAGCACGCGGCGCTGGTCCTCGTACACGGGCTGACGGTCGCCCTGGGTCATCACGAAGGCCGCGACGATGCCCTTGAGCACCGCGATCTCGCCGATGATCTCGGGCGGGGTGACGACCGACGCGGCGAACCGCACGAGCGACCCCGAGGCGTACGACTCGCGGGTGGCCGTCGTGGCGGTGCGCGCGAAGCGTCCGATCAGCTGCGACGTCAGGTTCTTCAGGCGTGCGGCGTCTCGGCGAGAGCCGTCGTACGCGGTCATCCAGAGCGGCAGCGCGCGCAGGCGGTCGAACGCCTCGAGCAACTCGTCGCGGCTCAGGTCGTCGCCGACCCAGGCGTGCATGGCGGTCACGATGTCGTTCTCACCGACCCGGTCGCCCAGGGCCGCGACGTCGATGAACCCGGCGACGACGGCGTCCTCGAAGTCGTGCACCGAGTACGCGATGTCGTCGGCGAGGTCCATCACCTGCGCCTCGATGCACCGCTGGCGGCGCGGCGCGCCGGCACGGAGCCACTCGAAGGCGTCGTGGTCGTCGTCGTAGAAGCCGAACTTGGTGCGCCCGGACGACGACTCCGACACCCCTTGCGCAGCCGGCCAAGGGTACTTGCAGCTGGCGTCCAACGACGCACGGGTCAGGTTGAGCCCGAACGGACGGTCCACGTCGGCGCCGGGCCGGACGCCGTAGACCTTCGGCTCGAGCCGCGTCAGCAGCCGGAGCGTCTGCGCGTTGCCCTCGAAGCCACCGATGCCGGTGGCCCAGGCGTTCACGGCGGTCTCGCCGTTGTGCCCGAACGGCGGGTGCCCGATGTCGTGCGCCAGGCACGCCGTGTCGACCACGTCGGGGTCGAGTCCGAGCGAGTCGGCGAGCTCGCGGCCGACCTGCGCGACCTCGAGCGAGTGGGTCAGCCGGTTGCGGGCGAAGTCGAGCCCCGCCGTCGGGCTGAGCACCTGGGTCTTGGCGGCCAGACGCCGGAGCGCACTGGAGTGCAGCAGTCGGGCGCGGTCACGGGCGAAGTCCGAGCGGCGGTTGCCGTGCTCTTCGGGGAGCCAGCGCTCCGCGTCGGCCGGGCCGTACGAGGCGGTGGCGCTCATCCGCCGCTGTGGTGCAGCTCGGCGGCGGCCAGGACCTTGCGGAACTCGGAGTCGACGTCACGGCTCTCGAGCCAGCGGTCGGGCAGGGCGGTGCGCTTCGGGTGCCCGGCACGACCGCGCGGCCCCTCTGCGTCGGCACCCGGGTACGGTGCGTCCTGGTCGAGCTGGCCGAGGAAGTCGTCGATCTCCTGCAGGCTCGACGCCATCGCCAGGCCGGCCCGGACGTCGCTGCCGATCGGGTACCCCTTGAAGTACCAGGCCACGTGCTTGCGGATGTCGCGGCAGCCGTGCTCCTCGGACCCGAAGAACTCGACGAGCAGCTCGGCGTGCCGGCGGAACCCGTCGGCGACCTCGCCGAGGGACGGCATGTACCGCAGGCCCTCGCCGCGGAACGCCGCGGCCAGGTCGCCGAACAACCACGGCCGGCCGAGGCAGCCACGGCCGACGACCACGCCGTCAGCACCGGTCTCGTCGATCATCCGGAGCGCGTCGGCAGCCGACCAGATGTCGCCGTTGCCGAGGATCGGGATGTCGGTGACGGTCTCCTTCAGCGCGGCGATCGCGGACCAGTCGGCCTGCCCGGAGTAGTGCTCGTTCGCGGTGCGGGCGTGCAGTGACACCGCGGCGACACCGGCGTCCCGCGCGATGCGGGCGGCGTCGAGGTAGGTCAGGTGGTCCTCGTCGATCCCCTTGCGCATCTTCACCGTGACGGGGACGTCGCCGGCGGCGCGCACGGTCTTGGTGACGAGTTCGCGGAACAGGTCGAGCTTCCAGGGCAGCGCAGCACCGCCGCCCTTGCGGGTGACCTTGGGCACCGGGCACCCGAAGTTCAGGTCGATGTGGTCGGCACGGTCCTCGCCCACCAGGATCGACGCGGCCTCGGCCACGGTGTTCGGCTCGACGCCGTACAGCTGGATCGACCGCGGGGTCTCGGATTCGTGGTGCTGGATGAGCTGCATCGACACGGGGGTCCGTTCGACCAGCGCACGCGAGGTGATCATCTCGCACACGTAGAGTCCGGCGCCGTACTCGCGGCACAGCCGCCGGTACGCCATGTTCGTGATCCCGGCCATCGGCGCGAGCACGACGGGCACGTCGACCTCGATCGGGCCGATGCGCAGGGGGCCGCCGACTCGCGAGGCGGGTGCTTGTGTGATCGTCATACCTGTCCCATCTTCCCACGTCGGTGCGCACCGGTAGCGTTCTCCACATGACGACCGACGCCAGCACCCGGTTCGACGCCGACGCCCAGGCCCGTGGCCTGCCGGTCGAAGTGGTCGAGCGCCCGGCCGCGGACTCCCTGCACGAGGCAGCCGGCCTGCTCGGCATCGAGCCCGGCGACATCGTCAAGACCCTGGTGGTGAAGCGCCACGACGGCGGGTTCCTGCTCGCCCTGGTGCCCGGCGGCCGCAGCATCGCCTGGAAGAAGCTCCGCACGGTCGTCGGCGTCAACAAGCTCTCGATGCCCGACGCCGCCACCGCGCTCGAGGCGTCCGGCTACGAGCGCGGCACCATCACGCCGATCGGTGCCACGGGTGCGCTGCCGGTCTACGCCGACGAGCGCATCCTCGGCCGTCGCGTCGCGCTCGGTGCCGGACGGCACGGCGCGAGCGCCTTCGTCGACGCCGACGCGCTCGTCGCCGCCTACGGCGCGACCGTCGCCGACATCACCGACGAGGAACCGCAGCGCGGCTGATCGGTTCCGGCGACGGACGGATCGCGCCCCCGCGCAGCTGTCGCGCCCCGCAGAGTCGCGGCGCGACGACCGCACGGGGGCGCAGCGTCCCGACCAGACGACGGACGTCAGTCCGGCACCTCGGTCCAGTCCCCCTCGGAGCCGGCGAACGCGCCGGCGTCGATCAGGCACGCATCGCCCTCGCACACCGGCGCGCCGCCGGGCGTGACGAGCGTCAGCAGCGCGGGGCGGGCCTCCAGGCCGGTGAGCGCGTCCGGGACGGACGGTACCGACGTCACGGCCTGGAGGCGCACCGCGCCCTGGTCGCTGATCGTCGCGCCGGTCATCGGGTCGCCGCCACGTCCGCGCTCGCGTCGTCCGCGGCGCGCTCGGTCGCGGCCGCGACCTCGTCGGGCGTCGTCTCGCGGAGCGCGACGACCTGCGACAGGACCTGCTCGAAGGCCGACGGGTCCTGCGCGCCGGAGACGCCGTACTTGCCGTCGATGACGAAGAACGGCACGCCGTTGATCCCGTAGGCCTGCGCCTGGGCCTGGTCGGCGCGGACGGCCGCGAGCTGCGAGTCGTCGCGCAGGGTGCTGAGGACCTCGTCGCGATCGAGGCCGATCTCCGCCGCCAGGTCGGCGAGCGAGGACTCCTGTCCGACGTGCTCGCCCCGCTCGAAGTAGGCGGTGAACAGGCGCTCGACCATCTCGAGCTGCTTGCCGTGCTGCTTGGCGAGGTGGATGACCTGGTGGGCCTTCACCGTGTTGGTGTGGTGCATCGCCTCGAAGTCGTACCGGAGGCCGACGCCCGCGGCGATGGCGGTGACCTGGTCGAGCATCTGCTGGGCCTGGTCGACGGGCATGCCCTTGTGGCCGGAGAGGAACTCGGCCTCGGTGCCCTCGAAGTCGACAGGGGTGTCCGGGCTCAGCTCGAAGGAGTGGTACTCGACCTCGACGGGGCGGCCCTCGCTCGAGGCGCCGAACGCGGCGACGCCGGCCTCGAACTTGCGCTTGCCGATGTAGCACCAGGGGCAGGCGATGTCCGACCAGACATCGACCTTCACGGAGTCGTTCATGCTGACCCCAACGCGCTCGTGCGGCGCGCATTCCCGTCGCTGGCAGCAGAACACCGGTGTTCGCAGGTCGAACACCCGATTGCGGGTGTGCGACGCACGAACACCGGTGTCTTGCGGAGCCGCGCGGCCCCTACGCGCCGAGCAACCGCTGCGCCAGGTACCCCTGCAGCTGGTCGAGCGAGACGCGCTCCTGGCCCATGGTGTCGCGCTCGCGCACCGTGACGGCCTTGTCCTCGAGCGTGTCGAAGTCGACCGTGATGCAGAACGGCGTGCCGATCTCGTCGTGGCGACGGTAGCGACGGCCGATGGCGCCGGCGTCGTCGAAGTCCACGTTCCAGTTCTTGCGCAGGTCGTCGGCCAGGCCGCGGGCGACCGGCGAGAGCTGCTCGTTGCGCGACAGCGGCAGGACGGCGGCCTTCACCGGGGCCAGACGCGGGTCGAGGCGCAGGACGGTGCGCTTGTCGACGCCGCCCTTCGCGTTGGGGGCCTCGTCCTCGTGGTACGAGTCGAGCAGGAACGCCATGAGTGCTCGGGTCAGCCCGAACGACGGCTCGATCACGTACGGCACGTACTTCTCGTTGGCCGCCTGGTCGAAGAACCGGAGGTCCTGGCCGGACGCCTCGATGTGGTTGTTCAGGTCGAAGTCGGTGCGGTTCGCGACGCCCATCAGCTCGCCCCACTCCGAGCCGGTGAAGCCGAAGCGGTACTCGATGTCGGCGGTGGCGTCGGAGTAGTGCGCCCGCTCACCGTCCGGCACGTCGAAGCGACGCAGGTTCTCGGGGTCGATCCCGAGGTCGGTGTAGAACGCGACCGAGTCGGCGATCCACTGCTCGTAGTGCTCCTCGGCCGAGGCCGGCGGCACGAAGTACTCGATCTCCATCTGCTCGAACTCGCGGGTGCGGAAGATGAAGTTGCCGGGCGTGATCTCGTTGCGGAACGCCTTGCCGACCTGACCGATGCCGAACGGGGGCTTCATGCGGCTGGTCGTCACGACCTGGGCGAAGTCGACGAAGATGCCCTGCGCCGTCTCGGGGCGCAGGAAGTTCAGGCCCTCTTCCGACTCGACCGGGCCGAGGTACGTCTTGAGCATGCCGGAGAACTCGCGGGGCTCGGTCCACTCACCGCGGGTGCCGCAGTTCGGGCAGGCGACCTCGGCCATGCCGCCCTCGGGGGCGCGGCCCTTCTTCGCCTCGAACGCCTCGAGCAGGTGGTCCTCGCGGAACCGGTGGTGGCAGTGCAGGCACTCCACCAGCGGGTCGGTGAAGGTCGCGACGTGGCCGGAGGCCTCCCACACCTTGCGGGGCAGGATCACCGCGGAGTCGAGGCCGACCATGTCCCCGCGTCCGCGCACGAACCGCTGCCACCACTGGCGCTTGATGTTCTCCTTGAGCTCCACACCGAGGGGCCCGTAGTCCCACGCGGAGCGGGAGCCTCCGTAGATCTCACCCGACTGGAAGACGAAGCCGCGGCGCTTGGCCAGGGCGATGACGCTGTCGAGACGGGAGGGCTGTGCCAAAGGGTGCTCCAGAGGTCGCCGAGCTGGGTGCTCGGTGCGGAAACGGTCCGGGCAAGACTACCGGCGATCCTGGCCCGGGAGGCCCGCTCCGGGTCCGCCGTCCGCGCTCACCTCCCGGACGTGCCCGGCCCCACCCCGCCCAGCGCGGCCACGACGTCGGTCACGTCGGACTCGTCGTTCCACAGGTGGAACGCGATGCGCAGCCGACCGGCACGCCCCGAGGCGGTGAGCCCCGCGGCGGTGAGCGCCCAGAGCGCCGACCCGTCGGGGTCCGCGAACGTCACGATCGCCTGCCCGTCGCCCAGCCGAGGCGACCCGAGGGCGTCGCACAGCCGATCTGCGAGACCGGTGGCGTGCCTCCAGACCGCCTGCTGATCGAGCGCGACGGCGTGCTCGAGCGCGGCCACGGCACCGGGCCACGCCTGCCAGGCCGGCGAGACGTCGAAGCGACGCGCGTCGTCGGCCAGGTGCATCGCGGGGCCGTAGCAGGACGACCAGACGTCCGCTCCCGCGTACCAGCCGGCCTGCACCGGCCGGAGTCGACCGAGGGCGGTGTCGGAGAGCGTCATGAAGGCGACGCCGCGCGGAGCGCAGAGCCACTTGTAGGTGTGCGTGAGCGTCACGTCGAACGGTGCGGCGTCGACGGGCAGGACGCCGGCGGCCTGCGTGAGGTCGCAGAGGGTCAGTGCGCCGACGCGCCGGGCGGCGGCCACGACCGGGTCGGGGTCGGTGACGACGCCGGTGGCGGACTGCACCGCGGACCACGCGACGAGGGCGGTGTCGGGCCCGACCGAGGCAGCGAGCCGCTCGAGCGGGACACTCCGAACCCGCACGCCCCGGTGTGCCTGCGCGAGGAACGGGAAGACGACCGAGCTGAAGTCCCCGTCGGGGACGACCACCTCGGCGCCGTCCGGCAGCGCGTCGGCGACGACCGCGGCCATCACCGAGGTCTGCGAACCGGTCGCGACGCGCTCCGTGGGGACGCCGACCAGTGCGGCGAAGAGCGCACGCCCCTGCTCGACCAGCACGCCGTACCGGGCGGGCGACGTCTCGGCGAGCGACCACGCGTCGAGGTCGGCGCGCTGGGCGGCCAGGGTGCCGTGGGTCGGCAGGCCCGCGGTGCACGCAGCCAGGTAGCCGTGGCCAGCGGGGAAGGAGTCCATGCGGACAGCGTCCCCGTTCCCGTCCCATCACACCAGAGCCGATCCGGTGTGCCACCGATAACATCAGGTGATGGACGAGATCGATCCCCAGTTGCTCCGGGTCCTGCGCGCCGTGGCCGACGGTGGGTCGATCACCCGCGCCGCCGCCGCACTCGGGTCGAGCCAGCCGGCCGTCAGCCAGCTCGTGGCCCGGGCCGAACAGCGTCTCGGGCACGCACTGGTCCTGCGCGGCGGACGGGGCGCGACCCTGACGCACGCGGGGCAGGTGCTCGCCGACCACGCCCTGCACGTGCAGGCCGCACTGACCGCGGCGCGCGAGGACCTCGACGCCGTGGGCGGACTCAGCCGGGGCCGGGTGCGACTCGCCGGGTTCCCGAGCGCGTCCTCCGCCCTCGTGCCCGCGGTGCTCGCGCGGCTCGCTGCGACGGCGCCCGGTGTGACGACCTCGTACGTCGAGGTGGAGCCGCCCGAGGCACTCGACCTGCTGCGCGGCGGCGAGGTCGACGTCGCCCTGACCTTCACCTACGTCGGCGACGAGGTCGGGACCACCCCGGACCCGGGCCTCGTCACCCGGGCACTCGGTCGCGACCCGCTCGCGCTGGTGACGCCGGTCGAGCCAGGAGGCGCTGAGCGACTCCGCCCCGCCGGCTCCACCGTCGTGGACCTCGCGTCCCACCACGACGCACGGTGGATCGGGGGCTGCCCGCGTTGCCGTGGGCACCTGCTCGCGTCGTGCGCGAGCGCGGGGTTCACGCCGGACATCGTGCTGGAGACGGACAACGCGGCCGCGGTGGTGGGGCTCGTCGCCGCCGGGCTCGGGGTGGCGCTGCTCCCCCGGCTGGCACTCGCGACGACGGTCATCCCCGCCGGTGTCGCGATCGACCCCGTGGACGACGAGCTCGCCCGGCGTGTCGAGGTCGTCGTCGCGCGTGGTGCCGACCGTGTGCCGAGCGTCCGTGCGGCGCTCGACGCGGTGCGCTCCGCCGCCCACCTGCTCGAGGGGCCGCTGCCGGGTTGAGGGGCGGCGCGCGCCGAGTCTCGGCTGCGCGGACACTCCGCGCCGTCCGGAGGGCGCAACGTGTCCGCGGATCCGAGACTCGGCCCCGGCAGCCTCGGCCCCGCGGCAGCGGCTACGCCGTCGGAGCGTCGACCGCGCCGCCGTAGCGTCGGTCTCGCCGTGCGTACTCCTCGATCGCCCCCCACAGGTCGGTGCGACGGAAGTCCGGCCAGAGCCGGTCGAGGAACACCATCTCGGCGTAGGCGGACTGCCACAGCAGGAAGTTGCTCGTGCGCTGCTCCCCCGAGCTCCGGAGGAACAGGTCGACGTCGGGCATCTCCGGCACGTACAGCCGCTTCGCCAGCGCCTTCTCGGTGACCTGGCTCGGCTTCAGGCGTCCCGCGGCGACGTCCTCGGCCATGCCCCGCACGGCGTCGACGATCTCGTTCCGGCCGCCGTAGTTCACGCACATCGTCAGCGTGAGCACGTCGTTGCCCGCCGTCATCCGCTCGGCGGCCTCGAGCTCGTCGATGACGCTCCGCCACAGCCGCGGTCGCCGGCCGGCCCACCGCACCTTGACGCCCCACTGGTGCAGCTGGTCACGGCGACGGCGGATGACGTCACGGTTGAAGCCCATCAGGAACCGGACCTCCTCCGGGGAGCGCTTCCAGTTCTCCGTCGAGAACGCGTACGCCGACACGTGTCCGACGCCGATCTGGATCGCCCCGGCGACGACGTCGAGCAGTGAGGCCTCGCCCGCCTTGTGCCCCTCGATCCGGGTCAGGCCGCGGCCGTTCGCCCACCGGCCGTTGCCGTCCATGACGATGGCCACGTGCTCCGGGACGAACCGGGCCGGGATCGCCGGGGGCGTCTCGCCGGTCCAGTCGACCGGGCGGAAGGGTTCGACGTCGTCGGGGCGGCGGGGGCTCATGCGGTGGGGGCTCCTTCGACAGCGGGATCGGGATCGGGCTCGGGCACGGCGGGCGCCGGGGTCGAGGCCACCGCGCGCGCCGTCGCCTCGGGTCCGCCGTGGGTCTGCGGCACCGGCATCGGGTGTTCGGAACGGTCGACGTGCGGCAGGGAACGGAGCGATCGTTCCAGGTGCCACTGGGCGTAGGCCGCGACCACGCCGGAGGCCCGCGAACGCGTCCGCTCGTCGGTGGCGTCGACCGTCGCCCAGTCACCGGCGAGCAGGGAGCCGAGCACCCCGAGCGTCGCCGGGTCGAGCCGCGGGGTCCCCGGCGGGGCAGCACGGTCGGCGACGACACCACCGAGCTGCACCACGAACGCCGAGTGCGGGCCGGGCTCGCCCGTCACCGCGCAGTCGCTGAACGAGGGCGCCCACCCCGCGATGCTCATCGCCCGGAGCAGGTACGAGTCGAGCGTGGCGCTGGACTGGTGCTCACCGCGCGACAGCGACCGCAGCGCGCCGACGAGCAACAGGTACTGCTGCAGTCCGGCGTCGGCCTCGCTCAGGCGGTCGGCGGTCTCGACCATCGCGCTGGCCGCTGTGTACGCGCCGTAGTCGGCGACGATCTGCGCCCCGTAGGCCCCGAGCGACTCGGCCTGGGTGACGATGTCGAGCGACCGGCCCTCGTAGAACTGGGCGTCGACGACCATGAACGGCTCGAGTCGGCTGCCGAACTTCGAGGCCGTCCGCCGCACGCCCTTGGCCACCGCGCGGATCTTGCCGTGCTGCCGCGACAGCATCGTGACGATGCGGTCGGCTTCACCGAGCTTGTGGGTGCGCAACACGACGCACTCGTCCCGGTACAGCGGCATGCCCCCAGTATCCCCTGCCCCGCCGACAGCGCAGCGCGCTGCGGAGGCGTACCGAGCGGAATCGGGCGTACCTGGTCGGAAGAAACGACCAGGTACGCCCGATTCGACTTGCCATCGCGCGTGACGGGGGAAGAACCGGGCACGGACTGGCGGCGCGGTGCGAGTCCAGCCCGCACCGCGCCTCCCGGCCCGGTCGAGTCTCAGGCGGAGACGAGCTCCGGCGAGTCGGCGCCGGCTGCAGCACCGGCGCGCACCGCGCGGTTCACCGCGGACACGATCGCCTTGAGCGACGCCGTGGAGATGTCCGCGTCGATGCCGACGCCCCACAGGCGCACGCCGTCGACGTCGAGCTCGACGTACGACGCCGCCTTGGCGTCACCGGAGGCGCTCATCGTGTGCTCCGAGTAGTCGTACAGCGTGACCTGGACGCCCTGCTCGGCGAGGACCTTGAGGAACGCGTCGATCGGACCGGTGCCCACGGCGTCGGCGGTGACGGAGCCCTCATCGACGCGGAGTGCGACCGACAGTGAGGTCGTGCCGTCGAAGTCGCTCGAGGTCGCCGTCTTGGTGAGCTCGTACCGGCCCCACTTCTCGTCGTCGATCGATGCGGGCAGGTACTCGTCCTGGAACACGTCCCAGATGCGCTGCGACGAGAACTCGCCGCCCTCGGTGTCGGTGTGCCGCTGCACGACACCGGAGAACTCGATCTGCAGCTTGCGGGGCAGGTCGAGGGCGTGATCGGTCTTGAGCAGGTACGCCACACCGCCCTTGCCGGACTGCGAGTTGACGCGGATGACGGCCTCGTACGACCGGCCGATGTCCTTCGGGTCGACGGGCAGGTACGGCACCGCCCACTCGATCTCGTCGATGTCCTTGCCCGCGGCGGCGGCCTTGGCCTTCATCGCCTCGAAGCCCTTGTTGATGGCGTCCTGGTGTGAGCCGCTGAACGCCGTGTACACGAGGTCGCCCGCCCACGGCTGTCGCTCGGGCACCGGCAGCTGGTTGCAGTACTCGACGGTGCGCTTCACCTGGTCGATGTCCGCGAACGAGATTTCCGGGTCGATGCCCTGCGTGAACAGGTTCATGCCCAGCGCGACGAGGTCGACGTTGCCGGTGCGCTCACCGTTGCCGAACAGGCAGCCCTCGATGCGGTCCGCGCCGGCCATGTAGCCCAGCTCGGCGGCGGCGACGGCGGTGCCGCGGTCGTTGTGCGGGTGCAGTGACAGGATGACGTCCTCGCGGTGGGCGAGGTTGCGCGACATCCACTCGATCGAGTCGGCGTAGACGTTCGGCGTGGCCATCTCGACGGTGGCGGGCAGGTTGATGATGACCTTGCGCTCGGGCGTCGGCTCGAAGACCTCGAGGACGGCGTTGCAGATCTCCAGTGCGACCTCGAGCTCGGTGCCCGTGTAGGACTCCGGCGAGTACTCGTAGTAGATCGTCGTGTCGTGCTGCAGCGTCGCCTCGGCCGCCTTGCAGAGCTTCGCCCCGGCCACCGCGATGTCCACGACGCCCTGCACGTCGGTGCGGAAGACGACTTCGCGCTGCACGATGCTCGTGGAGTTGTACAGGTGGACGATGGCCTGCTTGGCGCCGTCGATCGCCTCGTACGTGCGCTGGATGAGGTGCTCGCGCGCCTGGGTCAGCACCTGGATGGTGACGTCGTCGGGGATCGCGCCGTCGTCGATCAGCGATCGGACGAAGTCGAAGTCGGTCTGCGAGGCGCTCGGGAACCCGACCTCGATCTCCTTGTAGCCCATCCGGACGAGGAGGTCGAACATCGCCCGCTTGCGCTCGGCGTCCATCGGGTCGATGAGGGCCTGGTTGCCGTCACGCAGATCGACCGCGCACCAGCGCGGCGCCTTGTCGATGCGCTTCGTGGGCCAGGTGCGGTCGGGCAGGTCGACGGTGATCTGCTCGTGGAACGGGACGTACTTGTGGATCGGCATCCCGGAGGGCTGCTGGGTGTTCTGCATCGTTCTTCGCTTTCGTCGCGTGTTCGTGAGCTCTTGTGGTGCGGCCACGACGGACTCCGCGACGAGGTGGGCCGGAGTGTCAGGCCTCGTCGCGGCAGCGAAGGAGGAGGAGTGCCGAGTACATCGAGACCCACGCTAGCACCGCTCTACCAGGCTGGCGCAAGCGTGTGACGTGAGACCGCCCGGTGCCGTCGAACGGCGATGCCGAGTGCGGTGCCGAGTGCGGTGCCGGGTGGTCGAGACCTGCCGCGGGCCGGTCGCCGAGCGGTCGCGCGCTGTCGCCCGGGCTGGGTCCGGACGACAGTTCGTGACACCTCGGCGGACGTGAGCGGCGTGGCAGGGCCGGGCAGGGCACGTCGGCGCGACCACACGACGACACGGGAGGCGCGGTGCCAGCTGGCACCGGGCCTCCCGCGTCGTCGCGCGGTGCGACCAAGGCGACGGGTCAGTCGACCGCGAGCGCCTCGGTCGGCGGGACGCGCATCGCGCGCCGCACCGGGGCGATGGTGGCGACGACCGCCAGGACCAGCGCGCCGATCACCACGATGCCGATGGTCAACGGCGGCATCACCGGTGCCACGGGTGTCCCGAGCGAGCCGAGCAGCGTCTGCCCGCCGACCCAGCCGTACAACGTGCCGAGCGCCAGCCCCGAGACGACGGCCGCGACGACCATCTGCACCGCCTCGGTCACGATCATCCGTCGGACCTGCGCACCGGTCAGGCCGAGCACCCGCAGCAGCCCGAGTTCGCGTCGACGCTGGAGCACCCCGAGCGCCAGGGCGTTCACGACCCCGACGGCGGCGATCACGGCGGAGAACCCGACGATCACGCTGACGACCGCGTTGATCTGCACGAAGAGGTCGCGTTGCGCCTCGATCATCTCGGGGGTGGCGCTCCCCGCGCTCATGGCGCGCATCTCGGTCTCGAGCACGTGCTGCATGATGCCGAGCGCGACCGCGAAGGTGACGAGCAGGGTGATGCCGATGACGAGCCCGATGGTCGCCCGCGAGGACCGCCCCGGCGCCCGCATCGCGTTCCGTCCGGCGAGCAGGACGACGGGGTCGTGCGAGCCGATGCGGCCGATGAGCTGCAGCACGGGCGGCATCACGATCGTCGCCCCCACCGCGACCCCGGCGAAGGACACGAACCCGCCGAGCGCCGCCGGCAGGACCGCGACCGGGGACAGCGAGCTCACCGCGAGCCCGAGCAGCATCAGCGCCGCGCCGCCGGCCATGAGCACGATCGACCAGACCTTGCGGGCGGTGCCGGACCGGACGTCGTCGTGGCTCGGTTCGACGCTCGAGGACAGCGCCTCGAGCGGGGTGACGGTGAGCACGCGGCGCGACCCGGCAGCGAAGGCACCCCAGGTGGCGAGGACGACGGCCACGACCGGCAGCACGAGCTCCCACGGGACGTAGGTGTACTCGGCCTCGGGCAGGACCCCGTTGCCCCGCAGGACGACGACGAACAGGGCCGAGAGCGCGGTCCCCGCGACGGCGCCGACGACCCCGCCGAGCACGCCGACGATCAGCCCGGTGCGGGTGATCCGCGCACGGAGGGTCGCACCGGTCGCACCGACGAGCCGCTGCAACGCGATGATCCGGGTCTGCCCGGCGATCAGGGTGGCGCAGGTGTTCGCGGTGACGATCGCGCCGACGTACAGCGCGATGCCGAGGAACAGCCACCCCACCACGGAGAGGATCGCCTTGACCGGACCGAGGTCGGCAACCCCGGCGGCTCGGAGCGCTTCGGTGACGATCCCCGGTGCGATGACGAGGGCGGAACCGAACGTGGTGCCGAGGGCGGCGACGAGGACGGTCGGGGCGAAGGAGCGGACGTCGCTCACGCTGCGGCCTCCATCCCGAGCATCGTCGTGGAGATCGCGCCGGCGTCCATCGCGGGGCGGTCGGCGACGATCCTGCCGTCGGCGAGGAACAGGATGCGGTCGGCGTTCGCGGCCGCGACCGGGTCGTGCGTGACCATGACGACGCTCTGCCCCCACTCCTGGACGGCGCCGCGGAGGATCGCCAGCACGTCGCGCCCGGTGCGGGAGTCGAGCGCGCCGGTCGGTTCGTCGGCGACGACCACCGCCGGTCGCGACGCGAGCGCCCGCGCGATGGCGACGCGTTGCTGCTGCCCGCCGGAGAGCTGGTGCGGCCGGTGCGTCAGCCGGTTGCCGAGCCCGAGCATCTCGACGAGCCGGTCGATCCAGGCGGTCTCCTCGTGCGAAGGCTTGTGCCCACCGAGCAGGAACGGCAACCGGATGTTCTCGCTGACGTCGAGCGTCGGGACGAGGTTGAACGACTGGAACACGAAGCCCAGCCGACGACGACGCAGCTCGGTGAGGTCCTTGTCGCCCAGGGCCGTGATGTCGACGCCGTCGATCTGGATCCGACCGGCGGACACGGCGTCGAGGCCGGCCGCGACGTGCATGAGCGTCGACTTGCCGGATCCGGACGGGCCCATCACCGCGGTGAACTCCCCCGCGCCGATGTCGACGCTGACGTCGTCGAGCGCGGTGACACGTCGGGCGTCGTCGCCGTAGTGCTTGGACACGTGGTCGAGGCGGATGATCGGGGCGTGGCTCGTGGTCATGCATCCACGATGGCGGGCGGCGGGCCCGTCCCGCGTCGCCCGGTCGGCTGCTGTGGATCGTCCGCTCGGCTCGGTTGCCTGTGGAGGGGTCATCCCCGCGGATGACCCGGCTTCATTCTGCCTTGGAGACGAGCCCGTGTTCGTGGGCGAAGACGACGAGGCGCACCCGATCGCGGAGCTCGAGCTTCGTCAGGACCCGCGAGATGTGCGTCTTGACGGTGGCCTCACTGACGTACTCGTGCTGGGCGATCTCGCTGTTGCTGAACCCCCGGGCGGCCAGGTCGAAGATCTCGCGCTCACGCGGGGTGAGGTCGGCGAAGGCCGCGGGGACGGCGGCGGCGCGGCCGACCGAGTCGTCGTACCGTCGCAGGAGCTCCCGCGTGGCCGACGCGGCGAACACCGCGGTGCCGGCGTGCACGGTCCGGACCGCCGCGAGCAGGAACTCCGGGTCGGCGTCCTTGAGCACGAATCCGCTCGCACCAGCGCGGATGGCCTTGGCTGCGGCCTCGTCGAAGTCGAACGTGGTCAGCACGAGGACCTTCGCACCGTCGGTACCGGACTGCTCGACGATGTGACCGGTCGCCGTGATGCCGTCCATCACGGGCATCCGGACGTCCATCAGCACCACGTCGGGACGGGTGCGTCGGACGAGTTCGACCCCCTCGGCACCGTCACCCGCCTCGCCGACGAACCGCAGGTCGGGCTGCGAGTCGATGAGCATCCGGATGCCGGTGCGGAAGAGCGCCTGGTCGTCGACGAGGGCGACACGGATCCGGTGCTCGTCGGTCGGGATCGTGGTCATCGGGCGGTGCGCTCCTGCTCGGTCGGGGTGATCCGGCCGCGGGGCATCTGCCCGCTCGCCGGGACGGTCGGCATCCGGACGGCGACCGTGAAGTCGTCTCCCCGGGCTCCGGCGGTCATGGTGCCGCCGGTCATCACGGCGCGCTCGCGCATGCCGACCAGCCCGTGACCCGTTCCGGGTCCGCGGACGCCGTCGTCGGCACGTCGGTTCACGACGGCGATCTCGACCGTGTCCGGCCGGTAGGTCAGGGCCGCACGTACCGGGCTGCCGGGCTCGCCGTGCTTGTACGCGTTCGTCAGGCTCTCCTGCACGATCCGGTAGACCGCGAGTTGCGTGGTGGTGGGCAGCCCGACGGGGTCGCCCTCGCGTTCCACGCGCACGTCGAGCCCGAGCTGCCGCATCTCGTCGACGAGCCGGTCGATGTCGTCGATCTCCGGCGTCGGCGCGGTCCCCTGCTCGTGCCGGAGCGCGCCGAGGAGTTCGCGCACGTCGCCGAGGGCTCGGCGCGCCGTGGCCGAGATGGTGCTGAGGGCCTGGTCGGCCACCGCGGGGTCGGCCTTCAGGGCGTACCGGGCACCGTCGGACTGCGCGATGACCACCGCGAGCGAGTGCGCGATGATGTCGTGCATGTCGCGGGCGATCCGCACGCGCTCCTGCTCGACCGCGACGGCCCGGTCGGCCCGCGCGGCGTCACGCTCGGCGAGCAACTGGGCCTCGCGACTCATGCTCGCCGACCGTCGGGTCCGGACCACGAGTCCGGCGAGCCACGGCAGCAGCAGCAGGAGCAGGACGACGGCGAAGAACGACAGGGTGACCTGCAGCGACTCCTGCAGCGGCGTCGAAGCGGTCTCGTAGGTGAGCCTGTTCTGGTAGTCGTCGAAGCCCATGTAGGCGGCCGCCGCCACGGAGCCGACGATCGCCGACACGAGCCCGGCCAGCCGCACACGGCGACTGCCGTACGCGCTCGTCGTGTACATGACGCCGGCGATGAACGTGTTCGACTCGTCCGGCACCTGCAGGGTTGCCATCTCGAGGACCGCGAACACCCAAGCGACGGTCAGCGCGAGCCCGGGCGACAGGCGCCGCAGTGCCAGGGCGGCGGTCATGCCGACGACGGTGACGACCGACAGCGGGCCGTCGATCCCACGCCCGCTGGCGACCAGGACGAGGACGCCGAGCAGCACGGCGATCAGCAGGTCGGTGATGACCTGCGCACGCAGCATCGGACGGAACACCCGTCCACGGTACGGCGGACCGCTCGTCCCCGCGTCCGTCGCCCGGATGACCCGGGGTGTGAGCCGCGGACGGTCAGAAACCGAGGCGTCCGAGCTGCTTCGGGTCACGCTGCCACTCCTTGGCCACCTTCACGCGGATGTTCAGGTAGACGTGTCGGCCGCCGAGCAGCGACTCGATCTCGACGCGGGCCCGCGAACCGACGTCCTTCAGGCGCTCGCCCTTGTGTCCGATGACGATCGCCTTCTGGCTGTCCCGCTCGACGAACAGGTTCGCGAAGATGCGCAGGGGGCCGTCGGCGTCCTCGTCGGCGTCGGGCTCGACGATGTCCTCGATGACGACGGCGAGCGAGTGCGGCAGCTCGTCACGGACGCCCTCGAGCGCGGCCTCGCGGATGAGCTCCCCGATGCGCTCCTCGTCGGTCTCCTCGGTCACCGCGCTCGAGTCGTACAGCTGCGGCGACTCGGGGAGCAGGGCCGTGATCACGCCGAGCAGGTCTTCGAGCTGCATGCCCCTGGTACCCGACGTCGGCACCACGGCGTCCCAGTCGCGGAGCTTCGAGACGGCCAGCAGCTGCTCGCCGACGCGGTCCTTGGAGGTGCTGTCGATCTTCGTCACGATCGCGATCTTCTTGGCGCGCGGGTACTGGTCGAGCGTGTCGTTGATGAACCGGTCGCCGGGGCCGACGGGCTCGTTGGCCGGCACGCAGAACCCGATCACGTCGACGTCGCCGAGCGTGGACTGCACGAGGTCGTTCAACCGTTCGCCGAGCAGGGTGCGCGGACGGTGCACGCCCGGCGTGTCGACGATGATCACCTGGCCGTCGGGCCGGTGCACGATCCCGCGGATGGCGCGTCGGGTGGTCTGCGGCTTGGACGAGGTGATGGCGACCTTCTCGCCCACCAGGGCGTTGGTCAGCGTCGACTTGCCGACGTTCGGACGGCCGACGAACGAGACGAAGCCCGCGCGGTAGGGCTGCTCCGAGCCGGCCTGGGTGGTGTCGGGGTCGGTCATGCGTGCGTGGTTCCCGTCGTGGTGGGTTCGGCGTCGTCGAAGGCGTCCTCGACGTCGGCCAGGGCGTGGGTGCGCTCGGCGAGCACGGTGATGAGGTGGCGGCGCTTGCCCTCGACCCGGTCGGCGGTCAGGACGACCCCGGACACGGTGACGGTGTCGCCGGACACGGCCAGGTGTCCGAGCTCCTTGGTGAGCAGACCACCGGCGGTGTCGACGTCGTCGTCGTCGAGCTCGATGCCGAACAGGTCGCCGAGCTCGTCGATCGGCAGTCGGGCGGAGATCCGCCAGATGCCCGGTTCGACCTCGGTCCGGTCGACGACGGCGCGGTCGTACTCGTCGGAGATGTCGCCGACGAGTTCTTCGATGAGGTCCTCCATGGTCACGAGCCCGGCGACACCGCCGTACTCGTCGACCACCAGCACCAGGTGGTTCTTGGCGACCTGCATGTGCCGCAGGGTGTCGTCGGCGTGCTTCGACTCCGGCACGAACTCGGCGGGCCGCAGCAGTCGGCTGACCCGCTCGGTGCGGGACGCCGGCCGCTCGTACAGCGACCGCGCGACGTCGCGGAGGTACAGCACACCCCGCACGTCGTCGCTGTCCTTGCCCGTGACGGGCATCCGGGACACCCCGGCGGCCAGGAACTGCTCCATGGCCGCGGCCAGCGTCTCCGCACCGTCGACGGTGAGCATGTCCGTGCGGGGCACCATGACCTCGCGCACCAGGGTGTCGCTGAACTCGAACACCGAGTGGATGAGTTCGCGGTCCTCGTCCTCGAGCACGTTGCTCTCGGTTGCCTCGTCGACGAGCGAGAGCAGCTGCTCCTCGCTCGACACGGTGGAGGCGCTCCGGCCGCGGCCGGGGGTGACCCGGTCACCGATCCGGACGAGCAGCCCGGCCAGCGGACCGAGCACGATGCGGACCCCGCGGACGATGCCGCCCGTCGCACCGATCAGTCGCTCGGCGTGGGCGCGTCCGACGCTGCGCGGGCTCGACCCGACCAGCACGAACGACACCGCGGTCATGATCGCGGCGGAGACGACGAGTGCGAGCCACCAGCTGTCGAAGGCGCGCACGAGGGCGATCGTCACGAGCACCGCGGCCGCTGTCTCGGCGAGGACGCGGAAGAAGTTCAGCGCGTTGACGTGCGCTCCGACGTCGTCCGCGATCGCCTCGACGGCGCGCCGGCGCTTGTTGCCCCTGGCGATCTCCTCGAGGTCGGCACGGGAGACCACCGAGAGTGCGGCGTCACTCGCGGCGAGGAGTCCGCCGAGCACGACGAGCCCCAGCGCCACCGCGAGGAGTCCGGCGACGACGACCACCGGCTACCGCCCTCGGTGCTGGGCGGCGAAGGCGGTCAGGATCTCGCCCTGGATGCCGAACATCTCGGCCTTCTCGTCGGGCTCGGCGTGGTCGAAGCCGAGCAGGTGCAGGATGCCGTGGCAGGTGAGCAGCAGCATCTCGTCGGTGCTCGAGTGCCCGGCGGTCTTCGCCTGCTCCTCGGCCACCTGCGGGCAGAGCACGATGTCGCCCAGCAGCCCGGCCGGCGTGGGGTCGTCCTCCGTGCCGGGACGCAGCTCGTCCATCGGGAAGCTCAGGACGTCCGTCGGGCCGGGCTCGTCCATCCACCGCACGTGCAGCTGCTCCATGGCGCCCTCGTCGACCAGCACGATCGCGAGCTCGGCGTCGGCGTGGACGTGCATCGCGTCGAGGGCGAAGGCGGCGAGCCGCTGGATCGCGGCCTCGTCCACCTCGACGCCGGACTCGTTGTTGAGCTCGATGCTCACCGGGTGCCTCCTCGGGCGTCGTTCTGGGGGTAGGGGGGTCGTGCGCGGTCCTGCGGCGGGCGTCCCCTGCGTTCGGCGCGGTTGGCGCCGTCGGGGTTGCCGACCGGGGCGGTGCCACGGCCACCGGGGCGCTGCCCGGCCTGCTCGGCGAGGCGCTCCTCGTCGTAGACCGTGTACGCGTCGACGATCCGGCCGACGAGGGTGTGGCGGACCACGTCCTCGCTGCCGAGGCGGGCGAAGTGGATGTCCTCGACCTGGTCGAGGATGCGGGTCACGAGCCGGAGACCGGAGACGTTGCCCGGCAGGTCGACCTGGGTGATGTCACCGGTGATGACCATCTTCGAGCCGAACCCGAGCCGGGTCAGGAACATCTTCATCTGCTCGGGCGTGGTGTTCTGCGCCTCGTCGAGCACCACGAAGGAGTCGTTGAGCGTCCGGCCGCGCATGTACGCCAGCGGGGCCACCTCGACGGTGCCGGCCGCCAGGAGCTTCGGGACCAGCTCCGGGTCCATCATCTCGTTCAGGGCGTCGTAGAGCGGGCGCAGGTACGGGTCGATCTTGTCGGTCAGGGTGCCCGGCAGGAAGCCGAGCCGCTCGCCGGCCTCGACCGCGGGACGGGTGAGGATGATCCGGTTGACCTCGCGCCGCTGCAGCGCCTGCACGGCCTTGGCCATCGCCAGGTACGTCTTGCCGGTACCGGCCGGACCGATGCCGAACGTGATGGTGTGCTCGTCGATGGCGTCGACGTACGCACGCTGCCCGTCGGTCTTCGGGCGGACGGACTTGCCGCGGCTCGACACGATCGGGGTGCCGAAGGTGTCGGACGGCTTGCGGTCGTCGTCGAGGATCCGTGCCGACATCGGGATGTCGGCCGGGCCGATCTCCTGCCCGCGCCTGACCATGCCGACGAGCTCGTCGACGAGCGCCTTCGCGCGGGCGACGTCGCGCTCCGGCCCGGTCAGCGTGACCTCGTTGCCACGGACGACGACCCGGACGCCCGGGTACTGGCGCTCGACGGTCTTGAGCAGACGGTCCTGGGGGCCGAGCAGCTGCACCATGGCGATGCCGTCGACCTGGAGCGAGACCGAGACGGTCTCGTCCTCGGCGGCGGTGGGCTGTACGGGTTCGTTAACCGGCAAGGGTGCCTTCCTGCAGTTCACCTGCGAGTACGTGCGCGTGCACGTGGAACACGGTCTGACCGGCGGCTTCGCCGGTGTTGAAGACGAGTCGGAACTGGCCGTCGGCACGCTCGTCGGCGATCCGCTGCGCGGTGGCGACGACGTGGGCCAACAGTTCGGGGTCGCCCGCTGCGAGTTCGCCGACGTTCGCGTACTGCTCGGTCTTGGGGACGACGAGCACGTGGACGGGGGCCTTCGGGGCGATGTCCTCGATCGCGATCACACGGTCGTCCTCGGCGACGATGGTCGCCGGGATCTCGCGCGCGATGATCTTGGAGAAGACGCTGGGCGTGCTGCTGCTCATGGCTCCATCGTAGGACGCGCCCGACGGCGTGGTCCGGCTCACCAGCGACCCAGTCGCGCCTGCAGGACAGCGAGTGCGACCGGTCCGGCGGTGGACGTGCGGAGCACGCTGTCACCGAGTCGGACCCGCACGGCACCCGCGGCCTCGAGCCGGTCGAGCTCCGCGCCGTCGATGCCGCCTTCGGGGCCGACGACGAGGGCGATGTCCTCGGCGTCCGTCGGAGGTTCCCAGGTGGCGAGTCGCACGGTCGCGGTCGGGTCGAGCAGGACGAGGGTGGTCCCGTCACCGAGCGCGGACACGATCTGTCCGGTCGTCACCAGCGGCACGACGACGGGCACGCGCGGACGGATCGCCTGCTTCGCCGCCTCGTGCGCGATCGCGGCCCACCGCGCACGGCCCTTCTCGACCTTCGCGCCGTCCCACCGGGAGACGCTGCGCGCGGCCGACCACGGCACGACCCGATCGACGCCGATCTCGGTCGCCGCCTGCACCGCCATCTCGTCACGGCCGCCCTTGGCCAGGGCCTGCACGAGCGTCAGCGACGGGCGCGGCGCATCCTGGTGCTCGACGGTCTCGACCGCGAGCTCCAGGGTGTCCTTGCCGAGCGCCGTGACCGGACCGGACACCACGGTGCCCCGTCCGTCGGCCATCCGCAGGACCTCGCCGACCCGGACACGCGCGACGGAGACCGCGTGCCGGCCCTCGGCCCCGTCGAGCGACACCGGGTCACCGACCGCGACGCCGTCGAGCGTGTCGACGAGGTACAACGACGCCATCAGTGGTTGAAGAACCGGTCGCGGAGCTTGCCGAACATGCCCTGCTGGAACCGGGCGAGCTGCGGAGCGGTGGTCTTGTGCGACTTCGCGAGCTGCTCGACCAGCTGCCGTTCCTTGTGGGACAGCTTGGTCGGGGTGACGACCTGCACGCCGACCCGCAGGTCGCCGCGACCGTTCCCGCGCAGCTTCGTGATGCCGCGGTCCTTGATGACGAGGACGTCGGCGCTCTGCACACCCGGTCGGATCTCCAGCTCGACCGGACCGTCGAGACCGTCGATCGTGGTGGTCGTGCCCAGGACGGCGTCGGTCATGCCGACCTCGAGCGTCGCCAGCAGGTCGTCGCCGTCACGGCTGAAGACGTCGTCGTGGCGCACGCGGATCTCGAGGTACAGGTCGCCGGACGGGCCGCCGGCCGGACCGACCTCGCCCTGGCCTGGCATCTGCAGGCGCAGGCCGGAGTCGACGCCGGCGGGGACGTCCACCGGCACGGTGCGACGCGCGCGGACGCGGCCCTGACCCTGGCAGGTCGGGCAGGGGCTCGGGATGACCGTGCCGTACCCGCGGCAGGTGCCGCACGGGGCGCTCGTCACCACGTTGCCCAGGAGCGAGCGGACCTGGCGCTGGATGTGCCCGGAGCCACCGCAGATGTCGCACGTACGCGGGCTGGTGCCCGGTGCGCAGCAGGAGCCGTGGCAGGTCTCGCACAGCACCGCCGTGTCGACCTCGACGTCCTTGTGGGTACCGAAGACGACCTCGTCGAGGTCGACCTCGATGCGGAGCAGGGCGTCCTGGCCGCGCTCGGCACGGCTGCGCGGGCCCGACCCACGGCCGCCGCCACCGCCGCCACCGAAGAAGGCGTCGAAGATGTCACTGAAGCCACCGGCGCCACCACCGAAGGGGCTGTCGGCCTGCGGCCCGGCGTCGTACCGGCGTCGCTGCTCGGGGTCGCTCAGCACGTCGTACGCGTGCGTCACGTCCTTGAAGCGCTCGGCGGCGTCGGGTGCCGGGTTCACGTCCGGGTGGAGCTCACGCGCCAGGCGGCGGTAGGCCTTCTTGATGTCGGCATCGGAGGCGTCTCGCTGGACGCCGAGGACGTCGTAGTGGTCTGCCACGTATCCCTCAGTCGGTTGGGTTCGGTCGGTTGGTCAGTGTTCGCCCAGGAGCTTGGACAGGTAGCGGGCGACGGCGCGGACGGCCGCCATGTTCGTGCCGTAGTCCATCCGGGTCGGTCCGAGGACGCCGAGGCGGGCCACCTCGCCGCCGGCCAGGTAGCCGCCGGCCACGATGCTCGTGGCGTCGAGCCCGTACTCGGCGTTCTCGACGCCGATGCTGGCCGCCACCGCGATGTCGTCCACCTGCATCTCCCCGAACAACCGGAGCAGGGTGACTTGTTCCTCGATCGCTTCGAGCACCGGGAAGAGGCCGCCGGAGAAGTCCTGCTCGCTCTTCGCCAGGTTCGCCGCACCGGCCATCAGCAGGCGGTCCTGCCGGTTCGCCGCGACCTGCTCGATGAGCGTGGCGACGACGACCCCGCCGAGCGTCTGGGCGTCGGGGCGCAGCTGCTGCGGCACGGCTCGGAGCGCGGTCGGGACGTCCTGCAGCAGGAGCCCCACGGTCGCGCCGTTCACCACGGTGCGGAGTTCGCCCAGCGAGCCTTCGTCGAGCGGGACGTCGGTCTCGACCACCCGCTGTTCGACGCGGGCGGTGTCGGTGATGAGCACCACCATCAACCGCGCGTCACCGAGCCGGACGAGTTCGACGTGCTGCACCCGGGCGCGCACCATCGAGGGGTACTGCACCAGGGCGACCTGGTTGGTGAGCTGGCTGAGCAGCCGGACGGTGCGCCCGAGGACCTCGTCGAGGTCGTTCGGGGCGCCGAGGAAGGTCTCGATGGCGTGCCGCTGCGCACTGGAGAGCGGACGGGCACCCGCCAGGTGGTCGACGAAGACGCGGTACCCCTTGTCGGTCGGCACCCGGCCGGACGAGGTGTGCGGTGCCGCGATCAACTGTTCGTCCTCGAGCAGGGCCATGTCGTTGCGGATCGTGGCGGCGCTGACCCCGAAGGCGTGCCGCTCGACGATGGTCTTCGACCCGACGGGTTCACGCGACGCCACGTAGTCGCGCACGATGGCCTTGAGGACCTCGAGGCTGCGTTCACTGACCACGAGCGCCTCCTTTCCCGATCGACCTGGCACTCGGACGTGTCGACTGCTGATCCTACGCCCGACCGCTGACGGCCCGGGACTTCCGTGCGGTCGGCCGATACGCTTCCGCCATGACCTACGGACAGCAGCCCGACGGCCACGGACCCGAGCAGCCCGGCGGCCCCTACGGCCACGGACCCGGTGGCCCCCAGCAGCCCGGCGGGACCCAGTACCCCGGCGGACCGCAGTACCCCGCCGGCTACACCCCGCCCCAGCCGATGCGCCCCGAGGACCAGCGCCTGTGGGCGACGCTGACCCACATCGGTGGCATCTTCTTCACCGTCGTCGTGCCGCTCGTCGCCTACCTGGTCCTCCGCGACCGCGGCGGCTTCGTGCGCGAGCACACCCGCGTCGCCCTGAACTTCCACATCACGATGGCGATCGCGTACTTCGTCGGTTCGCTCACGTCGGTGTTCGGCGTCGGCTTCCTGATCATCCTCGCCGCTGCGATCGTTTCGCTGATCTTCAGCATCATGGCCGCGATCGCCGCGAACCAGGGCCAGTTCTACCGCTACCCGCTCTCGATCGAGTTCATCAAGCAGTAGCGGCAACGGAGCGCAGTGCGCAGCAAGCAGTGCGCACGACCGTCAGTCGAGCAGCTCCCGCACCACCGCGTCGGCGAGCAGGCGACCCTGCAGGGTCAGATCGATCCGTCCCCGCACCGCGGCCGACCCGTCCACGAGTCCGCGTGCGATGAGGCCGGCGACCCGGCCACGGGCCTCCTGTCGGATCTCGCTCGTCGCGAGCTCCCCGCGGACCCGCGCCGCCAGCAGCAGTCGCTCGACGTACCGCGTCTCGTCGTCGATGGTCTCGCGGCCGGCGGCCGGCGACTCCCCCGACAGCACCCGGTTCGCGTACGCGGCCGGGTGCTTGACGTTCCACCAGCGCGTGCCGGCGACGGCGGAGTGCGCGCCGGGGCCGACGCCCCACCAGTCGTGACCCTTCCAGTAGGACAGGTTGTGGCGACTCGCGTGCGCGTCACCGCGCGCCCAGTTCGACACCTCGTACCAGGAGTAGCCGGCGTCGCCGAGCACCTGGTCGGCGAGCTCGTACATGTCGGCGGCCAGATCGTCGTCGGGGGCGGGGAGCTCGCCGCGGGCGACCATGCGACCCATCGCGGTGCCGTCCTCGACGATGAGCGAGTACGCCGACACGTGGTCGGGCTCGCAGGCGATCGCGGCGTCGAGCGAGGTCCGCCAGTCGGCGAGGGACTCCCCCGGCGTCGAGTAGATGAGGTCGAGCGAGACGTCGAGTCCCTGCTGCTTCGCGAGGTCGACGACGACGGGGACCCGGAGCGGGTCGTGCGTGCGGTCGAGCGTGGCGAGCACGTGCGGCACGGCGGACTGCATGCCGTAGCTGATCCGGTTGAAGCCGCCGGCCCGCAGGGTCTCGAGCGACGCCGCGTCGACGGAGTCCGGGTTCGCCTCGGTGGTGACCTCGGCCCCGGGCAGGATGCCCCAGGTGTCGTCGATCGCTCGGAGGATCATCGCCAGGTCGGACGCCGGCAGCATCGTCGGGGTGCCGCCGCCGAAGAAGACGGTCGACACCGGCCGCCGCGGCACACCGGACCGGTCGAGCACGGTCGCGGCCCACTCGATCTCGCGCACGGCGTGCCCGGCGTAGTCGTCACGGCGGACGCCGCGGAGCTCCGACGCCGTGTAGGTGTTGAAGTCGCAGTACCCGCAGCGCACCCGGCAGAACGGCACGTGCACGTACACGCCGAAGGGCACATCGCCGGCGGCGGGAGCGGCCCCCGGCCCGGCAGCGGAGCCCGCTGCCGCCCACGGGGTGATCAGGCCGTCCGCTGGTGCTGGATCGGCGATCGGGAGAGCACTCGGCATGGAGTCCATTGTCCGTCATGATGGGAGCCATGGAGCACCATCCCGTCCCCACCACGGTCCTGTGGGACATCGACGGCACCCTCGTGATGAACGCGTCGTCCCCGGGCAACCTCTACCACCTCGCCCTCGAGCGGGCGGTGGGCCGCGACCTCACCCTCCGGGTCGGGCACCAGCACGGCCGGACCGACGCCGGGCTCATCGCCGAGCACGTGCGCGCCCACGCGTTCGAGGACACCCTGATCCCCACGGTCAGCCGCCACCTGCACGACCTGACTACCGAACGGCACGCCTCCGGCGACCACCGCAGCCCCGTCCCCGGGGCGAAGGCGCTCCTGACCCGCTTCGCCGAACTCGGGTGGCGCAACGGCCTGCTCACCGGCAACTCCGAGTACCGCGCCCGGGTGAAGCTCACCGGCGCCGGGTTCGACGCCGACGTCTTCGACTGGGAGCACTCGTACTTCGGCGACACCGAGGTGGACCGCGCCGGGGTCACCCGACGTGCTGCCGCCGAACTGGTCGGTACCCGGGCGGTCATCGTCGGCGACACCCCGCGGGACGGCGAGGCCGCCGACGCGGCGGGTATCCCCTTCCTGGCGGTGGCGACGGGTGTCTACGACGTCGACGCGCTCCGGCACACGAACGCCGTGACGGTCGCGCGCGACTGCCAGCAAGACGCCGCCCTCATCGAGGACGCGATCGCCGCACTCCCGCCGCTCCGCTGAGGAGCGACCGCGACCGCGACCGCGAGCGACGCCTAGTCGCCCCGCAGCGCCGCCAGGTACTTCTCCGCCATGACCTTCTGCTGCCGCCGCACGAACGGCGCGACGAAGCGCCACCTCCGGCTCGCCGGCTGCGAGAACTGCCGGACCTGCAGCCACACCGAGCCGTCCGGAGTGCGCTCGACGACGAACGACTCCTCGCCGGACAGGGGGTGCCCCTCGAGCGTGCCGTACGCGAAGCCCTTGCGGTCGTGCTCGTCGATAATCGACACGACGCGAACCGGTGCCTGCACGGTCTGCCCGAACGCGTGGATCGTCAGCGTCGCGCTCGTGCCCGCCGTCAGCAGCGGGGTGCCGTCTGGTGCGAACTTCTCGACCCGGGGCGTCCCGATGGACGCCGGGGCGATCGGCACCCCGTCGTCGTCGAAGGTGACCGGGTTGTACCGGACCTCGTCGTCGTCCGGCTGCTCCTCGACGCGCACGCGCACTCCGCTGCGCTCCTGGATCTGCCACGTGAGCGCCTGCACGACGGCGGTCTCGAACCGCTGGTCGCCGTGTCCGATCCGCGCGCGCGACTCGGCCGGTGTGAATCCCTCCGGCGGGTAGGTCATGAGGTCCGACGCCTGGGTCGCCCCCACCGCGCCGTACGTCAGGGCGGTCCGGTAGCTCCCGCGGATGCTCATGCCGCCATCGTACTTGGGCGGACCACCCGGGATCGAACCGATCCGCGCTCACCTCCGTCGGACCGACCCACCGGCCGTGCACCCCGAACTGGAGGCCCGACAACCGCCCACCCCACGGCTATCGTCAGCAGGTGCCCCGCCCCACCCCTGCCCGCTCGCGGTCCGTCGACCGCCGGACCGCCGTCCTCGCCGCGCTCGCGCTCGTCGCGTTCGGCGTGGCGGCGACCGCCCGGGTGCTGGTGGACGTGACCACGTCCGCCGCGGCGTCACCCGCCCGGTACGCGACCGTCGCGGTCGCCCCCGAGGCGTGGAACGGCTTCGACACCGCGAACGTCATCGCCGCAGTCGGAGCGAGCTGCGCCGGCGCCGGGGTGCTGCTGTTCGGTGCGGCACTGGTGTCGGCGGTGCGGCGTCACCGCGGCCGTCGGCTGCCGCTGGCCCTCGCGGTCGTGACGCTCGCGATGGTCGTCGGGGCCGTGGTCGCCGGAGTGGCCTCCGGCGAGCAGACCGATTTCGACGCGGCTGCCCACTGGGCCATCCTGCGGACCGCACTGGCCGGACTGGCCGCAGCGAGCGTCCCGGCCCTCTGCCTGGCCGCGCTGCGGGCTCGCGCCCGCCGGACCGGCTGACCCGGCGCTACTTCTTCTTCTCTTCGACGTCGCCGGAGAGCGCCGCGATGAAGGCTTCCTGCGGGACCTCGACCCGACCGATGGTCTTCATGCGCTTCTTGCCCTCCTTCTGCTTCTCGAGGAGCTTGCGCTTGCGGGTGATGTCACCGCCGTAGCACTTCGCCAGGACGTCCTTGCGCATCGCGCGGATGCTCTCGCGGGCGATGATGCGGGCACCGATCGCGGCCTGGATCGGCACCTCGAACTGCTGGCGCGGGATGAGCTTGCGCAGCCGCTCCGTCATGAGCGTGCCGTAGGCGTACGCCTTGTCGCGGTGCACGATCGCACTGAAGGCGTCGACCTGGTCGCCCTGCAGCAGGATGTCGACCTTGACGAGGTCGGCGGCCTGGTCGCCGGTGGGCTCGTAGTCGAGCGACGCGTAGCCCTGGGTCTTGCTCTTCAGCTGGTCGAAGAAGTCGAAGACGATCTCGCCGAGGGGCATCTCGTAGCGGATCTCGACGCGCTCCTCGCCGAGGTACTCCATGCCGAGCAGGGAGCCGCGGCGCTGCTGGCAGAGCTCCATGATCGCGCCGACGTAGTCCTTCGGCGCCAGGATCGCGGCGCGGACCATCGGCTCGCGGACCTCGACGATGCGCCCGGTCGGGAACTCCGAGGGGTTCGTGACCTCGGTCACGGCGTTGTCCTCGGTCGTGACCTCGTAGATCACGCTCGGGGCCGTGGTGATGAGGTCGAGCCCGAACTCGCGGGACAGTCGCTCGGTGATGATCTCGAGGTGCAGCAGCCCGAGGAACCCGCAGCGGAACCCGAAACCGAGCGCGACCGAGGTCTCCGGCTCGTAGACCAGTGCGGCGTCGGAGAGCTTGAGCTTGTCGAGGGCTTCGCGGAGCACGGGGTAGTCGCTGCCGTCGATCGGGTACAGGCCCGAGAACACCATCGGCTTCGGGTCGGTGTAGCCGGACAGCGGCTCGGTCGCGGGCTTCTGTGCACTCGTGACGGTGTCGCCGACCTTGGACTGGCGGACGTCCTTCACACCGGTGATCAGGTAGCCGACCTCGCCGACGGACAGCCCCTTCGTGGGCTTCGGCTCCGGGCTCGAGACCCCGATCTCCAGGATCTCGTGCGTCGACTTGGTCGACATCATCTGGACCTTCTCGCGGGGCGCGATGGTGCCGTCGATCATGCGGACGTAGGTGACGACACCGCGGTAGCTGTCGTAGACCGAGTCGAAGATCATCGCGCGGGGCGCGGCCTCGGCGTCGCCGACGGGGGCCGGCACGCGACGGACGACCAGGTCGAGGAGCTCGGGCACGCCGACGCCGGTCTTGCCGGACACCCGGAGGACGTCCTCGGGCTTGCCACCGATGAGCTGCGCGAGCTCGGCCGCGTACTTGTCCGGTTCGGCCGCCGGGAGGTCGATCTTGTTGAGGACCGGGATGATCTCGAGGTCGTTCTCGAGCGCCAGGTACAGGTTCGCGAGCGTCTGCGCCTCGATGCCCTGGGCGGCGTCGACGAGCAGGATCGCGCCCTCGCACGCGGCCAGGGAACGCGAGACCTCGTACGAGAAGTCGACGTGCCCCGGGGTGTCGATCATGTTCAGCGCGAAGGTCTCACCGTCGAGCTCCCACGGCATGCGCACGGCCTGCGACTTGATCGTGATGCCGCGCTCGCGCTCGATGTCCATGCGGTCGAGGTACTGCGCACGCATCGCGCGGTCCTCGACGATGCCGGTGATCGACAGCATGCGGTCGGCCAGCGTCGACTTGCCGTGGTCGATGTGCGCGATGATGCAGAAGTTGCGGATCGCGTCGGCCGGGGTCGCTGCGGGCTCCAGCGGAGCGGATGCTTGTGGGCTCACGGTTCCTCAGGTGGGTCGGACGGTCGCAACAGTCTCCCACGCTTGCGTGCCGGCGTCGCGCAGCGCAGCTCGCACGGTGCGAGTTCGTGCGTGCGTCGCACCGTGCGACGCTGTTCCGTCGTGCGGTGTTCCCGATTCCGTGCGAGGGGCGGGACCTCGCACGGAATCCGGAACCGGGCACGGAACGCGATCAGACCTCGCACGGAGCGATGCGTGGCGGACGCGGGGCGGGCCTCCCGGCCGCACGCTCCGAGCGTCAGACGGCGACGTGCGCCGGAGCCGGCAGTGCGCCGAGGCCGCGCCGGAGGTCGTCCGCGGTGGCTGCGAGACACACGCGGATCCACCCCTCGCCGGTGCGTCCGAAGGCGCTGCCCGGTGCGACGGCGACCCGCTCACGCTGCAGGAACCCCAGCGCCCACTCGGCGATGTCCCCGTCGGACGCGTGCGATGTCGATCCACAGGTAGAACGCGCCGCGCGGGTCGAGGTACCGGATGCCGGCGGCGTCGAGCGTCTCCTTCGCGACCTCGAGGTTCGCGCGGTAGTGCTCCCGAGCGTCGCGCACCGCGGAGTGGTCCCCCACGATCGCCGCGAGGGCCGCGTACTGGTCGGGTTCGGCGACGCAGCTGATCATGGCCTCCTGCGTGGTCCGCATCGTCGCGCCGAGCCCCTTCGGGGTGACGAGGTAGCCGACGCGGACGCCGGTCATCGCGTACGTCTTGCTGAGCGAGAACGCCGAGAACACGCGGTCGTCCTCGTCGAGCGCCGCCAGGCTGACGTGCCGGGTGCCGTAGGTGAAGTACTCGTAGACCTCGTCGCTGATGACCCAGAGGTCGTGCCGCTTCGCGAAGGCCAGGAGCGCACGCAGGGTCTCCTCGCCGAAGACCGAGCCGAGCGGGTTCGACGGCGAGTTGATGATCAGCACCCGGGTGCGTTCGGTGACGCTCGCCTCGAGGGCCTGCAGGTCGGGCTCGAACCCGTGCTGCGGCTCCAACCGGTACGGCACCGGGGTCGCCCCGATGATGTGCGCGTTCATCGTGAACGTCGTGTATCCGGGGTCCGGCACGAGGACCTCGTCGCCCGGACTGAGCGTCAACGTCATCGCCTGGAACAGCGCCTGGGTCGCGCCGATCGTCATCCAGATCTGCTCGAGGTCGGCCTCGATCCGGTTCTCGCGGCGGAGCTTGTCGCGGACGGCTTCGCGCAGGGGCCCGATCCCACCGTTCGGGGTGTACCCGGTGCGGTCCTCGGTCCAGGCGCGACGGGCCGCCTCACCGATGTGCGGCGCCACCGGGACGTCCGGCTCGCCGATGACGAGCATCGTGACGTCGGTGCCGCTCGACTGCAGCAGGGCCGCCTGCTCGAAGACCCTCCGGATGCCGGAGGCGGGCACGGTGTCGATGCGCGGTGCGAGGGAGGGCATGTCCGTCACGGTATCCGGTGCGTGTTGCCGCCGGGTTTCGCCCGCGGTCGACCGCAGGCTCCTGCCGATCCGGCGGTGTTTCGTGCTTTGGTGGCAGCCCGCTTGCCTGGTAGTGTTGGTGGCTGGCTTCCGCGTTCCCCGCCCACGGGTGGAACGCGATGCGACCACGGGCCCCTCTACCCTGCGGTCGCGCCCACCCGTACGAGACGAGCAGGAGCAATTCATGGCGAACATCAAGTCGCAGATCAAGCGCATCAAGACCAACCTCAAGGCCACCGAGCGCAACAAGGCCTACAAGTCGGAGCTCAAGACGCACATCCGTCGTGCCAACGACGCCGTCGCCGCCGGTGACAAGGACAAGGCCGTTGCCGCCCTGGCCCTCGCGTCGAAGAAGCTCGACAAGGCCGTGAGCAAGGGTGTCATCCACAAGAACCAGGCCGCGAACCGCAAGTCGGCCATCGCGAAGAAGGTCTCGTCGCTCTGACGTCCTGACCCTTCTGGTCTCGAAGGCCCCGCACCGTCGGTGCGGGGCCTTCGTCGTGCGCGGGGTTCGCTGCGTCTCGTGCGCTGCGTCGGGGTGCGTTGCGTCGGGTGCGTTCCGTGAGCAGAAACGGTCGGGTCGCGGCGGCACACCCGACCATCTCTGCTCACGATGTGCCGGCTGACAGGCGCGAGGGACAGCCGGGAGGCCCGACTCGCCTCAGCGGGGCTCGCCGCGTCGGGCGATGGTGCGGACCATGACCTCGAGCGCGTAGTGCGCGTCGCGCGAGCCACCCTTCACCGCGGTGTCCGCCTCGGCGATGCTGATGATCGCGTTCGCCAGCCCGGACTCGCTCCACCCGGCGACGTCACGCTGCGCGCGCTGCACCTGCCACGGCGCCATGCCGAGCGCCGAGGCCGCCTGCCCGCTCGGACCCCGGAAGGCGCTGACCTTCGCCATCGTGCGGATCTTGCTCGCGAACGCGGCGACGATCGGCACGGGTGCCTCGCCGGTGGCCAGGGCGTGCCGCAGCTCGACGATCGCCGGCGCCGACCGACCCGCGAGGGCGATGTCAGCGACCTTGAACGCGTTCGTCTCGACGCGACCGCCGTAGTACTTGTCGACGACCTTGTCGGTGATCTCCTCGGCTTCGTCCGCCAGGAGCTGTCGGCACGCGGCGGCGAGTTCGGCGAGGTCGTCGGCGAACGCGGTCACCAGGGTCCGGACCGCGGACGGCGCGATGCGGCGTCGTGCGGCGCGGAACTCGGCGTTCACGAAGTCGATGCGGTCCGTCTCGCGCTTGAGCTCGTCGCACAGCACCTCGACCCCGCCGCCGACACCGCTGCGGATCGTGTCGAGGAGCTTCTTGCCGCGCATGCCACCCCCGTGCCGGAGCACCAGGGTCACGTCGTCTGCGGGGGCCTGCAGGTACGCGATCGTCTCGGTGATGAAGGCGTCGGTGCACTTCTCGACGTTCGTGACCTGCACGAGCCGCGGCTCGCCGAACAGCGACGGGCTGGCGAGGGTGGCGAGGAGCCCGGGGGCGTACTGGTCGGCTTCGAGGTCGTGCACCTCGAGCGCGGGGTCCTCGCCCTGCAGCAGGTCCTTCAACACACCGCGGGCGCGGTCGGCGAGGAACGCTTCGGGCCCGGTGATGAGCACGACGGGCGCCGGACGGATCCCCGACCAGGGCACCTGGTCGATCTTCGCTGCGGCGCGCGCGGGCTTCTTGGCGGCCATGTGGTCCTTCCGGTGGTGCCGGCCCGGACGGTGCCGGGTCGAGTGGTGCACCGACGATCCTACGGGCGGCCGCCGACGACGAGCGCTCCGTCCACACCCGCACCTCGTCGCTGCCGGAGCGAGCGAGCACCACGGTGCCGCGCTCGTCCGTGCGGAGCGGCAGCGTGCCCGCGGCCTCGAGCGTGCCGAGGGCCGATGCCGTCGGGTGTCCGTAGGTGTTGTCCGCCCCGACGCCGATGAGCCCGACACGCGCCGTGAGCCCCCGGTAGAGCTGCGGGTCCTGGTCCGCCGAGCCGTGGTGCGCCACCTTCACGACGTCGATCGGCCCCACCGGCAGCTCCCCGGAGTCTCGGAGCCGACGCTGCGACGACTCCCCGAGGTCGCCGAGGAAGACCCCGATCAGGCATGCCGGGCAGGAGTCTCCGTCCGCCGGCCCCGTGGTGAGCACGATGCTCGCGTCGTTGCCGGCGGCACGGTCGTCGCCCGGTGGCCACACCACGCGCCAGGCGAGCGGTCCGAGGGTTCCGGAGACCCGGTCGTCGGCCGTCCGGACGTCGACACCGGCACGTCGGAGGTCGTCGACCACCCGCTCGTCCGACGCACGGCCCACCGGTCCGACCAGGGCGGTCTCGACTGCGCCGGCCACAGCGCGCACCGCGCCGACGTGGTCGCGGTCGAAGTGCGTCAGGACGAGCAGGTCGACCCGGGCGACCCCGAGCAGGTCCAGGCACGCCCGGAGCCGCTCCTCGTCGTCGCCGGTGTCCAAGAGGGCGACGGCGTCGTCGCCACGGAGCAGCACGGCGTCCCCCTGCCCGACGTCGCAGGCGGCGACCGACCAGTCCCCCGGCACCGATCCCCGGACGACGAGCACCGGGACGGTGACCGCTGCGACGCCGACCACGACCACCGCCCCTGCTGCGAGCAGCAACCGGGAGCCGAGCCGTCCCCGGACCAGCACCGCGACCGCGATGCAACCGCACACCAGCACGGCGGCGGCCACACCGAGCACGCCGGCCGGCCAGGGTACCGAGGCGTAGGGCAAGGCCGCTGCCCCGTGCGCGATGCTCCCGACGGCGGCGGCCGGGACCCACGCGACCGCCGCGAGCCCCTGCGCACCCACCGGCCACACCGGAGCGAGACCACAGGCGGCGAGCCCGACCACCGTGACGACCGGCGCGAACGGCTCCGCCAGCAGGTTCGCCGGCACCGCGTAGGTCGGGAGCGTCGCCGACAGCGGGATCGTCACCGGCCAACACGCCACCTGCGCCGCGACGGGGATGGCGAGTGCGGCGGCGACCGGCGGCCACACACGACGCGCCAGGAGCTCGGTGAGCGGCGGGGCGAGCACCACGATCCCGCTCGTGGCGAGCACGGACAGGGCGAACGCAGACGACCGTGCGAACCAGGGGTCGACCACGAGCATGCCGACCGCGGCGAGGGTGATGAGCGGGACGCCCCGCACCGGTCGACCGGCCAGGTGCACGGCGAGCACCACGATCGCCATCACCGTCGCCCGGACGATCGAGGGGTCGGGCCGCACGAGTACGACGAACACCAGGAGCACGCCGACGGCCGCCGCGGCCCGGGCGCCTCTCGGCAAGCCACAGGCGCGGCCGAGGACCACGACGAGCCCGACCACCACCGCGCAGTTCGCCCCGGACACCGCCGTCAGGTGCGTCAGCGCGGAGGCCTCCATCGCCGCCTCGGTCGTCGGGTCGAGGCCGGATCGGTCCCCGATCGCGAGTCCGCGCAGCAGCGCCGCTCCGGGCTGCGGCAGGTCGGCCGTGGCCCGGACGAACGCCTGCCGCGCGGTGTCGGTGGCGTCGAGCAGTCCGTCGGGCGGCACCGACGACGGGGCCCCGCGCAGGAACGCCACGAAGGCGGTCGCGGAACCGGGTTCGTCCGGCCGAACGGCGGCGGTCACGGTGACCCGGGCTCCGGCCGCCAGCACGGCGACCGGTGCGTCGCCGTGCTGGTCGGGGACGAGTCGGACCGGCACCCGGAGCCCGTCGAGCTCGTCAGCGCGCACCAGCGTCGC
Organism: Curtobacterium poinsettiae; assembly: GCF_025677645.1. Lineage (NCBI taxonomy): Bacteria > Bacillati > Actinomycetota > Actinomycetes > Micrococcales > Microbacteriaceae > Curtobacterium > Curtobacterium flaccumfaciens. The sequence goes on along the minus strand of NZ_CP106879.1, from coordinate 2,092,409 downwards.
GGTGACGGAGCGGTCGCCCGGCACGAGGTCACGGGTCAGCACGGCCTCGACGTCCACGTGCCCCGACCCCGGACCCGCGACGAGCGCGCGCAGCGGTTCCGGGGCCCGCCGGGACTCCCCCACGGTGACCGACACCGCGAGCAGCGTCGTCAGTGCCCCCGCGACGAGCAGCAGACCGGCGACGACCGGCACGACCCCGGTGCCCCGACGCGACCGGAGCACGCTGCCGCTGACGCCGGTGAGGATCGCCGCAGCCCCACCGACCACGGGTGCCACGTCGGGGACGCCGACGAGCAGGGCGGTCGCGATCCAGGCGGCGGCGACCGGCACCGCGACCCGCAGGTCGATCGCACTCGGCGCGAGCTGCACCGTCGCCCCTCAGACCCGCACACGATCGCGGAGCTCGGCGAACCGCACGTCCCCGATGCCGCTGACGTCGAGCAGGTCCTCGACCGCGGTGAACCGGCCGTGCTCGTCCCGCCAGGCGATGATCCGACCAGCGAGCCCCGGTCCGATCCCGGGCAGGGTCTCGAGTGCGGCCTGGTCGGCGGCGTTCAGGTCGACGACGGCGGACCCCTCACCCCCGGTACCCGCATCGCCACCGCCCCCGCCACCGCCCCCCGCGGCCCCGGCAGCGGCAGCCCGCCCGGCGCCAGCACCGTCTGCCGCCGGCCCGAGCGCCTCCGGCACCTCCTGCTGCCCGAGCCGCGGCACGTACAACCGCTCGCCGTCCGTCAGCACCCGGGCAAGGTTCAGGCGGTCGAGGTCGGCGTCGTCCGCGGCACCACCGGCACGTTCGAGCGCGTCCCCGACGCGGCTCGATGCCGGCAGCTCGACCACACCGCTCCGCCGTACCGCCCCGAGCACGTGCACGACGACCGGCCCGGCACCCGGCCCGGACGGCAGAGCACCGGCAGCATCTCCGGCTGACGGCGAGGGCGCACCCGATGCCCCACCCGCGCCGGACGTGGGTGCCCCACGCACGACGACCCCTCCGGTTCCGTCGGTGCCCCCGCCGCCGCCCGACACCATCGCCCCGACGAGCACCACGACGACGGCGACCACCACCACGACCGCCGCCAGCACCACGGCGGCCCGCGGTGACAAGGCGAGACGGGACCACCAGGGTCCGGGAGACGACGGGGAGGACATGCCCCGAACGCTACGGAGCCCGGCCGATCGGCCGGGCTCCGGAGGCGACACCCGTGGACGGGTGCCGCGAACGCCCCTGCTGTGGAGGGACGACGCCAGCGACGGTCGCTACCCCTTGATGGCGATGTTCACGAGCTTCGGCGCGCGGACGATCACCTTCACGATCTCGCGGTCACCGATGTACCGCTGCACGTTCGCCGACGACCGTGCGAGCTGCTCGAGCTCATCCGCCTCGATCGACTTCGACACCTCGAACGAGTCACGCACCTTGCCGTTGACCTGCACGACGGCCGTCAGGGTCTCCTGCACGAGCAGCGTCGGGTCGGCCTTCCGCCAGCCGTACGTGGCGACGGTGGCCTCGTAGCCCAGCTTCTCCCACATCTCCTCGCCGGTGTACGGCGCGAAGACGCTCAGGCCGAGCGCGATCGTCTCGACGGCCTCACGCACGGCGGGGTCTCCGGCACCGGGGCCGCTGTCGATCGCCTTGCGGGTGACGTTGACCAGGTCCATCAGTCGCGCGATCACGACGTTGAACTTGAACGACTCCATCATCCCCGGGGCGTCGGCGAGGAACCGGTGCGTGACCTGGCGGAGTGCCCGGTCGCCATCGGCCCACACGACGTCGCGTGCGGACGTGACGTCGAGCGCCAGGCGGTACGCCCGCGCCAGGAACCGAGCCGAGGCGGACGGCGAGACGTCCTCCCAGTTGATGTCGTCCTCCGGCGGGCCGGCGAAGCCCATCACCAGGCGGATGGCGTCGACGCCGTTCGCGTCGAGCTCGTCGCCGAGTGAGACGCCGCCCTTCGACTTCGACATCTTCGAGCCACCGGACAGCACCATGCCCTGGTTGAGCAGCGCCGAGAACGGCTCGGTGAAGTCGAGGTACCCGAGGTCGAAGAGCACCTTCGTGACGAAGCGGGCGTAGAGCAGGTGCAGGATCGCGTGCTCGATGCCGCCGATGTACTGGTCGACCGGAGCCCAGCGGCGTGCGGCTGCCGGGTCGAACGCCTGGGTGTCGTCGTTCGCCGACAGGAACCGCAGGAAGTACCACGACGAGTCGACGAAGGTGTCCATCGTGTCGGTGTCGCGGAGCGCCGGGGTGCCGTCGACGGGGTTCGGCACGTTCACCCAGTCGGTCGCGCCGCCGAGCGGGGACGTGCCCTTCGGCTTGAGGTCGAGCCCCTCGGTGTCCGGCAGCACGATCGGCAGCTGGTCCTCGGGCACCGGGTGCTCGGAGCCGTCGGCACCGTGGATGATCGGGATCGGGGTGCCCCAGAAGCGCTGGCGCGAGATGAGCCAGTCGCGCAGCCGGTAGGTCTTGGCGGCACGACCGGTGCCGCGCTCCTCGAGCAGGGCGATGGCAGCGGTGATGGCGTGCTGCTTCGACATGCCGTCGAGCGGCCCGGAGTTGATCATCCGCCCCTGACCGGTCAGCGCTTCGCCGGTGGCGACCGGGTCGAGCGTCGGCACGTCGAAGTCGTCGAGCGTCGCGCCCTCGGGGATGACCGGGATCGCCCCGGTGACGGCGGCGTTCGTGTCGACGACCACCTTGACGGGCAGGTCGAACGCCCGCGCGAAGTCGAGGTCGCGCTGGTCGTGCGCGGGCACGGCCATCACGGCACCGTGGCCGTAGTCGGCGAGCACGTAGTCGGCGGCCCAGATGGGCAGGCGTTCCCCCGTCAGCGGGTGGATCGCCGACCGACCGAGCGGCACGCCGGTCTTCGGGCGGTCGGCGTTCTGCCGGTCGATCTCGGACGTCTTCTGCGTCGCCGTCAGGTAGGCGTCGAAGTCGTCACGGACGGCGGACGGCACGGACGGGTCGGCAACCAGCGCGGCAGCCAGGTCCGAGTCCGGGGCCACCACCAGGAACGTCGCCCCGTGGATCGTGTCCGGACGAGTGGTGAACACCGTGACGGGCTCGTCGCGGCCCTCGATCACGAAGTCGACGTCGGCACCGACCGAACGGCCGATCCAGTTGCGCTGCTGCGCGATGACCTTCGCCGGCCACCGCCCCTCGAGCTGGTTCAGGTCGTCGAGCAGCCGGTCGGCGTACTCGGTGATCTTGAAGTACCACTGCGTGAGCTTCTTCTTCACGACGACGGCGCCGGAGCGATCCGAGGTGCCGTCGGGGAGGACCTGCTCGTTCGCCAGCACGGTCTGGTCCACCGGGTCCCAGTTCACCCAGCTGTCCTTGCGGTACGCCAGGCCCTTCTCGTACATCTTCAGGAACAGCCACTGGTTCCACTTGTAGTACTCGGGGTCCGAGGTGTGGATCTCGGTGGTCCAGTCGAACGACGGCGCGTAGCGCTTGAAGGACGCCTTCTGCTGCTCGATGTTCGCGTAGGTCCAGTCCTTCGGGTCCACCCCGCGCTTGATCGCCGCGTTCTCGGCGGGCAGGCCGAACGAGTCCCAGCCGATCGGGTGCAGCACGTTGAAGCCCTGCTGCCGCCAGTACCGCGCGACGAAGTCACCGAGCGCCCAGTTCTCGGCGTGCCCCATGTGCAGGTCGCCGGACGGGTACGGGAACATCTCGAGGATGTACTTGCGCGGACGGGTGTCGTCGAGGTCGGTGGTGAAGAGCCCGAGCTCTTCCCAGCGGGGCTGCCACTTCTCCTGGATACGACGGAAGTCGTAGGCGTTCGGGTCCTCGGCGTGCTGCTCGGTGGTCACGGACGTCAACGATACAAGCCGCCGGGCCCGTCCCGCGTCCGCCCGTCGGCTCACCCGGCGAGCAGGCGTCCGTCCCGCATCCGCAGGGTGCGGTCGACCAGGTCCGGTGCCACCGGGACGTGCGACACGATGACGACCGTCCGACCCGCCGCGCGGGCCGTGGTGACGAGGTCGCGCAGCACGGTGTCGCCGAGGTCCGGGTCGATGTCGGCGGTCGGTTCGTCGAGCACCAGCACCGGGAACGCGTGCAGCAGCGCGCGGGCGAGCGCGAGGCGGTGTGCCTGGCCGCCGGACACGAGCACGCCGCGTTCCCCGACCGAGGCGTCCAGCCCGCCGCGCCGGACGACCCAGTCCCCCAGGCCGACCCGGTCGAGCACGGCGAGCAGTTCGTCGTCGGTCGCGGTCTCACGGGCGAAGAGCAGGTTCTGCCGCACCGACTGGTCGAACACGAACGGGTCCTGTTCGATCAGGCCGACCCGGGCCCGCACCGCGTCCGGGTGCATCGCCTTCGCCTCGACGCCGTCGAGCGTGTAGGACCCCTCGTGCTCCACGAACCGGACGAGCGCGTCGACCAGGGTCGACTTGCCGGCACCACTCGGCCCCTGGAGCACGACGACCTCGCCGGGGGCGAGCGTGAACGAGATCCCGTCGACCGCGGGCTCAGCCGCCCCCGGCCAGCGGACGGTCAGGTCGTGGACGGCGAGTGTGACCGCGCCCTCGACCACGAGCGACGCCGGGTCGGCGTCCTCGTCCGGCTCGGGGACGATGCCGTCGGGCACCTCGGCGGGCACCACTTGCTCCACCCGGTCGGCCGCAGCACGCACCCGTCGGAGCGTCAGGACGGCGAGCGGGACGGTCCCGACGACCTCGAAGAGCGCGAGCGGCACGAAGACCGCCAGTGCCCAGAGCGGACCGTCGAGCGCCCCGGACACCACGGCAGGCGCACCGACGGCGAGGGTCCCGATCACGGCACCGCCACCGACCAGGCCGACCAGGGCACCGACGAGCGACTCGACCGTGCCACGGCGCCGGACGGCCCGGGTGACGCCGGCGTCGAGCCGGGCGATGTGCGCGAGCCGTTCGTCGAGGGTGCCGTACGCGGCGAAGACGTCGAGCGTCCGGACGGTGTCGAGCACGAGGTCCGCGACCCGGCCCCGGTCGGCGGCGGTCTCGCGGTCCGAGCGCTCGGCGATCACCCGGGTGACGATCGTGCCGACCAGGGCCGCGACCGCCAGCGCGAGGACGAGCACGAGCGCCGCCGGCACCGACACGAGCGCCACGGCGACGACCGACAGCACCGCGACGACCCCGGCGGAGACGAGCGGGCCGACGACGCGGATCGGCAGGTCCTGCAGCCGGTCCGTGTCGGTCACCAGCCGCGTCATGAGGTCGCCGCGTCCGGTCCGTCCGAGTCCGGCGGGCGCGATCGACGCGAGCCGCCGGTACATCTCCGTCCGCACCACGGCCAGTTGCCGGAACGAGGCGTCGTGCCCGGCGAGCCGGTCGACGTAGCGCAGCACGGCACGCCCGAGCGCGAAGGCGCGCACGCCGACCATCACGAGCGTCAGGTACAGGATCGGCGGGTGCTCGGCGGCGCGGGTGATCAGGTAGCCGCTCGCGGCGAGGAGCGCGACGGCGCAGAGCGCGCTGAGCGATCCGGCGGCGACCGCCTTCGCCCAACCCGACCCGTGCGGCATCGCGAGCCGCAGGACGGAGCCACCACGGGCCTCCCGGCTCATGCGCGCACCCCCCTGCGGACCGTCACGGACCCGCCGGCGCGGACGTCCACGCGGACGTCCGCCGCGGCGACGACCGCGGGTCGGTGGCTGGCGACCACGACGACGGCGCCGTCGGCCGCCAGGCCACGAACGGCCGCGATGACCCGCGCCTCGGCCTCGGCGTCCAGCGCGGACGTCGGCTCGTCGAGCAGGACGAGCGGGGTCTGCTCGCGGCGCGCCCGGTAGAGCGCGCGGGCGACGGCGACGCGCTGTGCCTGGCCCCCGGACAGTCCGCTGCCACCGGCGCCGACCGGGAGGCCCGGGTCGAGTCCCAGCCCCGCGTCGCCCAGAGCGGTGCGCACGTCGGCGTCGTCGGGGGTCGCGCTGAGCGCGACGTTCTCGGCGATCGTCCCGCGGACGAGACGCGGCCGCTGGTCGGCCCACGTGGTGCGCTCGGCGACGGAGGCACCGGCCGGGCCGGGCACGGTGACGACGCCGTCGTGCGGCAGGACGCCGCGGAGTGCGGCGATGATGCTCGACTTGCCGGAACCGCTCGGGCCGGCCAGCACGACCACGGTGCCGGGCTCGGCGCGCAGGTCGAACGGCCCGATCACGACGTCGGGTCGGCGGACGGTGAGCCCGCGGACGTCGAGCCCCCGGACGTCCACCGCGGTGGCGGGTGCTGCGGTGTCCGTGTCGGTCCCGCTGCTGCCGGTCGCGGACGACGATGCGGCCTCGTCGTCGGCGAGCACGTCGAGCACCGCGGCCGAGGCCTCGACGCCGTCCTGGGCGGCGTGGAAGTCGGCGCCGACCTGGCGGACGGGGGCAAAGGCCTCCGGTGCGAGCACGAGCACGAACATCGCGGCGCCGAGGCCGAGTGAACCGTCCACCAGGCGGATGCCGATCGAGACGGCGACCAGTGCGACGGACAGGCTCGCGGCGAGCTCGAGCGCGAAGCCGCTCACGAACGACAGCCGGAGCACGCCGATCGTGCCGCGGCGGTACTCGTCGGTGACCGCCGCGATGCGACCGACCTGGCGGCGTGCACGGCCGAAGACCTTGAGCGTGGCGAGCCCCTCGACGGCTTCGGTGAAGGCGGCACCGAGCTTCGCGAGGGCGTCCGACTGCTTCCGCTGCAGCGACTGCGTCGCCAGGCCGATCAGGATCATGAAGACCGGGATCACCGGCAGGGCGAACAGGATGATCAGCCCGCTCGTCAGGTCGCCGAGGCCGATCGCCACCAGGAGCATCGGCGTCGCGATCGCGGTGAGCGCGAGCTGCGGCAGGTACCGGCCGAAGTAGGCGTCGAGTGCGTCGAGCCCGGGGCCGAGCGTGGTGGCGAAGCCGGCGCTCGACCGACCGGCGAGCCACGACGGACCGCGCTCGGCGGCGCGGGCGAGCACCGTCGTCCGCATCTCGCTCTTCACCGTCGCCGCAGCACGGGCCGCCAGGTCGTCGGTGGCCCACGCGGCCACCGCACGCAGGACGAACGCCCCGCCGAGCAGCGCGAGCGCCTGCCCGAACGCCGCTGGAACCCTGCCGTCGCGGACGGCGTCGACCCCGAGGGTGACGGCCGCAGCGATCCCCCACGCGATCGCGATGGTCGCGAGCGTGCGGAGGACTCCCGTGCCGGCGGCGGCGACGATGAAACCGCGCGCCGTCCGGGACAACCGCAGGAGTCGGGGGTCGAGGGGCTTCATCGTCGTCCGCCTAGTGCGCGGCCGCGGTGACCTGGGCGCGGGAGACGCGCTTGCGGAACACCCAGTAGGTCCAGGCCTGGTACGCGAAGACCAGGGGCACGAAGATCAGCGCGACCCAGCTCATCACGGTCAGCGTGTACGACCCGGACGAGGCGTTGTACACGTTCAGGCTGTTCGCGACGTCGTTCGAAGCCGGCATGACGTCGGGGAAGATCGCCGTGAACATCGCGAGCACGATCGCGGCGATGGTGATCGCCATCAGGGTGAAGGCACGCCCCTCCTTGCCCCAGGCGTTGCAGAGCACCGCGAGCACCAGGGCCAGGGCGGCGACCACGGAGAGCACCAACGAGGCCGGGGTGGCCCGGACGAAGGCCATCGACACCAGGAACACGGCGCCGACCACGATCGTGACGATGCCGGCCCGGGTCGCCAGGCGCTTGGCGCGGACGCGGATCTCGCCCTCGGTCTTCAGCGCGACGAAGACGACCCCGTGGGTGAAGAAGACCAGCAGCGTCGCGACACCGGTCAGCAGCGCGAACGGGTTGAGCAGGTCGAAGATCGTGCCGGTGAAGTTGTGCCCGGCGTCCATCGGGACGCCACGGACGACGTTGCCGAACGCGACGCCCCACAGGAACGACGGCACGGCGCTGCCGACGATGATCATGAGGTCGAAGCGGCGCTTCCACGCGAGGTGCTTGTTCTGGTGCCGGTACTCGAACGACACCCCTCGGACGATGAGTGCAGCGAGGATGAGCAGCAGCGCCAGGTAGAACCCGGAGAACATCGTGGCGTACCACTCCGGGAACGCCGCGAACAGGCAGGCCCCGGCGACGATGACCCAGGTCTCGTTGAGGTCCCAGACCGGGCCGATGGTGTTGATCAGGACCCGACGGTCGGTGTCGTCCTTGCCGAGGAACGGCAGGGACATACCGACACCGAAGTCGAATCCGTCGAGGACGAAGTAGCCGACGAAGAAGACGCCGACGATCGCGAACCAGAGAACGGGGAGATCCATCAGGCAGCGTCCATTTCTAGTAGACCGTCACTTCGTGCTTGACCTCGCCGGTCTCCTCGTCGACCTCGTCCGGGTCGGCGGGCCCCTCTTGCGCGACCTTCTTGATGAGCTTGAACTCGACGACGGCCAGCGAGCCGTAGATCAGGGTGAAGACCAGCAGCGAGATGAGGACCTCGAGTCCGGTCACGTTCGGCGACACACCGTCCTTCGTCCGGAGCAGCCCGAACACGAGCCACGGCTGGCGGCCCATCTCGGTGAAGACCCAGCCGACGATCATCGCGGCCATCGGCAGCGGCACCGTCCAGGTGGCGATGCGCCACACCCAGCGCTGCGTCGGGAACCGGCCCTTGCGGGTCAGCCACAGCCCGACCAGCGAGACCATGACCGCGCCGACACCGAGGGCGATCATCCAGCGGAACGACCAGTAGGTGACCCAGATGATCGGCTTGTAGTCGCCGGGGCCGTACACCTGCGTGTACTGCGCCTGCAGGTCGTTGATGCCCTCGACCGTGCCGTTGAACGTGTGCGTCGACAGGAACGACAGCAGGTACGGCACCCGGATCGAGAACAGCTCGTGCACGCCGTCGGGGGTGCCGAGCGTGAAGATCGAGAACGAGGCGTCCTTGCCGGTCGCGGTGTTGTACAGCGCCTCGGCCGCCGCCATCTTCATCGGCTGCGTGTCGACCATCGTCAGTCCGAGCTGGTCGCCGGTCAGGACGGTCAGCGCCCCCGCCGCGAGCATCGTCCACATGCCGAACTTGAGCGCCGGCATCATCGTCTCGAGGTTCTGGTTGCGGGCCAGGTGGTAGGCCGCGACCGAGATGATGACCGCCGCGGCGACCATGAAGCAGGCGAAGAGCGTGTGCGGGAAGGCGGCCAGGGCGACCTTGTTGCCGAGCACGGCCCAGATGTCGGTGAGCTCCGCACGGCCCTTTGCCTCGTTCATCGCGAAGCCGACCGGGTGCTGCATGAACGCGTTCGCGGCGATGATGAAGTACGCCGACATGATCGTGCCCGCGCAGACGCACCAGATGCTCGCCAGGTGCAGGCCCTTGGGCAGGCGGTCCCAGCCGAAGATCCAGATGCCGATGAAGGCCGCCTCGAAGAAGAACGCCAGGATCCCCTCGAGCGCGAGCGGTGCACCGAAGACGTCACCGACGAAACGTGAGTAGTTCGACCAGTTCATGCCGAACTGGAACTCCTGCACGATGCCCGTCACGACACCCATGGCGAAGTTGATCAGGAAGATCCGCCCGAAGAACCGCGTCAGCTGCAGGTAGTGCGCGCGGCCGGTCCGGTACCAGGCGGTCTGGAACACGGCCACCACGGCTGCCATGCCGATCGTCAGCGGGACGAAGAGGAAGTGGTAGATGGTCGTCAGACCGAACTGCCACCGCGACAGGAGGAGCGGATCGAGGAGGTCGTTCATGCGGCGATTCCGAGACGGGTGGCCGCGCGCTGTTCGTGCACGTCAGTTGCTTCCTGTGGAACGGATACATCAGGTGTCACAGCCCTTGGGACACCCCAACGCTATCGCCTCGGACTCCACTTCGACAACTTGTAGAACCGGTACGTGCACAAACGTGCAAGCGCTCTGCACGGCACAACCGTGCGGCACGGATGTTCGCATCGGCCGCCCCGTGAACGACGACAGGCGCCGGGTGGATACCCGACGCCTGTCGCTCAACTGCGAGGTGCAGTGGCGGTGCAGTGGTTACAGCAGACCCTCGGCCTCGAGCCAGTCCTCGGCGATGGTGGACGCCTTCTCCTTGTCGGCCGTGCTCTTGGTGTTGAGCTCGATCAGGGCATCCGTCGTGAGCTTCTCGTTGACCGAGTCGATCGCGTCGGCCGCCTTCTCGTCGACCTTGTCGGAGACGACCGGGATGACGTTCTGCGGGAGGATCAGGTTCTCCGGGTCCTCCAGCGTGACGAAGTCGTTCGCCTTGATGCTCGGGTCGGCCGTGTAGATGTCGGCCATCTGGACGGTGCCGTCCTTGAGCGCCTTGACGGTGAGCGCCCCACCGGAGTCCTCGATCGCCTTGAAGTCGACGTCGACGCCGTAGACCGACTTGAGTCCCTTCGGGCCGTAGGGACGCGTCTGGTTCTCGGAGTTCGCGCCCATGGTGAGCTTCTCGTCGACGTTCTTCAGTTCGGCCAGGCTCGTGACGTCGTTGTCCTCGGAGAACTTCTTCGTGACGGTGTAGCTGTCCTGGTCGGTCGCGTCGGCCTCGTCGAGGACGCGGAGGCCCTTCGGCAGGGCCTTGTCGAGCCCGTCGTCGATCTGCTCGGCGGTCTTCGCGTCCGAGTTCTTGTCGAAGTACTGCAGCAGGTTGCCGCTGTACTCCGGCATCACGTCGATCGCGCCCTTCTCGAGCTGCGGGATGTAGACCTCGCGCTGCCCGATGTTGAAGTTGCGCTTCACGTCGAAGCCGTCCTTCTCGAGGACCTGGGCGTAGAGCTCTGCGATGATCTCGTTGGAGTAGTACTGCTGCGAGCCGACGACGATGGTCTTCGAGTCGGACGAGCCGCTGGACCCGCTGTCGAGCGGGTCGCTCGACGCGCAGCCGGCCAGGGCGGCTGCGACGCCCAACGCCATCGCGGCGGCGACGCCGGCGCGGATCTTGGGTGCTGTGATCACGAGGGATTTCCTTCCGGGAGGGGATTGCGGGCTCGCTCGCGCGACCCCTGGCGCTGTCGAGCCGACGGGTCCGCGGTGCCCTTCGGCACCGCCGCCCGCTGCAGCACGGCGAACACGATCTCGAACGCGATCGCGAGCGCGATCACGAGGATGGAGGCGCCGAGCATCTCGGCGTAGTCCTGGGTCTTCAGCCCGAGGAAGAAGTAGCCGCCGAGGCCACCGGCGCCGACGTAGGCGGCGAGTGTCGCCGTGGCGACGACCTGCAGCACCGCGGCGCGGATCCCGCCGATCAGCAGCGGCAGCCCGAGCGGGATCTCGACCTTCCACAGGATCTGCCAGCCGGTCATGCCCTGGGCCTTCGCGGCGTCGACGACGCCGGGGTCGACGGACTCGACACCGGAGTACGCGCCGGCCAGGACCGACGGGATCGCCAGCACGACGAGCGCGAGCAGGGGTGCCTGCAGACCGATCCCCAGCAGCAGGGCGAAGAGCGAGAGCACACCGAGCGTCGGGAGCGCTCGGACACCGCCCGACACCGCGATCGCGAACCCACGGGCTCGACGCGTGTGCCCGATGGCGTACCCGACGGGCACGGCGATCACCGAGGCGATGAGCACCGCGAGCAGGGTGATCCAGACGTGTTCCCAGAGTCGCGCGGGGATGGCGTTGAAGCTGCCGTAGTTCGCGGGGTCGAACACCCACGCGAAGGCCTGACCGATGATCACGAGGAGACCTCCGCTGCTTGCAGGACCCGGCGGGCCTGGCGACGCGACACCGAGTTCGTCCGGGTCCACGGCATCACCAGCCGCCCGAGCAGCACGAGGAGGCCGTCCAACGCGAAGGCGAGCACGAGCACCATGACGATGCCGGAGAGGATCTCCTCGTAGATCCCACGCCCCAGGCCGTCGGTGAACAACAACCCCAGACTCGGGATGCCGAGGACCGCGCCGACGGTGGTGAGCGAGATCGTGGACACCGAGACCACTCGGAGCCCGGCGAGCAGGACCGGGCCGGCGAGCGGGAGCTCGACCCGGAAGAACCGCTGCGCCGGCGAGTAGCCCATGGCGGTCGAGGCGGACTTGGTCTCGGCGTCGACCGAGGTCAGGCCGTCGACCGTTGACCGGACCATCAGCGCGAGGCCGTACAGGGTCAGGCCGATGACGACGTTGACCGGGCTCTGCAGACCGGTGCCGATGATGCTCGGGAGCGCGACGAACAGGGCGAGCGACGGGATGGCGTACAGCAGGCCGGCGAGGGTGACGATGCTGCTACCCACACCCGACGCGAAGCGCGACCCACCGGGGCGTTGGAGCCGGACCACCAGCCACCCGATCGGGATCGACAGCAGGAACGCGACGATGATCGGCGGGATCGCGATCGCGAGGTGGGACAGCGTGTTGTCCCAGATCGTGTCGAGGTTCGCCAGCACCCACTTCACCGGGTGCCCCCACCCTGCGCCGGAGCACCCGGTGCGTCGTGGGACGCTCCGGCCTCTGCTGCTCGGGCGTCGGACTGCGGCACGGCCGCGGCGGCGTCGACGACCCCGACCGGGCCCGTCAGCACACCGGCGGCGCGGCCGTCACCGTCGACGACGATCGGACCGGTCGGGGTCTGCTCGACACGGAGCGCGCGGCGCCCGCGACCGGCGCCGATGAACGTGGCGACGAAGTCGTCGGCCGGTGCGGCGAGGATCTCGGCCGGCGTCCCCTGCTGGGCGATCTCGCCGCCCTTCTTGAGGATGACGACCTGGTCGCCGAGCTTGAACGCTTCGTCGATGTCGTGCGTCACGAACACGACGGTCTTGCCGAGTTCACGCTGCAGGCGGATGAGCTCGTCCTGCAGGTCGTTGCGCACCAACGGGTCGACCGCACCGAACGGCTCGTCCATGAGCAGGATGTTCGGGTCGACGGCCAACCCGCGGGCCACACCGACGCGCTGCTGCTGGCCGCCGGAGAGCTGCGAGGGGTAGCGGTCGGCGAAGGCGCGGTCGAGGCCGACGGTGTCCATGAGCGCGAGGGCGCGCTCGCGCGCATCGGCCTTGGAGACGCCGGTCAGCAGCGGGACGGTCGCGATGTTGTCGACGACCTTCCGGTGCGGCAGGAGTCCGGAGTTCTGCATGACGTACCCGATGTGGCGACGGAGCTCGACGGGGTTGATCCCGGCGACGTCGGAACCGTCGATCTCGACGGTCCCGGAGGTGGGGTCGACCATGCGGTTGATCATGCGGAGCAGCGTGGTCTTGCCACAGCCGCTGGATCCGACGAAGACGGTGGTGGTCCGGGACGGGATGACCAGATCGAAGTGCTCGACCGCAGTCGTGCCGTCCGGGTAGGTCTTGCGCACCGAGCGGAACTCGATCATGGGGTGCCCTTCTGTTCGGAGGTAGCCCGACTCCGGATGAGAGTACCCGGGGGTTCCGACATCGGTTCGGTCGCGTCGCCGCGTGACGGGTTTCGGACCACCGGCCGCTCCGGGGTCACCACCGACGCGGCGCGATCCAGCGGGGACGACGACGCCCGCGCCTCGGTGTTCGGAGGCGCGGGCGGGTCGGTTCGGTTCCCGGCGTGTCGCGCTGGGCCGACCGGATCGTCAGGACGCGGCGATCACCGATTCCAGGTGCGCACGGTTCATCCGGCGGTACTCCTCGATCAGCTCCGTGTCGGGGTGCTCGCGGTCGCGGTGCGCCCGCGCCAGCACCGCGTGACCGGACTCGGCGAGGACGACCCAGGCGCGGGTGATGCGCTCGTCGTCCGGGAGACCGAAGCGGTCGCGCATGATCTGGCCGACGGTCGCACCCAGCGCCCCCATGCGGTCCTCGGCGTCGCCCGTACCGGTGTCCGCCGGGTCGCCGAAGCGGATGGCTCGGAAGCCGGGCTCGGTGCGGTACATCTCGGCGGTCAGGTCGATGAGCGCGTCGTTGGCGTCCTGCCAGATCTCGGCGCCGCTGGCGTCGAGCGCCTCGACGAAGCGCGAGGCCAGCCGCTGGGTGCAGCGGATCGCGAGTGCCTCGACCACGGCGATGCGGTCCGGGAAGTACCGGTAGACGGTGCCGATCGACGCCCCCGCGCGCTCGGCCACCATGGCGGTCGTGAGCCGTTCGAACCCGATCTCGTCGATCACCGCGGCTGCGGCGTCGAGGAGGCCGGCGAGGCGCGCCGAACTGCGGGCTTGGACCGGCTCGTTCCTGAGCAGTGATGATCCCCCCGGCAGAGCGTTCGTTACCTCGGTGACGAGCACGTGTTCTCCTCTTGCGCTCCAGCGCGGTTGGTTGGTGTGACGGGGACAACTTTCGCAGAACGCGCCTGGAACGTGGCTGCGACTCACCAGTTCCGCGGAGCGCGCGGGTTTCGTCAGGCGCACATGGGATGATGACGCCATGCCCGACCCGACGCCCCACGAGCCGTCGTTGGCCGAGCCGCTCCTGCACCGCGCGGCCCGCATCGAGGACGCCGTCCAGGAGTTCCGCGAGCACCGTGCACGCCGTCGCGGACTCGTCCCCACGGTGGTCCCGTACACCGGTTACGGCGCGCCCGGTTGGGTGCGCATCCTGTGCCGTGTGCTGCTAACGCGCCGGGGGCTCGCCTCCGACGTCTCCTACGCGGGCGTCCGCGGCTGGAAGAGCTTCACGAGCGTCGCCGTCGACCACGCCGAGGTCACCGTCACCGCCGGCGGGGTCTCCCACGTGGTGGAGACCGACCGTGGCGGCGTCGTCGACACCATCGTCCCGATCGACCTCGAGCCCGGCTGGCGCACGGTGCGGCTGTCGGCAGGCGGTGGACGCGACGTCGAGGCCGACGTGTTCGTCGTCCACCCGGACACCCGCTTCGGGCTGTTGTCCGACATCGACGACACCGTCATGGTGACCTCGCTCCCCCGGCCCATGCTCGCCGCCTGGAACTCGTTCGTCCTGACCGAGCACGCCCGCCGCCCGGTGCCGGGCATGTCCGTGCTGTACGAGCGGATCCTCGCGCAGCACCCCGGTTCCCCGACGGTCTACCTGTCGACCGGGGCGTGGAACGTCGCCCCGACGCTGCAGCGCTTCCTGTCGCGCAACATGTACCCGTCCGGCACGCTCCTGCTCACCGACTGGGGCCCCACACACGACCGGTTCTTCCGCAGCGGCCAGCTGCACAAGCAGGAGAACCTCCGGCGGCTCGCGAAGGACTTCCCGGACATCCGATGGCTCCTGGTCGGCGACGACGGACAGCACGACGAGAGCCTCTACGGCGACTTCTCGCGCGAGCACCCGGACAACGTCGCGGGCGTCGCCATCCGGCAGCTGTCCACGAGCGAGGCGGTCCTGGCCGGCGGTCGATCACGTGCACAGGAACGCTCCCGTGACTCGTCGGCGCCCTGGGTGTACGCACCGGACGGCGCCGGCCTGTGGAGCGAGCTCGCGCGGGTCGGAATCATCGAGTCCGACGCCTCCGACCCGGCCTGAGCGACCCTTCATCACGATCTCGGGTCAGAGCCCCCGACGCTGCCCGCGGCGCTCGGGCATCGGGTGTTCGATCGGTCCATGAGCACCGAGCCGGCCGCACCGCCCACAGCTGCACCGCACACAGCTGCACCGCACACACCGCCGAACCGCATCGAGGACCACGCCCTGATCGGCGACACCGGCACCGCTGCCCTGGTCGGCCGTGACGGGACCATCGACTGGGCGTGCCTGCCGCGCTTCGACAGCCCGTCCACCTTCGCGTCGCTGCTCGGCACCGAAGACCACGGGCACTGGACCCTGCGGCCCGTCGACGACGACGCCACCGCACAGTGGCACTACCACGGCGACACCCTCGTGCTCTCGACCGTCTGGACCACCCGCGACGGCGTGGTCGAGGTCACCGAGTTCATGCCCGTCGGCGCGCACCGGCCCTCGATCGTCCGGCGGGTGCGTGGGCTCCGCGGCAGCGTCGAGCTCCGGCAGACGCTCCGGATCCGGTTCGACTACTCGCGGGCCCTGCCGTGGATCCGGCAGATCGGGGACGAGGTCGAACCGGCGCTGCTCGCGACGGCCGGTCCCGGCTCGGTGATCGTCCGTGGGCCGCGGTTCCGAGCCGATGACCACCGGCACACCGCCGTCACGACGATCCACGACGGCGACGTGCTCGACACGGTGCTCACCTGGTACCCGTCGCACCGCGAACCACCCGAGCCGCTCGACGTCGACGCGGCCCTCACGCACACCATCTCGTGGTGGACGTCGTGGACCGCTCCCGCACGGACCCCCGGTCGCTACGCCTCCGCCGCTCGACGGTCGCTGGTGTTCCTCCGCGCGATGACCCACGGCGACACCGGTGGCGTCGTCGCCGCCGCGACCACGGGCCTGCCGGAGGACCCGGGCGGCGAACGCAACTGGGACTACCGGTACGTGTGGCTGCGCGACGCCTCCCTCGCGCTCGCCTCGCTCATCGCCCACGGCTACCGCGACGAGGCCACGCACTGGCGGGGCTGGCTGCTGCGCGCGATCGCCGGCGACCCCGCCGACGTGCAGATCATGTACGGCATCGCCGGCGAACGCGAGCTCCCCGAACGCGAACTACCCGAGCTGCCCGGGTACCTCGGGTCGACGCCCGTGCGGGTCGGCAACGGCGCCTCGACGCAGTACCAGGGCGACGTCTTCGGCGAGGTGCTCGCGGCGCTGCACGACGCACGCGAGCTCGGGGTCGAGGAGAACGCCGACTCCTGGGCGCTGCAGCGGGCGCTGCTCGGCTACGTCGAGGAGCACTGGCAGGAGCCGGACAACGGCATCTGGGAGATGCGCGGCCCGCGGCGCAGCTTCACGCACTCGCGGGTGATGATCTGGGCCGCGTTCGACCGCGGGGTCGCAGCGGTCGAGGAGTTCGGCCTCGAGGGACCGGTCGACCGCTGGCGCACCCTCCGCGACACCGTCCGCGCCGAGATCGAGGAGCACGGCTGGAACGCCGAGCGCGGTTCGTTCCGCCAGCACTACGACACCGACGAGGTCGACGCGAGTCTGCTCGTCCTGCCGCAGGTCGGGTTCTGTCGCGCCGACGACCCCCGGATGACGGGCACCGTGCGCGCGATCGAGGAGGACCTGCGCGTCGGCGCCGACGGCCTCGTGCTCCGCTACCGTACGACCGCCGGCTTCGACGGGCTGTCCGGTGCCGAACACCCGTTCCTGGCCTGCTCGTTCTGGTTGGTCGAGCAGTACGCCGCCTCCGGCCGGGTCGAGGACGCCGAGCACCTGATGGACGTCCTCGTCGGGTACGCGAACGACGTCGGCATGCTCTCCGAGGAGATCGACGTCGCCACCGGACACCACATCGGCAACACCCCGCAGGTGCTGTCGCACCTGACCCTCGTGTCGGCAGCGGACGCCATCGAGCGCGCCCGTGGCGCGACCGTCGGGCACCGCACGCGGTTGCCCGTCCACGACGGCGGCACGCGGTCGTGGACGGGCGAGGGTGAGCGCGCCGGCTCCCCCGCCTGACGCGCCGTGCGGTGCTCTGCACCGACCCCACGACGGACGGGAGGCCCGGTGCCAGCTGGCACCGGGCCTCCCGTCCGTCAGGGCGTCCGTTCAGGACGTCGGCAGCGCGTCCGTCAGGACGACGACTCCCAGTCCGCCGGGCCGCGCGAACCGGCGCGGTACTCCTCGAGCGGGACCTCGTCGGCCTTCCAGGCGGCGACGACCGGCTCCACGATCTCCCAGCAACGCTCGGCGACGTCACCGCGGATGGACAGCAGCGGGTCGTCGTGGAAGATGCCGTTGAGCACCTCGCCGTACGGGGTCAGCTCGCCGTCCGCGAACGACGAGGACAGGGTGACCTGCCCCATCTCGAAGGGGTTGCCGCCGCCGTTCGCCGAGACCGTCAGCTCGATCTCGTCCGGGTTCAGGACGATGCGGAGCGTGTCCGTCTTCGGGCGACCGGACAGGCCGGACGGCAGGCGCGTCACCGGCTTGAAGGTGATCAGGACCTCCTTGCGGCTGGCACCGAGGGCCTTGCCGGAGCGGAGGGTGAAGGGGACGCCCTTCCAGCGGGCGGTGTCCACCTCGACCGAGATCTCGGCGAGCGTCTCGGTGGCGCGCGACTTGTCGACGCCGTCCTCGTCCTGGTACGAGGGCAGTTCCTTGCCGTCGATGGTGCCGGCCGTGTAGACGGCACGACGGGACGCGACCTTCGGGTCGCCGCCCTTGAGCTCGGTCGAACGGAGCACACGGGCGAGGGACGAGCGGAACTCGACGGAGTCGATGTCGGCAGGAGCGTCCATCGTCACGATGCCGAGGATCTGCAGCAGGTGCGACTGGATCATGTCGACCATCGCGCCGGCCTCGTCGTAGTACTGCGCGCGGTTCTCGAGACCGAGGGTCTCGTCGTAGAAGATGTCGACCTTCTCGATGTTCTCGGCGTTCCAGATCGGCTCGAACAGGCGGTTCGCGAAGCGCAGACCGATGATGTTCAACACCGTGGTGCGGCCGAGGAAGTGGTCCGTGCGGTGGACGCGCTCCTCGGGGACGAGCTTGAGCACCGTCTCGTTGAGGGCCCGCGCGCTGGCGACGTCGGTGCCGAAGGGCTTCTCGAACGCCAGGGTCGTGCCCTCGGGCAGCTCGACGTGCTCGAGCGCCTCGCAGATGTCGGAGGCGATCTGCGGCGGGAGGGCGAAGTACAGGATCGGCTCGGAGTCGGCCGCGGCCAGGAGGGCCTCGAGGTGCTTCGGGTCGGTGGGGTCGCCCTGGATGAACTGGGTCGACTCGATGGTCGCGTCGACCTCCGGCCCCTTGACGTCCTGCGACGCGAAGGACTGCGTGACGATGTCCTTCCACTTCTCGGGGGTGCGCTCACTGCGGCCCGTGCCGATCAACTGCACGGGGACGGCGCGGCCGCTCTGCAGGAACGTGCCGAGGCCCGGCAGGAGCAGGCGGGAGGCGAGGTCGCCCGTCGCGCCGAAGATGATGAGGGTGCGCTTGTCGGTCACCTGAGGTGACTCCTTTCGCTGTGGTGGGAGGTCCGCTCCAGTCAAGTCGCGGGCGGGCCCGTTTGTTCCGGATCCGAACCGGGGATCGATCCCCCGGACGCACTTCGGGCGGCACCGTTCTGGTGCCGCCCGAAGTGTCAGGTGTGCTGCAGCGCCGGGTCAGTGCCCGAAGTTGCCGCGGTAGTACTCGTAGACCCAGCCGACCAGGGTGATCGCCACGAGGACGAGCCCGATCGGGACGATCCACAGGCCGGCTGCGACGCCCAGGAAGCAGACGCCGACGGCGGCGGCCAACAGGATCGGCCACCAGGACCACGGGCTGAAGTGCCCGAGCTCGGCGTCGCCGTCCTCGATGTTGGCGTCGGGACGGTCCTCGGGCAGTACCCCGCCCTGGGACGACATGACCTTGCCGAGGTAGAAGGCGATGAACGCCGACATCAGGCCCGTCAGGCCGATCGCCACGGTGCCCACCCACTCGGGCTCGCCGTAGTAGATCATCGCCCACGTGGTGTAGGCGGCGTCCGCCAGGATGAAGAACCCGAAGAGGATCCAGAACAGGTTGGTGTTCGCGCGCATGGCCTTACTTCACCTCGCCCTTCGCGGCGTCGTAGGTCGGGGCATCGGGGGCGTCCTTCGCGGGACCGACACCGATCGGCACACCGGCCTCGGGGTGGTTCAGGTCGAAGGCCGGGGACTCCGAACGGATGCGCGGGATCGACGTGAAGTTGTGACGCGGCGGCGGGCAGGAGGTCGCCCACTCGAGCGAACGGCCGTAGCCCCACGGGTCGTTCACGGCGACCTTGGGTGCGTTCCGGGCGGTCACGTAGACGTTGAAGATGAACGGCAGGAACGAGATCGCGAGGATCATCGAGCCGATCGTCGACAGCTGGTTCATCCAGGTGAAGCCGTCGTTCGGCAGGTAGGTCGCGTAGCGACGCGGCATCCCGATGACGCCCAGCCAGTGCTGGATGAGGAACGTGGTGTGGAACCCGATGAACAGGAGCCAGAAGTGGATCTTGCCGAGGCGCTCGTTGAGCATCTTGCCGGTCCACTTCGGCCACCAGAAGTAGAAGCCGGAGAACATCGCGAACACGACCGTGCCGAAGACGACGTAGTGGAAGTGCGCCACGACGAAGTACGAGTCCGACACGTGGAAGTCGAGCGGCGGCGACGCCAGGATCACGCCGGTGAGACCACCGAACGTGAAGGTGATCAGGAAGCCGAGCGCCCAGAGGAGCGGGGTCTCGAAGGTCACCGACCCGCGCCACATGGTGCCGACCCAGTTGAAGATCTTCACGCCGGTCGGAACCGCGATCAGCATCGTCATGAGCGAGAACCACGGGAGCAGGACGCCACCCGTGACGTACATGTGGTGCGCCCACACCGTGACCGAGAGGGCCGCGATGGAGATGGTCGCGTAGACCAGGGTCTTGTACCCGAAGATCGGCTTGCGGCTGAACACCGGGAAGACCTCGGAGACGATGCCGAAGAACGGCAGCGCGATGATGTAGACCTCGGGGTGCCCGAAGAACCAGAACAGGTGCTGCCAGAGCAGGGCCCCGCCGTTGGCCGGGTTGAAGATCTGCGCGTCGAAGACGCGGTCGAGACCGAGGCCGAAGAGCGCCGTCGCGAGGACCGGGAAGGCCATCAGGACGAGGAGCGCCGTCACGAGGGTGTTCCAGGTGAAGATCGACATGCGGAACATGGTCAGACCCGGGGCACGCATCGTGATGATCGTGGTGATGAAGTTCACCGCGCCGAGGATCGTCGAGAAGCCGGTCATGCCGAGCCCGAAGACCCAGAGTGTGCCGCCGAGCCCCGGTGTGAACGTCGTGTCACTCAGTGGCGCGTAGGCGAACCACCCGAACGAGGCGGCGCCCTGCGGGGTGAGGAAGCCACCGACCGCGATGAGCGAGCCGAACAGGTAGAGCCAGAAGGCGAAGCCGTTGAGTCGCGGGAAGGCGACGTCGGGCGCGCCGATCTGGAGCGGCATGATCGCGTTCGCGAAGCCGGAGAACAGCGGCGTCGCGAACATCAGCAGCATGATCGTGCCGTGCATCGTGAACAGCTGGTTGTACTGCTCCTTCGTCGCGACCACGTGCAGGCCGGGTTCGAAGAGCTGGGCACGGATCACGAGCGCCATCACACCTGCGAGCAGGAAGAAGACGAACGACGCGATCAGGTACATGTACCCGATGGTCTTGTGGTCGGTGGAGGTGATCCACCGGACGACGATGTTGCCCTTCCGACCCACCTTCGACGCCTGGAAGTCCGGCGACGAGGTCTGGGTCGGTTGGCCGACGAGTGACGTTGTCATCTGACGAGCCCCTACTTGTTCTCGCTGGACGCCTCGACCGGCGCCTTGTTGTTCGGTTCGTTGGTGTTGGTGTTGTACTCGTCGCCGAGCAGGCCGACCTTGCCCTGGTCCTTCAGGGTGTCGAGGTAGTCCTGGTACTGCGCCGGCGTGACGACCTTCACCTGGAAGAGCATCAGCGAGTGGTACTCACCGCAGAGCTCCGCGCACTTGCCCTGGTAGGTGCCGAGCTTCTCCGGGATGAAGTACTCCCAGTTGGTCTTGCCCGGGAGCATGTCCTTCTTGTACAGGAAGTCGATGACCCAGAAGGAGTGGTCGACGTCGCGCGAGGAGAGCTCGATCGCGACCTTCTTGCCCTTCGGCAGGTAGAGGGTCGGCAGCTGCGACTCGTCGATCGCCCCGTTGGCGTTCTCTTCTTCCTGGGCTTGGATGCCCTGGTAGTAGACGCTCTCTTCGGGGTTGTCCTTGTTGATGTAGTTGAAGTCCCAGGCCCAGCGCTTGCCGTACACGTGCACGGTGGCGTCCGGGTCGGCGAAGGGCTTCTCGATCGCGGCCTGGTCCTTCGCGGTGAAGGCGAAGAAGCCGAGCACGAGGATCAGCGGCACGATCGTGTAGAAGATCTCGAGCGGCATGTTGTACCGCATCTGCACGGGCAGGCCGGTCTGGCCCTTCCGGCGTCGGTAGACGATCGCGGCCCAGATGACGAGGCCCCAGACGATGAGTCCGACGGCGAGGAGAACGACCCAGCTCGTGGTCCACAGGCCGACGATGCGACTGGTGTGGTTGGTGACGTCCTTCGTCTCCTCCGTCCCGGGGAGCCATCCGTTCATCTGCTGCTGCGTGCAGCCAGCCAGTGCGATGACCAGACCGACGGCCACCGGGACGGCCGCCCAACGTATACGGCGATTCGAACGCACTGTTACCTCTCGCAAAAGACGTGAGCTTCGGAGGTCAGCCCGTCGAGTCCGACGGCGTGCCGCACGAAGGCGGCGCATGGCTGGCTCCCAGCTTGATTGGAACACTCCTAGCTTACTCGCAGCTCGGTACCGCTCGCGCACACACGACACGGTTCTGGCCCCGATCCGCACGCCCGAGGGCCGGTTCCACCCCGGTTGCTCCGCACCCTGGTGCGCCCCTCCGCCCACGTCCGGTCACACGAACGCGAGCGGGGAGCGACCGTCCCGGTCGCTCCCCGCTCGCGTGTCGGATCGCTGGTGATCAGTGGAAGCTGTCTCCGCAGGCGCAGCTGCCCTGCGCGTTGGGGTTGTCGATCGTGAAGCCCTGCTTCTGGATCGTGTCCTCGAAGTCGATCGTCGCACCGTCGAGGTACGGGACGCTCATCTTGTCGACGACGACCTCGACCCCGTCGAACTCGGCGGTGACGTCACCGTCGAGCAGGCGCTCGTCGAAGTACAGCTGGTAGATCAGGCCGGAGCAGCCACCGGGCTGGACCGCGAGGCGCAGGCGCAGGTCGTCGCGGCCCTCCTGCTCGAGCAGGTTCGCCACCTTGCCGGCGGCGGCGTCGCTCAGGAGGACGCCGTGCGACGGGGTCTCGGTCGCCGGTGCTTCGGTGATGGTGTCGCTCATCGCGCGTCTCCCTCCGGGCGGTGCTGGTCACCGCGCCTGGCGTCGATTGTAAGCACCCTCAGCTGCGCGTCGCGAGCCTGGCGAGCAGGATCGTCTCGGACGCGATGGCACGGTGCAGGACACCGAGGTGCTGCGACTCGTTCGGGCTGTGCGCTCGGGTGTCCGGGTCCTCGACGCCGGTGACCAGGATCTGCGCGTCCGGGAACTCCGCGGCGAGGTCGGACACGAACGGGATCGACCCGCCGATGCCCTGCTCGACCGCCTCTGCACCCCAGCCCTCGCGCATCGCCGTGCGGGCCTCCTGGACGGCCCAGCCGGCGGTGTCGACGAGGAACCCGTCGCCGCTGTCCGGCTCGGTGATCTCCATGCGCGCACCGAACGGGACGTGCTCGCGCAGGTGCCGCTCGACGGCCGTGTAGGCCTGGCGAGCGTCCTGTCCGGGGGCGACGCGGACCGAGACCCGTGCCGAGACCGTGGGCAGCAGGGTGTTCGAGGCGTTCGCGACGCTGGGCACGTCCATGCCGGTCACCGTGATCGACGGCTGGAACCACATGCGGGACAGCACGGCGCCGGTGCCGATCGGGCGCACACCGGCAACGAGAGCGGCGTCGACGGCGAGTTCGTCCTCGGAGCGCTCCGGCACGTCGGCCTCGTACGAGGTCAGCCCCTCGACGGCGACCGAGCCGTCGGCGTCGTGCAGCGAGGCGAGCAGCCGCACCATCGGGATCATCGCGTCCGGGGCCGCTCCCCCGAACATGCCGCTGTGGCTGGCGTGCTCGAGCGTGGTCAGGGTGAGCTTGAAGGTGACGTTGCCGCGCAGCGAGACCGTGATCGACGGCACCTCGGTCGACCAGTTGTCGCTGTCCGCCACGACGATGACGTCTGCGGCGAGGTGCTCCTTCTGCTCGCGCAGGAACGTGCGGAACGAGCGGGAGCCGGACTCCTCCTCGCCCTCGACGAACAGCACGATCCCGAGGTCGAGGTCGTCCCCGAACCGGGCGTGCACCGCGCGGAGCGACGCGATGTGCGTCATCACACCGGCCTTGTCGTCCGAGGCGCCGCGGCCGTACAGGCGGTCACCGCGCAGGGTCGGCTCGAACGGCGGCGTCTCCCACAGGGCCTCGTCGCCCTGGGGCTGCACGTCGTGGTGGGCGTAGAGCATCACCGTCGGCTTGCCGTTCCGCGCCGGGCGCACCGCGAGGACCGCGGGCTGGCCGAGCTCCGCACCGGAGGCCTCGGCGTCCGCCGTCGAGCCGTCGACGGCCGAGCGGACGATGCGCACCGCGTCGTCCGCGAAGACGCCCGTCGACCGCGCGAGGTCCGCGACGGCCTCGGCGCTCGCCTGCACGTTCGCCGGGTCGAACGCCGACCACGAGACCGACGGCAGCCGCACCAGCGCGGACAGGTCGGCGATCGTCGTCGGCAGTGCCCCCTGCACGTGTTCGCGCAGGGCGTCGAGGAGCGCGGGGTCGGTCGCGGGGCTGTGCTGTTCGCTGTCGGTCATGCCCGGTAATCTAGAGGAGATCCCGCACGCACACCGCCGTTAGGAACGCACCGTGGCGAAGGCAGCCCCCAAGACCAACACGACCGTCGACCCGACCGAGGCCGAGCTCCTCGAGCGGGGCAAGGGCCGCCCCACGCCGTCCCGCCGCGAGCGAGAGGCAGCGAACCGCCGCCCCCTCGTGGGCAACACGCCGGTCGACAAGAAGGCCGCCCGCGCGCGTCTCAACTCCGAGCGCGAGCGTGCCCGGGTCGGCATGGCCAACGGCGAGGAGCGCTACCTGCCGGCGAAGGACCGCGGTGAGCAGCGACGTTTCGTCCGCGACTGGATCGACGCCCGATGGAACGTCGGCGAGGTCATGATGCCCGTGCTCGTGCTGTTCCTGATCGTCGGGTTCGCTGCCGCGCAGACCGTGATCGCGTCCTACTCGCTCCTGCTGGTGTGGGCGTTCGTGGCGCTGTTCATCATCGACTGCGTGGTGCTGTGGCTGTCGCTCCGCCGCAAGCTCACCACCAAGTTCGGCGAGTTCCAGCGCGGCACGTTCCTCTACATCCTCACGCGGGCGTGGCAGCTGCGCTTCCTGCGGCTGCCGAAGCCCCAGGTCCGGCGTGGGCAGTACCCCACGCTCTAGCCACACGCACACGACGAAGCGCCGCCCGGCATGCCGGGCGGCGCTTCGTCGTTCCCGCTCCCCCGCCCGACATCGGTATCGAGTGAGCAGAACACGACGGGTCGATCGGCGAGCCACGGCGTGTTCTGCTCACTCGGCGGCGCAGTGGCGCGCGGCTACCGCGCGGCGCGGCGCAGCCGCCGACGGCGCAGCCGGTTGATGCGCGCCGCCCAGGTCGGTCCCTCGTAGAGGAACGCCGTGTAGCCCTGCACGAGCGTGGCTCCGGCGTCGATGCGGTCCTGCACGTCCTGCTCGGTGGTCACACCACCGACGGCGATGACGCAGAAGTCGGCGGGCACCGCGGCGCGGACGCGACGCAGCACCTCGAGCGAGCGGGCGGCGAGCGGCGCACCGGAGAGTCCCCCGGCACCCATCGCCTCGACGTCGGACGGATCCGCGGTCAGCCCGTCGCGGGAGATCGTCGTGTTGTTGGCGATCACCCCGGCCAGGCCGAGCTCGACCGCGAGGCCCGCGATCGCGTCGATCTGCTCGTCGGTCAGGTCCGGTGCGATCTTGACGAGCACCGGAGTCCGGCCGGCGGCGTCACGCACCGCGGACAGCAGCGGTCGGAGCTGGTCGATTTCCTGCAGTCCGCGCAGACCGGGCGTGTTCGGCGAGCTGACGTTGACCGCCAGGTAGTCCGCGAACGTCGCGAGCCGACGGGTGGACTCGAGGTAGTCGTCGATGGCGTCCTCGACGGAGACGACCCGGCTCTTGCCGATGTTCACGCCGATGACGGGGCGACCGGGGTTGCGGCGGGCACGCTCGAGGCGTCGGGCGGCCGCAGCGGCGCCGTGGTTGTTGAAGCCCATGCGGTTGATCAGGGCGCGGTCGCCGATCAGCCGGAACAGGCGCGGGCGCTCGTTGCCGGGCTGCGGCTTGGCGGTGATGGTGCCGACCTCGACGTGGCCGAAGCCGAGCAGGCCGAGACCGGCGATGCCGCGGGCGTCCTTGTCGAACCCTGCCGCCAGGCCGAAGCGCGACGGGAAGTGGATGCCCATCGTGGTGACGCCGTCGGCCGCTGCGGGACGGCAGAAGCGTTCGACGACCCCGCTCAGGAAGGGCACGCGAGGCAGCCCCGCGATCACGGCGAACGCCAGGTGGTGGGCACGTTCCGGGTCCATGTTCGCGAACACGGACCGGAACACGACGCGGTAGCCGCCGCGCACGATGCGTTCGGCGATGCCGCTCACGCGCGCGTGCCGGACGGTGTGGACGACCCGGCGGCCGTGTCGGACGCCGTGTGGTGGTCGCGGCGGAGCTGGCCGATGGCGTCCTCGAAGTCCTCGAGCGAGTCGAACGCCTGGTACACGCTCGCGAACCGCAGGTAGGCGACCTCGTCGAGCTCCCGCAGGGGCGCGAGGATCGCGAGGCCGATGTCGTTCGCGTCGATCTGGCTCGATCCGGAGGACCGTACGGTCTCCTCGACGCGCTGTGCGAGCACGGCCAGGTCACCGTCGGTGACCGGGCGCCCCTGGCACGCTTTGCGCACGCCGGAGACGATCTTGTCGCGGCTGAACGGCTCGGTGACACCGTTGCGCTTCACGACGTTGAGCGACGCGGTCTCGGTGGTCGAGAACCGTCGACCGCAGTTGGGGCACTGTCGACGGCGGCGGATGGAGGTTCCGTCGTCGCTCGTCCGTGAGTCGACGACGCGGGAGTCCGGGTGGCGGCAGAAGGGGCAGAACATGTCGTTCCCCAGGCTATCGGTTCGTGCGCTCCGTCACGGCGGCCCCGTGCGCGGGGAGCTGCTCCTCGGTGGACAGGGCGACGATGTGCGGCGCGACCTCGGCCAGGGCCTCGGGCGTGTACCGGACGATCTGCTGGGGTCGCAGGAACGTCGACGCGGACAGCCCGGACCCGAAGCGGGCCTGGCCGCCGGTCGGCAGCACGTGGTTGGACCCGGCCAGGTAGTCCCCCAGGCTCACCGGCGTGGTCGGCCCGACGAACACCGCGCCGGCGGCGTCGATGTCGGCCAGCACCGCGTCGTCGTCGACCGTCTGGATCTCGAGGTGTTCCGGTCCGTAGGCGTTGCTCACGGTCGCCGCGTCGCTCAGCGAGTCCACCAGGACGATCGCGGACTGCGGTCCGTCCAGGGCGGCCTGGAGGCGCGCAGCCGTCCCGAGCACCGCCGTGCGCTCCGGGATGGCCTCCTCCACCGCGTCGGCGAACGCCGCGGACGTCGTCACCAGCACGCTGCCGGCCTGCTCGTCGTGCTCGGCCTGGCTAATGAGGTCGGCGGCCACGAACCCGGCGTCGGCGGTGTCGTCCGCGATCACGAGGATCTCGGTCGCGCCGGCCTCGGAGTCGATGCCCACCACACCGCGCACCAGTCGCTTCGCGGCGGCGACGTAGTTGTTGCCCGGCCCGGTGACCAGGTCGACCGGCTCGAGGTCGATCTCGGCGACGCCGTACGCCAGAGCGCCGACGGCTCCGGCGCCGCCCATCGCGTAGACCTCGTCGACGCCGAGGAGCCCCGCCGCGGCGAGGATCGTCGGGTGCACCGCTCCGCCGTGGTCGCGCTGCGGCGGCGACACGAGGGCGATCGAGGGCACGCCCGCGACCTGGGCTGCGACGACGTTCATCACGACGCTGGACGGGTAGACGGCCTTGCCACCGGGCACGTAGAGCCCCACGCGGCGCATCGGCTGCCAGCGCTGGTGGACCTCGGCGCCGTCGGCAAGTGTGGTCACGGACGGGGCGGGGATCTGCGCGGCACTCGCGGCCCGGACGCGGCGGATGGCCTCGTCCAGTGCCGCTCGGACCTCGGGGGTGAGCCCGGCCACGGCGGCGGTGATCTCGGCAGCGGGGACCCGGACGTTCGCAGGGGCCCCGCCGTCGAAGCGCTCGGCCTGGTCGTGCAGGGCCGCGGCCCCGCGGTGTCGGACGTCCTCGATCAACTCGCGCGCAGCGTCGACCGCGTGCGTCACGTCACCCGCGGCGCGGGGCATGAGTCGGAGGAGTTCGGCACGGGCGGGGAGGCCGCCGCGGAGGTCGATTCGATGCATCATGAGGCCTCCAGCGTACCGGCGGCGTGCTGCACGACCGCGTCGACCACGGGCCGGTGGCGAGCCGTCTGGTCGGGGTCCCACGCGTCGAGCAGGTGCAGCGTGGCGATCCGGAACGCCAGCGCACGGACGAGCAGCTGCGGCCACTCCGCGACGTCGGAGCCGAGCACGCCGAGCCGACTCGCGTCGACCCCGTGCCAGCACACCGCATCGACCGCGGCGATCGCTGCGCCGAAGCCCGCCGGGCGCCAGTACGGTGCCCAGTCGAACACCGTGGGCGGCTCCCCCGGCGTGAAGAGCACGTTGCCGAGCAGGTCGCCGTGGACGAGCTGCGACGGGGACGTCACCGGCCGGAACGTCGCCGCCAGGCGGTCCAGCGTCGGCTCGTCGGGCAGGGCTGTTCCGCCCCAGGCCATGCGGTCCGCCCGACTCCAGGGCTCGTCGCGGTGGTCGAGGAACTCGGGGCGTGGCAGGTGGGCGATCGCGCGGTGGAACGCGGCACCCGCGGCGATCACCTCGTCCACGCGCGTGGGGTCGGTGCGACCGTCGACCCACCGCCAGGCTTCCCAACCGTCGTCACCGGTGCTGACGCTGGCGCCGGCGTCCACGACCCAGTCCCCCGACGTGGCGGCGACCGGGCGCGGCGTCCGGAACCCGGCCGTGTGGACGAGCCGCGCCAACGTGGCGGACCGCCACCGGGCCTCCAGGCGGTCACCGGACGGGCGGAGGACGACGTCCCCGGCGCGCCACGTGCGTCCCCGCCCGCCGCCGAGGCGCTCGATCGGCCGGTCGTGCACGCCGAACGCCCGGAGGACGTGCGGCGCCGGCTGGCCGTCGGTCACGCCGTCCGCAGGATCTTCACCATCGGCCGGCCCTTGGCGACCTCGTCGACGAGCTTGTCGAGGTACCGGATCTGCCGCATGAGCGGGTCGTCGAGCTCCTCGATCCGCACCCCGCAGATCACCCCGGTGATGAGCGGGGCGTTCGGGTTGAGGTGCGCGCCGGCGAAGAAGTCCTCGAACGTGGTCCGGTCGGCCAGGTGCTGCGCGAGCGCCCGGTCGCCGAAGCCGGTCAACCACTCGATGACGGTGTCGAGCTCCGCCTTCGTGTGGCCCTTCCGCTCCACCTTCGCCAGGTAGTGCCCGTAGACGTCCGCGACGGGCGTCCCGAAGATCCGGTGACCGGCCATGGTCGACGCTCCTATACCAGGCAGCGGGGTCCGAGCAGGCTCTTCAGCTCGCCGAACAGGTCGGGGGTCAGGTTCACCGGGAAGGGCAGCTCGAAGGTGCGCGCGACGTCGTCCTTGAGCAGCTTCAGCCGGACCTCGGTGTCACCCTGGTGGCGGCCGAGCACGGCGGCGAGTTCCGTCACCGTGCTCGTCGTGGCCTGGCGTTCGGGCAGGGACAGGGTGAGCGGGCCGGAACCCATCGCGTCGCCGACGTTCGGCTGGAACATGCTCACCGCGTGCAGGGCCTTGCCGTCGTCGCGGACGTTGACGCGGCCGCGCAGGACGACGATCGAGTCGGGCACCAGGGACGGGCCGAACTCCTGGTACGTCTTGCCCAGGAACATCACGCCGATCTGGCCGCCGAAGTCCTCGATGTCGACGATGCCGTACGGGTTGCCGCTCGTCTTCGCCACCCGGTGCTGCACGCTCGTCAGCAGGCCGGCGACGGTGACCGTCTCGCCCTCGATCGAGTCGTCCGCGGTGAGCAGGTCGGCGATGGTGATCGACTGGTGCTTCGCGAGTTCGATCTCGAGCCCGGCGAGCGGGTGGTCGGACACGTAGAGCCCGAGCATGTCCCGCTCGAACGCGAGCTTGTCGCGCTTGGACCACTCCGGTCGGTCCGGCACCTGGGACACCGCGGCGCTCGGGGCGTCCTCAGCTGCCTCGGCGAAGAGCGAGTCGAAGTCGAACCCGACGTTGCCGTGGGCCTCGTCGCGCTTGACCTTGACCGCGCCCTCGACCGCGCCCTCGTGGATCTCCACCAGGGCACGTCTGGTGTCGCCGAACTCGTCGAAGGCACCGGCCTTGATGAGCGACTCGACCGTGCGCTTGTTCGCCGACGAGATCGGGATCTTGCGGAGGAAGTCGTGGAACGACTCGAAGGCGCCCTTCTCGGTCCGGGCCTTGACTATGTCGTCGACGACGTTGAACCCGACGTTGCGGATGGCACCCATGCCGAAGCGGATGTCGTCGCCGACCGCCGCGAAGAAGCCGATCGACTCGTTGACGTCCGGCGGCATCACCTTGATGCCCATCCGGCGGCACTCGTTGAGGTACAGGGCGAGCTTGTCGCGGGCGTCACCGACCGAGGTCAGCAGGGCCGCCATGTACTCGGCCGGGTAGTGCGCCTTGAGGTACGCGGTCCAGAAGGACACCACACCGTAGGCAGCCGAGTGCGCCTTGTTGAACGCGTAGTCGGAGAAGGGCAGCAGGATGTCCCACAGCGTCTTGATCGCCGCGTCCGAGTACCCGTTGTCCTTCATGCCCTGCTGGAAGCCCGCGTACTGCTTGTCGAGCTCGGACTTCTTCTTCTTGCCCATCGCGCGGCGGAGGATGTCCGCCTGGCCGAGGGAGAACCCGGCGACCTTCTGCGCGATGGCCATGACCTGCTCCTGGTAGATGATCAGGCCGTAGGTCGTGCCGATGATGTCCTTGAGGGGCTCCTCGAGCTCCGGGTGGATCGGCGTGATCGGCTGCTCGCCGTTCTTGCGGAGCGCGTAGTTCGTGTGCGAGTTCGCACCCATGGGCCCCGGGCGGTACAGGGCGATGAGCGCGGAGATGTCCTCGAAGTTGTCGGGCTTCATCAGACGCAGCAGGCCGCGCATCGGCCCGCCGTCGAGCTGGAACACGCCGAGGGTGTCGCCGCGCTGCAGGAGCGCGTAGGCCTCGGGGTCCTCGAGGCCCATGGTCTCGAGGTCGAGCTCGATCCCCCGGTTCGTCTTGATGTTGTCGAGGGCGTCACTGATGATCGTGAGGTTGCGGAGCCCCAGGAAGTCCATCTTGATCAGGCCGAGCGACTCCGCTGCCGGGTAGTCGAACTGCGTGACGATCTGGCCGTCCTGCTCCCGCTTCATGATCGGGATGATGTCGATGAGCGGGTCGCTCGACATGATGACGCCGGCAGCGTGGACGCCCCACTGGCGCTTCAGCCCCTCGAGCCCGAGCGCCGTGTCGAAGACGGTCTTCGCCTCGGGGTCGGTCTCGACCACGGTGCGGACGTCGACGGCCTCCTTGTAGCGCGGGTGGTCCTTGTCGAAGATCCCGGTGAGCGGGATGTCCTTGCCCATCACGGGCGGCGGCATCGCCTTCGTGAGCTTCTCGCCCATGCCGAACGGGAACCCCAGGACGCGCGAGGAGTCCTTGAGCGCCTGCTTCGCCTTGATCGTGCCGTACGTGACGATCTGCGCGACGCGCTCCGACCCGTACTTCTCGGTGACGTACTTGATCGCCTCACCGCGGCGCCGGTCGTCGAAGTCGACGTCGAAGTCGGGCATCGAGACGCGGTCCGGGTTGAGGAACCGCTCGAAGATCAGGCCGTGCCGGATGGGGTCGAGGTCGGTGATGCGCATCGCGTACGCGACCATCGAGCCGGCACCGGACCCACGCCCCGGCCCGACGCGGATGCCGTTGTTCTTCGACCAGTTGATGAAGTCCGCGACCACCAGGAAGTAGCCCGGGAACCCCATCTGGTTGATGATCCCGACCTCGTAGTCGGCGCGGTCCTGCACCTCTTTCGAGATGCCTCCCGGGTACCGGTACTCCAGCCCCTTCGCGACCTCTTTCTCGAACCAGGAGTGCTCGGTCTCGCCTTCGGGCACCGGGAACTTCGGCATGTAGTTCGCCGAGGTGTCGAACTCGACGTTGCAGCGTTCCGCGATGAGCAGCGTGTTGTCGCAGGCCTCGAGGTTGTCGCGGAAGACGTGCCGCATCTGCGCCGGGGTCTTCAGGTAGAACTCGTCGGCGTCGAACTTGAAGCGGTTCGGGTCGTTGAGCGTGGAGCCGGACTGCACGCAGAGCAGTGCCGCGTGCGACTTGGCGTCGTGGGCGTGCGTGTAGTGCAGGTCGTTCGTGCCGACCAGCGGGATGTCGAGGTCCTTCGCCAGGCGGATCAGATCGCTCATGATCCGGCGTTCGATCTCGAGGCCGTGGTCCATGACCTCGGCGAAGTAGTTCTCCTTGCCGAAGATGTCGCGGTAGTCGGCGGCCGCCTGCACCGCTTCGTCGTACTGGCCGAGGCGCAGGCGCGTCTGGATCTCCCCCGAGGGGCAGCCCGTGGTGGCGATGATGCCCTCGTGGTACTCCTGCAGGAGCTCGATGTCCATGCGGGGCTTGAAGTAGTAGCCCTCGAGCGACGCCTTGGACGACAGCCGGAACAGGTTGTGCATGCCCGTCGTGTTCTCGGCGAACATCGTCATGTGCGTGTACGACCCGGCGCCGGACACGTCGTCGCCCCCGCCGTCCCCCCAGCGCACACGGGTCTTGTCCGAGCGGTGCGTGCGGGGCGTGATGTACGCCTCGGTCCCGATGATCGGTTTGACGCCACCGGCCTTGGCGGCCTTCCAGAACTCGAAGGCGCCGAACATGTTGCCGTGGTCGGTCACCGCCACGGCGGGCATCCCCTGCGCGGCGGTCTCCGCCACGAGGTCGGAGAGCCTGGCGGCACCGTCGAGCATCGAGTACTCGCTGTGCACGTGCAGGTGGACGAAGGAGTCGGAATCCGACACGGAACCTCCGGTTCGTACGGTGTGCTGCGGTGTGGGAACAGCCTAACCGCGGCCGCCCACATTCCCGCGCGCGTCGGGGCGGACGGGAGGCGCGGGGCGGGGCCGCACCGTGCCTCCCGTCCGGCATCGGATGGCGACACGCGCGGGGCGCGCCGCCGAGGGGGCAGGACACGCCGCGGGCCGACCGCCGCGGGGACAGAAGGCGTCGCCTGGCGGCGCCGCAGCCGACGGTTCGCGACCCCTCGGCGCAAGCCGCCGGGCGCGTCAGAGCGACGCGCTCCGGATCTGCTCGAGCGCTGCCTGCAGGTCGTCCGGGTACTGCGCCTCGAACGACACCCACTCGCCCGTGCGGGGGTGGTCGAAGCCCAGCCGGACCGCGTCGAGCCACTGGCGCGTCAGTCCGAGCTCGGCCGCCAGCACCGGGTCGGCGCCGTACATCGTGTCCCCGACGAGCGGATGGCGTGTCGCCGCCATGTGCACCCGGATCTGGTGGGTGCGCCCGGTCTCCAGGTGCACCTCGAGCAGGGTCGCGGCGCGGAAGGCCTCGAGCGTCTCGTAGTGGGTGACGCTCGGCTTGCCCTCCGACGTGACCGCGAACTTCCAATCGCTCGAGGGATGCCGGCCGATGGGGGCGTCGATCGTGCCCGAGGTCGGATCGGGGTGGCCCTGCGCGAGTGCGTGGTAGACCTTCTCGACCGTGCGCTCCTTGAACGCCCGCTTGAGGTGCGTGTACGCCAGCTCGGTCTTCGCGACCACCATCAGACCCGAGGTCCCGACGTCGAGCCGGTGCACGATCCCGGCACGTTCAGCGGCGCCGGACGTCGCGATCGTGAAACCGGCGGCGGCCAGGCCCCCGGGCACGGTCGGCCCGTCCCACCCCGGCGAGGGGTGCGCGGCGACGCCGACGGGCTTGTCCACGACGACGATGTCCTCGTCGTCGTGCACGATGGTCATGCCCGGCACGGCCGCCGGAACGATGCGCGGCGGCTCCTTCGGGGTCCACTCGACCTCGAGCCAGGAGTCGGCGTGCAGCCGGTCCGACTTGTCGACGGGCACACCGTCGACGCGGACGCCACCGGCGGCGACGACGTCGGCGGCGAACGACCGGCTGAAACCGAGGAGCTTCGCGATGGCTGCGTCGACACGCTCACCGGCGAGCCCGTCGGGCACGGGCAGAGAACGCGATTCGCTCACGTGGCGTCGTGGCCCAGCGTGTCACGACGGTCGCGGTCCTCCGGCCTGGAGGCGCGGGTCGGCTCGTCGAGAGCGGCATCGGCCGACGAGAACGCGGCCCCGCTGTCGAGCGGCTCCGCCGCGTCGACCTGCGCCTGGCGCTTGGCCGAGAGCGTGCGGGTGCCGTCGAGGTTCACCCCGAGGATCACCAGCAGCACGAAGACCACCATGCTGATGCAGATGAAGGAGTCGGCGACGTTGTAGATCGCCGGCATCATCCACGGCGTCGAGATGAAGTCGACGACGTGGCCCCGTCCGAAGCCGGGCTCACGGAAGAGCCGGTCGAGCAGGTTGCCCATCGCGCCGCCGAGCAGCATGCCGAGCACGACGGCCCACCACATCGACCGGATGCGACGCGAGTACACGATGATCGCGACGACGACCGCGGCCGAGATGACCGAGAACACCCAGGTCATGTTCACCGCGAACGAGAACGCAGCCCCCGGGTTCCGGACGTACAGGAACTGCAACGCCCCGCCGAGGACCGGGACGGGGGTGCCGTACGGCAGGTTCGCGACGACCAGCGTCTTGGCGACCTGGTCGAACGCCACCACCACGACAGCGGCGAAGGCCAGTGCCGCGATCGCGCGGACACTGACCTTCGCTCGTGATGCTGGTCGCGACAACGTCAGTTGCCGAAGCCCTGCGCCGAAGCCGGCGCCGGGGTGAGACCGGACTGCTCGCCCGAGGAGTCGAGCTCGGAGAGCTGCCCCTGGATGTAGCTCTTGAGCTGCGCACGGTAGTCGCGCTCGAAGGTCCGGAGCTCGTCGATCTTGCCCTCGAGCTGGCGCTGCTCCTGCTCGAGCACCGCGACACGCTGACGGTTCGTGTTCTCGGTGTCGGCGATGATCTGTCGCTGCTTCGCCTCGGCCTCGGAGACCAGGCGAGCGGCCTGGGCCGTGCCCTCGGCGATGAGCGCGTCGCGCTTCTCGATGCCCTCGCGGACGTGCTCCTCGTGGAGACGACGCGCCAGGGTCAGGAGGTTCGTGGTGCCCTCGGTGTCCTCGTCGGCGGGGACCGTGGTGGTCGGCGCCGCCGCGGCGACCGGAGCGGGCTCCGGTGCTGCCTCGACCGGGGCCGGGGTGGGCTCCGGCACGGCGGCGGGAGCGGGCTGCTCGGCCTGCGTCGGCTGCGGGGCCGACTCGGCC
Organism: Curtobacterium poinsettiae; assembly: GCF_025677645.1. NCBI lineage: Bacteria > Bacillati > Actinomycetota > Actinomycetes > Micrococcales > Microbacteriaceae > Curtobacterium > Curtobacterium flaccumfaciens. The sequence goes on along the minus strand of NZ_CP106879.1, from coordinate 2,057,386 downwards.
GCCTGCAGGCGCTGGCGGAGCTCGTCGTTCTCCGCGGCCAGGCGACGGAGCTCGACCACGACCTCGTCGAGGAAGTCGTCGACCTCGTCCTGGTCGTAGCCCTCGCGGAACTTCGTCGGCTGGAACCGCTTGTTGACTACGTCTTCCGGCGTCAAAGCCATTGCCGTCACCTCAATAGAACTGCTGAACGTGTGGAACCGCGTGCGGTGCGACCGAATGTACCAGTCGCGCCGTGCGGTGCGGATGCGCCACCGGAGCGGGCATCGATCCCGACCACCGTACACCGACGACGGGGCGGAACCGTGACCCGCGCCTGGCGTGGCGCGTGTCGCGGACGGGAGTCCGCTCAGATACTGCGTGCCAGAGCAGCGACCACGAACCGGGCGATGATGACGACGAGCATCACGATCGTCCAGCCGAAGTCGAGCGCGACCGGCCCCAGGCGGAGCGGCGGGAGGACCCGTCGCACCGCTCGGATGGGCGGGTCCGTGATCGTGTAGACGAACTCGGACACCACCAGCATGCCCCCGCGCGGCCGCCAGGAACGGTTGAAGCTCTGCACGAGGTCGAGCGCGAAGCGCCCCCACATCACGAAGAAGTACAGGAGCAACGCGAGGGAGATGATCCCTAGGATCACGGACACGATGGGGCTCGCTCGTCTCGGGCGAGCGTCGTCAGACGACGCTCAGGGGCGGGTGTGCCGGGTACGGCTCAGGACTGGGCGAAGAAGTTCGCCTCGATGTCGGACTCTACCTCAGCGGGCTCACCGCTCACTGCGACGTGCGCCGGGGAGAGGAGGAAGACCTTGTTCGTGACACGCTCGATCTTGCCGAACAGGCCGAGCGACAGCCCCGAGGCGAAGTCGATCATGCGTCGGGCGTCGCCCTCGGTCATCTGCGAGAGGTTGATGATGACGGGGATGCCGTCACGGAAGCTCTCGGCGATGGACTGGGCGTCCTTGTACTCGCGCGGGTGGACGGTGAGGATCTCGTTCATTTCCTGGACCGGGGTCGCCTTCTGTGCGGTCGTGTGCGAGCGGCGGAGCGGAGTGACCTGGGCGCCGCGCTGGTGGGTGTGCGTCTTGGTGGGAGCCGGAGCCGCTGCGGGAGCGGCCGCCGGGGCTGCTGCCGCGGCGGGGGCCTCCTGCGGTTCGGCGGGCGCCGGGGCGGCCGCGGCGGCCTGGCGCGCGGGCTCGGCCTGCTGCTCGTCCTCGTAGTCGAGTTCCTCATCGGCGAGGCCGAGGTAGACCATCGTCTTCTTCAGCGGGTTGGCCATGGTTCCTCCGGGGTTCGTGCTCGTGGTGCCCTGCAACGAGGCTAGGGTGCGGGCGGCCGGTTTCCCGTGATTGCGGTGCCGATCCGCAGGTGTGTCGCGCCCTCGAGGATCGCCTCGGCGTAGTCCCCGCTCATGCCGGCGGAGATGTCTCTGGCGCCGGGCTCGAGCGACACGACCCGTTCGGAGATCGAGCGGAGTCGGGCGAAGGCGGCTCGAGGCTCCTCGTCGAGGGGCGCGACCGCCATGACACCCCGCAGCCGGATGGTCCCGGCGGCCAGCACACGCGTCACCATCGCTTCGACATCGTCCGGCTGCACCCCGCCGCGGCCGGGGTCGTCGGTGAGGTTCACCTGCACGAAGCCGTCGATGACCGGCGGTTCCGGCTCGGCCTCGGTCGGCGCGAACGCGTCGACGACGGAGCCTCGGTCGAGCGACTGCACGACGTGGGCGTACCGCCGGGCCTGGCGGGCCTTCTTCGACTGCAGCTGCCCGACGAAGTGCCAGGTCAGGCCGAGGTCCGCCAGCTCGGCGGCCTTCGCCTGCGCCTCCTGGTGGCGGTTCTCGCCCACGTCCGTCACGCCGAGCGCGGCGAGCTCGCGGACGAGCGACGCCGGGTGGTACTTCGTGACGACGACGAGCGTCAGCTCGTCGGGCGAGCGCCCTGCGGCTCGCGCCGCGTCGGCGATGCCGCTCCTGACGGACGCAACACGCGCCTCCAGTCCGTCGTCGTGAGACGAGGCCTGGAGGCGCGTGTCGGCTACCAAGGGTGGGTCACTTCAGGAAGTCGGGGACGTCGAGCTCGTCGTCGTCGTCGAACGCCGGGTCGGCGGCGCGCTGCACCGGCGGCTGGTGCTCCTGCGATGCCCAGGACGGGCTCGACGTGGTGGAGTCCTCGATCGCGCCGGTCGAGGCGGCGACGGGCGCCGCGGCGCTCGACTCCGGGTCGACGTAGCTCGAGCGACGTTCCTTCTGCTGCTGGGCCGGCTCGCCACCGTCGAAGCCCGCGGCGATGACCGTCACGCGGACCTCGTCGCCCAGGGTGTCGTCGATGACCGCACCGAAGATGATGTTCGCCTCGGGGTGCACGGCTTCCTGCACCAGACGCGCGGCGTCGTTGATCTCGAAGATGCCGAGGTTCGAGCCACCCTGGATCGACAGCAGCACGCCGTGCGCACCGTCGATGGAGGCCTCGAGCAGTGGCGACGCGACGGCGAGCTCGGCCGCCTTGATCGCACGGTCGGCACCGCGCGACGAGCCGATGCCCATGAGCGCGGAACCCGCACCCTGCATGACGCTCTTGACGTCGGCGAAGTCGAGGTTGATCAGCCCCGGGGTCGTGATGAGGTCGGTGATGCCCTGCACGCCGGCGAGGAGCACCTGGTCGGCCGTGGCGAACGCCTCGACCATGGAGATGCCCCGGTCGCTGATCTCGAGCAGGCGGTCGTTCGGGACGACGATGAGCGTGTCGACCTCGTCCTTGAGGCCAGCGACGCCGTTCTCGGCCTGGGACTGGCGACGCTTGCCCTCGAAGCTGAAGGGCTTCGTGACGACACCGATGGTCAGCGCCCCGATGGACTTCGCGATGCGCGCGACGACCGGTGCACCACCGGTGCCGGTACCGCCACCCTCGCCCGCGGTGACGAACACCATGTCGGCGCCGGCGAGGGCCTCTTCGATCTCCTCGGCGTGGTCCTCGGCGGCACGACGGCCGACCTCGGGGTCCGCGCCGGCACCGAGGCCGCGGGTGATCTCGCGGCCGACGTCGAGCTTGACGTCCGCGTCGCTGAGCAGCAGGGCCTGGGCGTCGGTGTTGATCGCGATGAACTCGACGCCACGGAGACCGAGCTCGATCATGCGGTTGACGGCGTTGACGCCGCCGCCGCCGACACCGACGACCTTGATGACGGCGAGGTAGTTGTGGTTCGTGGTCACGTCAGTCAGGCCTCCGGTCGAACCCTCAACCTCTACTTGAAGTTCAGGGGCAATGCTGGTAGATGTGGTGCTGGCTTCGACGCTACGGGTGCGTTCGGCGCAGTGTCGCCCCGCCACGCCGCGTGTCGCCGATCAGGTCCGGCAATTCAGTCCTCGGCGCGGATCACGCCGTTGTCCGGTGCCGACACGTCGTACTCGACGACGACGCCCGGGTTGCGCGCCGCGTGGTCCTTGACCAGCGCGGCGAGCAGTTCGGCCTTGGCGTCCGAGTCGTCCGGGCTCCCCCACACGACGGTCGAGCCGTCCTTCAGGGTCAGGGTCACGTCGTCGGCGGTCGACCCGGCGACGCGCGTCACCTGGGACCGGACCGTCGAGGGCAGCGCCAGCACGACCTCGGTCATCGTGCGGAAGCTCGAAGACCCCAGGCGCGCACGGGCGATGTCGGCGAGCGGCATGGTCGCCGGGCGCTTCGGCGACGACTGCACGACGATGCCCGCGGGGTCGACGAGGTCGAAGGTGCTCCCGGAGCGCACCGCGACGACCGGCGTGCGCTCGGTCACCGTGACGACGAGCGTGTGCGGCGGGGCCTCTTCAGTCACGTAGCTCTCGATGAGCGGGAACCCGGCGACGTCCCGCTTGATCGCGTCGAAGTCGAGCCGGGCCAGGGGCGTGCCGATCTGGTCGGACAGGGCCTGGCGCAGCGCGGACTCGTCGACGCGGTTCGTGCCCTTGACCTCGATCGTGCGGAGGGCCATCAGCGGGGAGAACACCGCGACGAGGATCGAGACCCCGAGCACCAGGACGACGCTGGCCGCCGTGATCCACGCGGCGCGACGGTGCCGGCTGCGCCGGGTGAACCGGCGGACCTCGGCACGCTCGAGCAGTCGGCGGCGCCGCTTCGCGATGCGCGCCTCGCGGGCGGTCTCGGCAGCGCGCACCCGTGCCCCGATGGGCGCCTCGGCGTGCTGATCGGTCCGGGAGGCCCCGGTCGCGTCGAGCACGTCGGTCACGGTCGCGTCGTGTTCGGCTCCACCGCTCGTGGCCGCTCGGCGTCCCGCGTCGCGGCGGTCGGCCTCCGGGTCCCGGTGGTCCTCGTTCGGGGTGTACTCGCGCAGGCGGTCGGCGACGGTGGAGAGGCCGGCGCCGAACCGGCGTCCGGCCGCTCCGGCGAACGCGCCGACGCGGTCCCGGTGCGGACCCGACGTGCCGGCGGCGGGCCGACCCGCGGGGGTCGACCCGGCGGTCTCGTCGACCGTCTCGTCGACCGGCGCTTCCGGGGCGGACGCGGGACGGGCCTCCCGGTCGTCGGCGACGCGTCCGCGGAACGGGAGCCGCGGCTTCGAGGGACCACGACGCTGCCGGGGCGCGTCGGCCCCCTCGGCCGGGGCGTCCCTGCGGGCGTCCCCCTCGTCGAACCCCTCGGGGCGCTTCACCGGGACGACGCTCCGTCGGTGCCCAGGGCGCCGAGCACCTGCGGGATGATCCGGTACACGTCGCCGCAGCTGAGCGTCATGATGATGTCGCCGTCCCGGGCGACCGCGGCCGCGCGGGCCGCCGCCTCGTCCCAGTCGGGCAGGAACTCGACGCGCGACTGGTCGGCGAAGCGCTCCTGCACCAGGGCGCCGGTCACGCCGGGCTCCGGGTCCTCGCGGGCGCCGTAGACGTCGAGCACGACCGTGTGGTCGGCGAGCTCCTCGTACACCTTGGCGAAGTCGCCGGCCATCAGACGGGTGCGCGAGTACAGGTGCGGCTGGTGGATCGCGATGATGCGGCCGTCGCCGACGACGTTGCGGGCGGCCTTGAGCGCCGCGGCGACCTCGGTCGGGTGGTGGGCGTAGTCGTCGTAGACCGAAACGCCGCGCTCGACACCGTGCAGCTCGAAGCGGCGCTGGGTGCCGCCGAACGCCTCGAGCCCGCGAACCGCGTCGGCCGGGGCGACGCCGAGGCCGGTCAGCACCGCGAAGGCGCCGACGGCGTTGATCGCGTTGTGCCGGCCGGGCACGCGGAGGGTCAGGTGGTACGCCTCACCCCCGGCGCGGAAGTCGACCTCGACGCCGGCGGACTCGGTGATGCCCTCGATGCGGACGTCCGCGTCGACGGCCTCGCCGAACGTGACGACCTCGGGGGCGTCGGCGCGCTGGCGGATGCCGGCCGTGACCGTCTTCGCACCGGCGTCGTCGCTCGAGATGACGACGCGCTCGCTCGCCTTCGCGGCGAACTCGACGAAGGCCTCGGTGAAGGCCTCCTCGCTGCCGTAGTGGTCCAGGTGGTCGGCGTCGACGTTGGTGATCAGGGCCACGGCGACGTCGTAGAGCAGGAACGAGCCGTCGGACTCGTCGGCCTCGACCACGAACAGGTCGCTCGACCCCGGGGCCGAGCTGGTGCCGAGGGACTGGATGACGCCGCCGTTGACGAAGCTCGGGTCGAGACCGAGCTCGACCATCGCGGTGACGATCATGCCGGTCGAGGTGGTCTTGCCGTGCGCACCGGCGACCGCGACCAGACGGTGCTCGGCGATCAGGGCGGCGAGGGCCTGCGAACGGTGGAGCACCGGCAGACCGCGGCGCTGCGCCTCGAGGAGCTCGGGGTTGTCGGGCCAGAGGGCGCTCGTGACGACGATGGTGTCGGCCTCGCCGACGTTCACGGCGTCGTGACCGATGTGCACGGTCGCGCCGAGGTCGCGCATCGTGCCGGTCGTCTCCGTCTCGCGGGAGTCGCTGCCCGTCACGCGGTGCCCGGCGGCGAGGAACATCCGGGCGATCCCGCTCATGCCCGCGCCGCCGATGCCGACGAAGTGCACCGTGCCCAGGTCGTCCGGGATCGGCTGGGTCAGGTCCGGCTTGATGGTCATCGTTCCTCCGTGGTGCTGGGGGCCTGCTTCGCGGCGTCGAGGACCAGGTCGGTCATCCGGTCGGCGCCGTCGCGGTGGCCGACGCTGCCCGCCCGCACGGTCATGTCCGCGATGCGGGAGCGGTCCTGCAGGATGCTCAGCAGCTGGAACGTCACCCAGTCCTGGTCGAATTCCCCGTCGGCCACCAGGACGGCTCCCCCGGCGTCGACGACGTCCTTCGCGTTGTGGCGCTGCTCACCGTTCCCCACCGGGTACGGCACGAGCACACTCGGCAGCCCGACGGCGGTCAGCTCGCACACCATGCCGGCGCCGGAGCGCGACACGACGAAGTCACTCGCCGCGTACGCCAGGTCCATCCGGTCGCAGTAGGGCAGCACGTGGTACCCGTCGAGGTCGCTCGGGCCGATGTCCGACGCGGCGCCCACGACGTGCAGGACCTGCCATCCGGCTCCGACGATGGCGGCGGCGGACTTGTTGATCGTCCGGTTGATGCTCCGCGCGCCCGAGGAACCACCGGTCACGAGCAGCACGGGTCGGTCCGGGTCGAGTCCGAACTCGGCGAGCCCCTCGGACCGTACGGCCCGGCGGTCGAGCGACTCGATCTCGCGACGGAGCGGCATGCCGACGACGCGGCCGTGGCGCAGGCGGGTGTTCGAGAAGGTCAGTCCGACGTGCTCGGTGAGGAACGCGGCGAGGCGGTTCGCCAGCCCGGGCTTCGCGTTCTGCTCGTGCACGACGATCGGGGTGCCGGTGCGGCGGGCGGCGATGTACGCCGGAGCGGCCGCGTAGCCACCGACCCCGAGGACCACCTCGATCTCGTGGTCGCGGATGATCTGCTCGGTCCGCTTGACCGCCGCCGCGAAGCGCTGCGGGAAACGCAGGGCCGCGCCGTTGAGCTTCCGCGGGAACGGCAGGCGCGGGATCGTCAGCAGCTCGTAGCCGCGCATCGGGACGAGGCGGGACTCCAGTCCCTCGGCGGTGCCCAGCACGAGCACCTCGGCGCCGGGCTCCCGCTCGGTCAGCCGGTCGGCGACCGCGAGCAGGGGGTTGACGTGGCCGGCGGTGCCGCCGCCGGCGAAGAGGTACTTGCTCACCGCAGTGATCCGTTCGTGGAGGTCCGGCCGAGTGGGGCGTTCGTCAGGCCGGGGTCGTTCTTGCCGGGCAGGTCACGAGCGAAGGAGAGCACGACGCCGATCGCCACCAGGGTCATGATGAGCGCCGATCCACCGGCCGAGATGAGTGGCAGGGGCACGCCGAGCACGGGCAGCAGGCCGAGCACGACGGCGATGTTGATGAGCGCCTGGCCGATGATCCACGCGAGGATGCCACCGGTGACCGTCTTCACGAAGGGGTCGCGGGACTGCCGGATGATCTTGATCATGCCGACGGCGAGCACCACGAACAGGCTGAGCACCACGACGGCGCCGATCAGGCCGAGCTCCTCGCCGATGATCGCGAAGATGTAGTCATTGTCCGCCTCGGGCAGCCACGACCACTTCGCCTTCGAGTTGCCGAGGCCGACGCCGAACACGCCACCGGACGCCAGCGCCCACATGCCGTGCACCGGCTGCCAGCAGATGTCCTGGTACTGGCTGGTGTCGGTGCACCCGGACAACCAGGCGCTGATGCGGGTCGAACGCGAGGCCGACGCCATCGTCACGAAGGGCAGCATCACGGCGAACGCACCGAGGCCGACGAGCAGGTGCCGGGCGCGGACGCCACCGATGTACAGCGCGCCGAACACGAGGATGAGCATGACCATCGCGGTGCCCTGGTCACCGCCGAGGACGACGAGGCCGAGCGAGAGCATCGAGGCGATCCCGATCGGGATGAACACCTCTTTCCAGTCGTCGAGCTTGTCCCGTTTGACGTAGATGATGGCGCCGATGCCGAGCACCAGGCCGAGCTTCACGACCTCGGACGGCTGCGCGGTGAACGACCCGAGCCCGATCCAGTTCCGGTTGCCCTGGATGTCGATGCCGAGCGGGGTGAACACGAGCAGCTGCAGCACGAGCGCAGCACCGAGCAGCCGCATCGCCCACTTCCGCCAGATCCGGGTCGGGACCCGACTGGCGATGAGCATGAGCGGCACGCCGAGCACGGCGTACAGGCCCTGACGGGAGGCCGCCCCGAAGAAGTCGTGGGTCGCCGCGTACTCCTCGACGCTCGACGAGGACAGCACCATCACGACGCCGAAGACGACGAGGAACAGCGTGACGCCGAGGATCGTGTAGAAGGTGCTGGACTCCGCGACGAAGACGTTCTTGACGGCGACGATCGCGCCGTTGGTCCGTCGTGGGGTCGACGCGGTCCGGCCGTTACGGCTGTTCGGAAGATCCGTCGGTGTCGTCGCCATCGACTTCTCCTCCCAGGTGCTCGTTGACCGCGGCCGCGAAACGCTGCCCCCGGTCGGCGTAGGAGCCGAACTGGTCGAACGACGCCGCCGCCGGGGCGAGGAGGACGGTGTCGCCCGGCCTCGCGACCGATGCGGCATGCCGGACCGCCTCGCGCATGACCTGATCAGTGTCCGTCGTCTCCACCTGGAGCACCGGGACCGTGGACGCGTGTCGCGCGAATGCCTCGAGGACCGGGGTCCGGTCGGTGCCGATCACCACGACGGCGCGCACGCCGGGGCCGAAGCGCTCGACCAAGCCGTCGATGTCGACGCCCTTGAACAGGCCGCCGACGATCCACACGACGGTGTCGAACGACGCCAGCGACGCGGTGGCGGCGTGCGGGTTGGTGGCCTTCGAGTCATCGACCCACGCGACGCCGTCCGCCTGGGCCACGAGCTCGGTGCGGTGGTGGTCGGCGCGGAACGCCCGGACGGCCGACTGGATGGCGCTCGGCTGGACGGTGCCGGCACGGGCCAGGGCAGCGGCGGCCAGGACGTTCATGGTCATGTGCGGGCTGGCGAGCCCGGCGGCCTCGAGGTCGGCGATCGTCGACAGCTCGAGCGCGCTGTTGCGGCGGTCCTCGGTGAACGCCCGGTCGCACAGCACGTCCTCGACGATGCCGACGTCGCCGGGAGCGGGGACGCCGGGGGTGAAGCCGACCGCACGGCAGCCCTCCACCACGTCGGCCTCCTGCACCATCTGCCGGGTGGCCTCGTCCGAGGTGTTGTAGACGCACGCCATCACGGTGCGCTCGTAGACCTTGGCCTTCGCCGCGCGGTACGCCTCGGCGGAGCCGTGCCACTCCAGGTGGTCGTCCGCGATGTTCAGGCAGGCACTGGCGAGCGGCACCACGGCGCCGTCGCCGGAGGTCGCCGCGTAGTGCAGCTGGTGGCTCGAGAGCTCGACGACGAGCACGTCGTAGCCGACCGGGTCGCGGACGACGTCGAGCACCGGTACGCCGATGTTCCCGCACGCGACGGCACGCAGGCCGCCGGCCTCGTACATCGCGGTCGTGAGCTGTGTCGTCGTCGTCTTGCCGTTCGTGCCCGTGATCGTGATCCAGGGGGCCGCGACCGGGCCGCGGACGACCTTGTCGCGCACGCGCCAGGCGAGCTCGATGTCGCCCCAGACGGTGCTGTTCGTCACCGACCACTGCACGGTGGCGTTGTGCGGGGGCAACCCCGGCGACACGATGACGACGTCGGGTGCCTGCCGCACGAGGGCGTCCGGCACGGTGTCGAGCGGCGTCTGCAGGAACCGGGCACCGATCACGTCGAGCAGCTCGACGCTGTCGGCGGGGGCGTCGGACGAGTAGACCGTCACCTCGCTGCCGAGTTCCACCAGCGTGTCGGCGACCGAGAACCCGGTGGCTCCGAGGCCGAGGACGGCTACGTTGAGCCCCTTCCACCCCTCGGAGTACCAGCTGTCGAGGGAGTGGAGGCGGGACGGCGAGGACACCGGGTCAACCAACGCGTGCGATCCATTCGAGGTAGAAGAGTCCGACCCCCGCCGCGACGAAGAGTCCGGCGATGATCCAGAAGCGGACGACGACGGTCACCTCGGCCCACCCCTTCAGTTCGAAGTGGTGGTGCAGCGGACTCATCAGGAAGATGCGCTTGCCGTGGGTGATCTTGAAGTAGGCCCGCTGGAGGATGACGGAGCCGGTGACGATGAAGAACAGGCCACCGATGAGGATGAGCAGCAGCTCGGTCCGGCTGAGGATCGCGAGACCGGCCAGGGCGCCGCCGAGCCCGAGCGAGCCGGTGTCCCCGAGGAAGATCTGCGCGGGCGACGTGTTGTACCAGAGGAACCCGATCAGCCCACCGCAGACCGCGGCCGCCACCACGGCGAGGTCGAGCGGGTTGGACACCGTGTAGCAGGCGTGCTCGGTGTTCGAGTCGAGGCGGGCGCCGCCGCACATCTGGTTCGACTGCCAGAAGCCGATGATGACGTACGAGCCGATCGCCAGGATGCTCGATCCCGTCGCCAGGCCGTCGAGCCCGTCCGCCACGTTCACGCCGTTCGACGTGGACACCGTCAGCAGCACGATCCAGGCGAGGAACAACACGGTGCCGATGACCGTGCCGAGCGCCATGAAGTCGAGCCACGGCACGTCGCGGATCGCCGAGATCATCGTGGACGCCGGGGGCTTGCCGTTCGACGTCGGCACGACCAGGGCGATCGTGGCGAAGATGACGCCGACGATGACCTGGCCGAGGATCTTCGCCCAGCCGCCGAGCCCGAGGCTCCGCTGACGCCGCACCTTGAGGAAGTCGTCGATGAAGCCGACGAACCCGAGCCCGACCATCAGGAACAGCACGAGCAGACCGGACAGCGTGATCGAGTCACGCCCGACCAGGTGACCGACGAAGTACCCGATCACCGCACCGATGATCAGGACGATGCCGCCCATGGTGGCTGTGCCGCGCTTGGTGTGGTGGGACTGTGGACCGTCGTCACGGATGAACTGCCCCCACCCGAGACGGTGGAAGAGCTTGATGAAGAACGGGGTGAGCAGCAACGTGAACACCAGCGACGTGGCGCCGGCGACGAGGAGCGCGATCATTCGGTGACACCTCCGAGGCGGTCGCCGAGGAATCGCAGTTCGGCAGACTTCGAGGACTTGACGAGGACGACGTCGCCGGGGCGGAGCATCTCCTGCATGGCACGGACGGCGTCGTCGACGTCCTCGATGTACACGGACTCGCCGTCCCACGATCCCTCGAGGGTGGCGGCCTGGTGGATGGGCATCGCGCCGCGGCCGATGACCACGAGCTGTCCGATGCCGAGGCGGACGACGAGCCGACCGATGCGATCGTGCTCCTCGACGGAGTACTCACCGAGCTCGGCCATCTCACCGAGCACGGCGACGGTCCGCTCCCCCGGGCGCACGATCTGCGCCAGGGTCCGCAGCGCCGCCGCGGTGGAGTCGGGCGACGCGTTGTAGGCGTCGTTGATGACGGTGACGCCCTCGGGGCCGCCCTGGAGCAGCTCCATGCGCCAGCGCTCGGCCCGCGTCATCGACGCGAGCGCCGCGGCGCCGTCGGCGAGCGGGACGCCCCACAGGTGGGCGACGGTGAGCGCGGCGGACGCGTTCATCGCGTGGTGCTCACCCAGGATCGCGAGGCGCACGTCGACGTGATCCGGGCCTCCAGTCAGGGTCGCGTCCGTCGGGCGGTCGCCTTCGGGGCGGCGGGGAGGCGCGGTGAGGGTGAAGCGGGTGCCGCTGCGGTCCGTCTCGATGCCGGAGACGCGATAGTCGGCTTCGGCCGACGTGCCGAAGCCCACCACCCGCGCGGCCGTCAGGTCACGCATCGACGCCACGCGGTCGTCGTCGACGTTGAGCAGGGCCGTGGCGGTCTCGGGCAGGTCGGTCACCATCTCGGACTTCGCACGCTGCGTCGCCTCGATGCCGCCGAACTCGCCGGCGTGCGCGAGGCCCACCTTGAGGACGACGCCGACGTCGGGCTCGGCGATCGACACGAGCTTGGCGATGTGGCCGACGCCGCTCGCACCCATCTCGACCACCAGGTACCGGGTGTCGTCCGTGATGCGGAGCATCGAGATCGGTGCGCCGACGTGGTTGTTGAACGACCCCTCGGGCGCGACGGTCGCGCCGTGCTGTTCGAGGATCGTGCGGAGCATGTTCTTCGTGCTCGTCTTGCCGTTCGAGCCGGTGATGCCGACGACCAGCAGGGGCGCCGGGCGACCGTCGGCGTCGACGCGGTCCGCGGTGCTCATCCGGACGCGCGTGACGACCTCGTGGGCGAGCGCAGCGAGGGCCTCGTACCCGTCGGCGACGACGATCTGTGGCGCGCTGGTGTCCACGCGGTCGGGCGTGACGACCAGGGCGGCACCGGCGTCGACCGCTGCGGGCACGAAGCGACGGCCGTCGGTGACCTCGCCGGGCAGGGCGAAGAAGACGCTGCCGGGGCGGACCAGGCGCGAGTCGGTCTCGACCGAGCCCTCGACGACCAGGTCGCCGGGCTCGGCGACGTCGGTCGCCTGCGCGCCGCCGATCAGCTCGCCGCCGACCGCGGTGGCGATCTCGGCGAGGGTCATGGCGATCATCGGACGTCCTCCGCCGGACCGGAGTTGGGCTCCCAGCCGGCCTCGCGCAGGGCCGCGCGGGCCTCGTCGCGGGCGGAGTACGGCGTGCGGACGCCCTGGATGTCGCGGTAGTCCTGGTGCCCCGGGCCGGCCCAGAGGATCGAGTCCCCCTCGCCGACCAGGCTCACAGCCGTGCGGATCGCCGCCTCGGGCGGGCTGACCTCGTGGATCTCGTGGTCGGGGTACGCCGCACGTGCGGCGTCGACCAGGGTCTTCCGGATCGACGCGGCGTCCTCGAAGCGCGGGTGGTGGTCGGTGACGACGAGGATGTCGCTGCCGGCCGCCGCCACGCGGGCCATGTCACCGCGCTTCGTGGTGTCGCGGTCGCCGTCGGCGCCGAACAGCATGAGGACCTTGCCGGAGGTGAACTGCCGGACCGCGGCGAGGGTGTTCTCGAAGGCGTCGGCGCTGTGGCCGAAGTCGACGTAGACGCTCGGGCCGTGCTCGCCGGAGACGCGCTCGGTGCGGCCGGGCAGGTAGCACTCGATGGCGGAGACGCGGTGCGTCCCGCCGTCGCGCTCGCTCGCGTCGTCCTCGTCGGGGTAGCGGCGGTGGTTGCTCTCCAGCGCGTGCGCGATGGCACCCAGCTCGAACCCGCCCTCGACGAGCATGACGATCGCGAGTGCCGCGTTCGCCGCCATGTGCCAGCCGATGAGCGGCACACGGGTGGTCAGTTCGCGGCCCTCGGGGCCGGTCAGACGGAACTCGGTGTAGGCGGCGTGCGCCTCGACGATGTCGACGTGCCACTCGGCCTCGACGTCGGGGTGCACGGTGATCGTGGTGACCGGGATGCGGGAGTCCTGCACCACGCGGTGACCCCAGTCGGTGTCCAGCGAGACGACGCCGCGACGGGCGTGCTCGGGCTGGAACAGCGGGAGTTTCGCCTGGTAGTACTCCTCCATGTCGGCGTAGTCGTCGAGGTGGTCGTGCGACAGGTTCGTGAAGGCCGCGACGTCGAAGACGATGCCGTCGACGCGGTGCCGGCTGAGGGCCTGGGCACTCACCTCGACGGCGACCGCGCGGACCTCGCTCTCGCGCATGCGGGCGAGGAGCGCATGCATCTCGCTGGCCTCGGGCGTGGTCAGGCGGCTCGTCACGCTGAGCGAACCGATGTGGCGCTCGGCGGTCGAGCTCAAGCCGGTGACCAGGCCGAGCTGCTTGAGGATGCCCTCGAGGATGTAGGACGTGCTCGTCTTGCCGTTCGTGCCGGTGACGGCGAACAGCTGCGGCAGGTCGGTGGCCTCGTCGGGGTGCGTGCGGTAGACCCACGCCGCGACGTCGCCGAGGGCGGCCCGGGGGTCGTCGACGACGAGCACCGGCAGCCCGGACGGCTCGACCAGTGCGACGCCGTCCTGGTCGGTCAGGACGGCGACGGCGCCGCGCTCGGCGGCTTCCGTCGCGAACTGTGCGCCGTGCCGGTTCGCACCGTGCACGCCGACGAACAGGTCACCCGGCTGCACCTCGGTGGCGCTCAGGGTGACCCCGGTGGTCTCGATGCTGTCGACCGAGCCGACGACTCGCAGACCGAACGCGTTGGCGAGTTCGGAGACGGCCCTCGGGGTCGGGTGTTCGGGTCGGAGGACCGGGGGGATCCGTGCGGACAAGTGTTCCTTCTTCCTCACCACGTGGACGGGTAGAGCTTCGCCTCGGACGCGGAGGGGGCTACTCGGTACTTCTCGAGCACCTGGGACATGAGTGTGCGGAACGCCGGAGCCGCTCCGCTGGACCACTTGTTGGTCTGCGGCTTCGTGAACGTCACCGTGACAACATACTGGGGGTCTTCGGCGGGTGCCATTCCGGCCACCGACGTGATGCGCTGACCGCCGTAGCCCTGCGACCCCTCGGCCACCTCGGCGGTCCCCGTCTTCGCGGCAATGTTGTAGCCGGAGATCGGCTTCATGCCCACCAGCGTGCCACCCGTGACGACGCTCTGCAGCATGTCGGTGACCTGCGTGGCGGCTGCTGCGGAGACGACCCGCTGCTTCTGCACGTCGGGCGCGTCGATCGTCTTGCCGTCGGCCGTGGTGCAGCCCTTGACGAAGTGCAGCGGGATCCGGACACCGTCGTTCGCGATCGTCTGGAACACGCTCGCGACCTGGACCGCGGTCGTCGAGATGCCCTGGCCGAACATCGAGTTGATGTTCGTCTGCTGGTCCCAGTCCGGGCTCGTGCCGTAGTCCATCGACGGCTGGCCCGGGTAGTCGATCGCGGTCTCCGGCTCGAACAGTCCGAACTTCTTCATGTAGTCGAAGCGCTGCTGTGCCGTCAGTCGTGCGCCGAGCTCGGTGATGCCGACGTTCGACGAGTTCTGCAGGATGCCGGTCAGCGTGAGGTTCTCGGTGGCGTGGAACTCCGAGTCGTGGATCGTGCCGCCCCAGGGGAACGTGCGCGAGTACGGCACGACGGCCTGGTCGGTGGGGTTCGACTTGCCCTGGTCGATCAGCGCGGCGGCGATGGCGGCCTTGATCGTGGAGCCCGGCTCGTACGACGCCGTCAGCGCGCGGGACCCGAAGGCGCCCTTGTCGGTCGTGGCGTCGACGTCGTTCGGGTCCACGGTCGGGTAGTCGGCGACCGCGAGCAGCTCGCCCGTCTTGACGCTCGTCACCGTCGCCGTCGCCGACTCCGCCTGCAGGGTCTTGGCGGCGGACGCGATGGTCTGCTGCGCCATGTACTGCAGGTCGCTGTCGATGGTGGTCTCGAGCGTGCCGCCGTCCTTGGCCTTCTTCGTGGTCACGGTGCTGCCCGGGAGCTGCACACCGTCCTCGCCGCGCTCGTACGTCTCGGAGCCGTTCGTGCCCGCCAGGCACTGGTTGTAGGAGTACTCCAGACCGGCCTGGGCGCCGTCGGTGCCCATGAAGCCGGTGAGGTTGCCCGTGGTCGCACCCGTCGGGTACACCCGCGCTGCCTGCGGCTCCGGGTACAGCCAGGGGATGCCGAGTGCACGCACGGCCTCGTAGTGCTGCACGTCGAGGCCCTTGACCAGGTACGCGAAGTCGGACTTCGGGTTCGCGGCGATGTTCTTCCGCATCGTCGCGACGTCACCGCCGGAGGCCTTCGCCAGCGCGCTGAGGGCGGTGCCGACGCTGACGTCCTTGATGCGGGTGCCGCCGAGCTTGCCCTCGAAGCCCTTCACCAGGCGTGGCGAGGTCGTGATGTTGTACCGGGTGACGCTGTCGGCGAGTTCGGTGCCGTTGCGGTCCACGATCGACCCGCGGGTGCCGTAGATCGTCACGGGGATGCTGCGCTTCTGCGCCGACGCCTTGTTCAGCTCGGACGCCTGGACGACCTGGATGTCGACGAGCCGCACCACGAACACCCCGACGAGGGCGATCACGGCGAGCATCACGATGCTGTAGCGCAGGCGTCGGTTGCGGATCGTCTTCGTCACGCGGTGCGGTCCTTCCCGGGCGGTGCTGAGGGTGCGGCGGACCCGCCGGTCACCGGGTGGAGGGCGCCTGGAGCGGGTTCGCGTCGGACTCTACGGACGACTTCGCCGTCCCCTGGTCCGACGCGCTGGCACCGCTCGTCTTCTCAGACGTGGCGGTGCTGTCGGTGGATCCCGTGGCGTTCGTGGTGCCCGACGTGCTGCTCGACGTGCTCGACGTGCTCGTCGTGCTCGACGTGCTCGACGTGCTCGACGTGCCCGTCTCCTTGCTCGTCGACGTGTCGCCCGGCTTCGTGGCCAGCGGGACGTCGTTCAGCAGCGAGTTCGGCACCTGGTTCTCGGTGGACGCCGTGGCCTCGTCGGGCTTGGCCGGCGTCGGCGTGCCGTAGACCCGACCGGTCTTCGGGTCGAGGTACACGGGCGTCGAGTTCGCGATCATGCCGAGCGACTGCGCGTTGCGGGCCAGGTTCTGCGGCGAGTCGAGGACCCGGAGCTGCTCGGACAGCGACTGCTGCGTGCGGGACAGGTTCGTCTGCTCGGCCGTCAGCGAGTTGAGCGTGTACGCGCCCTGGCTGAGCACCATGCTGATGCCGAGCTGCGCGAGCAGCAGGATCCCGAGCGCGGCGACGGCCACCACGGCGTACCCGATGCGGGGGCGTGCCCGGCGCTGGGCCGCGGTCGGGGTGACCTCGACCAGCTCGGGACGGTGCTGACGGTCGGGGCGCGGGGCCCGCGACGGGACGACCGCAGGGTCGACGAGTGCGAGGTTCGTGCTCATGTCAGTTCCGGATCCGCTCGGCCGCGCGCAGGCGCACGGGGGTTGCTCGGGGGTTGGCGGCGCGTTCGGCCTCGTCGGCCAGCTCGGCGCCCTTGACGATCAGAGAGAAGGTGGGGGCGTGCTCGGGCAGCTCCACCGGCAGGCCGGCGGGGGCGCTCGACTTCGTGCGCTCCACCAGTGCCCGCTTGACGATGCGGTCCTCGAGGGACTGGTACGACTCGACGACGATCCGGCCGCCGACCGCGATGGCGTCGAGCGCCGCCGGGATCGCCCGCTCGAGCACGCTGAGTTCGGCGTTGACCTCGATGCGGAGCGCCTGGAAGACACGCTTGGCCGGGTGCCCCTGGCGCTGGATGGCGACCGGGGTCGCGTCGTGCAGCACCTGGACCAGGTCGCCGGACATCTCGAACGGCTTCGTCGCCCGCCGCTCGACGATCGCTCGGGCGTAGCGGCCGGCGAGCTTCTCCTCGCCGTAGCGCTGGAAGATGCGGCGGAGTTCGCCCTCGTCGTAGGTGGCCAGGACGTCGGCGGCGGTCTGCCCCTCGGTCCGGTCCATCCGCATGTCGAGCGGGGCGTCCTGGCTGTACGCGAACCCGCGGTCGGCACGGTCCAGCTGCAGCGAGCTCACCCCGAGGTCGAAGAGCACGCCGTCGACCTTCGTGAAGCCCTCGCCCTCGATCGCGTCGACGATGCCGTCGTACACGGTGTGCACGAGCCGGACGCGGTCGCCGAAGCGGGCCAGGCGCTCCCCCGCGATGCCGAGTGCGTCGGTGTCGCGGTCGAGCCCGATGAGCGTGAGCTCCGGGAACCGCTCGAGCAGGCCTTCGGAGTGGCCGCCCATGCCGAGCGTGGCGTCGACGACGACCTTGCCCGGGCCCTCGAGCGTCGGCGTGAAGAGGTCGACGATGCGCTGGAGCATCACCGGGGTGTGCGGGAAGCGTGGCGTCTCGTTGTCGTTCTCGGCCATGTGCAGCCCCTCGTCTCCTGGGCCGTGGGTCCGGATCCCCATCCATGCGACCTGACACCGGGGAAGTGGCGTCAGGGCTTCACGGCTGGGAGTCCCGATCCGCGGATCAGAAGATCCCCGGGATCACCTCCTCGTCGTTGTCGGCGAATGCCTCTTCGGCTTCGGCGTAGTAGGCCTCCCACGCGGGGGTGGACCAGATCTCGGCACGGTCACCGCTGCCGATGACCGTGAGGTCCCGTTCGAGCCCCGCGTACTCGCGGAGGTTCTGCGGGATCGTCACGCGGTTCTGCTTGTCGGGCTGTTCGGCGCTGGCTCCCGAGAGGAACAGACGCATGTAGTCCCTGGTGCGCTTCGACGTCATCGGGGCGGTCCGGATGCGTTCGTGGAGTTCCTCGAACGTCCGGGCACTGAAGACCACGACGCAGCGTTCCTGGCCGCGGGTCATCACGAGCCCGCCGGACAGTTCGTCCCGGAACTTGGCGGGGAGGATCACGCGACCCTTCTCGTCGAGCTTCGGGGCATGAGTACCGAGCAGCACGTCGGGCCTCCCCTCCGCTCCACCGGACCGTTGCGAGCCCCACTTTACTCCACTCCCCTCCCCACGCCCAGGAATCCGCTCCCTTTTCCGCCCGAGACACCCCTACTGGGGGCACGGAGAGCGGCACGCAACCCGCGGGGACGGCCGCAGATGCCCGGATCCATGCGGTTCACGGGCACCGGAGCAGGCGTGGAGGAAAGTGGAGGACTTTCGCAGCCGGTGGAGCACTCTGGGGCGCGCCGCGGGCGCAAGACGCCGAGTGGTCACGAACTGTCGCTCGCGCGGACCCCAGCCGACGGTTCCTGCGCCCCCGGCGGCCAGCGCACGGCATGTCGTGACCACTCGCGCGGACACCGGCGGCGGTCCACCCCCGGCCGGGAGGCCCGCCCCACCACCACCGCGGTGCTCCCGCGGGCGTGCGGTCGGCTCCACCCCGCCCGGCCGCCGGTCAGCGCATGGTCACGACGTGCTGCCGCCGCGACGCCGAGTGGTCACGAACTGTCGCTCGCGCGGACCCCAGCCGACGGTTCCTGCACCCCCGGCGGCCAGCACGCGGCATGTCGTGACCACTCGCGCGGACACGACCCCGGCCGGACACCGCAGCAAGGACCCCGCCGGCCCCGTGAACACGAAACGGGGCCGACCCGAAGGCCGACCCCGTGGAGGAGTGTGGAGGGAGTCCTGCTGACCCCCGGCAGCTACTGACTCTGGTCGTTGCGCTTGTCCCAGCGCTCGTTCATCCGGTCCATGAAGGACCCGCCACCACCGGTGGACGGGCGCGCCGACCCACCGGACGCGGGCTTGTCCGGCCGAGCGGGCTTCGCCTTCGGGGCACGCATGCCCGGGCGCAGCGCGAACAGGACACCGGCGAGCATCACGACGAAGCCGAGGATGCCCAGCAGCGGCGCCTTGATGACGAGGCCGACGATGACGATGGCGACCCCGGCGAGTGCGCCGAGCACCCCGAGCGTGATGGCTGTGTACGTCGGACGACCCTGTCGACGTGTGACACGAGCCACGAAATCGGAATCGTTCTGGTAGAGGCTGCGCTCCATCTCTTCGAGAAGGCGCTGCTCCTGTTCCGAGAGCGGCATCTTGGTTCCCTCTGTTCCTGGGATCGACGCGGGGTTGGAAAACACGGGTTGAGTGGGCCGATTCTATGCCCCGACCACTCCACTAGGGTAGGGATCGTGGCTGAGAGTACGCGATTAGTGGACCTCGTATCGGCGCGTATCGACCGGGCACTCGACGAGCAGCGTGAACGGCTCCTCGCGATCAGCCCCGACCTCGCGCCGTTCGACCGGTACGCCCGAGACCTGTTGTCCGGCGGCAAGCGCTTCCGGGCCCTGTTCTGCTACTGGGGATGGCAGTCGGTCGCGGGGCGCTCCGGCTCGTTCGACCCCCTCGCCGAGGGCTCGCGGCAGACCACCGCCGAGGCGGTCGTCACGGTCGCCGCAGCGCTCGAGGTCTTCCACGCCGCAGCCCTGGTGCACGACGACATCATGGACCGCTCGGACACCCGTCGTGGGGGTCCGGCAGCGCACCGCCGCTTCGAGTCCCTGCACGAGGAGTCCGGCTTCGTCGGCGACCGCGGGCAGTACGGCACGAACTCCGCGCTGCTCCTCGGCGACCTGCTGCTCTCGCTGAGCGACTCAGTGTTCGACGAGGGCCTCGCGCTCCTCGACCCGGTGCGGGCCCGCATCGTCCGCCAGGAGTTCCACGCGATGCGCCTCGACGTCACGGCGGGGCAGTACCTCGACGTGCACGAGGAGACCGCCTGGCCCGTCATCGACGAGTCCGAGCACCTGCTCCGCGCCCAGCGCGTCATCGTCTTCAAGTCGGCGAAGTACTCGATCGAGGCCCCGCTGGTCATCGGCGCCCTGGTCGCCGGCGCGAGCGACTCCCAGCTCGAGGGCCTCCGCGCCTTCGGACTCCCCCTCGGCGTGGCGTACCAGCTCCGCGACGACATGCTCGGGGTCTTCGGCGACCCCGAGGTCACCGGCAAGCCGGCCGGCGACGACCTGCGCGAGGGCAAGCGCACCGTCCTCATCGCCTCGGCGCGCAAGACGCTGGCGAGCGGTCCGCGGCAGCTCCTGGACGAGCTCCTCGGGGACCCCGACCTCGACGAGGAGCAGGTGCAGATGCTCCGCGCGACCCTCACCGAGTCCGGTGCCGTGGCCGCCGTGGAGCGGTCGATCGAGCGGCACGTCCAGCGCGCCAAGGCGGCGCTCGACGCCTCGCCGTTGACGCCGTCGGCGCGCGAGCAGCTTGCGTCGCTGGCCGACACGGTCAGCCGCCGGTCGTCCTAGACACGGCCATACGACGAAAGGGAGGCCCGGCGCCAGCTGGCACCGGGCCTCCTGTCCGTCCGGAACGCGTCTAGAGCAGCGACTGAGCGATGCGACGCACCTCGGCCTTGCGGCCCGCGCGCAGCGCCGCGATCGGCGTGGTGCCCATCGCGTCGTCGACGGTGAGCATCCAGCGCACCGCTTCGTCGTCGGTGAAGCCGTTGTCGCCGAGCACGATCAGCGTGCCGCGGAGTTCGGGCATGGGCTCGCCGTCCTCGAGGAACTCGACCGGCACGCGCAGCACACCGCCGACGCGGGCTGCCAGCAGGGTCTTCTGCTCGAAGAGTCGGTGGATCCGTCCGGGGCTCGTACTGAACATGTCCACCAGCTCGGGGACGGTCAGCCAGCGTTCGGAGAGGGACAGGTCGTCGGCGGGTGCGGCACTCACACGCCCATGGTGCCAGAGTGACCGCCGGAGTGAATCCGCCTCGTTCGTCACATTCGTCACATCCACCCCATCTGACTCTCTGGTTGACTCGGGAATCAGGCCATGCCAGCGTTGTGGCACCTGTGAGTGCGCGCACGCGTGCGCACGGCTCAGTCGAGATCAGGAGAAACCCGTGGACCACGCTGCAGACGAAGTCGCCCGGCGCGCACGATCCGCCCGGTTCGCCACCATGCCCATCGTGCTCGCGGGCACGATCGCCGTGACCGCCGGTCTGACCGGCCCGGTCGCACACGCAGAGCCGCGGCACGACGACGCCGACGCGAACCACAAGCGCCACGTCGACCAGGACCGCGCCGTGACCGACCGCCCGGTGTTCGGCACCGCCGTCGCCCGTCCGTCGCAGACCGTCGCGCGCACGGTCGCCGCCACCACGAAGGCCCCCACCGCCGCTGTGCCCACGAGCTACACCGTCCACCACGGCGACACGGTCTCGGGCATCGCCGCCCGCTTCGGCCTGTCCGCGCAGGAGATCCTCGTGCGCAACGGCCTCGGCTGGAACACGATCATCCACCCCGGGCAGACGCTCCACCTGGCATCGACGCCCGCCGTCACCACGGCCGCGGTGCGGACCTCCGGGTCGACCGGCGGCTCCGGGGCCGACACCTCGAGCTACCACGTGAAGCACGGCGACACCGTCTCCGGCATCGCGTCCCGCGTCGGCGTGTCGACCACGGCGCTCCTCAGCGCGAACAAGCTGTCGCAGCGCAGCGTCATCTACCCCGGCCAGACGCTGCGGGTGCCGCACGGCTCGTCGTCGACGCCGTCGGTGTCGACCGCCTCGGCCCCGTCGACCAAGTCGAGCGTGAAGATCAGCGCCGGCGACACCGTGGCCTCGATCGCCGCCGCGCACCACGTCTCGGTCAAGTCGCTCCTGTCGGCGAACGGCCTGTCGTACACGAGCACGATCTACGCCGGCAAGACGCTCGTCATCCCGTCGTCGAACGCGACCGCCGCCCCCGCGGTCGCTGCCAGCGCTGCGGTGAGCGGCGCCGTCGGCCTGAGCGCCGAGCAGCGCCAGAACGCCGCGACCATCGTCTCCGTCGGTCGATCGCTCGGCGTCCCGGACCGCGGCATCGTCGTGGCCCTCGCCGCAGCGATGCAGGAGTCGAGCCTCCGGAACCTGGCGCACGGCGACCGCGACTCGGTCGGTCTGTTCCAGCAGCGTCCGAGCCAGGGCTGGGGCAGCGCGGCGGCACTGCAGGACCCGGCGCACGCCACCGCGCTGTTCTTCGGCGGGCGGAACAACCCGAACGCCGGCACGACCCGCGGGCTGCTCGACGTGCCCGGCTGGTCGTCGATGAGCATCACCGACGCGGCCCAGGCCGTGCAGCTCTCCGCCTACCCGAAGGCCTACGCCACCTGGGCGAGCGCAGCCGAGGGCTGGCTGGCGACCCTCTGAGCCTCATCCGGAAGATCGAGATTGGGTCACGGCCGGTGCGCCGGTGCGTCCGAGTGCGGTCTCGATTCGTAGAATGCCGCCGATGACCACCAACGCCGCCACGGACCCGATGATCGGTCGCATGATCGATCAGCGGTACCGCGTCCGCTCCCGCATCGCGCGCGGGGGCATGGCGACCGTCTACCTCGCGACCGACGTGCGCCTCGAGCGACGCGTCGCGATCAAGATCATGCACGGGCACCTGGCCGACGACCAGGCGTTCCGTGAGCGCTTCATCCAGGAGGCCCGTTCGGCCGCACGACTGTCGCACCCGAACCTGGTGGGCGTCTACGACCAGGGCGCCGAGGGCGAGATCGCCTACATCGTCATGGAGTACATCCCCGGCATCACGCTGCGGGACTTGCTGCAGGAGCACCACGCCCTGACGCCCGAGCAGGCGACGGACATCCTGCGCGCCGTGCTGGCCGGCCTTGCCTCGGCCCATCGCGCCGGGATCGTGCACCGCGACCTGAAGCCCGAGAACGTCCTGCTCGCCGACGACGGCCGCATCAAGCTCGGCGACTTCGGCCTGGCCCGGGCCACGACCGCGAACACGGCGACCGGCGCGGCCCTGCTCGGGACGATCGCCTACCTGTCCCCCGAGCTCGTGACGCGCGGTGCCGCCGACTCGCGCAGCGACATCTACGCGCTCGGCATCATGCTCTACGAGATGCTCACCGGCGAGCAGCCCTACAAGGGCGAGCAGCCGATGCAGATCGCCTACCAGCACGCCAACGACTCCGTGCCGGCGCCGAGTGCCGCGGTGTCCGGGGTGCCGCCGGAGCTCGACGAGCTGGTCGCCTGGTCGACCGCACGCGACCCCGAGGACCGCCCTCGCGACGCCCGCGAGATGCTCGACCACGTGTCGGGGAACCAGCAGCGTGCGACCGGCCAGTACCGCACGGCCGTGCTCCGCCCCGAGAACGGGACCGCGATCCTGCCCTCCGGTGGCGCCGGCACGCTCGGCGCCGCAGCCGCCGCGGCCTCGGTCGGGGCCGCAGGAGCAGCAGGAGCGGACGAGACCGCCATCATCGACCGGTCCGGCGACCGGGACACCGGCGACCGCGGTCGAGCGCCCGCCCGTGCCCGCGGCAACGCTCCGGGCCCCCGTCGTACCGGGGCACAGCCCGGCGTGCTCTCCCCCGCCGGACAGCGGCTCGCCGACCAGTCGGCGAAGCGTCGGAAGCGCGGCTGGATCCTGCTGTCCGTGGTCGTCGTGCTCGCGTTGATCGGAGCCGGCTTCGGCTGGTACTTCGGCCCCGGGCCGGGTGGCAACGTGCGCATCCCGGAAGTCACGGGCAAGTCGGTCTCGCAGGCCCGGCAGCTGCTCGAAGCACAGGGCCTGCAGGCGGCGTCGAAGACCGGGACACGGTTCGACGCCGTCGTCGCGAAGGGGCAGGTCTCCACGACGAAGCCGGCCGCGGAGCGCGTGGTGCAGAAGGGCACGGCGGTGCAGATCGTCGTGTCGAACGGCCCCCGGATGATCCCGCTGCCGGCGATCGTCGGTCAGCCGCTCTCCACCGTGACGGCGGCGCTCGACGACGACTTCGAGCTGCAGGACGACCGGTACGAGTTCTCCGCCGACGCCCCGAAGGACACCGTGGTCGCGGCGACAGGTCGGGCGCCCGGCGGCAAGGCGCTCGACCTCACGACGGTGCAGGCCTACGGCGAGACCGGGCCGGTCACCCTGACCGTGTCGCTCGGCCCGGTGCCCGACGTGGTCGGCAAGACGGTCGACGAGGCCTCCGCCGCACTCGACGAGGTCGGACTGATCCTCGGTGCACGCACCGAGGAGTACAGCGACACCGTGCCCGCGGGCCAGATCGTCTCCGCCGCCGTGCAGGACTCCCCCGCCGTGCGCGGGTCGGCGGTGGACGTCGTCGTGTCGAAGGGGCCGACGCCGATCACCGTGCCGGACCTCGGAGCGGAACGGCCCACGATCAACGAGGCGACGAAGACCCTGGAAGACCTCGGTCTCGAGGTCTCCGTGCCCGACTGCACGAACATCCTCTGCGGCTTCTACGACTGGAAGTCGAAGCTGCCGGTCACCGGCACCGACCCGGGCGCCGGCGCCACCGTCCACCGCGGCGACACGATCACCCTGTCCTACGACCAGTAGCGCCGGCAAGGCGTCGCATGGGTCGCGCCGATACAGTCGCGGAAGCGACAGTGTGCTCCCACCGTTCGGCGGCACACTGTCGCTTTCGCGAGCAGGAGATGACGACGCTCCGCACCCCGGCCTCGGCCGCGACCCCAGGACGGACGGGAGGCCCGTGGCGACGTCGCCACGGGCCTCCCGTCCGACACACGAGAGCGACAGAACCCCGCGAAATGCCGCGGGGTTCTGTCGCTTCGACGAGACGGTTCCTGCGTTACGCGCGGTCGGGCTGGTGCGCGCCGAGTTCCTCGGCCACCAGGAAGGCGAGCTCGAGGGACTGCATGTGGTTGAGGCGCGGGTCGCACAGCGACTCGTAGCGGGTGGCGAGGGTGGCCTCGTCGATGTGCTCCGAGCCGCCGAGGCACTCGGTGACGTCGTCACCGGTGAGCTCGACGTGCATGCCGCCCGGGTACGTGCCGACCTGGCGGTGGGCTTCGAAGAAGCCGAGGACCTCGTCCACGACGTCGTCGAAGCGGCGGGTCTTGTAGCCCGTCGGCGTGGTCAGGCCGTTGCCGTGCATCGGGTCGGTGACCCACAGCGGGCTGGCGTCCATGCCCTTGATCGCCTCGAGCAGCTTGGGCAGCTCGTCGCGGATCTTGCCCGCGCCCATCCGCGTGATGAAGGTCAGGCGACCCGGCTCACGGTTCGGGTCGAGCTTGTCGACGAGCGCCTTCATGTCGTCGACGCTCGTCGTCGGGCCGAGCTTCACTCCGATCGGGTTGCGCACCCGCGAGAGGAAGTCCACGTGGGCGCCGTCGATGTCCCGCGTGCGCTCACCGATCCAGATGAAGTGACCGGACGTGTCGTACGCCAGGCCGGAACGCGAGTCGATGCGGGTCATCGGGCGCTCGTAGTCCATCAGCAGCCCCTCGTGCGAGGCGTAGAACTCGACGTGCTTGAGCGCCTCGAAGTCGGCACCGCAGGCGTCCATGAAGCGGATCGCGCGGTCGATCTCCTTGGCGAGGTGCTCGTAGCGGGCGTTCGCGGGGTTCGATGCGAAGCCCTTGTTCCACGAGTGCACCTGGCGCAGGTCGGCGAAGCCCCCCTGCGTGAAGGCACGGACCAGGTTCAGTGTCGAAGCGGCGGTGTGGTACCCCTGCACCAGGCGGCGCGGGTCGGCCGTCCGGCTCTCCGGCGTGAAGTCGTAGCCGTTCACGATGTCGCCGCGGTAGGCGGGCAGCGTGACGTCGCCACGTGTCTCGAAGTCGCTCGAGCGGGGCTTGGCGAACTGCCCGGCCATGCGCCCCATCTTGATGACGGGCATCGAGGCGCCGTAGGTCAGCACGACGGCCATCTGCAGGATCGTCTTGACCCGGTCGCGGATGGAGTCGGCGGTGGCACCGGCGAAGGTCTCCGCGCAGTCACCGCCCTGCAGCAGGAAGGCCTTGCCCTGCGCGGCCGCGGCGAGCCGCTCGCGGAGCTTGTCGACCTCGCCCGCGAACACGAGCGGCGGGAGCGTGGCGATCTCGGCCGAGGCGGCCTCGGCAGCGGCGGCGTCCGGCCAGGTCGGCTGCTGCTTGATCGGGAGCGTCCGCCAATAGTCGAGCCCCTCGATGACGTCCGGATCCTGCAGGGCGACGAAGTCGGTCGACTCGGGCAAGGGCGTTACCTCGGTGTTCTGTGCGGGCGGCCCGACGACGCTGAGCGGCACCGGGCCACGCGTCGTCGATGGGCGTCCCGGCGGGGTGCCGGGACCATCAGAGCCTAACGTGCAGGCGTCGACTTCCGTTCCCGCATGACGGCCTCGCGCGCGGAGCTCGCCCGCTCCTTCACGCTGGTGGCGTAGACGTCCACGTACTCCTGACGGCTCAGGCCTGCGAGCTCGTGCATGACCTCGTCCGTGACGCTGCGCAGGATGAAGCGGTCGGTCTCGAACCCCTGGAACCGCGAGAAGTCGAGCGGCTTGCCGAACACGACCCCGACGCGCTTGATCTTCGGGAAGCGCTGCCCGATCTGCTGTACCTCGCGCGTGCCGACCATGGCAACGGGGACGACGAGCACGCGCCCCTCGAGGATCATCCGGGCGATGCCCGTGCGGCCGCGGTAGAGCTTGCCGTCGGGGCTGCGGGTGCCCTCGGGGTAGATCCCGAGCTGCTCACCGCGCGCCAGGACCTGCAGGCCGGTCCGGAGCGATGCCTCGGAGGCCTTGCCGCCGGAGCGGTCGATCGGCAGCTGGCCGATGGCGTTGAAGAACGTCTTCGTCGCCCAGCCCTTCAGCCCGCGGCCGGTGAAGTAGTCGCTCTTCGCCAGGAACGACAGTCGACGGTCGAGCACCGCGGGCAGGATCACCGAGTCGATGAACGAGATGTGGTTCGACGCGAAGATGACCGGGCCCGAGGTCGGGACGTGCTCACGCCCGACCACCCACGGCCGGAACAGGGTGAGGATGAGCGGGCCGAGCACGAAGTTCTTCAGCAGCCAGTAGGTCATCGACGACTCCAGGTGGTGAGAAGGGGGTGGCCCGGGTGGTGGGGAGGCCCGACCCTACGCCGTGCGGGCGTGGATGCGGGCGAGGTCGGCGGCACCGACGACGCCGGCGTCGTTGACGAGCTCGGCGATCACGAAGTCCGGCTCCGGGTGGTACCCGCGGGCCGGCAGGTTGTTGAGGTACGCCTGCTTGATCGGGTCGAGCAGCCGGTCCCCCGCGCTGGCGACGCCGCCGCCGAACACGAAGAGCTGCGGGTCGAGCACCGCGGACAGCGACGCGCACGCCTCGCCGAGGTGCCGACCGAGCCGGCGGAGGGCCGCGAGGGCACCCGGGTCGTCGGCCAGGATCAGGTCGCCGACGATCTTGCCGTCGAGCTGGCCGCCGTTGTCCGCGCGGGCGTCGGCCAGGGCCGAACCGATGCCGCCGGCGTCAGCGACGTCGTTCGCCATGCGCTGCAGGGCACGGCCCGAGCCGTACTGCTCGATGCAGCCTCGGGCGCCACAGCCGCAGGGCAGCCCGTTCGGGACGATGCGCAGGTGGCCGATCTCGCCGCCGGTGCCGAAGCCCCCGCGGAACAGGCGGTCCTCGGTCACGATGGCCCCGCCGACGCCCGTGCCGATGGTGAGCATGGTCATGTCGGACACGAGCCGACCGGCGCCGAACCGGAACTCGGCCCAGCCGGCGGCGTTCGCGTCGTTGTCGACCGTGATGTGCAGGTCGCCGAGGCGCTGCTGCAGCTTCTGCCGGAGCGGTTCGTTCCGCCAGCGGATGTTCGGCGTGTAGTAGACGATCGACTGCGAGGCGTCGATGAACCCGGGGGCGGCGACCCCCACGGCGCCGACCTGGTGGAGCGAGCTGAGTCGCTCGACCATCGAGACGACGTCGTCGAGCATGGCGTTCGGGTCCGCAGCGTTGGTGGCCACGCGGTCCTCGGCGACGATCTCGCCCAGTTCCGTCACGACCGCACCCGCGATCTTGGTGCCCCCGATGTCGATTCCGATGGCGTGCACGAGCAACGAGCCTACCGGTTCGCCGCGAAGTCACGGAACGCCCGGTGACGCGTCCTATGCTGGCGGTGTCGCCTCGGTGTTGAGGCGCACTCGAGTCGAACCGGCAGACAAGGGAGTCACCGTGAACGATCAGCGTCCTGCACGCAGCAGCGCCTCCACCGACACGTCCAGCGCTGGCAGTGCCGCCACCGGGACCACGCCGTCGGCCGGGAGGCACGCCACACCCCCCAGCGCAGGTCCCGTCGCCCCCGACCACGGCTCGGCAGCGCGGCTCCTGGGCGACCGCGTCCGCCTGACGCCCGACCGTCCGATCCTGGCCCAGCGCCACGGCGACGCCTGGACCACCTTCACCGCGGCGGAGACGCTCGCCCGGGTGCGCGGCATCGCGAAGGGCTTCGTCGCAGCCGGGCTCGAACCGGGCGCGCACGTCGCGATCCTGTCCCGCACGCGGCTCGAGTGGACCCTGGTCGACTTCGCCGTGTGGACAGCCGGCCTGGTGTCCGTGCCCGTCTACGAGACGAGCTCCCCCGACCAGGTGCGCTGGATCCTGTCCGACTCCGAGTCGGTCGCGATCGTCGTCGAGCAGGAGGAGCACGCGCGCCGCGTCGCCTCCATCGCGCCCGACCTGCCGTCCCTGGGCCAGCACTGGACGATCGACGGTGGCGGCCTCGACGACCTGACCCGGCTCGGCGAGGACGTCACCGACGACGAACTCGACGCCCGGACGGCGAACGTGCACGGGCACGACGACGCCACGATCATCTACACCTCGGGCAGCACCGGCCGACCGAAGGGCTGCGTCCTGCGGCACGACAACTTCACCGCCACGGTGGAGGGCGCGAGCGAGGCGATGCCCGAGGTCGTCGCCGACGGCGCCTCGACCCTGCTGTTCATCCCGCTCGCCCACGTCTTCGCCCGGTTCATCGCCGCGATGTCGGTGTCCGCCGGCGTCCTCGTGGGCCACGAGCCGGACACCAAGGACCTGATGCGAGCGGTGTCGACCTTCAAGCCGACGTTCCTGCTCGCTGTCCCGCGGGTGTTCGAGAAGATCTACAACTCCGCCGAGCAGAAGGCCGACCTCGGTGGCAAGGGCAGGATCTTCCGGGCGGCGGCCGACACCGCGGTCGCCCACTCCGAGGCCCTCGCAGCCGGCAGGGTGCCGTTCCTGCTCGGGCTCAAGTTCAAGCTGTTCGACCGGCTCGTGTACGCCAAGCTCCGCGACGCCCTCGGCGGACGGGTCGAGTACGCCGTCAGCGGTTCGGCACCGCTCTCCCCCCGGCTCTCGCACTTCTTCCGTTCCATCGGGGTGCTCATCCTCGAGGGGTACGGCCTGACCGAGACCACCGCTCCCGCCACGGTCAACCGCGCCCGGGAACTCCGCATCGGGACGGTCGGCCGCGCGCTGCCCGGCATCGAGGTCCGGATCGCCGACGACGGCGAGATCCTGATCCGCGGCGTCGACGTCTTCGACCGGTACTGGCGGAACGACGAGGCGACCGAGCACGCCTTCGCCGACGGCTGGTTCCGCACCGGCGACCTCGGCCGGCTCGACGCCGACGGGGTCCTCACCGTCACCGGCCGCGCCAAGGAGCTCATCGTCACCGCGAGCGGCAAGAACGTCGCGCCGGCACCGCTCGAGGACGGCATCCGCGAGCACCCGCTCATCGGCCAGGTCGTGGTGGTCGGCGAGGGCAAGCCGTTCGTCGCAGCACTCGTGACGCTCGACCGCGAGATGCTCCCCGGCTGGTGCGAGTCCCGCGGCATCACCCCGACGCTGAGCGGGCACGAGGCCGCGTACGACGAGCGCGTGCTCTCCGCCGTCCAGGAGGCCATCGACGCCGCCAACGGCCGGGTCTCCCGCGCCGAATCGGTCCGGTCGTTCACGATCCTCGACACGGACCTGACCGAGGCCTCCGGGCACCTCACGCCGAAGCTCACGATCAAGCGGTCGGTGATCCTGCAGGACTTCGCCGCCGACATCGACCACATCTACTCCGGGTCGAAGGTGCAGACGACGGCGACTCCGGTGATCGAGGGTCGGCGCCGCAGTCGCTCGTAGCACTCGCCGGGCGTACCGGGTCGATTCGGGCGTACCGGGTCGATCCGGGCGTACCGGGTCGTTCCTTTTGACCAGGTACGCCCGATCCCGCCGGGTGCGCGCGGGTGTGGACGCAACGGCCTGGGCCAACGTCGCCGTTTCCGACGCGCCGCGCCAGCGGCGGGTCGGCCGTACCGATGGGGAGAGGCCCGGATCACGTGCGTCGGACGTGATCCGGGCCTCCAGGCCGTGCAGTGGGCGCCGGGGGCGCCTGCGGGGCTCAGGCCTCCGGCGACTGCTCCGTCGCGGGGGCGTCGAGGACGGCGGTCGAACCGGTCGTGACGGTGGTCTCGGCCGGTCGACGGTTGGTGCGGGTGCGGTGCGAGCTGAGCTCGTCGTTCTGACTGGTCATGCGGGAGTCCTGGGGGGATGGGATGGTCGTCGGTGGGAGGCCGACAGCAGCACGGTACCCCCTCGTCAGGACAAAGCGACAATCCCCCGTGGGGGTGTCACACCACTGTTCACAGCTCGCGAACGCGGGACTGTGGGACCGCTCAGTGGAACCAGTCCTGCGCGCGGATGTCGCGCAGTGCCTGACGGCGGACCTCGGGGTCGAGCGTCATCACGTAGACGGTGCCGTCGAGGTGGTCGCACTCGTGCTGGAGCGCCTCGGCCATCAGGCCCGTGCCCTCGAGGACGACCTCCGCGCCGTCGACGTCGACACCCCGCACCTTCGCGTACGGGAAGCGACGCGTCGGGTACCCGAGCCCCGGGACGGAGAGGCACCCTTCTTCCATGAGCTCGGGCTCCCCGGAGACCTCGACGAGCTCGGGGTTGAGGACGTAGCCGACCGCACCGTCCACGTTGTACGAGAACGCACGGAGCCCGACGCCGATCTGGGGCGCGGCCACCCCGGCACGCCCCGGCTCCTTGACGGTGTCGATGAGGTCCTGCACGAGGTCACGGACCCCGGCGCTCCCGAGCAGTTCGGGGCGGATCGGGTCGGCCGACGAACGGAGGACGGGGTCGCCGAACAGGCGGATGGGACGAACGGTCAATTTACTGCAGCACCACCAGGAGGTCGCCGGCGTCCACCTGCTGGGTCACCGGGATCGCGAGTCGGCCGACGGTGCCCGACACGGGCGCCGTGATGGCCGCTTCCATCTTCATCGCCTCGATGCTCGCCACCGGCGTACCGGCCTCGACGACGTCACCGACAGCGACCTTGAGCGTCACCACGCCGGAGAACGGCGCGGCCACGTGCTTCGGGTCGGACGCGTCGGCCTTCTCGGCCGCCTTCGTCTCGACCTCGACCGAACGGTCGCGGACGGCGACCGGGCGGAGCTGCCCGTTCATCGTCGCCATGACCGTGCGGATGCCCTTGGCGTCCACCTCGCCGATCGCCTCGAGCCCGACGAACACGTCGACGCCCTTGCCGAGCGGGACGCTGTGCTCCTGTCCGGGGCGCAGCCCGTACAGGTAGTCGACGGTCGGGACGACGGACAGGTCGCCGTACTGCTCCCGCACGCGCTGGAACTGCTGCGTGGGCTGCGGGAAGAGCAGGCGGTTGAGGGCCTGCTGACGCCCGGGCCCGGGGGTCTCGAGGTGCGCGCGCTCGTCGGCGGGCACCGGGGTGATCTCGAGTCGGACGTCGCGACCGGCCAGGACCTTCGAGCGGAACGGCTCGGGCCAGCCACCGGGCAGGTCGCCCAGCTCGCCGGCCATGAACCCGACGACGGAGTCCGGGATGTCGTACTTGTCGGGGTTCTGCTCGAAGTCGACCGGGTCGGCACCGACCGCTGCGAGCTGCAGCGCGAGGTCGCCGACGACCTTCGACGACGGCGTGACCTTCGTCGGGCGCCCGAGGATCCGGTTCGCCTCGGCGTACCAGTCCTCGACCTGCTCGAACCGGTCGCCGAGCCCCAGGGCGATCGCCTGCTGCCGGAGGTTCGACAGCTGACCGCCGGGGATCTCGTGCTTGTAGACACGCCCGGTCGGCCCGGCGAGCCCGGACTCGAACGGCGCGTACACGCGACGGACCGACTCCCAGTAGGGCTCGAGGTCACCGACGGCGTCGAGGGACAGACCGGTGTCGCGCTCGGTGTGGGCCAGGGCGGCGACCAGGGCGGACATGCTCGGCTGGCTGGTCGTGCCGGCCATGGGTGCTGCGGCGACGTCCACGGCGTCGGCCCCGGCGCGCGAGGCGGCGAGCAGGGTCGCGAGCTGGCCGCCGGCGGTGTCGTGGGTGTGCACGTGCACGGGCTGGTCGAAGCGCTCGCGCAGGGCGGTGACGAGCTTCTCGGCCGCACCGGCACGGAGGAGCCCCGCCATGTCCTTGATGCCGATGACGTGCGCGCCGGCCTCGACCATCTGCTCCGCCAGCCGGAGGTAGTAGTCGAGCGTGTAGAGGTCCTCGGCGGGGTCGAGGAGGTCGGCGGTGTAGCAGAGCGCCGCCTCGGCGACGGCCGTGCCGGTCGCGAGCACGGCCTCCAGGGCTGGACGCAGCTGGCTGACGTCGTTCAGCGCGTCGAACACGCGGAAGACGTCGACGCCGGACCGAGCCGCCTCGTCGACGAAGGCGTCGGTGACCTCGGTCGGGTAGGGCGTGTACCCGACGGTGTTGCGGCCGCGCAGCAGCATCTGGATCGGGATGTTCGGCATCGCTTCGCGCAGCGAGGCCAGGCGCTCCCAGGGGTCTTCCCCGAGGAACCGGAGTGCCACGTCGTACGTGGCACCGCCCCAGGCCTCGACGCTGAGCAGCTGCGGGGTGAGCCGCGCGACGTGCGGTGCGACGGCGACGAGGTCCTTCGTGCGGACCCGGGTGGCGAGGAGCGACTGGTGGGCGTCCCGCATCGTCGTCTCGGTCACCGCGAGGGCCGTCTGGGCACGCAGGGCCTTCGACCACTCGGCCGGACCCATCGCCAGCAGGCGGTCGCGCTGCCCCGCGGGGACCGGGGCCGTCAGGTCGGTGGAAGGGAGCTTGTCGGCCGGGTCGGTGACCAGCGGCGACCGCTCACCGTTCGGCTTGTTCACCGTGACGTCGGCGAGCCAGGTGAGCACCTTCGTGCCACGGTCCTTCGAGACGTGGCCGCCGAAGAGCTGCGGACGTTCCTCGATGAACTTCGTCGAGACGTCACCGCGGGCGAAGTCCGGGTCCTCGAGCACGGCCTGCAGGAACGGGATGTTCGTGCTGACGCCGCGGATGCGGAACTCGGCGAGGGCGCGCTTGGCCCGGGACACCGCCGCTGGGAAGTCCCGGCCGCGGCACGTCATCTTCGCGAGCATCGAGTCGAAGTGCGGGCTGATCTGCGCGCCGGTGGCGACCGTGCCGCCGTCGAGCCGGACGCCGGCGCCGCCGGGGCTGCGGTAGGTGCTGATCCGGCCGGTGTCCGGACGGAAGCCCTGCGTCGGGTCCTCGGTCGTGATGCGGGTCTGCAGCGCCGCGCCGTGCACGGCGACGGTGTCCTGTGCCAGGCCCAGGTCGGCGAGGGTCTCCCCCGCCGCGATGCGCATCTGCGACTGCACCAGGTCGACGTCGGTGACCTCCTCGGTGACCGTGTGCTCGACCTGGATGCGCGGGTTCATCTCGATGAAGACGTGCTGGCCCTGGCGCTCACCCTCGGTGTCGAGCAGGAACTCGACGGTGCCGGCGTTCACGTACCCGATCGACCGGGCGAAGGCCACGGCGTCACGGTGCAGTGCCTGCGCGATCGCGGGGTCGAGGTTCGGTGCCGGCGCGATCTCGACGACCTTCTGGTTGCGCCGCTGCACCGAGCAGTCCCGCTCGAACAGGTGGATCGTGCCCACGTCGGTGCCGGTTGCGTCCGCGAGGATCTGCACCTCGATGTGGCGCGGACGGATGACGGCCTGCTCGAGGAACATCGTGGGATCGCCGAACGCACTGTCGGCCTCGCGCATCGCTGCTTCGAGTGCGTCGCGCAGCTCGGGCTTCGTCTCCACCCGGCGCATGCCACGGCCGCCGCCACCGGCGACGGCCTTGGCGAAGACCGGGAACCCGATCGCGTCGGCGCCGGCGATCAGTTCGTCGATGTCGCGGCTCGCCGGGGTGCTCGCGAGGACCGGGACGCCGGCCGCGATCGCGTGTTCCTTGGCGGTGACCTTGTTGCCGGCCATCTCGAGTACGTGCTCGCCCGGACCGATGAACGTGATGCCGTTCGCGGCCGCTGCCGCGGCGAGTTCCGGGTTCTCGGACAGGAACCCGTACCCCGGGTAGATCGCGTCGGCCCCCGACTCGCGGGCGACGCGGATGATCTCGGAGACGTCCAGGTACGCCCGGACCGGGTGACCCCGCTCCCCGATCAGGTAGGCCTCGTCGGCCTTGAGGCGGTGCAGGGAGTTCCGGTCTTCGTACGGGTAGACGGCCACCGTACGGGCCCCCAACTCGTAGGCGGCACGGAACGCGCGGATGGCGATCTCGCCACGGTTCGCAACGAGGATCTTCGTGAACACGACGTCCCTTTCAGCCCGGGTTGAGGTGAGACAACCCTAGTGGCGGTAACGTTGCTCAACGTGCATGTACTCAGCGTGAGCTCCCTCAAGGGTGGTGTCGGCAAGACGACGGTGACGCTCGGCCTGACCTCGGCCGCGTTCGCCAAGGGACTGCGCACGCTGGTGGTGGATCTGGACCCGCAGTCCGACGTCTCCACGGGCCTCGACATCAACCTCGCCGGCCACCTCAACGTCGCCGATGTCCTCGAGAACCCGAAGGAGAAGATCGTCCGTCAGGCGATCGCCCCCTCGGGCTGGACGAAGGGGTCGCAGGGCAAGATCGACGTCATGGTCGGGTCGCCCTCCGCCATCAACTTCGACGGGCCGCACCCGTCGATCCGCGACATCTGGAAGCTCGAAGAGGCCCTGGCCAACGTCGAGCAGGACTACGAGCTCGTCCTCATCGACTGCGCGCCGTCGCTGAACGCCCTGACGCGCACCGCGTGGGCCGCGTCCGACCGCGTCACCGTCGTCACCGAGCCCGGCCTGTTCTCCGTCGCCGCCGCCGACCGTGCGCTGCGGGCGATCGAGGAGATCCGCCGCGGACTCTCCCCGCGCCTGCAGCCGCTCGGCATCATCGTGAACCGTGCCCGGGTGCAGTCGCTCGAGCACCAGTTCCGCATCAAGGAGCTCCGGGACATGTTCGGCCCGCTCGTGCTCTCCCCGCAGCTGCCGGAGCGCACGTCGCTGCAGCAGGCGCAGGGTGCCGCGAAGCCGCTGCACGTCTGGCCCGGTGAGTCCGCGCAGGAGATGGCGAAGAACTTCGACCAGCTGCTCGAGCGCATCATGCGCACCGGCAAGATCGGTCCGTACGCCGAGGGCGGCGCCGCGTAGGTCGTTGCGGTCCAGCGGTCACGACATGCCGCTCACTTCCGCCGAGCGGTCACCAACTGTCGGCCGGCGGCCGCGCAGCCGACAGTTCGTGGCCACTCGGCGACACGCAGGCGACGGTTCGTGACCACACGGCGGCTGCCAGGAGGCCCACCCCGGCCCCGCCAGACACGCCTGACTCCAGCTCGCCCACCGGTCACGACATGCCGCTCACGTCCGCCGAGCGGTCACCAACTTGTCGGCCGACGGCCGCGCAGCCGACAGATCGTGACCACTCGGCGACACGCCCACGGCGGTTCGTGACCACACGGCGACTGCCAGGAGGCCCACCACGGTCCCGGCAGACACGCCCGACTCCAGATCGCCCAGCGGTCACGACATGCCGCTCACGTCCGCCGAGCGGTCACCAACTGTCGGCCAGCGGCCGCACAGGCGACAGTTCGTGACCACTCGACGACACGCAGGCGACGGTTCGTGACCACACGGCGGCTGCCAGGAGGCCCACCCCAGCCCCGCCAGACACGCCCGACTCCGGCTCGCCCAGCGGTCACGACATGCCGCTCACGTCCGCCGAGCGGTCACCAACTGTCGGCCAGCGGCCGCGCAGCCGACAGTTCGTGACCACTCGGCGACACGCGGGCGACGGTTCGTGACCGCGCTGGCGAGCCGCGGGACGAGAACCTCGTCAGGAAGCGCGGGAAGCCCGACGAGCGGCGAGCTCGTCGGAGGGGTCGGCCGCGGCGGTGGCGTCGAGCTCGACCAGGGAGCTCTCGACCTCGCGCAGGACCTTGCCGACCGCGATGCCGAAGACACCCTGGCCGCGGGACACGAGGTCGATGACCTCGTCGTCGGAGGTGCACAGGTACACCGAAGCGCCGTCGGACATCAGTGTGGTCTGCGCCAGGTCGGAGACGCCGGACTCCCGGAGCTGGTTGACCGCGGTGCGGATCTGCTGCAGCGAGATGCCGGTGTCGAGCAGGCGCTTCACGAGCTTGAGCACGAGGATGTCGCGGAACCCGTACAGGCGCTGCGATCCGGAGCCAGCGGCCCCGCGGATCGTCGGCTGCACGAGCTCGGTGCGGGCCCAGTAGTCGAGCTGTCGGTACGAAATGCCGGCTGCACGTGCGGCGACGGTGCCGCGGTAGCCGTTCTGCTCGTCGTGCTCGGGCAGACCATCGGTGAAGAGCAGCCCGAGGTCGTACCGGGTCACATCAGACTCGGTGCCAGGGGTGTCGTTCCCACTCATGAGCTTGCCTTCCACGACGATCGAGCTCCCACCCGAAGCTTCAACGACGGGTTGAGAGTTGTTCCGAGGTCCACGGTAGCGACTCCGACCGCTCCCGCGCGGGACATCCGACCCGGCGCGTCCGGCGTGTCGAGGATACGCCTCGGCCACTGACACACAACCCCTGTCGGAGCACCGGACGGTGTCATGCGTCGAGACGACCGATGGCCTGGCGGATGAGGTTCGACCGGATGATCTCGAGGTGCCCGGCGATCTCGCGTGCGAGCTCCGTGGCCTTCGCACGCGAGGTCGCGTCACCCCGGCGGGAGACCGGCATGAGGGCGGACTCGATGAGACCGACCTCGCGCTCGGCGGTACTGCGCAGCGTTCGGAGGTGTCGCGGCTCGATACCCGTGCGCTGCAGTTCGACCAGGGCCTTCAGCACGGAGACGCCGTCGTCGCCGTAGGTGTCGGTGGCCGGGAGCAGCGAGGCCGAGACCGCGTCGGCGAGGAGCATCGGTGAGGCGCCGGCTGCCCGGACCGTTTCGTCGCGGGTGTACCGGCGTTCGCGACCGAGGATCGACGGCTTCGGCGCGTCGCCTCCGCCGGGGAGGACCGGCTCGCGCCCGGCATCGAGGTCGGCGAGGTACTCCTTGATGACCTTGAGCGGCAGGTAGTGGTCACGCTGCAGTCCGAGGATCACCCGGAGCCGCTCGAGGTCGGCAGCGGAGAACTTGCGGTACCCGCTGGCCGTGCGGATCGGCGTGACGAGCTCGCGCTCTTCGAGGAACCGCAGCTTGGAGCTCGACAGGTCCGGGAACTCGGGCTTGAGGCGAGCGAGGACCTGCCCGATGGTGAGCAGGTCCGGCGCCGCGGACCCCGCCCGGGCCGCAGCGGACCGTGCGGCCACTACGCGTTCGCCAGGCGCGCCAGGTCGACCCGAGATGCGTAGAACGTCAGGCGGAACTTGCCGACCTGGACCTCGGCCCCGTCGGTGAGCAGCGCTTCGTCGATGCGGACACCGTCGAAGTACGTGCCGTTCAGCGAGCCGTTGTCCTTCACACTGAAGCTCGTGCCGTGGCGCAGGAACTGCGCGTGCTTGCGCGACACGGTGACGTCGTCGAGGAAGATGTCGGCGTCGGGGTGCCGACCGGCCGTCGTGACGTCGGAGTCGAGGAGGAACCGCGCACCCACGTTGGGGCCGCGACGGACCACGAGCAACGCCGACCCGGAGGGCAGGGCGTTGACGGCTTCACGTTCTTCGGTCGAGACACCGGACTCGGCGGTGAGCGCCGCGCCCATGTCCATGCTGAAGGTCAGCGTGGTGTCGACCAGCCGCTGCTCCGGGGTCTTCTGACCGCCCGGCTGCGGGACCACTGGATCTGGCATCGGTGGACCTCCTCCTCTTGGCCCACCAGCGTATCGGAAACGACGGCCCGAGCGGCAGCCCCGATCTGGGACTGTGGAACGACTTCCGCGATCCGCGAACGCCCGAGCGCTGTCAGCGACCCGTCCGACCCGACGTCACCGTCCCCGCGCGAGCAACCAGAGCAGGTACGGCGCCCCCACGACGCCCGTCACGACGCCCACGGGCAGCGCGTTGCCGGGGATCGCGAACTGTGCCAGCAGGTCGCTGCCGAGCGTGATCGCGGCACCGACGGCGGCGGCCGGCAAGAGTGCCACCCGTCCGCCGCCGACCAGGCGTCGGGCGATCGGTGCGGACATCAGCGCCACGAACGACACGGGCCCCGCGGTGGCCACGGCTGCGGCGGTCAGGCACACGGCAGTGAGGAGCAGGAGCACCTTCGCCCGGTCCGGTCGGAGTCCGAGCGCGGCGGCGACCTCGTCCCCGAGGCTCAGCACCTGGAGGCGGGCGGACTGCAGCAGCGCGAGCACGCCGAGCACGGCGAACGCGACGCCGAGGACCCCGACCAGGTCGCGGTCGACGGCGTTCAGGCTGCCGGAGAGCCAGAGCAGCGCGGTGCCCGCCTGGGTGACGGTGCCGCTCGTGAGCATCCAGCCGGTGATGCTCAGGCAGATCGCCGCGACGCCGATCCCGACGAGGATCACCCGGTTGCCGGTGATCCCCCGTCGCCAGGCGAGCCCGGCGATGACGATCGAGACCGCCACGGCGCCGACGAGCACGACCGAGAAGAGGGTGCCGCCGCTGGCACCGAACAGCACGATGGCGGTGAGTCCGGCGGCGCTGGCCCCCGAGGTGATGCCGATGACGTCGGGGCTCGCGATCGGGTTCCGCACGACGCTCTGCACGATGGCACCGGCGACGCCGAGGCTGGCGCCGACGAGGACGGCACCGAGCACCCGCGGCCCGCGGAGCTGCCCGATGACGAAGTCCGAGATCCGGTCCCCCTGGCCGAACAGGGCGGCGAGCACCTGCCCCGGGGTGAGCGGGATCGACCCGGCGCCGAGCCCGACCAGGACGAGCACCACGATGACCGCCACCACGGCGACGAGCACCGCGACCTCACGGCAGAGCCCGGCCGAGCGGCGCAGACCGCCAGACCGGGGACGCCCGGAGCCGAACGACTGCCTCACAGTCCCCGCACCGCCCTCGACCGCACGAGCGCGATGAACACCGGCGCCCCGATCAACGCCGTCACGATGCCGACCTGCAGCTCCCCCGGGTACGCCACGACGCGACCGATGACGTCGGCGACGAGCAGCAGTGCGGGGGCGACGATCGCCGACAGCAGGATGGTCCAGCGGTGGTCCGGGCCGCTCAGGCGGCGGACCGCGTGCGGCACGGCGAGCCCGACGAAGGCGATCGGGCCTGCGGCGGCCACGGCGGACCCGGCCAGCAGCACCGCGACCAGGCCACCCACGGCGCGGACGAGCACGACCCGCTGCCCGAGCGACGCCGCGAGTTCGTCCCCGAGCGCGAGGGTGTTGAGCGACCGACCGAGACCGAACGCGATCACCAGCCCGACGAGCACCGGCGCCGTGATGATCCCCGCCGTGCCGAGGTCCTTGCCGGCGAGGGCACCGACCTGCCAGAACCGCAACTGGTCGAGCAGGCTCTGGTCGGTCACGAGCACCGCGGTGGTGACCGACGACAGCGCCGCGGCGACCACGGCTCCGGCGAGAGCGAGTCCGACGGGTGAGAGGCCGCGCCGGGCGACGGTCGCGATCCCGTACACGAGCAGTGCGGCGAGGGCGGCCCCGACGAACGCGAAGGGCAGGTAGGCGGCCGTGCCGCTCACCCCGAAGACCGCGATCCCGGCCACCACGGCCAGGGTCGCACCAGAGTTGATGCCGAGGACGCTCGGGTCGGCGAGCGGGTTCCGCGTCACGCCCTGCATGACCGCCCCGGCCACTCCGAGCGCGGCTCCGGCGAGCAGTCCGACGACGGTGCGGGGCACGCGGTTGCCGAGCACGATGAGCCCGACCTCGTCGCTCCGACCGGGGTGCAGCACCGTGTCGAGGACGGTGCCGAGCGGGATCGGCCGCGAGCCGTACGCGATCGACAGCGCGCAGGCCACGGCGAGGACGACGACCGCCAGCACGGTCGCACCGACGAGTCGGGGGACGGAGCTGGGAGCCGGAGGCGTGGACGTCGACGGAGGCATGGAAGTAAGGCCACCCTAACGCCGGAGCCCCACTCGGCGTCCCCCGAGCAAGCCCGGAGCGTGCGCAGGGTTCGTTCATAGGCTCGTCATGGGGAGGCGCTCTGTACTGGTTCCCATCGACGCCCGACCGGGCCGTCGAGGGACGACCGGAGAGCACCGATGAACGAGACCCCGAACCCCGCAGCCGCCGACCACGACGAGGACGGCACCCCCGCCGCGCAGCAGCAGGCCCCCGGGACGCACTGGGAGGCGCCGCACGCCGACCCGGCCTCCCTGCGTCCGGCGTACGCGTTCGACGGCTCGGGTCCCTACCTCTACGGACCGGACGGCTCCGGCCCCTACGCCTACACGCCGGACGGCCGCGGCCCGTACCTGATCGGCAGCCCCGCCCTCGCCGGCGCCAACCACGCCTGGGCCTACTCGGCGGCGACCGCGAACCACCTCGGCACGACGAAGCGCCCGCGCCGGCTCGGGCTGGTGATCGGCTCCGGGATCGCCGCACTCGCCATCGTCGGCGCGGCGGGCGGAACCGCCCTCGGCCTGTCCTCGCAGGGGACGACCACGACGTCGAGCCAGTCGCAGGGCACCACCACGCTGCCCGGCACCGGATCCGGCACCGACGGCACCGGCGGCACCGGCAGCAGCGACGGGACGAACGGCTTCACGGTGCCCGGCGACGGCAGCGGCACCAGCGGCAACGGCAGCACCGGCACCGGCACCGGCACGACCCAGTCCCCCGCCACCGCGGCGACGGCGGCCGACAAGAAGGGCGTCGTGACCATCAACACCGTCCTGAACTACGACGAGTCGTCGCAGGCGGCCGGCACCGGCATGGTCCTGACCTCCGACGGCACGATCCTGACGAACAACCACGTGATCCAGGGCGCGACGAGCATCACCGTCACCGACGAGACCACCGGCAAGGAGTACAAGGCCGACGTGGTCGGGGCCGACGCCACGAACGACGTCGCCGTCCTGAAGCTCGAGGACGCCTCGGGGCTGTCCACGGTCACGCTCGACGACGACGGCGAGCCGAGCACCGGTGACACCGTGAAGGACGTCGGCAACGCCGAGGGCACCGGCAACCTCGTCGCCGCCGAGGGTACCGTCACCGCGACCGACCAGGACATCCAGGTGCAGAGCGAGTCCGGCACCGGCACCGAGTCCCTGACCGGACTCATCGAGATCTCGGCGGACATCGTCTCCGGTGACTCCGGCGGACCGGTGCTCGACAGCGAGGGCGAGGTCGTCGGCATGGCCACGGCGGCGTCCTCGGGCACGACCGACGTCACCGGCTACGCCATCCCGATCACCACCGCGAAGACCATCGCCGAGAAGATCCTCGCCGGGGAGTCCTCGAGCACGATCACCATCGGGTTGCCCGCGTTCCTCGGGGTCGAGGTCAGCAACACCACCGGCACCACCACCGGCGGCGTCGCCGTCGCCGGCACGGTCGAGGGGTCCGGCGCCGCGAGCGCCGGCCTGGCCGCCGGGGACACGATCACGAGCATCGACGGCACCGCGGTCACGAGCTCGGACCAGCTGACCGAGGTCGTCCAGTCGCACTCGGTGGGTGACGAGGTCAGTGTCCGCTACACCGACAGCACCGGCGCCACCAAGACCGTCACCGTCACCCTGACCGCCGGCCCCGCCGCGTAGCGGGAGAACCCGGGCACGCTCAGCCCAGCAGCGCCCGCACCACCGACCGGTAGACGTTGGCCGGGGAGTCCGTCCGGAAGGCGGTCTCCCCAGCCTTCGTCGTGCCCACGCGCGCGAACCCGTGTCCCTCGGCCCGCACGATCGTGATCGGCTTCGGCTTGCCCGGTCGACGCAGGTACGAGACGGTCCACGGCGCAGCCCAGAACCGCGCGAGGCGCGGGTCCGCTTCGGCGAGGGCCTCCGGCAGGTCCGGGGCGTCCGGGCCGCCGGCCAGCCTGCGGCCGAGCAGGTGCCCTGGGAGCGACCCCGTGCGGAACGGGAAGGTCCACGTCGGACCGATGCCGAGCCTCCCGGCCAGCAGCGCGACGGCCCGGTCCGGCGTGACGGACGCGACCACGGCACCCGCCGCGTCGGTCCCGTCGACGACGGTCTGCGACCAGGCCTGGAGGCGCGACTCGCCTCCGTCGGGCAGGTGCTGTTCCAGCGTGACCGGCTGGGCATCGCCCTGCCAGGGTTCGAGGAGGGTCTGGGTCGACTCCGGCAGGGTGCCGAGCCGGCCGACGAGGCCCGCCTCGATGAGTTCGCGGCCCGCCGCGGTGCGGAGCAGCGTGGGGTTCCACCGGCGTCCGGCGAGGCTCTGCAGGGTGCCGATCGCGTCCGCGCTGAGCCGGGGACCCTCGAGCGGTGTCGTCGGGGCGGGGGCCGGCAGGGGCTCGAGGTCACGCTCGGGGCGGACCGGGACCGTCTCGGTGGCGCGGACGGTCTCGAGGACGGCGAGCACGAGGTCGTCGGTCTCGAGCAGCCGGGCGAGCGGGCGTTCGATCGTCAGGTCGACGCGGTGCCGACCGGTGACGAAGAGCAGGTGGGTGCCCGCGACGTCGCCGTGCTCGTCGGGCCGGACGTACTCGACCAACCGGGCCGGGGCGCCGGCGCTCGTCCACGGGTCGCAGCCGACGAGCAGCAGGCCCTCGACCGAGCCGGGCAACCGTTCGAGCAGGCCGGTGTTCTCGTCGCCGATCGCGCGGTCGCTGGGACGGGATCGGACGGTGAGGACGACGTCGTCGCCGGTGACGCGCAGGTCCGCCTGGGCTGAGTCCTCGCGGCGCCAGGAGTCCGGGCGGCGGAGGGTCAGGCGGGCGGTGCGGTCCTCGGTGCCGAGCGGGACGGGGACTGCCATGGGATGAGCGTATGTCGGGAGCGGGGCGCGGGGGCCTGCGGCTCGCCGGGGTGGGCTCGCACCGTGCGAGGCGCTGAGCGAGTGGTGCGAGGTGCCGTCCTCCGTGCGACCCACGAGCGGTCGCACGGAGGACGGCACCTCGCACCAGACGAGCCGAGCGCGTCAGTGCCGCGCGGGCGGGGGCGGCGGTACGGGCTTCGCGGCGACGACGTCGGCGAGCCGGACCTCGACCGGGCCGCGGCGGGTGGCGATCGTCACGGAGTCGGGCGTCCGGGCGACCAGGTCGCCGAGGGCGTCCTGCGCGCCGTCCCCGTGGTGCGCCCGGACCACCAGGCGGTCCCCGATCGCGGCGTCGTGCAGCACCCCGAGCGCACGGGCCCGGGCGATCGCCGCCTGTTCGTCCGCATGCACCGCCCCAGGGTACGGGCCGCCTAGAGTGTCGGCATGGAGAAGGCCCGGGTCGACAGCTGGATCTGGGCCGTCCGGATCACCAAGACCCGGTCGGCCGCAACTGCCGCGTGCAAGGCCGGGCACGTCCGGGTGAACGGGGAGCGGGCGAAGCCGGCGCAGCCGATCGGCCCCGGTGACGAGGTGCGGGTGCGCCAGAACGGCTTCGACCGCATCGTCGTGGTGACCGGCATCATCCTGAAGCGGACGAGCGCCCCCGAGGCCGCGAAGCACTTCGAGGACAAGACCCCGCCGCGGCTGTCGAAGGAAGAGGCCGGGTTCGTGCCGATGCGCGAGCGCGGCGCCGGACGGCCGAGCAAGCGGGAGCGCCGCGACCTCGAGAAGCTCCGCGGCTACTGACGCTTCGCGCGCCCAGACCCGGACCCTGGCACGTGGACATCGACCACGATCTCGAACGTGTCGGACTCGATCTCGATCCGTTCTCCGGTCCACGGGGCCTCGAGGTGCCCGTCGTCGTCCGGGTCGGAACCGCCCAGCGCACGACCGGACGGTATGCGGTGGACGGGGATTCGGGTGCCGTCCTCGGCGACCACGAACAGGTCGGCCACCCGACCGCGGAACACCGTGATGCCGAACGGGTCGTCGTGGTGCCGGGACTCGGCGAACCTCGGCGTCCTGCCGTACGCGGTGAACGCCGCCGTGGTCTCCCGTTCGTACGCGGGCCCGCAGCAGTCATGCTCCCACCCGCCGACCACGACGACGACCTCTTCGCGCATGCCGTGATCGTACGACGCATCGGACGGTGGCGGTCCGAGCGCGGGGTCGAGCGTCAGGCGTCAGGCGTCAGACGAAGCGGACGGTCTGCTGCAGGCGGTCGCGGATCTCGAACACGTCGACGGAACCGGCCGGCGACCAGACGCCGTTCAGCACCTGGGCGAGCGCGCTCCGGCGGACGACGAGCGCGGTGGGCTTCTTCGGGGAGCCGACGAGCTGCACGTCCTCGGTGACGGCGGCGTCCGGCACGACGAGCAGCCGCCCGGAGAACCGCACCCGGGTCTGCTTCTGCACGGCACGGGCGGCGCGGACGAGTTCCTTGACGGGTCGCTCCCCCGGCGCGAGCGTCTCGCCGACGATCTCGCCGTGCTCGATGCGGACCGGAGCGCCCC
This sequence comes from Curtobacterium poinsettiae, assembly GCF_025677645.1. NCBI lineage: Bacteria > Bacillati > Actinomycetota > Actinomycetes > Micrococcales > Microbacteriaceae > Curtobacterium > Curtobacterium flaccumfaciens. The sequence continues at coordinate 2,012,724 of NZ_CP106879.1, read as the reverse complement.
AGTCGATGGACTCGACGGCCCAGAGTCCGCTCGGGGTCAGGACGGCGTGGTCGAGCTTGCCCTCGGCCCCGGCGTCGAGGTCGTGCCACACGGTGACACCGATCCCCATGTCGGAGACGATCGAGGCAGTGGTCTCTTCGGCCAGGGCCTCGGCGAGCAGGCGTCGGATGTGCCGCGGCGCGGAGCGGATGAGCGTGGGGTCGTAGGGGTCCTCGATGGGGTCGCCGAGCCCGACCCACTCGCGTTCGGCCTGCAGGAAGACCTCGCGCGACCGACCGCCGGGGTGTCCGTGGGACCGGGCCCGGGGGCGGGTGTCGCGACGCGCTGCCGGGGGTGCGTAGGCGTCGCGACCGGTGTCACCCCTGCCGGCGGCCGCCGCGGACGGACCGGACACGCCGGACGCGCGGAACCCGACGTCGTACGCGCGCCGGGCTGCCGGCGTGCCGATGCGCTCCCACGCGAGCTGGACCTGCCGGAAGCGCTGGGCGTCGCCGCCGAGGTCGGGGTGGGTCTCGCGGGCGGCCCGCCGGTAGGCGCGGCGGAGCGCTTCGTCATCAGCCGTCGCGGGGACGCCGAGGACTTCGTAGGGGGTGGCGTCGGCCGGGCTGTCCGTCATGGCCCTGCGACATTACCGGAGGCAGTGTCGGAGTCCGCCGCATGGTTGCTGGGTACGGTCTGGGCCCGTGCCGCCGGTTCCGCCAGCGGCGGGGTGGCCGTGCCGGTGCGAGAGGGCCGGTGCAGCGCGCGGCCCGCAGGTCGTCGTGTCAGACCACCGTGGTCGCGACGGGCGCGCCGAGGAACCCCGCGTACCGCGCGGCCGCTGCCTCGAGCGCACGGACGGCCGACGCGTCGACGGCACCGAAGGGTGTGACGGTGACGAGGTGCCCGGCCCGACGCTCGGTGCGCTTCCACGTGCCGACGACGCGCCCCCGGACGACGGCCATCGGCAGGAACATGCCGTTGGCGCCGGGGACGACCCGGTCGGCGTGAGCGGGGTCGAGCTGCGCCGACCGGTCGGCGTACCCGAGCAGGTACTCGTCGAAGCCGGGGAGCAGGTGCCCGGTGGGGACGCGCGCGGCTGCCGGGCGGGCGGATGCCGGCCGGTCGGCGAGGTCGAGGAGTCCGTCGCCGAGGTCCTCGACCGCGTCCCCAGCCGCGGCCCGGGCCCGGCGGAGGTCACCGAGCGGCAGTTTCGTCCAGCTCGCGGCGTCGACCTCGGTCGCTGGGCCACGGCCACGCAGGTACCCGAGCAGGACCCGGCGGAGGGCTTCGTCGCGGTCCGGCAACGCACCGGCGGCGGGTGCCCACTCGTCGAGCAGCACGAGCCCCTGCCCGACGCGGGCGGTGGGGCCCCACGCGACGAGGCCCTCCTGCGCGAGCTGCAGGACCAGGTGGTAGCCGCGACCTCCGGACGGGTCGATGCCGGCAGCGCGGTACGCCGCGAACAGGTCGTCACGGACCAGCGCTCGACCACCGACCAGGGCCGCGATCGTCGCGTCACGGGCCTGGCCGAGCAGGGCGTCGTCGATGCCGAGCTCGGCGGCGCGTCGGGCGATCGTGCGGAGCGTCCGTTCGGCGGTGAGCGAGAGCAGCAGGCGGAGGTCGTCGGGGCACAGGGCGTGCAGGGTGCCGCGCATCGGCCACGAGCGGACGAGCTCCCCGCGGTCGAATGCGGCGCGGACGTCGTCCCGCGTCGATCCCGGAGCGCGGACCCCGGTGGCCCAGAGCACCTGGCCGAGGTCCTGCCCCTGCACCGCCAGCATCCGCTCGACTGCTTCGGCGGGGCGCAGCCCCGGCGCCGCGATGCCCTGCGCCGCGAACCGCGCCGTGCGGAGCCGCGCGGGGCTGGTGGTCACGCGACGGCGGCGGTGACGGCGTCGGCGTGCTGCTCGAGGTAGGCGACGTCGGCGCGGTACAGGTCGGCGTGACCGTGCTGCAGGTCGCTGACGAACTTGGGGTTGCCGGCGGCGGCCTCGTGCTCGATCGTCGTGACGAGCGCGACGAGTGACGCGATCATCGTCTCGGCCAGGACACTGCGGGAGCGCTCGTCGAGCGCGTAGGCACGGCAGAACTCGGCAGCCCGCGCCAGCCGCTCGTCGAGGGCGCGAGCGGTCGATCCCTCGACAGCGCCGGTGGTGAACGGCGCGAACCGGTAGACGGCACTCGCGACGTCCCAGACGCGGGGCCCGGGGTGTGCGGTGTCGAAGTCGATCAGGCCGACGGCGGCGATGCCGTCGTAGACGCAGTTGTACGGGGCGAAGTCGCCGTGCACGATCGTCTCGACCGGGGCACGGTCGGCCTGCGACCAGAGGTCGTCGGTGGCGCTGCGCGGAAAGCTCGCGGCGGCGTCGTGGAACTGGCGGAGCAGGCGTGCACTGGTCACGAGGGCTGCCTCACTGGCGATGTCCTCGGTCCAGGGGTACTCACCAGCGACGCCCGGGACGAACGAGACCGTCTCGAGGGTGTCGCCGAGGGCGATCGGTTCGGGGGCTGCGACGAACCCCTGCTCGTGCAGGTGGGCGAGCAGCCGGTGCACCGTGGGGGTCCACGGCCCGGCGGGGCGGTGGACTCGGTCGTCGGCCCTGGTGATGCGCTCCAAGGGGAACCTCCTGCGTGTTGCGTCTCCGTTGACGGAGGGCCAGCGTACCGGCAGCGATCGACGGCCGCTCGGCGACCATCCGGAACACGGCGCGCGGGTCCTCGCTGCCGAGCGTGCCTCAGAGCTGGTCGCGCAACCAGGACGGCCCGCGGACGACCGCACCGAGGGCCTCGGCGCGGTCGCGGAGCTCGCGGTCGGCCGTCACGACGACGACCGGCCCGTCGCCGGCCTGCACCGCGGCCCGCGCGGACTCGACGACGGCGTCGTCGCCGGAGGCCGGAGCACGGACGATGTCCACGGCGCCAGTGGCGGCACCGCGGTCCGCGCCGCCGCCTCCACCAGCACCGCCCACGTCCGCAGCGGCCCGGGCCTCCCCCTCGAGCACCACGGTCCACCGCGGCCACCACCGTGCGAACGGCAGGTCGAGCAACGACGCGGACACCCCGCCCGCGGCGAGCGCCGACACCTGCGCCAGCAGGCGCGATGCGGCGCCGGCTCGGTCCTTCCACCAGCCGTCGGGCACGCTGCCGACGACGTTCGCCGCGTCGACGACGACGTGCGGCGTGGTCGCGACCGTGGCGCGGAGCGCCGGCCACGACCTGCCGAACCCGGGGTGCAGGGGCAGGTCGTCGACCTGGTCGATCGGGATCCACGACAGGGCGAGGCTCTCGCGGTCGGCGATGACGGGTTCGAAGGGTCGGGAGGCGCGCCCCACGACGGTCGTGTAGGTCCAGAACCCCAGGTCGAGCAGGGCGGTGTGGCGCAGGGCGATCGCGTCGTCGGGCACACCGGCCTCTTCGGCGGATTCGCGGAGGGCGGCGGTCACCGCTGCTTCGCCCTGGTGCCGTGCGCCGCCGGGGATGCCCCAGGTGCCGCCGTGGTGGCTCCACTCGACGCGGTGCTGCAGGAGCACGCGGCCGGTGCCGTCGTCGACGAGCAGGCCGGCGGCGCCGAAGCGTCCCCACGCCTTGGTGCCGTCGGGGCCGACCGCCCAGGCGTCGCCGGGGTCGCGGGGGCCGGGCGGGGGCCCGGGGGGCGTTGCATCTGGCACGGTTCAACCCTGGCACACGGTGCCCGGAGCGGGCCTCGAAGTGGTCACCGGGCGTCGTGTACGGTGTCGCTCGAGACACGGGGTGCCGCATCCAGCGGCTGAGATCACACCCGTCGAACCTGCTCGAGCTCGTACTCGCGAAGGGATCGTCCATGGAGAACGCTGCGCCCTCCCCTGCCTGGGCCCGTCGAACCGCCGAACTGCTCGAGGCCGTGCGTGCCCGGGCCCCGCTGGTGCAGTGCATCACGAACACCGTCGTGCAGAACGTCACGGCGAACGTGCTGCTCGCACTCGGGGCCTCGCCCGCGATGGTCGACGTGGCGACCGAGGCGGGGCCGTTCGCCCGCGTCGCGGATGCCCTGCTGGTGAACACCGGCACCCCGCACGCCGAACCGCGGGTCGCCGCGCTCGAGGCCGTGCACGCGGCCCGTGACGCGGGCACCCCGTGGGTCCTCGACCCGGTGGCCGTCGGCTCGCTGCCGGTGCGGACCGCGCTGGCGCGCGACCTGCTCGCGCTGCACCCGACGGTGCTGCGCGGCAACGCGTCCGAGGTGCTCGCCCTGCTCGGTGACTCGGCCGGTGGCCGCGGGGTCGACAGCACGGTGGGCACGGACGGCGCCCGGGTCGCGTCCGTCGCTGCGTCGGACGGGAGGCTCGTGGACGCGGTGGCCGTGTCGGGTGCGGTCGACCTGCTGGTCGCGCCCGGCATCGGTGTGGTCCGGGTGGCGAACGGCACCGACCTGTTGACGCGGATCACCGGTGGCGGGTGCGCGCTCGGCGCGGTCGTCGCCGCGTTCACGTCCGTCGCGCCGGAGGACGCGGGTGCCGCTGCCGTCGCCGCCACCGCGGTGCACACGATCGCCGCCGAGCTGGCGGCACGGGACGCCGGCGGACCGGGGACCTTCCAGCCGCTGTTCCTCGACCGGCTGGCGTCGCTGACCCCGGAGGACGTCGTCCGCGAGGCCCGGATCACGGTCGAGACCGCTCCTGTCGATGCCCGGGCGGTGTCGGCATGAGCGGGCTGCGGTCCGTCGGGTTCGGCGTCTACCTGGTGACCGACGGTGCCCTGGCCGACCGGCACGGCATCGGGGTGCTCGGGGTCGTCCGCGCCGCCGTCCATGCCGGGGTGCGGATCGTGCAGGTGCGGGACAAGGACGCCTCGGCGCGTGACCTGCTCGCCCTGACGGCCGCGGTCGCCGACGCCGTCGGGGACCGCGCGAGGGTGGTGGTCGACGATCGGCTCGACGTCGTCCTCGCCGCACGGCAGGCGGGACACCGGGTCGCGGGCGTGCACCTCGGCCAGTCCGACGTCCCCGTCACGGCCGCCCGTGCCCTGCTCGGAGCGGACGCACACGTGGGCCTCACCGCGAACACGCTCGCGCACCTGGCGGCCGTCGAACGACTCCCGCGCGGCACCGTGGACCTGCTCGGCGTCGGGGTCGTGCACCCCACGGCGACGAAGGCCGACCACCCGCCGGCTCTGGGTCACGACGGGTTCGCCCGGTTGGCCGCCGCGACCGACGTGCCGTGCGTGGCGATCGGTGGGGTGACCCTCGACGACGTCGTGCCGCTCCGGGCGGCCGGTGCCGCGGGGGTCGCGATCGTCTCGGGCATCTGTGCCGCAGCCGACCCCGGGTCCGCCGCGGCGGCGTACGTGGCCGCGTGGGGCCCTGGACCCGACCACGGGACGGAGGTGAGGGGGCTCGCAGAAGGTGATCCGGTCCTCCCGGCCTCCACGTACCACGGGGCGGACGCATGAGCGTCCCACGGGTGCTGAGCATCGCCGGGACCGACCCGACGGGCGGCGCCGGGATGCAGGCGGACCTCAAGGCGATCGCCGCGCACGACGGGTACGGGATGGGGGTCGTGACGGCGCTCGTCGCACAGAACACGCACGGGGTGCGGTCGGTGCACGTGCCGGACGTCGGGTTCCTGCGGGAGCAGCTCGACGCGGTGTCGGACGACGTCGTGGTCGACGCGGTGAAGATCGGGATGCTGGGCACCGCCGGCGTCGTGCGCGTCGTGACGGACTGGCTGCGGGAGCACCGGCCGCCGGTGGTCGTCGTCGACCCGGTGATGGTGGCGACGAGCGGGGACCGGCTGCTCGACGAGGACGCTGCGTCGGCCATGGGGGCGCTGTTCGCGCTCGCCGACCTGGTGACGCCGAACCGGGCCGAGCTCGTGGTGCTGGCGGAGCTGGCCGGGTCGGGCGCGGCTGGTCCCGGTTCGTCTGCATCGACGTCGGCCTCGTCGCTGGATGCCGCGCGTGCCGTGGCGGCGCGGTGGGACGTCCTGGTGCTGGCGAAGGGCGGCCACGACGAGGGGCCGACCTCCGACGACGTGCTCGTGGCACCGGACGGCACCGTGCGGGTGTTCACCGGCCCCCGGGTCGCGACGACGAACACCCACGGCACCGGGTGCTCGCTCTCCAGTGCGATCGCGACGCTCGCCGCGCGGCTCGGCGACTGGGACCTCGCGGTCGGGGTGGCGAAGGAGTGGCTGACGGCGGCGCTGCGCGGAGCGGATGCGCTGTCGGTCGGGACCGGCAACGGCCCGGTCGACCACGGCGCGCAGGCACGGGCGGCCCTGCCCGGGCTGTCCTACACGGACGTGTGGTGGGCGGATGCGGCGTCGGTGCTGGACGAGACGATCGGCTGCGCGTTCCTGGTGGGGCTCCGCGACGGGACGCTCGAACCGGAGGTGTTCGCGGGGTACCTGGCGCAGGACGTCCACTACCTGCGGGCGTACGAGCGGCACCTGGCGGCGCTCGGGGTCGGTTGCGCCGATGCCGATGCCGGTTCCGGCGCTGGCGTTGCTGGCGATGCAGCTGCGTTCTGGGCGGCGGCAGCGCAGGGGTGTGCCGACGAGGCGCGCGACCTGCACCACCGTCGGCTGGCCGGCTCGCACGCCGACGATCCCGTGCACCCCACGTGCTCCGGGTACCTCGCACACCTGCAGGAGGCCGCCGACTCCGGCTCCCGTGCGGTGCTCGCCGCCGCGGTGCTGCCCTGCTTCCGGGTCTACGCCTGGGTCGGGTCGCAGCTCGGGGTCGCTCCGGACGGGCACGCCTTCGCGGACTGGATCACGGCGTACGGGGACCCGGGGTTCGCGGCGTCGAGTGCCGAGGCGACCCGGCTCGTCGAGGAACTGGCCCGTGCCGCGACGCCCGACGAGCGCGGGCGGATGGCGCGGGCGTTCCGGCGTTCGGCGGAGTGGGAGCTCGCGTTCTTCCGGATGCCGACGGAGGCACGCGACCGGGGCTAGCGGGCGACCGGGGGCAGCCGCACGAGTTCGACGGACAGCTCGGCGCCGCTGACCGTGCCGCGCATCCACGTGTGGTCGGGCTGGCGACGTCGGTCGGTCGGCGAACCGGGGTTCAGCAGGCGCATCCCCGACGGCGCCACGGTGTCCCACGGGATGTGCGAGTGGCCGAAGACGAGCACGTCGGTGTCCGGGTACTCGGCGTCCGTCCGCCGCTCCCGACCCGTCGCGGCACCGGTCTCGTGCACCAGGGCGAAGCGCAGGTCCTCGACACCGAACCGGGCGACGAGCGGCAGCCGGTCGTCGAACTCCGGACCGTCGTTGTTGCCCCGCACGCCCTCGAACCGGCGGGACCGCGCCTGCACGGCGTCGAGGGTGGCCAGGTCGACCCAGTCCCCCGCGTGCACCACGAGGTCGGCCGCGTCGACGTCGGCCCACAGCCCGGGCGGCAGGTCCTTCGCGCGCTTCGGCAGGTGCGTGTCGGACAGCAGGACGAACGACGTCGTCACGGCTCGGTGGGTGCCGGCATCGGGAGCCCGGCCTCGTCCGACGCGCCGAGGCGCTCCAGCAGCCCGGCGAGCAGCGCGATGTCGTCGTCCGACCAGTCGGCGAGCCGTTCCTCGAGCGCGTCGCGGTGCAGCTGCACCGACCGCTCCAGGGCCGCTCGGCCGGCGTCGGTCGCCTCGAGCGGCTTCGCGTTGCCGCTGCCGCCGTCGGTCGTCCGCACCAGTCCGGCCGCGAGGAGCCCGGACAGTTGCCGCGAGATCGTCGAACGGTTCAACCGCAGGTAGCGGGCGATGTCGATGGCCATGCAGCCCGGGTGCTGGACGACGAAGTCGACGAGGGACTGGTCGACGACGCTCAACACCTGGTCCGAGCCACGGGCGCGGATGCTCGCCCGACGGGTGATGCGGGCGAGCTCGGTGTACGCCCGGCTGATGTCGCTGTTGCGGACCCTCGAACTCGGGTGGTCCATGGTGGCTCCAGCCTGTCTGTGCCGGCGCCTGCCGGCGGTCTCCTGGTCCGGTCACACTACCGGCGGCTCCGCGTGGTCCGGGGTCAGCGACCGGCCGCCGCGGCCTGCAGTGCGGGGATGTCCAGCTTGACCATCTGCATCATCGCCTCGAACACGCGTGCGTTGGCCTCCGGATCACCCGACCCGCTCATCAACTCGCCCAGCATCGACGGGGTCACCTGCCACGCCAGACCCCAGCGGTCGGTCAACCAGCCGCACGCCATCGGGCTCCCGCCGTCGGCGAGCAGGGCGTCCCACAGACGGTCGAGCTCGTCCTGCGTGTCCACGTCGATCTGGAACGAGACCGCGTCGGTGTGCGGGTGCCCGGGACCGCCGTTCATCGCGCGGTACGGCGCACCGAGCAGCGTGAACTCGACGACCAGGGCACGGCCGTCGGGCATCCGGCTCACGCTGTCGACGCGGCTGTCGGGGAACAGTCCGACGTAGTACTCGGCCGCTTGTTCGGCCTGGTCGTCGTACCAGAGGAACGGGGTGATGGTGGGCACGAGAGCCCCTTCGTTCGGTGCTCAGTCCGCGGCGCCGCGGCTGAGCAGGTCGGCTTTCTCGGGGTGTTCGTCGAACCACTTGCCGACGAACCAGCACATCGGGACGATGCGCTTCGTGGTCGACGACTCGACGTCGGCGACGGCGTACTCGACGAGTTGCGCCGCGTAGCCGTGGCCACGGTGCTTCGGGACCGTGTAGGTGTGCGGGAACGCAACAGCGTCACCGTTGACGCGGTAGTCGAGCACGCTCACGAGCTCACCGTCGACGTACATCGCGTAGCGGTCCTGGTCGGTCTCGTCGCGGAACTCGTGGTCCATGCCCGCCATCATGCTCTCGGCGAGGCGTTCGTGCCCCCGGGAATGCACGACGTCGAGCAGCGTTGCTGGGACACCATGACAACCATCGGAATCATCGGCGCCGGCAACATCGGATCCCAGCTCGCACGACTCGCGGTACGGAACGGCCACCGGGTCGTCATCGCGAACTCCCGCGGCCCGGAGACCCTGACCGACCTGGTCACGGAACTCGGCGACGACGCACGCGCAGCGACCCGCGACGAGGCAGCAGCAGCGGGCGAGATCGTCGTCGTGACGGTGCCGCTCGCCGCGATCGAGACGATCCCCGTCGAGCCCCTCGTCGGCAAGGTCGTCATCGACACGAACAACTACTACTGGGAGCGCGACGGCCACATCGCCGCCCTCGACGACCAGTCCACGACCACCGCCGAGATGCTGCAGGACCACCTGCCCGGCGCCCGTGTCGTGAAGGCGTTCAACCACATCGGCGCCGACGACCTGACCGGCCACGCGACGCCCGCCGGCACCCCGGACCGACGTGCCCTCGTCATCGCCGGCGACGACGACTCCGCCAAGCAGACCGTCACCGAGCTCATCGACGCGTTCGGCTTCGACGTCGTCGACGCCGGTCCGCTCGCCGAGGGCTGGCGCATCCAGCGGGACACCCCCGGCTACGGCCCGCGGATGACCGCTGCCGAGCTGCGCGACGCCCTGGCCGCCGCGACCCGCTAGTCCACGGCTCCAGCCGGCGCGAAGCGGCCCCGCGTGCTCAGGCCCGGTCGAAGATGGTCGTCATGTCGGCGATGTCGTCCTCGGTCGGCGTCCAGGTCGTGCCGGCCTCGACGTTCTGCGTGATCTGCTCCGGCTTCGTCGCCCCCGCGATGACGCTCGACAGCCCCGGCTGCGCCAGGAGCCACGCGAACGTCGCCTGCAGCATCGTGACGCCCCGGAGGTCACAGAACCGCTGGTAGTCGTCGAGCACGTCCCACGGGGCGTCCTCGAGCACCTGCGGCTTCGAGGTCGTCAGCCGCCCGTCGGCCGGGCCGCCCGCCTTCGTGTACTTGCCGGTGAGCAGCCCGTTGTACAGCGGGAAGAACGGCAGGAACCCGAGCGCGTACGCCCGAACGGCCGGCAGGACCTCGGCCTCGGCAGCCCGGGCGAGCGGGCTGTACTCGTTCTGCGCGGACACGAACGCGGTGGTGCCGGCGATCGACGCCGTGAGCTCGGCCTCGGCGATCTGCCAGCCGGCGAAGTTCGAGTGCCCGACGTACCGGATCTTGCCCTCGCGCACCAGGTCGTCGAGGACCGACAGGGTCTCCTCGATCGGCGTCACGTCGTCGGGCCGGTGCACCTGGTACAGGTCGATCCAGTCCGTCCCGAGGCGGCGGAGCGACGACTCGACCGCGAGCCGCACGTACCGGCGGGACCCGCGGACGCCCCAGTCCGGCCCGTTCGCACCCTGCATGTCCATGCCGAACTTCGTGGCGAGGACGATCTCGTCACGTCGGCCGCGGATCGAGCGTCCGAGCATCTCCTCGGACATGCCCGGCACGCCGCCGTAGATGTCAGCGGTGTCGAAGAGCGTCACCCCGGCGTCGAGTGCCGCGGCGACGACGGCGTCGGTGCCCTCCTGCGACTCGGACGCGGTTCCCCGCCGCCCGAAGTTGTTGCAGCCGAGGCCGACGGTGGAGACGACGAGCCCCGAAGGGCCCAGGGGACGGTGTTCGATTCCGGTCATCACCCGAACGTACCGGCGACCCCGAACTGGGGCTGCGATCCTCCCAGCGGTTGCCGCTACAACTGAGCATGGATCAGTCGACGGAAGGAGCGCCGCAGTGGCAGCGCATCGCATGCCCGAATCGGACCGGCCCCGTCGGCCCGTCCCGGCCTGGGTGACCGCGCCGCCCGTCGACGAGGTCGCGCCCGAGCGAGTGGCCGCTGCCGGTCACGTGAACGCCTCCGGACGGGAGGCCCGCCCCACCCCCGGCTCGTCACGCGCCGCCCACGCGGCGCCGGTCCCACCGACCACGGTCACCCCGGCCGGGAACACCGCGGCTGAGCAGGCAACCGCTGAGCAGACAACCGCAGCGCAGGCCACCGCAGCGCAGGCACCCGCCGCAGCGGCACCCGCAGCGCATGCGCCCGACGCGCACGCAGCGACGTCCGAACCCGCGTCGATCGCCGCACTGGTCGAGGCCGACGCCCCCGTGCCGGACTTCCCGCCGCAGCAGGAACTGCTGCCCCCGGCCCCGACGTCACCGAACGTGCACACCGTGCCGTTCGAGACCCCCGCGGTGCCGCCGTCGTCGGTCGTCCCTGCGTCCGGGCTCGTGGTGCCGGTCTCCCCGGTCGCCGCCGCACCCGCCTCGGCGGACGCGACACCGCTCGTCGCACCGCTCACCACCCCGTCGCCGGAGGCCACCCCGGCGCCGCCGACCGCCGCACCCGCGGTGCCCGTCGCCGGACAACCCCGGTTCTCGGTGCCCGGCCTCGAACACGTGGTCGTCGAGGGCACCGAACCCGAACCCGTCGGCCCGATCGGCTACCGGACACCCCGACGCTTCGCCCACCAGCAGGCCGCCGCGCGGTCCGCCACACCCGCACCCGCACGGTCGTTCGACGCCGTGCTGCACGCTGCGCCGGCCACCGCTCCCGGAGGCCCCACCGTCGCGACCCGGCACGCCGACACGACCACGGCCGTGGTCGCACCCACCCCGGTGCCGCAGGGTGTCGGCGGGGGCGAGGCGGGCCTCCCGACCGAACTGCTCGACCAGCCCGTGCCCGCAGCCGCCGTGCCGGAGCCGCGCCGTCCGCTCGGCGCGACCGCCGGAGCGGTGCTCGGTGCCGTCACCGGGATCGCGACGCTCGGTCTGGCGGCCTGGTGGTTCTCCGCTCCCGCGACCGTGCACGGTGTCGGCGTGGTGCTCGGGCTGCTCGCGCTGGTGCTCTCGATCGTGACACTGCGCGACCGGACGGCCACGTGGCAGCGGCCGGTCGCGCTGCTCGGTACCGTGCTCGGTGCCGTCGGCACGGTCGTGCTGCTGTGGGCGGTCGCGGCGGCGCTGTTGCCGCTCGCGGGCGTGACGCTGCCGGACGTCACCGGCACCGGAACGTCCCCGACGCTCGCCCCGTAGCGCGGCGAGCGCTCAGACGGCGCGGACGACCCCGCGGGACAGGATCGCGTTCGTCAGGGCGTCGATCGGCTCCCGCTGCACCGTCGGGTTCGCGATGAGGACGTAGTCCACCGCCGGCAGGTCCGGCAGCCCGAGCCGCTGCGACACCTTCACCAGGTCTGCCGGGATCAGCGAGTGCGGGAACACCGCGACGCCGATGCCCGCGCGAACCGCGGCGAGCACCCCGTTGACGTCGCGGGTGTTGCAGGTGATCCGCCAGGTGCGGCCGGCGGCCTCGAGGGCGTCGATCGCCATCTGCCGGCTGATGCTCGGCGCCTGGTACGCGATGAGCGGGACGGGTTCGCCGGGTTCCAGGGCGATACCGTCCTGCGCCATCCACACCATCTGGTCGGTGGCGACCCGGGTGCCCTCGGCAGATTCCCCCGCCGTCTGCTTGATGAACACCAGGTCGAGTTGGCCGGCGTGCACCCGGCGGAGCAGCGGCGACGACTGGTTCACCGTGAGCTCGAGGTTCACCTGCGGGTGCAGGCGTCGGAAGTCCCGCAGGATCCGCGGCAGCTGGGTGATGGCGAGGTCGTCCGCCGCCCCGAACCGCAGCCGCCCGCGGGTGGCCGCGCCGGAGAAGTAGGCGTCGGCCGTGGCGTGCGCCGCGAGGATCGTCCGCGCGAACCCGGCCATCGCGTCCCCGTTGTCGGTCAGTGCGACCCCGCGGGTGTCCCGGGCGACGAGGGTGCGCGCCACGGCGGTCTCCAGGCGCCGGACGTGCTGCGACACCGTCGGCTGGCTGATGCCGAGCCGGGTGCCGGCCTGCGTGAAGCTGCCGGTCTCCGCCACGGCCAGGAACGTCTGCAACAGGACCGGATCGAGCACGTCGCGCCTTCCGTCGGTGCGACCTCATTCGACATCGCAATGGAGTGATAGCCACCATAGGGGTATCGAATGAGCCGGGGCCACGTAGTTTCGTTGGGGTACCAGATCCACACCGACGTCCGGAGAACCCCGCACCGTGAGCGCGTCACCGACGACCCTCCCCCCGCCCACCGAACCGCTCCCGATCCAGGCCACGCGACCCCCGTGGCGCCACACGCTCATCGCCCTGTCCGTGCCGAACTTCCGGCTGTTCACGGCGACGAACCTGGTGGCGATGACCGCCGGCTGGATGCAGCGGATCGCCCAGGACTGGCTCGTGCTGCAGCTGACCGGGTCGGTCGCGCAGGTCGGCATCACGGTCGCCTGCCAGTTCGCACCGATGCTGCTGTTCGGGCTGCTCGGCGGCGTCCTGGTCGACCGGTTCTCGAAGCGTGCGCTCATGATGATCACGCAGGGCGCCTTCGCGGTGCTGTCCGCGCTGCTCGCCGTCCTGACGCTCGCCGGCGTCGTCGAGGCGTGGCACATCTGGGTGATCGCGTTCCTCGTGGGCATGGTCACCGTCATCGACAACCCGGCACGGCAGGTGTTCGTCACCGAGATCGTCGGCCACAAGCACCTGCGGAACGCCATCAGCGTGAACTCGTCGGTGTTCCAGCTCGGCGGCATGATCGGTCCGGCGCTGTCCGGGGCACTGCTCGTCGCGGTCGGCGCGGGGTGGTCGTTCGGCGTGAACGCGATCGCCTGCGTCGCCGTCGTCGTCACGCTCGGGTTCCTGAAGGTCTCCGAACTGCACCGCACACCACCGGCGCCGCGAGGCAAGGGCCAGCTCGTGGAGGGCCTCCGCTACGCCGTGCACAAGCCGACGATCATCGTGCCGGTGATCCTCGTCGCGTTCTTCTCGGTGTTCGCGTTGACGATGCCCGTGCTGCTCTCCGCCTTCGCGTCACAGGTGTACGACGTCGGTGCCGGCGGCTACGGGGTCTTCAACTCCGCGGTGGCGATCGGCGCCCTGGTCGGCGCGCTGCTGTCCACCCGCCGGGCCGTCGTCCGGCTCCGCACCATCGTCGGCGGGGTGTTCTGGACGGGCGTCCTGCTCGTCGTCTCGGGGTCGATCCCGGCGATCGCACCGTTCACCGTCGCGCTGGTTGCCGTCGGGATGTCGCAACTGCTGTTCCAGACCGCGTCGAACTCGCTCGTGCAGCTGTCGTCGAACGTGGCGATCCGTGGCCGGGTGATGTCGCTCTACGTCCTGGTGCTGCTCGGTGGGCAGGCGATCGGTGGGCCGCTGATGGGTCAGATCGTCGACCACTTCGGAGCCCACGTGGGGATGATGGTCGCCGGTGGTGTGCCGGCCGCTGCCGCCGCCGTCATCGCGCTCGTGCTCGCCCGTCGGGGCGGCCTGCACCTGGCGGTGCGCATGCGCCACCACCTGCCGGTGCCGGCGATCGTCGCGCACTGACGCGGGGGTCTGGTCGCTCGCGCCCGCCGGCCTGGAGGCCCGTGGCGGCCCCGCCCCGTGCCTCCCGTCCGCCCGTTGGTCGCGCCGGACAGTGCGCAAAGCACCGGTGTTCACGCTCGACGCCGCGGGATCCCGCGGTGTGTTGCGTGAACACCGGTGTCTTGCGAGGCGCAGTGCCTCAGTAGGCGACGCCGAAGCGCGTCTGGTGGTGCGCCGGGGTGACGATCTCGTCGACGAACGCGATGGCGTAGTCGGCGCCGGAGATGTCCGAGTTGCCCTCGGCGTCGGCGAGCAGGACCTCGTCCGAGACACGGTAGGTGCCGCGACGCTCGCCCGGGTTGTAGCTGCCGAAGGCCGCGGCGGGGCTCACGTAGAACCAGTCGACCTGGGTGTCCGACGTGCGGAGGGCGTCGAGGATCTGCGCGTGGCTCTTCGCCTCGCCCTTGAAGGCATCCGGGAAGCCGTCGGTGTCGAAGAGGCGGGGGCCGTCCTCGGACACGCGCATCGAGCCGGCACCGCCGACGATGCCGAGCCGCGCACCCGCTGCAGCGGCGGCGTCGACGAAGTGCTGGAACTTGTCCTTCAGCTCGCTGCCGTCGGCCTGCACGGCGTGGAGCGAGACGATGACGACGTCGGCGCCCTTGGTGACCTCGGACACGAAGTCGGCGTCGAACGCGTCACCCTGCGCCAGGGTGAGGCCCTCGGCCGGCTCGAGCTTGCTCGTGTCGCGGGCGACCGCAGTGACGGCGATGCCGCGGGAGAGTGCCTCGTGGGTGATGGCGGAGCCGGCGTAGCCGGTGCCTCCGAAGACGACGATGTTGGTCATGGTGTTCCCTTCGTGGACGTGCTGGGCGTCAGTGACGTTGACAGTCACCGTACAAGAGTTACTCTCTTCGAGTAAGTAGGCACCTGGCGGTGCGTGACGGAGGACACCATGTCAGCACTCGAGTACAGCCCCTACGCGGCGGACTGCCCCAGTCGGCAGCTGCTCGACCGCATCGGCGACCGGTGGAGCGTGCTGACGATCGGCGCCCTCGCCGACGGTCCCGCACGGTACTCGGCGGTGGCGGCCCGGGTGCAGGGGGTCTCGCAGAAGATGCTCACCCAGACGCTGCGGGCGCTCGAACGCGACGGCATGGTGACGCGGACGGTGTTCCCCGAGATCCCCCCGCACGTGGAGTACGAGCTGACCGAGCTCGGGCGGTCGCTGCGCACCGTGCTCGTGCCGCTGGAGGACTGGGCCACCTCGCACATGCCCGACGTCGCCGAGGCGCGCGAGGGGTACGACGCGCGCTGACGCGCGGCGCGGTGCGCCCCGGCGCCTGGTGAGCAGAAACGGTCGTGTCCGAGGATCGCGCGCGACACCTTCCGCTCACGATGTGGCCCGGTGTCCCCCGTCCGGAATCCCCGACGGCGACGAGTGGTTGCCTGGGGACATGCGATCGATCGTCTACACGAAGCCCGGTGCCAGCAGCGTCCTCGAACTCGTCGAGCGGGACATCCCGGAACCCGGCGCTGGTGAGGTCCGCGTCCGCGTCGTCGTCTCCGGCGTCAACCCGACCGACTGGAAGGCCCGCGCCGGCGGCACGTACGGCGACGGGCTGCCGTTCCCCGAGATCACGCCGAACCAGGACGGCGCGGGCGTCGTGGACGCCGTCGGCCCCGGAGTCGACGGACTGGCCGTCGGCGACCGCGTCTGGCTGTTCATGGCGGCGGCGTCCCGGCCGACCGGCACCGCGCAGGAGTACACGGTCGTGCCCGAGTCGCGCGTGGTCCCGCTGCCCGACGGTGTCTCGTTCGACGTCGGCGCCTCGCTCGGCGTCCCCGCGATGACGGCGCACCGGGCCCTCACCACCCACGAGGACGGCCCCGCACGCCTGGGCCCCGGAGCCCTCGACGGTTTCACCGTGCTCGTCGCCGGCGGAGCCGGTGCCGTGGGGCACGCCGCGATCCAGCTCGCCCGCTGGGCCGGAGCGACCGTCATCACCACGATCAGCTCGGACGCGAAGGCAGCACTGGCGACCGCGGCGGGTGCCCACCACGTCGTGAACTACCGCGAGGAGGACGCCGCCGAGCGCATCCGGGCGATCGCGCCGGACGGTGTCGACATCGTCGTCGAGGTGTCGATCCCGCAGAACGCCGCGCTGGTCGCCGACGTGCTGGCGAACCACGGCGTCGTGTCGATCTACGCGAACAACGGCGGTGACGAGGCGAGCCTGCCGATCCGCCCGAACATGAGCGTGAACGCCCGCTACCAGTTCCTGCTGCTCTACACGATCGGCGACGAGGCGCTGTCCGCGGCGGCCGCGGACGTCACCGAGGCGCTGCACGACGGCGTGCTGCCGGTCGGCGAGGACGCCGGGCTCCCGCTCACCCGGTTCGCGCTCGAGCAGACCGCCCAGGCGCACGATGCGGTCGAGCAGGACACCGTCGGCAAGGTGCTCATCGACGTGTCCGAGGCGCCGTAGCTGCGACACCGGATCCGGCTCGGGCTCCGCAGACGACGAACGGCTCCCACGCACGCGTGGGAGCCGTTCGTCGTGGACGATGCGGGAGGGGTCAGCGCCCCAGACGCGCGGCGATGGCTGCGGTGACCCGGAGCCGGGCTGCAGCGCGCTCGCGTTCGATGTTGGCGGCGATGACGTCGAGGTCTTCGTAGTCGGCGTCGGTGGTGGTGTCGTTCCAGTTCGGCGAGGAGATCCGGGCACGCCCGAACGACGGCGGAGCAGGGTTCACGGTCGTCATGGGGGCATCGTACGTCGAGCGTCCGACAGAGCGTGTGAGCATCACGGGCCTTTCCTTGGATTGCGGTCGCGCTCGGGGAACGAGTAGGTCAGCGAGAACGCGACGGCCATGAACGACGCCATCATCGCGATGTTCTTGGCGTCGAGTTCGGTGAACGCGTCGGGGACCGGAAAGTCCACGGTGAGCATGCCGAACGAGTACTGGTCGGACCGGATCACCACCGAGACGTACGAGGTGTACCGCGGCTCGAAGCCCGGCAGGTCCTGGTCGACGTCCACATCGGCCGAGCGGTCACCGACGATGCGGGGCGATCCCCCGACCAGCACCCACTCGAGGTTGCGGTCACCGTAGGGCGTGCCCGCTCGGAAGACCCCGGCGGTGTCGCCGGCCCCACCGTGACCGATCGGCTCGAGCGCCCGCAGATCGGTGGACAGCTGGTAGACGTTGGCGCGGACGTCGGGCACCTTCGGCAGCAGGTAGAACGCCAGGGCCACGGCGACGCGGTCGGCGACGACCGCGAGTTCGCCGTGGCGCTCGGACCTGGGCAGCTCGGTGAACCGGACGAGCCGGGTGGCGATCTGGCCGAACGCGTACCGGACCGCCGTCGACTGCTCGAGCTCCGCCGCGGTGGCGTTGTCCTCGGCCACCGACCGTGCAGCGTCGCTGCGTCGGGTCCGGACCACCTGCACCGTCACCGCTCCGACGAGCACGACGAGCCCGAACGCGACGAGCGACAGTCGGACCGCCGGCGCGACGAACAGGTTCGGCAGCTGGAACGCCGCGGTGGGCGCAGCAGCCACCACGATCGGCCACACGACCGTGCCGACCCGTCCTGAACGCTGGTTCCCCATGACCACGACGCTAGGTCACGCCACCGACGCGGACGGAGTTGTCCACAGGCGGATCCTCCACAGGACGCACCGGGCTCGACCAGCCCGTCGCACGCAGCTGGTAAGCAGGACACATGACCGACGTCAGCACGCCCGTTCCCGGATCCAGAGCCCTCGTCCTCGGTGGCGGAGGTGTCGCCGGCATCGCGTGGGAAGTCGGTGTCCTCGTCGCCCTGCAGGAAGCCGGCGTCGACCTCGACGCCGCCGACCTCGTCGTCGGTACCAGCGCCGGCAGCGTCGTCGGCGCGTTCGTCCGGAACGGTGCCGTCCAGCAGGCCTACGACCAGCAGCACACCCCGGCGCCGACCACCTACCAAGAGCCGGCCCCCATCGACGTCGAGGCTGTGCAGCAGCACATCGGCGCAGCGCTACAGGGTGCGACCGGCGAGCAGGACGCCCGGGCTCGACTCGGTCAGGCCGCCCAGCAGGTCGTCGGCGGACAGAGCGACGACGAGCGCACGGTGACCTTCGGCGAGACGCTGCCGTCCACCGAGTGGCCGGAGAAGCCGCTCGCCGTCACCGCGGTCGACGCCACCGACGGCACCTTCCGCCTGCTGACGGCGGCCGACGGCGTGCCGCTCCCCCGCGCGGTCGCGGCCAGCTGCTCGGTGCCCTTCGTCTGGACCCCGGTCACCATCGACGGCCGCCCCCACGTCGACGGTGGTGTCCGCTCCGGCACCAACGCCGACGCCGCTGCCGGGTACGAGCGCGTGCTCGTCATCGCCTGCGGCCCCGAAGGGCCGTCACCGTGTGGGCCGTGGCTCGACGTCGCCGTCGAGGCCCTGCGCGCCGGTGGTTCCTCGGTCGAGGTCGTGGTGGCGGACAGCGCCTCCCAGCAGGCCTTCGGCACGAACTCGCTCTCGCTCGCCACCCAGGCGCCGTCGGCCGAGGCCGGACACGCCCAGGGCACCGCGGTCGCCGAGCAGGTCGCCGCCTTCTGGGCCGAGGACCTGGCGAGCGTGCACGCATGAGCACCCCGTTCTCCGACCTCGACCAGTACGTCGCGCTCCCCCGTGTCGACGGCATCGACATCAGCCCCGACGGCACCCGCGTCGCCCTGACGGTCAGTGCGCTCGACGCCGACGGCACCGGGTACCGCCGGTCGATCTGGCAGGTGCCAGCAGACCCGGCCGAGGACGCGGACGACGCCGGCACACCCGCCGCGCGCCCGGTCCGCCTCACGCGCTCCGCCAAGGGCGAGGGCGGCATCGCCTTCACCCGCACCGGCGACCTGCTCTTCGTCTCCGCCCGGCCCGACGCCGACGCCACCGACCTCGAGGCCGCCCAGCTCTGGGTCCTGCCCGCGACCGGTGGCGAGGCCCGCCCGCTCACCCGCCTGGCCGGGGGCGTCGGTGGGGTCCTGGCCACCGCGGCGGCGTCGGACGTCGTCGCACTGACCGCCGACCTGCTGCCGGGCGCCGGGTCCGACTCCGCGACCGTGCTCGAAGCCGACGCGGAGCTCCGGAAGACCCGGAAGGACAAGCAGGTCCGCGCGATCCTGCACGAGACCTACCCGGTCCGGTACTGGGACCACGACCTCGGGCCGGCACAGACGCACGTCCTGACGCTCGACACGGCCGGCGGCGACACCGACAGCGACGCGGCCGGCGCCAGCGCCGGACACGTCCGGCCCGTCGACCGCACACCGGCCCCCGGCCGCTCGCTCGACCACGTCAGCGGCGCGCTCACGCCCGACGGCTCGGCCCTGCTGGCATCCGTGGGCGTCCGGGAGGCCCGTGGGGACCGCTCGACCCTCGTCACCATCGACCTGTCCAGCGGCCACCGCACGGTGCTGTTCGACGACGTCGACGTCGACCACGAGATGCCGACACTCAGCCACGACGGCCGGACGATCGCCTGGGTCCGCACCGTCCGCTCCACCCCGGCCGGCGCGAACCAGCAGGAGGTCTGGGTCGCCGAGATCGACGGCTCCGACGCCCGCCGCGTCGCGACCGACTGGGACCGCTGGCCGAGCGAGCTCGTGTTCGAGCACGGCGACCGCGCGCTCCTGGTGGTCGCCGACCAGGACGGTCGCGCGCCGGTCTTCCGCATCCCCCTCGACGGCGGAGCCGTCGAGCAGCTGACGCACGACGACTGGGCGTACTCGAGCCTGCGCGTGGCGGCGGCGACGGGCGTGGTGGTGGCGCTCCGGGCCTCCTGGGCGGCCCCGCTGCACCCGGTGCGGATCGCGGCGGACGGCACGGTGACCCCGTTGGCGACGCCGGCGCCCCTGCCGGACGTGCCCGCCCACCTGGAAGAGGTCGAGACGACCGCAGCCGACGGCGTCCGCGTGCGCGGCTGGCTGGTCGCGCCCGAGGGCGAGGGACCGCACCCGCTCGTCCTGTGGATCCACGGCGGACCGCTCAACTCGTGGAACCAGTGGTCGTGGCGCTGGAACCCGATGCTGCTCGCAGCCCGGGGCTACGCCGTCCTGCTGCCGGACCCCGCGCTGTCCACCGGCTACGGACTCGACTTCGTGAACCGCGGCTGGAACGCCTGGGGGCAGGCGCCGTACACCGACCTGATGGCGATCACCGACGTGGTCGAGGCGCGGGCAGACATCGACGCGACCCGCACCGCTGCGATGGGCGGGTCGTTCGGCGGGTACATGGCGAACTGGGTCGCCGGGCACACCGACCGCTTCCGCGCGATCGTCACCCACGCGAGCCTGTGGGCGCTCGAGCAGTTCAACGGCACGACGGACTCGTCGCAGTACTGGTCGTCGATCTTCGACGCCGAGGGGATCGCGGCGAACGACCCGCACCGGTTCGTGGCCGAGATCACGTCACCGATGCTCGTCATCCACGGCGACAAGGACTACCGGGTGCCGATCGGCGAGGGGCTGCGGCTCTGGTCCGAGCTCGCGGAGCACCACGCGGCGCCCGACGGCTCGATGCCGCACCGGTTCCTGTTCTTCCCGGACGAGAACCACTGGGTGCTCGCTCCGCAGCACGCCGTGGTCTGGTACGAGACGGTGTTCGCGTTCCTCGGGCAGCACGTGCTCGACCAGGAGTGGGAGCGGCCGGCGCTGCTCGGGTAGCGCACCCGTCCGGCGATCCGGGGCGGGCCGGGCGGGCCGCTAGACGAACGCGGCCTGCCCGGTGATCGCCCGCCCGACGATCAGGGTGTTGACCTCGCGCGTGCCCTCGTACGAGTAGATCGCCTCGGCGTCGGCGAAGAACCGGGCCACGCCCTTGTCGAGCACGATGCCGTTGCCGCCCTGCACCTCGCGGCACCAGGCGACGGTCTCCCGCATCTTCGCGGTGGCGAACGCCTTGGCCATCGCGGAGTGCTCGTCGCCGCCGGCCCCGGCGTCCTGCATGGCCGAGGCCTGCGTGCACAGTGCGATCGAGGCCGTGATGTTCGACAGCGACTTGACGAGCAGGTCCTGCACGAGCTGGTGCGCAGCGATCGGCTTGCCGAACTGGATCCGCTCGCGGGCGTAGGCCAGCGCGGCCTCGTACGCCCCGACGGCGATGCCGACGGCCTGCCAGGCGACCTCGGTGCGGGTCAGTCGGAGCACCTCGGCGGTCGAGCGGAACGACGTCGCGTTCTGCAGCCGACGCGACTCGGGCACCCGGACGTCCTGCATGACGATGTCGGCGTTCTGCACGCCGCGCAGGGCGATCTTGTCCTCGATCTTGGTCGCGGTGAAGCCCGCGGTGTCGGTGGTGACGAGGAAGCCCTTGACCTGACCGTCGGCGACGTCCTTCGCCCAGATCACGACGACGTCGGCGAAGGTGGCGTTGCCGATCCAGCGCTTCTCGCCGTCGAGCACCCACTCGTCGCCCTCGCGTCGGGCGGTGGTGCGCAGGCCCTTCGCCGAGTCACTGCCGGAGTACGGCTCGGTGAGCCCGAACGCCCCGACGATCTCACCCGTGGCCATCCGCGGGAGCCACTCGCGCTGCTGTTCGTCGCTGCCGGCGACCGCGATCGAGTTCATCGCCAGGCCGGACTGCACGCCGATGAAGGTGGCGACGCTCGCGTCCACGCGTCCGAGTTCGAGGGCCGCCCAGCCGCGGTACACGGCCGAGTTCTCGAACTGCCGCACGAGCGGGACGCCCGGCCCGTACATGCCGAGCTCGGCCAGCGGCGCGATCACCTGCATCGGGAACTCGGCGCGCGCCCAGTACTCGTCGGCGATGGGCGCGACCTCGCGCTCGAGGTACTGCCGGAGCTGCCCGAGCGACGCGCGCTCCTGCTCCGTGAGCTGCTGCTGGAAGCCGTAGAAGTCCGATTCGAGCAGGGGCGTCGCGGGCATGGTCGTTGACATGGCAACCACGATGCATCATTCTCGAAAACGTTGCAAGAGAGGATCGCGTGTACACATCGGATTCAGCGCTGCGCGCCTTCCGGGAGGCCCGTCACACCTTCATCGCCGGCTCACGGATCGACATGGGGGCGTTGGCTGCCGCACTCGGCGTCGACCGCACGTCGCTGTTCCGCTGGGTCGGCAACCGTGACCGGTTGCTGTCCGAGATCCTGTGGTCCCTCGCAGTCCCGACCCTCGACGGGGCCACCCACGCCGCCGACGAGATCGGGGCGACCGGAGCGGCCCGGCTCGTCGTCGTGCTCGACCGGTTCACCGCCGACCTGATCGACGCCCCGTACTTCCGGGCGTTCCTGACCCGCGAACCCGCTCGGGCGATGCGTCTGCTCACCACCTCGGACAGCGACGTGCAGAGCCGGTTCGTCGCCCGGGTCACCGCACTCATCGAGCAGCAGGAGTCGTCCGGTACGTTCGACCCGGCACCGTTGTCGGCCGAGGAGCTCGCACGGCTGCTCGTCCGGATCTCCGAGTCGTTCACCTACGCCGAGTTCATCTCCGGTGAGACCCCTGATCCCGACCGGGCCCGTGCGGCGTTCGAGTACGTCCTGCGGCCCGACGCGGTGCACGCCACACCCGCACCACCGATCGGAGACCGATGACCATCGCCGAGTACCCGTTCCGTCGGACCTACCCCACCAGGTGGAACGACAACGACATGTTCGGGCACGTCAACAACACGATCTACTACTCGGCGATGGACAACGCGTCGACGTACTGGTTCCGCGAGGTCGCCGGGCTCGACCCGTTCTCGTCGGAGTGGATCGCCGTCCTGGTGTCGTCGAGCTGCCGGTTCGTCGAGTCCGCCGTCTGGCCGGACGTCATCGAGGTCGGGATGCGCTCGAAGCACCTCGGCACCACGAGCCTGTCGTGGGAGTTCGGCCTGTTCCGGCAGTCCGACGGTGCCCTGCTCGCCACGGGTGAGTTCGTGCACGTCATCATCGACCGCGAGGGCGCCCGCCGTCCGGTCCCGCTGCCCGCCGAACTCCGCGAGCTCGTGACCGGCTCGATGGTCGCGTCACAGCCCGCCGCCGCCGACTGAGGACCTCACTCCTTCAGAGCAGCGAGCTCGAGGTTGATGTCGTCGGGGTCCTGCACGGACAGGATCACCATGCCGGCGTCCCCGAGGTCGGTGACCTCGCCGTGCTCGACCCCCGCGGCGTCGAGGCGTGCAGCGGCCTGGTGCAGCTCGTCGACCGACCCCACGACGAAGCTCACGTGGTCGAGGCCGACGGTGTCCGGGCTGAACGTCTGCCCCGCCGGAGCGACCGGGCGGAGGCCGAAGACCTGGTCGCCGAGCTGGAACACGGAGCCGCCGTAGAAGCGCTCGCGGTCCTCGCGCACGCCGGGCTCGTCGACCTGGTCGCTGAAGTCGATCGCCGGGTCGGTGCCGAGCAGCTGCTGGTAGAACGCCTTGCTGCGGTGGATGTCGGTCACGGTGACGCGGACGTGGGCCAGGGCGGTCGGGCGTGCGAACGGTTCGGTCATGGTGGAGCTCCTCAGGGTTGCGCGCCGTGGTTGCGACGCGCTCCCGAGGCAACGCTCGGTCCCTCCGAAGCACCCGAGGCCGTGCGGCGACCGGACAGCCACGTACACGACGTTCCACACGCCGCAGAGCCGAAGTGCCCCCGAACCACGCGATCGCGCGGTTCGGGGGCACTTCGGTTGTGCAGCGGCGCTGGACCCGAACGCCAGCGCCGCGGTCCGGTCAGATCAGGTCGTCGGTCAGGTGGTTCGGCGTGCCGAAGCGGTGCGCGGTGATCGACACCGCCTGCTCGCGGACGAACGGCAGGATCTCGAGCCGCCCGGCCTCGGTCACGGGGCCGCCGTACACCGCGACGTCCGGACGGCCTCCGACGGCCGAGTACAGCGCCGAGGTGTCGCCACCGATGAGCCGCACCCGGGTCGACGGCCCCGAGGCGACCGAGCTCGCGAAGGCCTCGTCGGACACCGTCTGCGACAGCGAGCGGACGATCGGCAGCGAACGGATCGCCGAGGCGACGGACGACGGCAGCGTCGCGGCCGTGGAGACCTCGATCGTCGTGCCGGCACGGAGTGCAGCGGCGACGACGCGGACGAGCTCCGGGACAGCGTCCTCGTCGGCAGCGGCCAGCCGCACCTGCACCGACGGGAACGGCAGGTACCGCGCGATGTTCCGCTCGGCGCTGAGCGCCGAGACGTCGATCGCGGTGCCGAACAGCGTCGACCACGCCTGCTCGTCCGAAGCCAGCGAGCGGTCGAGCGCCTCCGAGCTCACCTCGGCCGCCCGGACGAACGCCGAGACCGGACCCGACACGGCGACACCGGACGCGGCGACCGCCGGCGCAGGCGTCCACGACCCGAGCCCGAGCAGGTAGTTCAGCCCACCGGCCTTGGTGCCCGCGCCGACCGCCGACTTCTTCCAGCCGCCGAACGGCTGACGGCGGACGATGGCGCCCGTGATGCCGCGGTTGACGTAGAGGTTGCCCGCCTGGATCCGCGACAGCCACGTGCCGATCTCGGCCGGGTCGAGCGAGTGCAGGCCCGAGGTGAGGCCGTAGTCGACCTCGTTCACGATGTCGATCGCCTCGTCGAGCGAGTCCGCGGTCATCATGCCGAGGATCGGGCCGAAGTACTCGGTGCGGTGGAACTCGGAGCCACGGCGGACGCCCTGTCGGACACCCGGGCTCCAGAGCCTGCCGGTCTCGTCGAGCTGCTTCGGCTCGACGGCCCAGGACTCCCCCGCGCCGAGCTTCGTCAGGCCGTCGAGCAGCTTGCCCGAGGCCGGCTCGATGACCGGGCCCATCTGGGTCGCGGCGTCGGTCGGGTAGCCCACCGTGAGCGAGGCCACCGCGTCGAGCAGCTGGTTCCGGAAGCGCTTCGACCTGGCGACCGAGCCGACCATGACGACGAGGGACGCGGCCGAGCACTTCTGGCCGGCGTGGCCGAAGGCCGAGGCGACGACGTCCTTCACGGCGAGGTCGAGGTCGGACGACGGCGTGACGATCACGGCGTTCTTGCCCGAGGTCTCGGCGAGCAGCGGCAGGTCGGGACGGAACGAGCGGAACAGCTCGGCCGTCTCGTACGCACCGGTGAGGATGACCTGGTCGACCATCGGGGACGCGATGAGCTGCTGCCCGAGGTCGTTCTCCGACACCTGCAGGAAGGCGAGCACGTCGGCCGGGGCCCCGTGCGCGTCGAGCGCGGTCTCGATGATCGAGGCGAGCACGGCCCCGGAGCGCTCGGCGGGCGGCGCGGGCTTCAGCACGACGGCCGACCCGGCCGCCAGCGCAGCGAGGGTCGATCCGGCGGGGATCGCCACGGGGAAGTTCCACGGCGGCGCGACCAGGGTCAGCGCCGCGGGCGTGAAGGTCGCACCGTCGACGTCGTCGAGCGAGGACGCCAGGGTGCCGTAGAAGTGCGCGAAGTCGATCGCCTCGGACACCTCGGGGTCGGCCTGGTCGATGGTCTTGCCGGTCTCCGACGCCATGACCTCGATGAGCGCGGCGCGGTTCGCCTCGAGTGCGTCGCCGACGGCGTGGAGCACGGCGCCACGTGCGCCACCGGACCAGGTGCCCCAGACCGCACCGGCGGCCTTGGCGCGGCCGAGCGCGGTGTCGAGCGCCGTGGCGGAGTCGACCCGGGCCTCCTGGACGGCGCGGACACCGAGCGTCGACGAGGCGACCCGCGCGGTGATGGCGTCGCCCCAGGCGCGGACGGCGCCGACCGAGGGGTCGCTGTCGGGGGTGTTCTCGAAGTGACCGGGGCCGGGGCGGCCGACGGCGGCGTACCGGTCGGCGACGCGGTGCGACGGCGGTGCGTCGAGTCCGCCGGGCTGCGCGAGCGGCTCGAGCGAGGCGCGGAAGCGTGCTTCCTCGCGGGCGAACAGCGGCGGCGAGGAGACCAGCGAGAAGACCGCGGACATGAAGTTGTCCTGCGACGCGCCCTCTTCGAGACGACGGATCAGGTAGGCGATCGCGACGTCGAACTCGCCCGGGTGGACGACCGGCGTGTAGAGCAGGAGCGAGCCGACCGTGTTCTTCACGGCCGACGCCTGCCCCTGCGCCATGCCGAGCAGCATCTCGAACTCGATGCCGTCCCGCACCCCGCGCTCACCGGCGAGCAGCCACGCGTGCGCGACGTCGAACAGGTTGTGCCCGGCGACACCGACGCGCACGTTCTCGACGCGCGAGGGGGTGAGCGCCCAGTCGAGCACGCGCTTGTAGTTGGTGTCGGAGTCCTGCTTGGTGTGCCAGGTGGCGAGCGGCCAGCCGTGCACCGAGGCCTCGACCTGCTCCATCGGCAGGTTCGCGCCCTTGACCAGCCGGACCTTGATGCCGGCACCACCACGGGCACGGCGGGCGGCGGACCACTCCTGCAGCTCCTGCATCGCGGCGAGCGCGTCGGGCAGGTACGCCTGCAGCACGATGCCGGCTTCGAGGCCGAGGAACTCGGGCTCGTCGAGGAGCTTCGTGAAGACCGCGATGGTGAGGTCGAGGTCCTTGTACTCCTCCATGTCGAGGTTGATGAACTTGGCCGGGCTGGCGGCTGCGGCGCGCTGGAAGAGCGGTCGGAGCTGCTCGACGATGTCGTCCACCGCGTGGTCGAACGCCCACGGCGAGTGCGGGTGCACGGTCGAGGACACCTTGATCGAGACGTAGTCGACGTCGTCGCGGGCCAGCAGCTTGTGCGTGCCCTCGAGTCGGCGGGCGGCTTCGCGCTCGCCCAGCACGGCCTCACCGAGCAGGTTGACGTTGAGGCGGACGCCGTCGCGCTTGATGCCGGCGATGGCCGGGCCGAGCTTGGAGTCGGTGGCGTCGACGATGAGGTGGCCGACCATGTTGCGGAGGACGCGTCGGGCGATGGGGACGACGACGTTCGGCAGCACGGGGGCCATGCCGCCGCCGAGTCGGACGAGTCCGCGGAGCGCGGCGGGCAGGAACCCGGGGGCGTCCGGGGCGATCTGTCGGAGCTTGCGGGCGGCGACGGCGAGGTCTTCCGGTCGCACGACCCCGTCGACGAACCCGACGGCGAAGTCGAGTCCCGCGGGGTCGGCGAGCACCCCGGCGAGCTGCTTCGCGGAGCCGTCGACCGGGTAGGTCTCGGCCTCGGCGAGCCACTGTCGGACGAGCGCGACGGACTGGTCCGCCAGGGCGTCGTGGTCGATGGCGGAGTCCTCGTGCAACGTCGTCATGGGTTCAGTGTGGAGGTCCGGGATGCGGTAGCGGAAGTGAGCGTTCCTGATGGATACCGTTCAGTTGCGCTACCGTTCCGGGCTCGGCCCGGCTAGCGTCGGACCATGCTCGACGTCCGCCGTCTCGTGCTCCTCCGTGAGCTGTCCATCCGCGGCACGATCGCGGCCGTCGCTGAGGCCGTGAACTTCACCCCGTCGGCGGTCTCGCAGCAGCTGAGCGCCCTGGAGCGGGAGGCCGGCGTGCAGCTCCTCCGCAAGGCCGGGCGACGGCTGCAGCTCACCCCGCAGGCCGAGGTGTTGGTCGCCGCTGCGGGCCAGGTGCTCGACGTCCTCGAGCACGCGCAGTCGCAGGTCGAGGAGACCCTGTCGTCCGTGCAGGGCCGCGTCCGGGTCGCCGTGTTCCAGTCCGCGGCCCTCGCCCTGATGCCGAGCGCCCTGCACGAGATGGCCACGGAACACCCCGACGTCCGGGTCGAGATGGTGCAGCGGGAACCGGAGACCGCACTGAACGAGACGTGGGCTCGCGACTTCGACATGGTGATCGCCGAGCAGTACCCGGCCCATGCCGCTCCGCACCTGCCCGGGCTCGACCGCTCCGACCTGACGACCGATGCGGTCCGGCTCGCCCTGCCCCCGCTCGACACGGCCCTGCGCCCGGTGTCGTCGCTCGAGGACGCGCGCACCATGCCCTGGGTTATGGAGCCCCGGGGTACCGCGTCGCGGCACTTCGCCGAGCAGGTCTGTCGGCGCTGGGGCTTCGAGCCCGACGTCCGGTACGAGACCGCCGACCTGCAGACGCAGATCCGCCTCGTCGAGTCGGGCAACGCCGTCAGCCTGATGCCGGACCTGATGTGGACCGGTCGGACGACGACCTGTCGGCTGCTCGAGCTGCCGGAGGGCCCCCGACGCACGATCTTCACGGTGGTGCGGTCCGCGGGGTCGTCGTCCCCGGCGGTCCGCGCACTCCGCGACGCGCTCGAGCGTGCGGCAGCAGCCGTCGCCGACTGATCCACTGGCGCGTACGCCGTCCAGCGCACGCCATCCAGCGCACTCCCTCCAGCGCCGTGACCGGATCGAGACCTGTGCATCCGTCAGGATCTCGTGGACGCGGACATCTCCTGGATGAGGGCACCTGCCGGTGCCCCGACCGCATCCGAGGGGGATCCCATGAACCAGCCCTGCACCGCCACCACGCGACGGGTCGCCGCCATCGGCGCAGCCGTCGCCATCGTCACCGCGTCGTCGGCGTTCGGCATCGGCGCCGCGACCGCCGTCGCGGCCGAGCCCACGACCGTCACGAGCACGGCGACGCCCGGTACGCCCGCCGCGCCCGCCGCGACGGTCGACACCGACGAGCAGCCGGGAGGCCCGTCCACCGACCCGACGCCGACCGCCGTCCCAGGAACGCCGGCACCAGAGCCCACGACACCCACCGCACCGGCCACGCCTGTGGCACCAGCGGCGCCGGCGGCGGCCGAGCCGACGCCGGCCGCCGACGACGGCAGCGACCTCGCCTTCACGGAACCGTCCACCGCCGAGGACCCGATCGAGCTCACCGCCATCAGCGGCACGCCCTTCACCCGCACCTTCGAGACCACCGGCGGCGACGGCACCGTCGGCTACGCCATCCAGGACGCCCCGTCCTCCGACTACTGGGTCAACGTCGACACCGGTGTCCTGAGCGGCGACCCGAAGGAGGCCGGGACCTTCCGGTTCCAGGTCGTCGCCCTGAGCGGCTCGACCGAGATCACGCAGTACGTCGAGCTGACGGTCGCTCCCGGTGACCCCGTGGGCGTGACGTTCGGCGTCGCCACCCCCGACTACAACGGGCTGTGGCAGGTCGAGACCGACGGCACGATCTGGGAACAGGCCGCCGGTCAGGGCCGCGTCCGCATCGTGCCGAGCATCCCGGTCGCCGAGGACACCCCCCTCGCGCTCGCCGGGCTCGCGGTCGACGCGTACGGCAACCGGACCACGCCGGGTCCGGACTACCCCCGGTCGACGGTCACGAGCACGGACGACTCCGACTCGGCGGTGTGGAACGACGGGGACTCCTCGAACACCGTGACCTTCGGCGGCACCGGCACCCGGACCGTGACGGTCTCCGAAGGGGGCGTCTCCACGTCGTTCGAGGTGGTGGTCGGCGCCGAGGACACCGACGAGCCCGCCGCCCCGGACACCATCGCGTTCACCGAGCCCTCGACGCCCGAGTCGCCGATCCGCATCGAGACCACCGCGGGCGAGCAGATCGAGCGCACCTTCAGCGCGACGGGGTCGTCGACGGAACTGCACTACGTCCTGCTGACCGGTCCGACGGCGTTCCCCGTACCGGGCAACGAACACCCGATCGCACCGCTCGGCCTCGCCGTCGGTGACACGAGCGGGGTCCTGAGCGGTGCCCCGACGGTGGCCGGCGAGTACGACTTCCAGGTCATGGCCATGAACGGGTCCCGCGCTGCCACCCAGTACGTCCACCTGTCCATCCGTCCCGCCGCGACGAAGGAACTCAGCCTGCTCGTCGGCACGATCGGGTCCCCGAAGGGATGGCTCCGTGATGCCGAGGGCCTGCGCGAGGTCTTCGCGGAGAGCCCGAAGTCGATCCCGGTCGACGCCGTCCCGGTGGCCCAGGGGTCGACGATGGTCGTCCGGGTGACGGCCCTCGACGCGTTCGGGAACAGCACGAAGGAGTCCGACGGCGCGCAGCCGGTCGTGACGAGCAGCGTGGCCAGCGACGAAGTGACGCTGCCGTACGGCGAGTGGGAGCCCCGCGTCGAGTTCCCGCACGCCTCGCCGCACACCATCACGGTCGCCCTCGGTGACGTCTCGACCACGTTCGACGTGGACGTGCGGCCGACGATCGCGACCATCGGCAACCCGACCCCGACGGCAGGCGGCGGGCACCTCGCCTACACGGGCGCCGACGCCTCCGGGCCGCTCGCGTGGGCGCTGGGCCTGCTCGCCGCCGGCGGCGGTCTGCTGGTCCACCGTCTGCGTCGCCGTCGCGCCTGAGACGCGGCCCCAACGGACGGGAGGCGCGGTGCGGGCGTGCACCGCGCCTCCCGTCCGCCCTTCCGCACCCACAGGACGCGCCGCGCGTGCGGGGGTCAGGCGGTTTCCCGCACGCACCCCCAACCCGGGTCACATTCCGGTGAATCGTCACAGCCCGGCAACGTCATCCCGCTACGATCCGAGAACGCCGACATTCTCGGCAAATTCACATGATCCGGGCGAAGAGCCCGGACCGACCCCTGGGGGGACCCCGTGCACCGCAGCACCTCCACCGTCCGTCGCGCCTGCGCCGTCGGCACCACCGTCGCACTGGTGGGCCTGACCACCGGCCTCGGCATCATGACCGCGACGGCCGCCAACGCCGAGACGCTCGACACGACGCAGCCGATCGTGGCTGCCGAGACGCCCGCCCCGGTCGTCTCCGACGAGACGCCCACGCCGACGGACCCGCCCGCCGAGACCGCGCCCGAGACCCCGGCTCCGGCCGAGGAGACCCCGGCGGCACCCACCCCCGAGGCCGGCGAGCCGGCCGCACCGGAGACCACCGCGCCTGCCGCCACCGAGGCCCCGAAGCCGACCGAGACGCCGAAGCCCGACGTCACGGCCAAGGCCGCCGACGCCACCGTCACCATCGAGGGCACGGCGAAGGTCGGCACCCGACTCGTCGCCGTCGTCACCGGCTTCGACGACGAGGCGGGGTACAAGTACTCGTGGACCGACCAGGACGGCAACGTCCTGTCGAAGGCCGCGAGCTACGTCGTCGACCCGACCGACGTCCGCAAGACCATCACCGTCGCCGTGACGGGCACGCTGCCCGGCGCGACCGAGACCTCCACGGTCGAGTCCGAGGCCACCGCGGCCGTGACGCAGACGCCGGCGTTCCTCGGCGAGGACGGCCAGCCCACCGAGGCCGGCGCCACGCAGGACAGCCCGCTCGAGCTGAGCACCGCCGCCGGTGACGCCTTCTCGCACACCTTCCGTGCGCAGGGCTTCCCGGAGCCGAAGTACAGCCTCGCCTGGTTCTCCGAGGACGATGCCGAGTACGCCGAGGAGTTCCCCGAGGACGAGGCGGCCCCCGAGGACCAGCTCCCCGACGGTCTGACCTTCGACGCCTCGACCGGTGAACTCAGCGGCGTCACGACCGACGCGTGGGACTACGAGTTCGCGGTGACCGCGACGAGCGGAACCGAGTCCGTCACCCAGTACGTGTCACTCACCGTCGAAGCCGGCGCTCCGCTCGGCGTGCAGGTCTACACGATCGACCGTTCGCAGCTGGAAGCCGAGAAGCAGCGCTCGTGGATCATCGCGCCCGACGGCTCCGTCTACACGGTCGACGCCGAGTCCACCGACGACTCGTTCTCGGTCGTGTTCACCGACGGCGGTCGTCCGACCGTGAAGCAGGGCGGCACGCTCGTCGTCCAGGGCGGGCTCGTCGACCGGTACGGCAACGACATCCTGGCCGACGAGGACGAGACGGTCCTGCCGACCGTCACGTCGGACGTCGCCAGCGACGTGATCGCTCCGGACCCCGAACTCGGTGACTTCGGCATCGTCGGCGTCACGTTCCCGCACGCCTCGGTGCACAACCTGTCCGTCGCCTTCGGTTCGTTCAGCACGTCGTTCGCCGTCGACGTCCAGCCGACCGCGGTCGCCGGCATCGCCGACCCGACCCCGGTCGCACCGGCAGCGGCCCCGGTCGCCCCGGTCAACACCGGTGGCCAGCTCGCCTACACCGGCTCGGACACCACCGACGCACTGCCGTGGGCCCTGGGCCTGCTCGTCGCCGGTGCCGGCCTCATCGGCGCCCGCTTCGCGCGCCGTCGCCGCGCCCAGCGCTGACACTCTGAGACGTCTCCCGTCCGTCGCGTGCCCGCGCGGTGGACGGGAGGCCCGTGACGGCCCCGCCTGCTCCTCCACCGGAGCAGGCGGGGCCGTTTCCGCATCCGCGCCCGGCCGGGTCCGCGCCGGTAGCGTTGGCGACATGCCCACGCTGCTGCACATCGACTCCTCGGCCGACCTGTCCCACTCCCGCTCGCGTGCCCTGACCGCGGCCTTCGCCGACGCCTGGCGCGCCCGCGGCCCGGAGTACACGGTCGTCCGGCGGGACCTGCACGTCGACCAGCTCCCCCACCTCGAGAGCTCGGCGCTGCACTGGGCCGCCGCCGACCGCACCGCGGAGGAGACCGTCGCGCCCGAGGCAGAGGCCCTGCGCCAGGCGGTCATCGACGAGCTCCTGGCCGCCGACGTCGTCGTGGTGGGTGCGCCGCTGTACAACTACACCGTGCCGTCGACCCTGAAGGCCTGGATCGACCGCATCCACGTGCCCGGCATCCTGACCGGCGGCGTGCAGCCCCTGGCCGGCCGCCCCGTCGTCACCGTGGTGAGCCGCGGAGCCACCTACGACGCCGGCACCCCGACCGAGGGCTGGGACCACGGCTCCCCCGTCCTGCACATCGTGCTCGGCACCGCGCTCGGCATGAAGCTGTACCCGATCACCGTCAGCGCGACCCTGGCCGACCGGCTGCCGGATCTCGCACCGCTGGCCCAGCACGCCGCCGCAGAGTTCGCCGACGCGAAGACGACGATCGAGCGGCTCGCGACGACGCTCGGCTGACCCGCGCGTCCGTGGCGCTCGTCAGGCGGGCCGGACCTCGTCGGCCCGCCCGAGCAGGTCTGCGTGGAAGGCCGTCTGCGTCAGCGCGCTCGCGAGCAGGAACCCGGTCATCGACTCGATCCCACCGCTGAAGGGCACCCGGGCGGCGACCTCCAACAGCGTCGGACGGGCCAGTGCGTCGAGGGCCGCCGCAACGTGACGTGAGCGTTCCTCCCGGTGCCGGGCCAGGGTCTGCGCGCGGGTGACGACGTCACGGAACCGGTACTCGTGCCCCGGGCAGACCTCGAGGTCGGAGTACGGCTCGAGCCGCGCGAGCGAGGCGAGGTAGTCCCCGAGCGGGTTCGTGCCGGTCCGGCCGCCGAGCCCGATGCCGGAGTTGATCCGCGGCAGCACGTGGTCGCCGGAGAACAGCAGACCGTCGGGCTCGTCGAGGAAGCAGACGTGCCCGGCCGTGTGCCCCGGAGTCCACACTGTGCGGATCGTCCGGCCGGGGATCGGCAGCGGGTCGCCGTCCTCGAGCAGCACGTCGGCGAACGGCGCCTCGATCCGGCCCATCCCGATCCGGCGACCGCTGCCCCACGCCTCGACGACCCCGGCCCGCAGGTGTTCGGGCAGTCCCCACGTCGCGATGTCGGCGTCGTTCCGCTCCGCGTCGGTGCGCTCCC
The DNA here is from genome assembly GCF_025677645.1 of Curtobacterium poinsettiae. Lineage (NCBI taxonomy): Bacteria > Bacillati > Actinomycetota > Actinomycetes > Micrococcales > Microbacteriaceae > Curtobacterium > Curtobacterium flaccumfaciens. The sequence goes on along the minus strand of NZ_CP106879.1, from coordinate 1,979,109 downwards.
GTTCGAGCGCGCGCACCTCGAGGCCGTGCATCGCCACCCGGGCACCCGTCGCCCGGCGAATGGCCGCCGCGGCGCCCAGGTGGTCCGCGTGCAGGTGCGTCACGGCCACGAGCGACACGTCGTCCAGGGTGCGTCCGATCGCGGCGAGCCCGTCCCGCAGCTCGGCGAGCTCACCGACGGCCGACCACCCGGGGTCGATCACCGCGAGCGACCCGTCCGACCCCTCGACGACGTAGACCAGGGTCGCGTCGGGCACCCCGAAGCGGAAGGGCACCGCGAGGGTCCAGATGCCCGGCCGGACCTGCTCGACGGGTGGCAGGACGCCGTCGCGGAGCGCGGCGGACTGCACGGGGCTGATCGGTTCCGGGGCCGGCGCTGCCGGCGGGGGCACGGTCGTCACGCGGGCCACCATACCGACGCCGCGGGTTCGTGCTGCAGGAGCAGTGCCGTGCAATCTCTTGTTTCACCTTTGGTATTCCACTATGTTCAGGATGTGGTCGCTGATCCCGACGAGAGGAATCTATGCGCAAGTTCACAGTCCTGATCGCGAGCATCGGTCTCGCGGCCACATCGATGACGATCGCCCCGTTCGCAGCAGCGAGCACTTCCCCCGGGCCGACGATCAGCGGAACCGCGACACGGGCGGACGGATCGCCGTTCTCGAGGGGCGCGCCGGTCGCATTGTTCGCAACTGCTCGAGACCATGCCGACTCCGCGACGGGCCATACCGTCGAGTCCGTCCGCGTCGCGACCTCCCGCGTCGGAGCGAGTGGGGCCTTCGAGTTGACCATCGAGGACATCGCGACGGTCGAAGCGTTGGTGGACGAGTCCGCCGTCGTCGACTTCGAGGTCCGCGCCGTGGACGGGACTGCACTGGCCCCGTACTCGATCAGCCGCAAGATCGTCCACGACGACGGTCGAGTGCTCCTGGTTGACCCTGCCTTCGACCAGGAGACGTCGCCGGCTCGGGCAGCTACGACCGAACCGTTGCAGATCACCGGAACCACCACCATCGAATCTCCACTGGAAGCCGGCTTGATCGCGGAGGGATCAGCCCCGGCGGTCCAGGGTTCGGGCGCAGCGCCGATGACGCAGGTGTGCGGGGAGACGAAGACCAAGAACCTGGGTACCCGTCGCGTGCTGGTCGGGGCGACCTACGCGATGTCCGGCTCGACGACCGGGAGGTTCACGTACAAGGCCGGGGCTTCGTCCAGCCTCGGAGTGGCGTACTCGGCCAGCGGGCGAGGCGGCACCTGGTCGAAGGCGGGCACGACAAGTCGCTCGTCGACCGCAGGCGTGAGCTTCGGATCGCGGACTGGCGGCAATGCGTACTCGACGTACTTCACCTACGGTCAGTACGCCCAGTGGTGCCGGCCGCTCGGAGTGAACCTCACGGCGAAGACCGGTTGGTCGTCTTCGGCTTCGATGTCGTACACGAACAACTCCTCGTCGAACAAGCGCATCTGCGGCACACACGGCTACTGGGGAGGCACGCCTGTCCGGGCGGTGACCAAGTGAAACGCGCTGGAGTTCCTGCTCTCGCGGTGGCCCTCGTGCTCGGGATCACCTCGTGCACACCGTCGACGAACGGACCGCTGCGGTTCGCCGACAGCGGCACCGTCTGGTGCCAGAGCGCGCGACTCGATGGTTCGATCGGCATCCCGATCGACAGGGAGAACGGTCCGCCCATCGTGGTCACCGGCATCAGAACGCCGGAGCAGACCGGGGTGACGACGCACGAAGTCCTGCTGGTTCCGGTCTCCCCGTACAGCAGGACCGGGTCGGTGTCGTGGCCGTTGGCGGAGGAATGGGGCGATCCGAGGTCCGCGATCGGCCGGACTGTTCCCGCAGGTGAGCACTTCGACCTCGCCATCCACCTGTCACGCGACAAGGGAACATCAGGTACGACAGGACCCATCTTCATCGACTACCAAGCCGAAGGCCGCTCGTACACCGCCAACGCGCACACGCAGGTGGAGATGGAGCCGGACTGCCGACGCTGAACACGCTTGCAGTGCATGGTGAGCAGAAATGGTCGGGTGCCGGCACTGGACCCGACCATTTCTGCTCACCGAGCACATCCACCGGGCGGAGCACGGGCCTCCAGGCAGACGGCGCAGGCCGCGCCGACAGCCCCCGCGAAGCCCCCGAGTACACAGGACGCATGGAGATCACACCGATGCTCGCCAAGGCCGTCGCCACCGTCCCCGACCCGGACAGCACGAAGGGCGGGCTGCGGTACGAACCGAAGTGGGACGGCTTCCGTGGGATCGTGACCATCGACGGTGACGACGTCGAGATCGGCAGTCGCGGGTCCAAGCCGCTCACCCGGTACTTCCCCGAGCTCGTCGAGGCGATCCGCGCGCAGTTCGGCGGCCGCGACCACCCGGTCGTCCTGGACGGCGAGGTGATCCTGCGCTCCGGCGAGCCCGGCGCCGAGCGGCTGGACTGGGAGGCACTGTCGCAGCGCATCCACCCGGCGGCCTCACGGATCGCCAAGCTCAGCGTCGAGACCCCTGCGCAGTTCGTGGCGTTCGATCTGCTGGCGGTCGACGGACAGGAGCTCCTCGACCTGCCCTTCGACGAGCGCCGCGAGCGCCTGGAGCAACTCGGCGACGCGATGACCGACCCGCTCTTCGTCACCCGCACCACGCTGGACGTCGAACAGGCGCGCGAATGGCTCACCACCTTCGAGGGCGCCGGGCTCGACGGCGTCGTCGCGAAGCCGCGCGCGCGGCCGTACGAACCGAACAAGCGCTCGATGCTCAAGATCAAGCACCACCGCACCGCCGACGTCGTCGCCGTCGGCTACCGCGTGCACAAGAGCGGCTCCGGCGTCGGGTCCCTGCTGGTCGGCCTGTACGACACGGACGGCGAGCTCCGCCAGGTCGGCGGCGTCTCCGCCTTCTCCGACAAGCGCCGGGCCGCGTTGATCGACGAGCTCGAGCCCGTCGTGCTCCGCGATGCGGACGGGAGGCCCGTCACCGGCGACGGGGAACGGTCGCGGTTCTCGTCGGGTCGCGACACGTCGTTCGTCCGGCTGGCGCCGGAGCTGGTGCTCGAGGTCCGGTACGACCAGATGGAGGGCGACCGGTTCCGGCACACCGTGCAGTTCGAGCGGTGGCGACCCGACCGTGACGCGACGTCGTGCGGGTTCGAGCAGCTCGAGGTGCCGAGTGCGTACGACCTGAGCGACGTGCTGTCCTGACGCGGAACGCACTGTGGTGTCCGTTTGTCGCTGTTCTGTCACGTTCGGCGAAAAGTAGTTAGCCGAACTAGCGAAGCCGTGCCAGGATGATGTCAGCAGCACGAGGCGTCCAGTCCGGACGCCCGGATCGAAAGCGGTCGACATGAGCACCAGCACGCTTGTCCGCCACCCGCGGCGGAGCCCCTTCACAGAAGTCCGAGAGGCACGGCGCCAGCGCGTCCTGCAGCTCAGCGCGGTCATCAGCGCCATCGCCGGCGTGACCGCCACGGCGCTCGCACTCGTCACGGTCGGACTCGGCTCGTGATCGTCGACGGCATCACCGACGTGCACCGCGGCACCTGGTCGCGGCTCACCCGCCTGCACACCGCCAGCATCGGGTTGCCGACGCACACCACGCGCGTCGAGGACCCGGACCGTCAGCGGGACGTCTCCTCCGCAGCCTGAGGCTCAGCGTCGGCCGCTCGGCATCAGCTGGGCTTCTTCGCCCGTGAGGGCTGCACACGCGGCGGCTCCCCGGGCATCTTCGGGAAGTCCGGCGGGAACGGCAGCTCGCCCTCGCCGTTCGCCAGGTCCCGCTCCCACCACTCGAGCAGTGGGGCGATGCTGCCCGGCTGCTCCCCCATCGACTCCCACGGGTCACCCGTGGTCAGCAGCCGCTCCGGCACCGTGCGGATCGTGAAGGCCGTCGGGTCTGCGGTGCGCAGTTCGTCCCAGGTGATCGGCGTGGACACCGAGGCGTGTGCGAGAGCTCGGGGGCTGTAGGCACCGGCCATCGTGCGGTCGCGGTTCGCCTGGTTGAAGTCTACGAAGATCCGCTGCCCCCGCTCCTCCTTCCACCACGCCGTCGTGACCCGGTCTGGCATCCGGCGTTCGAGTTCGCGCGCCGCGGCGATCACCGCGTGCCGCACCTCGAGGAACTCGTGCTCGGGCCGGATCGGCGCGAACACGTGCAGGCCGCGGTTGCCGCTCGTCTTGATCCAGGTGGTCAGGCCGACCTCGTCGAGGACCTTCCGGAGTTCCTCGGCCACCGGCACCGTGTCGCCGAAGTCGGTGCCGGGCTGCGGGTCGAGGTCGATCCGCAGCTGGTCCGGGTGGTCGCTGTCCTCGGCACGAGAGGCCCACGGGTGGAAGACCACCGTGTTCATCTGGGCGGCCCACACCGCCACCGCCGGCTCGTCGATCACGAGCTGCGGGTGCGAGCGGGCGCTCGGGTAGGTCACCGTGACCGAGCGGACGTAGTCGGGCGCACCCTTCGGCGGGTTCTTCGAGAAGAACTGCTCGCCGTCGACGCCGCCCGGGAACCGCTGCAGCGAGATCGGCCGGTCGCCGTTCGCCCGGACGAAGGCGTCGCCCACCGTCACGAGGTACTCCGCCAGGTCGAGCTTCGTGATGCCCGCTTCGGGCCAGAGCACCCGCGCGGGGCTGCTGATCCGGACCTCGCGGTCACCGTCGGGCCCGGGCACCCGCACCGTCGTCGCTTCGCTCGCCATGCAGCGGACCGTACACGCGTGGCAGCCGCCCGCCCGCAGCCAGGTGTGCGCCGACGCGCTCCCGCTGGACACCGGTGTTCCCAGGTCGAACACGCGCACGCCGGTGTTCAGCGCGCGGACACCGGTGTCCCGCGGCCGGGGTCGGCAGGATGGGCGGGTGAACGCGTACCTCGGCATCGACCTGGCGTGGGGGCTCGGCTCCGAGCGGAAGGCCGCGAACGAGACCGGGCTGGTGGCGATGGACCACGACGGCACGATCACCGACGCCGGGTGGGCCCGCGGGGTCGATGCCGTCACGGACTGGATCGCCCAGCACCTCGGGCCACGATCCCTGATCGCCGTGGACGCCTCGCTCGTCGTGACGAACCCGACGGGCATCCGCGAGTCCGAGCGGCAGGTCGGGCAGCGCTACGGCCGGTGGAAGATCGCCGCGAACCCGACCAACCAGGCATCGGCGGCGAGCGCCGGCTCAGCGCTGCTCGACCGGCTGACCGCGCTGGGTGTCGGGTACGTCTCCGACACGGATTCGATGCGACGACGCACCGGTCCGGCGATGTTCGAGTGCTACCCGTACACGACGCTGGTCGGGGTGGAGGAGCTCGGCTACGACGTGGAACGGCCCCGGTACAAGCGACTCGATCTCCGGATCCCCGCCGCCGAGGCACGTGCCCGTCGTGCCGAGGCCTTCGACGAGCTGGTCCGGCGGCTGCGCGAGACCCCGCTCGACCCGCCGCTGCTGCTCGACTCGCACCCGCTGACGCAGCGGCTCGCCGAGCCGTCGGTCCTGCACGGTCCGACGCACAAGCACCGCGAGGACCTGCTGGACGGCGCCCTGTGCGCGTGGACGGCGGCGTTCTGGGAGCGACACGGCGACCAGCGCGTGCAGATCCTGGGAGGTGATCGGGGCCTCCCATCCGACCCGCTGGACGAGGCGGGCCGCCGGCCGGTCGTGGTGGCACCCGCGCGCCCGTCGCAGCGGAGGCCGCGCGGCTAGGGTTGAACGGTGAGCACGACGACCGAACCCCTGCACATCGGGCTGGTGTCGCTGCACACCTCCCCCGGAGACGAACCCGGTTCTGGCGAGGTCGGCGGCATGAACGTCGTCGTCCGGCACCAGGCCGAGGCGCTGGCCGACCGGGGCCACCACGTGGACATCATCACCCGCCGGTCCGCACCGACGCAGCCGGACTCGGTGTCGCTCGTGCCGGGCGTGTGCCTGCGGTTCCTGTCCGCGGGGCCGGCCGAACCGGTGCCGAAGGGTGAGCACGACGCGTTCATCGAACCGTTCCGTCACGAGCTGGAGCAGCTCGGGCCGTTCGACGTCCTGCACTCGCACCACTGGTTCTCCGGCGCGGCCGCGCTGCCCGTCGCCCGCGAGCGCGGCGTCCCCCACGTGCAGTCGTTCCACTCCATCGCCGCCGACCCGGCCACGCCCCTGTCCGAGGGCGAACGCCCCGAGTCCGCGGGCCGCATCGCCGGCGAGGAACTGCTGGCCCGCGAGTCGGACGCCGTCGTCGTGGTGTCCGAGGCCGAGGCGTCGACCGTGCGCACCCGACTCGGTGGCGACGACGCCCGCATCTGGATCGTGCCGCCGGGGGTCGACGGGTCCGTCTTCCGGCCCGCGGCGGTCGGTGCGCGCCGCGCCGCCACCCCCTACGTGGTCGCGGCGGCTCGCGTGCAGCCGCTCAAGGGCCTGGACCTGGCGATCGAGGCGATCGCGGACATCAGCCTGGAGGCCCGCCCCACCCTGGTCATCGCGGGCGACGTCTCGAGTGAGGCGGGCGACTACGTGGACGAACTGCGTCGGCTCGCCGAGGCGCGGGGCATCGCCGACCACGTCACCTTCATCGGGCCGCAGTCACGTGCCGACCTGGCGTTCCTGTTCCGCGGCGCGGCAGCCGTGCTGGTGCCGTCACACTCCGAGACGTACGGGCTCGTCGCGCTCGAGGGCTCCGCTTCCGGGGTGCCGGTCGTGGCCGCCGCTGCCGGGGGCCTGCGCGAAGCGGTGGTCGACGGGGAGACGGGCGTGGTCCTCGAGTCCCGCGACCCGCAGGCGTGGGCTGCCGAGATCGAGCGGATCCTGACGGATGCGCCGTACGCCGCCGGACTCGCCGCTGCGGGGCGGGAGCACGCGGAGCGCCTCAGCTGGGAGCGGTCGGCCGCGGGGCTCGAGGACGTCTACCGCCGGGTGCTCGGGCGCCCGTGAGCGAGACGGACGGGCGGTTCGCCGCGTTCTGGGGGGCGCTCGACGCCGTGCCCGTCGAGTCGGACGCCGAGGCGCTGTACGACGTCGGATCGGCCGAGGGACGGCTGCGGCGAGCGAACCTGACACGGTACCTGGAGCAGTCCGGGTCGGGGGCCGACACGTTGCTCGTGGCCGAGGCCCCGGGGTGGCGTGGCATGACGAACACGGGTGTGCCGTTCACGAGCATGCGGGAGCTGGGACCCGAGTACCTCGTCCCGCCGGAACCGACCGCACCGTGGGAAGCGTCGTCGCGCGTCGTGCACGCGGCACTGGACGGCTGGCGCGGTGCGCTCCCCGTCGCGTGGGCGATCTTCCCGCACCACCCCTTCGTGGCACCGGACCGGCTGACGAACCGGACGCCCCGACCCGCCGAGGTCCGCTCGGGAGCGCCCGTCGCCCTCGCGCTGCTGGAGGCCCTGGGCGGCATGGACCGGGTCCGGGTGGTCGCCGTCGGTCGGAAGGCGCAGGGGGCACTCGCGCTGGCCGGCATCGAGGCGACCGCCGTGCGGCACCCGGCGCAGGGCGGCGCGAAGGAGTTCACCGAACAGTTGCGGGCGCTGGACCGCTAGCTGACCGTCGGTCCGTCCCGGTCGAGACCCGCTCAGGCGGAGCGGACCTCGATGCCCTTGGCCGCGAGCCGCTCGGTGACGTGGGCGGGCAGCGGCGCGGCGGCGTACACGGTGCGGAGCTCCGGCAGGTCGAGCAGGTCGTCCCAGTTCTGCGGGTCGAAGCGGTCGTCCGAGCCGTCCCAGCCGGGGTGCACGTCCTGCAGCACCTCGAGGTCGGAGTCCACCGTGATCTCGGTGACGAGCGACAGGTGCGACGGCAGCAGGTCGAGGTCGTCGTAGTACTCGCGCGCCCGGTCGTCCTGCCCGTCGACGTCGAGGTCCTCGTCGGTCTCGTCCTCGGCGTCCGGGTCGTAGGGGTCGAGGACGTCGAGGTCGTAGCAGAGGACGTCGAGCACCAGGAGCTTCGCGTTGAAGTCCGCGAACTCGATGGGCTCCTCGGTGGTGTTCGACTGCTGGTCCATGGCCGGAGCGTATCCGTCGCCGAGCGACCGTGTTGCGATCGCGAGAAACCTCCCTGTGGGACTGGACAGGAAGGCACATCGCGCGAAAGGGTGACGCATGGCCACCACCAAGACGGACCGCCCACAGCAGGAGCAGCACGAGCTCCGCCGGGTCATCGGTCCCAAGCTCCTGCTGCTCTTCATCGTCGGCGACATCCTCGGCACGGGTGTCTACGCGCTGACCGGCCAGGTCGCGGCCGAGGTCGGCGGGGCAGCATGGCTCCCCTTCCTCATCGCGTTCGCGGTCGCGCTGCTGACGGCGTTCTCGTACCTGGAACTCGTGACGAAGTACCCGCAGACCGCCGGTGCCGCCCTCTACGTGCACAAGGCGTTCGGCATCCACTTCGTCACCTTCATCGTGACGTTCATCGTGATGTGTTCCGGGATCACGTCAGCGTCGACGGCGTCGCGGGCGTTCGCGGCGAACCTGGGTGCCGGGTTCGGCATCGAACTGCCGAACGGCGCGGTGATGCTCATCGCGATGGGCTTCATGCTCGCGGTGATGTTCATCAACTTCCGCGGGGTGAGCGAGAGCGTCAAGACGAACGTCGTGCTGACGCTGGTCGAGCTGTCCGGTCTCGTCATGGTGATCCTGATCGGGTTCTGGGCGATCGCGGGCGGCAACGCGGACTTCTCGCGGGTCGTGATGTTCGAGACGCCGGAGGACAAGTCCCTGCTGCTGTCGATCAGCACCGCGACGTCGCTGGCGTTCTTCGCGATGGTCGGGTTCGAGGACTCGGTGAACATGGCCGAGGAGACCAAGGACCCCTCGCGCATCTTCCCGAAGATCATGCTCACCGGCCTCGGCATCACCGCGGTGATCTACGTGCTCGTGTCGATCTGCGCCGTGGCCGTGGTGCCGATCGGTGAGCTCGCCGGCAACGAGACCCCGCTCGTGACCGTCGTGCAGACCGCCGCGCCGGACTTCCCGATCGCCGACCTGCTGCCCTTCATCTCGATGTTCGCCGTCGCCAACACCGCACTGATCAACATGATGATGGCGTCGCGCCTGCTCTACGGCATGAGCAAGCAGGGCGTGCTGCCGGGCTTCCTGTCCCGCATCTCCCCCGCCCGTCGCACCCCGTCGACCGCGATCGTCTTCACCACGCTCATCTCGCTGCTGCTGATCGGGTGGGTCTCGCTCGACCCGGAGTCGCCCATCGTCGTCGTGCTCGGTGGCACCACCTCGCTGTTGCTGCTGACGGTGTTCGCCGTGGTGAACGTGACCGTGCTCGTGCTGCGCCGCGACAAGGTCGACCACAAGCACTTCCGAGCCGGCGTCGTCATCCCGGTCATCGGCGTCATCACGTGCCTGTGGCTCGTCATGCCGTTCTCGTCCGGTCGTGACCCACAGCAGTACCAGATCGCCGGTGCGCTGCTGGCGCTGGGCGTGCTGCTCTGGGTCCTGACCTGGTTCACCCACGGACGGAAGCAGGCCGAGAAGGCCCCGACCGGGCTCGTGACGGAGCCGACGAAGGTGCAGCGCCCGCCGCACGACCACCGCGACGTCTGATGGACGCGACCATTGTCATCTGGACCGTCGTCATCGCGGTGATCGCCGCGCTGTCGCTGTCCGCCGGAGGCTGGCGCCTGCGTCGGGGCCGGGATCGGGGTCGACAGGACGGTCGACGCGGGCGGTGACCGCCGTGCACGAACGACCCGTGACGGTTCTGGTTCGCGAAGCCCCCGCTTCGTGAACCAGAGCCGTCACTCGTTGCCGGGGACGCACCTTCCATGCGGCGAGCGACCGGCGGCGAACCGCGGACCCCGAAGTGCGAACCCCGAACCCCGAACGTGCGACCACGGCGGGCCGCCGCTCGCTTCCCAGGAGGCGCCCGTACGCTCGTGCTGCTCTTCCCGCTCCGCCCGCCCAGCACCCGCCCAGCCCGTCGAGAGGTCCCGTCATGCGCCGTGTCGGCATCACCCTCGCCTCGGTGTTCGGCGCCGGGATCGTGGCGGTCGGCATCGGCGTGGTCGTCCTCGTGGTGATCGCCGTCAACTCGCTCGCCGGCATCGCGAAGTCGAGCGCCGCCACCCCGACTCCCGCGTGCCCGGCCGTCGCCTCGAAGACGATCGGCGGGATGGTCGTGCCGGCCGGACCCGTCGGCGGCTTCTGCCAGGACCGCCTGGTGAACGCCGCATCCGTGATCGAAGCCGCACAGGCGCTCGGCATCGGGCCGCACACGCAGGCCGTCGGGGTGATGACCGCGATCGGCGAGTCGAGCCTGGTGAACCTGGACCACGGCGACGCCGCGGGCCCGGACAGCCGCGGCCTGTTCCAGCAGCGCGACAACGGCGCCTGGGGCACGTACGAGCAGCGGATGGACCCGTACACGGCCGCGACGATGTTCTACACGAAGCTCGTGAAGGTCCCCGGCTGGAAGACGATGACCCCGACGCAGATGGCGCACGCGGTACAGATCAACTCCGATCCGGACCACTACGCGAAGTCGTGGCCGCAGGCGAAGGCGATCGTCGAGGAGCTCACCGGCCAGGACGTGCCGGACGTCGCTCCCCAGGGCTGACCGCTCACGAGGCCACCGCCTGCGTCTCCTCGTCGAACTCGACGATCGCCGCTCCCCCGGAGTGCACGACGACCTGGGCACGGAGCCGCACCGAGTGCTCGTCGAGGGCGCACGCGCAGGCGTCGACCCATTCCCAGTCCACCGGGGAGAGCCGGTCGGCGTCGGGGCGTTCCCACACGAGCACGACGTCGACGGCCCCGAGCTGCGCCACGATGTCGGCGATCAGGGCCGCGAAGTCGTCGACGTGTTCGTCCGGGGAGTACGGCAGGTCAGCGATCGGCAGCAGGAACGGGATCGACATCCCGCGGTCGTCGAGGAACAGCACCCAGCACTGCCGTCGCAGCGGCCGTTCGACGACGGCTTGGACGAGTCGGACGACGTCGTCGTCGGTGCGGACGGGTTCACGGACCAGGCGGTCGAGCATCTCGGTGTCAGGCATGGCTCCAGCGTGCCGAACCGGAAGCCGCCGCCCGAGGCGCGGTCCGGGTTCTGTGGAAAGCCGCTCCGCGAACCCAGCCTGTGCGGGAAGAGTCCCTCAGATGCCGTGCGTGACCGAGCTGTCGACGAGCAACAGCGAGGCGAAGAACACCGCGACGATCGCCGCCATGCCGACGAGCACCACCGGCCAGGTCAGCCGCCGCCGGACGAGCCGCAGCACGCAGACCGCGATCGTCGCGACCAGCACCGCCGCCACGACGATCGGTCCCACGACGACGACCGAGTCCCCCAGCGTCTCGTTGCAGGTGTTGCCGGGCGCCGCACATGACACGAACGCCAGCGACATGAGCCTGATCCCCCACCCCGCTGCCAACGCACCGACCGTCAGCACGACGAGCAGCGCGGTGGAGGTGACCACGTCCGCGACACGAGCGCGACCTGCCAGGGGGTGCCGGGCCTCCCGACCGAAGCGCGCCGGGCCGGACCCGAGCGGATCGGGACCCGACGCAGGACCCGCCCCAGGACCCGTCCCGGAACCCGCTCCGGTGGCCGGGCCGGTCTGTCCTGCGGGCGCGCCCATCAGGAGCGCCGGCCGCGCGTCGACCAGAGGGCGAGCGCGATGAGGACGGGCTGGCCGAACAGGCGGACGAAGCGCTTCTCGTCGCTGTCCAGGCCGAAGGCGTCGCGACGGTTGACCCACTGCGACAGGTTGCCGGGGAAGATCACCGTGAAGAACAGCGCGGCGACCGAGCCGACGAAGCGGCGGGCCGGCTTCGGGGCGAGCACCAGGGCCGAGCCGAGCGTGATCTCGGCGACGCCCGACGCGAGCACCGTCGTGTCGTCATCCAGGGGGACGAAGTCGGGCACCTGCGCCGTGAACTCCTTGCGCGCGAAGGTGAGGTGGCTCGTGCCCGCGACGACGAGGGCCAGGCCGAGCAGGACGCGGAAGAAGGAACGCATGCCTCCATGGTGCCCGTTCCCGCGGTCGGGTGCTCGCGCTGCGCGACCTGGACGCACTCGAAGCGAGGTTCACTCGCTATCATGCCGTCCATGGGAGCAGTCGCTCGGGACCACGAACCGCCGGCCGCCCCGGCGACCTTCGCGGTGTTGCTCGGACCGGTCGCGTTCTACCTCGGCATCATCGTGCCCGCGCAGTCGACCGTGCGGCACGTGCTGCTCGGCGCGGTGTTCGGGCTGGTGTGCGTGCTGAGCGGCTGGCGGGCGATCCGGATCGCGGGTCGCCGTCGCGCGGTGCAGGTGTGGTCGTGGATCGGCATCGTGATCGGGAGCACCGGGCTCGTCATGCTCGTCTGGCAGGTGCTCGTGATCGTGACCGGCGGTGCGTTCCCGCCGCCGTTCTGGTCGCCGTACGCCTACCGCTGACGCCGTCCGGCCGGGAGGCCCGGGTCGGGTCCGCCCCGTCGCGCGCGGAACGGGGCGGCCCGGGTCAGGGCTGCCCCGCCTGACGAAGCCGGGTCACCAGCCGAGCGTGCCGGGCGCACCCTTGAACGGCCCGACGATGTCCGCCGTGATCCAGCCGCCGTAGAAGTCGCCGTCCTGCGCCCGGACCCGTTCGCCGCCGACCTCGCACGAGTCCATCGCCGACGGGTAGATCGCGACGCGTTCGCGCAGCGATTCGTAGCCGGGGACCGGTGTCGGGTAGTTCCAGGCGGCACGGCTCGCGACCGTCCCGTCCCCGCCGACGACGTCGAAGTAGCGCGCCAGGCCCTTGAACTCGCACATGCTCGATCCGGACGCCTTCACGAGCGCACCCTCGGCCAGGTCGGCCATCGGCAGGTAGTAGACCGGCGGGTGCGAGGTCTCGAGCACGCGGACGGCGTCGGTCGTGTCGGCGACGACCGTGCCGCCGAGACGGACGACGACACGGGCGGTGACCCGCTCGACGGCGGGTGGGCGGGGGTAGTCCCAGACGGACTCCTGGCCGGGGCCGGGCTCGGTCCTCTTCGGGTGACGCATGCTCCAGGTGTACGCCCGGTGCCTGCGGTCCGGCCGCGTGCGTGCGCGGGATCGCCGCCGGGTGCACCATGGGCGGGTGACGACGACGACACGCACCCTGTTCCGACGGAAGCCCATCGACACCATCGATGACGAGGCCGGGGGCGAGGGCGGCCTGAAACGGCACCTCGGCCTGTGGCAGCTCACCGCGATCGGCATCGGCGGCATCATCGGCGCCGGCATCTTCACCCTCGCCGGCACCGTCGCGAACGGCGTCGCCGGGCCCGCGGTGCTGATCAGCTTCCTGGTCGCCGGGGTCGCGAGCGCCGCCGCAGCCCTGTCGTACGCCGAGTTCGCGGGGCTCATCCCGAAGGCCGGCAGCGCGTACACGTACGGCTACGCGGTGCTCGGCGAGATCGTCGGGTGGTTCATCGGCTGGGACCTGCTGCTCGAGTACACGGCGATCGTGGCGGTGGTCGCGATCGGCATCTCCGGCTACGTGGGGTTCCTGGTCGGACAGTTCGGCATCGACCTGCCCGCGTGGATGCTCGGCGCGCCCGGCACCGGTGACGGCCACGTGATCGACGTCTTCGCGATCATCCTGTGCCTGCTCACCGCGTTCGTCCTCACGCGCGGCATCCGGAGCGCCGCCCGGTTCGAGTTCGTCGCCGTCGGCATCAAGGTGGCGCTCGTCGTGCTCATCGTCGTGCTCGGCGTGTTCCACATCAACAGCGCCAACTACTCCCCGTACTTCCCGTTCGGCTTCGGCGGCGTGATGACCGGTGCCGCCACCGTGTTCTTCGCCGTGTTCGGCTACGACGCGATGTCCACCGCGGCCGAGGAGTCCACCGACGCCCGCAAGCACATGCCGAAGGCGATCCTGCTGTCCCTCGGCATCTCGATGGTGCTGTACGTCCTGGCGACCCTCGTGCTCACCGGGATGCAGAAGTACACCGACATCGACCCCGCCTCGGGCTTCTCGTCGGCGTTCGCGTCGGTCGGGCTCGGCGGTGTCGCCAACGTCATCGCGATCGGTGCCATCGTCGGCATCGTCACGGTGCTCGTGACGTTCATGCTCGGCGCCTCGCGTGTCTGGTTCTCGATGAGCCGCGACGGCCTGATGCCGAAGTGGTTCGCGAAGACCGACCCGAAGCGGCACGTACCGACCCGGGTGACCTGGATCCTCGGCATCGCGTCGGCGATCCTGGCCGGTGTCCTGCCGATCGGTGTCGTCGCCGAGCTCACGAACATCGGCATCCTGCTCGCGTTCGTCGTGGTGTGCTCGGCCGTCGTGGTGCTGCGCTACCGGCAGCCCGACCTGGACCGCCAGTTCCGGCTGCCGTTCATGCCCGTGATCCCGATCATCGGCGTCATCGCGTCGCTCTGGCTCGTCACGTTCCTGCAGTGGGAGACGTGGGTGCGGTTCGCGATCTGGTTCGCGATCGGGCTCGGTGTGTACTTCGGGTACTCGCGGAAGCACAGCAAGCTGGCCGAGCCAGCGAAGGGCTGAACCTCAGCGACAGCCGATGCCCAGCCGACGCCGTCGTCGGCAGCGCCCGCGCCCTCAGCGCCGCAACGTCTCCCGCGGGTACTCCCCGAACCGGCTCGCGTACACCGAGGCGAACCGCCCCATGTGCGCGAACCCCCAGCGCCGGGCGACGTCCGCCACCGAGGTCGCGTGCGGGTCGAGGATCCGCAGCTCCTCGTGCACGCGTCCGAGCCGCACCTCGCGCAGGTACGTCATCGGCGAGCGCTCGAACGCCCGCTGGAACGACTCCTGGATCCCGCGGATGCTCAGCCCCGCGGCTTGCGCGATGTCGGCGACGGTGAGCGGTTCGTGGGCGTGCGCCTGGATGAACTCGACCGCAGCCCGGAGCCGACCGTCACTGCGGGTGCCGTAGCCGGCGGGGAACCGGTCGGCCTGCAGTGGGTACATCCGGAACAGGGCACGGGCAACGTCGCGCTGCGCCTCGTGCCAGGCGAGGGACTCCTCGCCCTCCTCGCGCAGTGCTCGGAGCGCGCCGGACACGGCGGTCCGCCACAGGCCGACGGCGGTGAGGTCCGGCACGGCCGTGGTGTCGAACGCCATGGTGCCGTCGACCAGGTGGTCCTCGGCGGCGACGTCGAGCACCAGGTCACGACGCAGGTGCACCAGGCGCTGGTCCCAGTCCTGGTACTCCATCTCGAACCGGCGCTCGACCGGGAACATCGTCGGCACGCCGGGCCGCATGCGGACCTCGTCGCGGCCGACGTCGACGCGGGCCTCGCCGCGTTCCAGCCACTGCACGACGACCTCGCCCTCGGTGGCGACGTCGCCCCGCAGGTACCCGTGCATCTGCGACCGGCGGATGCTGAGGCGCTCGTCACCGACGCCGACGTACTTGAACCAGTAGTCCTGGTCGAGTGCGCGGGAGTACCAGGCCTTGCCCGCGTACATGCCGGCGAGCGAACTGATGGCCTCGTCGGTGTCCTGCCCGGACACGGCGACGAGCGAGCGCGGCTGACGGGGCGGGTGAGCGGGGGTCCGAGACTCCGTCGTGTCGGTCATGTGCACACCTCTCCCTGATCGAGCAGAGCGGTGTGGTCACCTCCGGCTGCCCCCGGTCTGCCCTCTCACGCTAGGGAGCGACCGGTGGTCGTACAACCGGGTTGCGTTCCGCGGCCTAACGGCCGGTCCAGCGAACCCAGCCGTGCACCTGTGCCGCCGCGCTCTCGAAGGACGAGTGCCCGCCGGTCAGCGAATGGTCCGGAGAATCGACCGTGTACGTGTCGGTCCGGGTGATGTCGCACACGACCTCCGCGTCGATCCACCCGTTCCAGTGGTCGGCTGAGTCGCGTACCCACCGCAGTCGGTCCGGCATGCGTTTCCAATCGGTTCCGTGGACCGCGGTCGTCGCGCTCCGATCTGGACGGTAGTCCTGTCAGATGTTCGTCGCACAGGGTGGCGGCGGGGATCGTCGGTGGTGACTGGCACGATGGTCCCGTGCCTGCTGCCCCGATGATCGACGCCGTGGACGTCATCCGCTTCGTCGGGCCGCAGACCTTCGGTCGCGCACGCGACGTCGTCCGCGCCGGACTGGTGGACGACGCCACCTGGCACGACCACGACGGCACGGTCACCGCGGTCGTGTCCGGCACCGCCGACGACCCGTACGAACTCCGCGTCGACACCACCCCGGCGCGCGGCGACTTCGTCCGCCCTGTCCGCAGCACCTGCAGCTGCCCGCTCGGCGGCGACTGCAAGCACGTCGCGGCCGCGCTCCTCACCATCAACGCCCGTGCCCTCGCCGCGAACGCCGGCCCACGCCCGGAGACGCCGGCTCCGCCGCCCTCGGACTGGAGGCACGACCTCGCCCGCCTCGCCGGTGACGACGAGCGGGCGCCCACCCCGCAGGGCACCCGGATGGGGCTGCAGTTCGAGTTGCGTGACGCGGTCCCCGCCAAGCTCGCCTCGCGAGCCCGTGCCGCCGGCCGTGCCCTGCCGGCACCGTCCCGCAGTGTGCGGCTCGGGGTCCGGCCGGTGACCCGCAGCGACGCCGGCAACTGGGTGCGCGGGCAGCTGACCTGGGGCACGCTCCCCTACTCGCAGAACCGGCTCGGCGTCGGTGCCGAGCAGCACGCCTGGTTCCTGCAGCTCGCCGCCCTGCACCGCGCCGGGCAGCTCGCGGGCCTGCCGGGTGAGAGCGACTGGCTGCACCTCGACGACTTCCGGAGCCCCCTGCTCTGGCCGCTCCTGCAGCAGGCCGCGGCGCTCGACATCGCGTTCGTCACCGGCAAGCGCGAGGGCGGGGCGGTGCTCGGCACGCAGGCCCAGGTGCTGCTCGACGTCGCCCGGCACTACGACGCCGTGGTGATCGGCGCGAGTGCCGTGCTCGACGGCCGCCCCGTGCCGCCCGGTGCAGCGCGCATGATCGGCGACCACGGCGTCTACGTGTTCCGCGAGAGCCCCGAGTTCGCCGTCGCCGTTGCCCCGACCCCGGCACCGGTGCCCGAGGACCAGCGCCGCATGCTCCTGGAGGGCACCCGGATCACGGTGCCGACCGCCGAGGTCGACGAGTTCCTGGCCGACTGGTCGCCACGGCTGCGCGGAGCCCTCGGGCTGGTCAGCTCCGACGGCTCGGTGGAGCTGCCCGAGCGCACCCCGCCCGAGCTCGTGCTCACCGCGACGTTCGAACCGGCACGGGCGCCGCGCACCGACGACCGCGTGCACCTGCACTGGCGCTGGCACGTCGACGGTCGGAAGGACCCGGTGTCCCTGCACGGCCCGCTCCCCGACCTCTCCGGGCTCCGTGCGGCCGACGACCCGGCCGGCGGTCCCGTCGCGGACCCGGCCGCGGCGGTGGAGCCGACCACGGCGACGACGCAGGCCGACGACGCGACGCGGGCCGGGACTCCCGAGCGCCCTGCGGGACCGGGTGGCGGACTGGACTGGTTCCAGGACGGCACCATCGACGGAGCTGACGTCGCGGTCTTCGCGAACGAGTTCCTGCCCGAGCTGCCGTCGCTCGACGTCCGCACCGTCGTGCAGGGCGAGCGGCTCGACTACGAGCGGTTGAGCGGGCGGCCGCACATCCGCGTGACGACGATGCCGTCGGACAAGCACGACTGGTTCGACCTCGGCATCATCGTCAGCGTCAACGGCAAGCAGATCCCGTTCACGCCGCTGCTCACCGCCCTCGCGAGCCGGCAGCGCCGGTTGAAGCTCGTCGACAACTCGTACCTGTCACTGGCCGACCCCGCGTTCGACCGGCTCAAGGAGCTCATCGACGAGGCCCGCGACCTGGACGAGTGGGAGCCCGACCAGCCCATCGCCGTGACCCCGCTGCACGCCGGGCTGTGGTCGGAGTTCGACCTGCTGGCCGACGAGACCTCGCACGACGAGCGGTGGCAGGCGATCGCCTCGGGGCTGCTCGGGGCGACTCCCCCGGGGGACGTCCCCGTGCCGGACACCGTGCACGCCGACCTGCGGCCGTACCAGCACGCCGGGTACGCGTGGCTGTCGTTCCTGGTGACGCACGGCATCGGCGGGGTGCTCGCCGACGACATGGGGCTCGGCAAGACGCTGCAGGTGCTGGCGATGGTCGCCGCCCGTCGTGCCGCGGAGCCCGACGCTCCCCCGTTCCTCGTCGTCGCGCCGACCTCGGTCGTCGGCAACTGGGCGGCCGAGGCGGCGAAGTTCGTGCCGTCGCTGCGGGTCGCGACGGTGACCTCGACGTCGCTGAAGGACCCGGGGCTCGTCGCCCGGACCGCCGCTGCGTCGGACGTCGTCGTCACCTCGTACGCGCTGCTCCGGCTCGACGCCCGCGCCTGGACCGATCTGCCGTGGTCGGCGCTGGTGCTCGACGAGGCCCAGTTCGTGAAGAACCCGCAGTCCCAGACCCACCGCGTGGCGTCGGAGCTGCAGGCACCGGTGAAGTTCGCGATCACCGGCACACCGCTCGAGAACGGCCTGACCGACCTGTGGGCGCTGTTCCACATCGTCGCGCCCGGGCTGCTGTCCACCTGGACCCGGTTCGGCGACGACTACGTCAAGCCCCTCGCCTCCCCAGACCTGCGCGGCGAGGCCCGGCAGGAGCTCACGGGGCGACTGCGCCGACGGATCCGGCCGCTCATGCTCCGGCGCACCAAGGAAGCCGTCGCGGCCGACCTGCCGCCGAAGCAGGAGCAGGTGGTCCGGGTCACGCTCGACCCCGCGCACCGCGAGCTGTACGAGCGCACGCTCAACCGGGAGCGCCTGAAGGTCCTCGACCTCATCGACGACCTGTCGAAGAACCGGATGATCGTGTTCCGGTCGCTGACGCTGCTGCGGATGCTCGCACTGTCGCCGGCGCTGGTGTCGTCCGGGGTGTCCGGGTCGGCGTCATCGGACTCGCCCCTGTCGCCGGCGACGCCGATCCCCTCCGCCAAGCTCGACCTGCTGCTCGACGAACTCGAACAACTCGCGGCAGAGGGCCGTCGCGCCCTGGTGTTCAGCCAGTTCACCTCGTTCCTGCGGATGGTGTCCGACGCCCTCGACGCCCGTGGCATCGGCTACGAGTACCTCGACGGCTCCACGCGCAAGCGCCCCGAGGTCATCGAGCGCTTCCGGCAGGGCACCGCCCCGGCGTTCCTCATCTCGTTGAAGGCCGGCGGGTTCGGGCTCACCCTGACCGAGGCGGACACCGTGTTCGTGCTCGACCCGTGGTGGAACCCCGCCGCCGAGTCCCAGGCCGTCGACCGCACGCACCGCATCGGGCAGACCCGCTCGGTGAGCGTCCAGCGGTTCATCGCCGAGGACACCATCGAGGAGAAGGTCCTCGCCCTCGCCGCCCGCAAGGCCGAGCTGTTCGCCACGATGATCGACGACGACGCCCTGTTCGCCGACGATCTGACCGCCGACGACATCCGCTCCCTGCTGACCTGAGCCGCTGCCCGCGCCGCCGTTCGACCCGCACACCACGTTCCGCCCCGCACCATCGTTCCGCCCGCACCACCTGGAGTCCCACCGCATGACGTCCCGCCGACGCCGCAGCCGCATCACCCTGACCTCCGTCCTCGTCGTCCTGGCTCTCGCCGTCGGTGGCTACGCCCTCGACGCCACCGGGGCCCTCGGCCCGGACGCCGACGCCGCGGGCACGACCGCGGCGGGCGGCCCCACGGCCGTGGAGACGACCACGATCGGACCGCAGCAGGCGTCGTCGGGGGCGAGCCCCGCCTCCAGTCCGACCGTCAGCCGCGGAACCGACGCCGACGCGGTCCGTGCACGCACCCAGCTCGCCGATCTGCCCGTCAAGGGCAAGGCGGCCGGCACCGGCTACGACCGCACCGGCGACTTCGGCAGCGCCTGGCTCGACGTCGACCACAACGGGTGCGACACCCGGAACGACGTCCTCGCCCGCGACCTCGCCGACATCACCCGCGAGGGCCGCTGCAAGGTCCTCACGGGCACCCTCGTCTCGCCGTACACCGGGGCGACCGTCGACTTCGTCCGCGGCAACACGACCTCGACGCTCGTGCAGATCGACCACGTCGTCGCGCTCGAGAACGCCTGGCGCACCGGAGCCCAGCGGCTCACCGAAGCCGAACGGCAGGCGCTGGCGAACGACCCGGTGAACCTGTTCGCCGTCGACGGCCGGTCGAACTCGCAGAAGGGCTCCGGCGACGCGGCGACCTGGCTGCCCGCGAACAAGGCGTTCCGCTGCACCTACATCGAGCACCAGGTCACGGTGAAGGCGAAGTACCGCCTGTGGGTGGCTCCGGCGGAGCGGGACGCGATGGTGCGGGTGCTGGACGCCTGCTGACGCTGGCACCCCTGGAGGCACGGCTCGGCCCGCCGTGTCCGACGACCGTGACAGCATGGCTGGTGTGAGTAGCGATCAGACCAACGGATCAGCCTTCGGCCGCGGCGTCGACAAGGCCCCGCCGACCGCGGCCGCCGAACTGCGACGGAGGATGGCTGCCTCGCCCGCGGGCTTCCTGCGCAGCGCGGCGTGGGTCCCCTGGAAGCCGGCGGGCACCCCGGAGGCCGGCAGCGTCGCCCACGTCATGATCCGGGACAAGCCGTTCGTGCCCGTCTTCACCGACCCGGCCGAACTCGCCGCCGGTCTGCCCGAGGCCGAGGGGCGTCCCGTGCCGATGTCCGAGCTCGTGTCCGCGCTGCCCGAGGAGTTCGGCATCGTGGTCGACCCGACGAGTGCTGCCGAAGCGAACTTCCTGCACGCCGACGTCCTCGCCCAGATGCGGGCGCAGATGCAGAGCGGTGTCCCGACCAGCGACGACTGACCCGCTCCGTCAGAGGCTCGGCGCGATCGTCGTCAGGCAGCCGCCATCGCCGCGGCTGCGACGGCCCACCAGTACCCGAGCAGACCGCCCGCCGGAACGGCCAGGACCGCGAGGACCCGAGCCCGACGCATGAGGCTGCGGCGGGAGCGAGCTCCGGCGATCTCGCGTTCGAGTCGCTCGAAGCGCTGGACGTGGCGGAGTGTGTCGTCGATGACGACGGCGTCGACGTGCCAGGTACGCCGTTCCTCCGCCAGCATCGACAGGAAGCGCACGGCTTCGTCGGAGTGCACGCGGGGAAGCCCGCGGATCCAGCTGCCCAGACGCTCGGGCTCGAGGATCACGGCTGCCGGCGGCTTCTTGCCGAACCGGAGTTCGGCGGCCTCGACCACCAGGATCGGCTGCACGAGGATCGGACCGCCCGCTGCGGCCGACAGCAGGGCAGTCGCACGCTCCCCCTCGGCCAGCGCGCGGTGCAGGTGCGGCGTCCGCTGGCCGTTCACCATCAGTGTGCGTCCGCCCGCCCAGACCGCGTGACCGGAGTGGTTCTTCGTGTTGATCGAGAAGACACCGGTCGGACCGACGACGACGTGATCGATGTCCGTGCTGCCCTTCCCGACCGGGACAGCGTGCAGGACCGTGCAGTCCGGGCCGAGTGCCTCGAGCTGGGCCGCGACATGCCGCTCGCCGATCGCTCCCTTGAACCACGAACGGGCTTCCGGCCGGAGCGGGTCGTGCCCCCAGAACCGCTGCCAGGTCGTCAGCGCGCGGCCCTCGGCCTGGATCGCGAGACACTGCTGCATCACGGCGTACCCGGGCTTACGGGCGCGGAGTGTCAGCGGCGCCGTTCCCTTCGGGCTCGGACGGTCCGCGGTGATCGTGTGCTCCCCCATGCCTCCACCGTTCCAGGACGACGTCTGGTCCGGCCAGCCCTCGTTCTGGCGTCACGGCGCGGCGGGTGGGTCCATGGTTTCGTGCGGTTGACGGTTCTGGTTCATGATCCCCGGGGTTCGCGAACCAGAACCGTCACGCAGCGCTGACTCACCCGGTGTGCTCCGCGACGACCACCCAGGTCACGGAGACCACGATCGCCATGACGGTCGCGGTGCTGACGGCGACCGCCCATCCCTGCGACCTCGTCCGTCGAACCCGTGCGGCCACGACCGCGCCCCCGACGAAGACAACGACGAGCACGATGCTCTCGACCAGGCTGGGGAGCCACGCGACCCACGGCGAGCACGGACGCGTCGACGTCTCCCAGTCACAGCTGTACTGCGACAGTCCGGCGAACACCCACCCGATGAGCACAGCGGCGATCCCAGCCAGCGCCGTCGCGACGAACAGCGAGACGGTCACGACGAGGTCAGCCGTCGATGCCCGAGAGCGCCACGGCGACGGGCGGCTCGCCCAGTCCTCCAGCATGTCCCTTGCCTTCGCGGTCAGGCTCGGACGGCCTGCGGGCGGGGCTCGACGAGCTCGATGAAGCGGGACAGCAGCGAGAGCCCGGAGATCGACGGGGGCAGCCCCGTGGTCAGCGCGGGCGAGTGCACGAGGTACGCCGCCCACTTCGCCCGCGAGATGGCCACGTTCAACCGGTTCGGCATGAGCAGGAAGTCGAGGCCGCGCGGGATGTCTGCCGCACTCGACGCCGCCAGGGACACGATCGACACGACGGCTTCGCGGCCCTGGAACAGGTCGACCGTGCCGACCTGGGTGCCGGCGAAGCCAGCGCGATCGAGCTCCTGCCGGATCAGTGCACCCTGCGCGTTGTACGGCGCGACCACGATGACGTCCTCGTCGGTCAGGGCGCGGGTGTCGGAGCCGTCCGTCCACGTGCGGCCGACGACGTCACCGACGAGCGCGACGACCCGGGAGGCCTCTTCAGCAGAGGACGTCGTGTTGCCGGCGTGCACGACCGGCACGGGGTGCACGCCGGCGTCGATGCCGTCGAGGTGCCGCCCGGAGACCATCGAGGCCAGTTGCCCGTCGTAGGACAGGGCCGAGACGGACTCGGTCAGTGCGGGCTCCATGCGGCGGGTGCGAGCGAGGAAGTACCCGAACTCGGGCGGCAGGACGTGCTGGCCGTCGGCGAGCCAGCCGAGCGCTGACTCGTCGACGGGCTCGGGGTGCGAGCCCTGCGACACCTGGGGCAGCTGCTGGGGGTCCCCGAGCAGCAGGAGGCGGGTCGCGGCGACGGACGATGCGATGGTCGGGGCCAGGGAGAACTGCCCGGCCTCGTCGACCACGAGCAGGTCGAGGGAACGACGCTCGATCGTCGACTCGTTCGCGAACGTCCACGCCGTGCCGCCGACCACGCCGCCGGCGCCGGATGCCTCGCACGATGACAGGAACACGGCGACGGCGGCACCGTTCTTCACGGGCGTCCACGCGGCGGCGTCGAGCTCGTCCTCGGTCGCACCGGACTTCGGCACCTTCACGACCCGGTCCGCGGGGACGCCGGCGCTCACGACCGAGGTCAGGAAGTTCTCCGACGTCGCGTGGGACTGCCCGACGACCCCGACGCGCCAGCCGTACTCGCGGACGAGCCGGGCGACGACGTTCGAGCCGACGTAGGTCTTGCCCGTGCCGGGAGGCCCCTGGATCGCCAGGTACGAGTGGTCGAGGTCGAGCAGGGTCGACACGACGGCCGACACCGTGTCGTCGCCCTGCACCGGGACGATCCGGCCACGAGGAGGCACACGGCGCAGCAGGTCGAGCGCGGGGTCGGGCAGCATCTCGGGCAGCTCGTCGAGGACGGCCTGGCCCCACCACGCGATCGCCTCGGGCTGGGGCTTCGCACGGGGCGGTGCCGACGGGGCGAGCGCCACGGGGAACTCGTGGTGCGGCTCGCCACCGACGGGCAGTCCTTCTTTCACGAGCACCTCGACCGCATCGCCGTTGTCCCACAAGTCCACGATCACGGCGCGCGCCGAAGCACCCTTCGACCCGGGGCCCGGAGACACGACCGACGGCGGGAGTGGGTCGTCGTAGACGAGGTGGGGCGTGCCTCCAGGCCGGAGCCGCGAGCCGGGCGCGAGCGTCCCCGACAACCGAAGTTCCCGCGACTGCGAGCGTGCACGCGGCAGCGTGTCCCAGTCGCGCTCGACCGACGCACGCTCCACGACCAGGACGTCACGCGTGTCGGCCCAGTCGTCGACCGGATTCCGCAGGCGGTCGAAGTGGTCCTGCCAGAAGGTCTTGGCCTCGCGGCGGTGGTAGTCGATCGCGGCTGCGGCGAGCGCCAACGCGGTCTGGTCGGGAGTGCGGTCGAGGGCATCGACGTCCGCGAGTTGCGCGGCCAGGGCGACGTACACCGGGTTCGGCTCGCGCTCGACGGGGATCGGCGGGACTTCGAGCTCGAGCGCCGGGTCGGCCGCGTCGGGGTCCCCGGTACGCAGCGAGCGGAGCCAGTCGCGTAGGCGCAGGGTCGAGCGGCAGTCGTAGGCGTTGTAGTCGGCGACCTGGTCGAGCATCCGCTGCCCCTCGACGGCGTCACCGTTCCGGAGTTCCTCGATCGCGTCGACGTAGGCGGTGATGCTGTCCGCCGCGTTCGTGACGTCGCTCTCGCGCAGGTCCGACCCCATGTACAGCGGTTCGAGCTTCTTGATGGAGTAGCTGTGGCTGCCGACGACCAGGGCCTTGCGGACGATCGGGTACAGGTCGACCAGGACCCCGGCGCGCAGCAGGTCGTCGACGGCGTCCTCGCCCACGCCGTGCCGGGCGGCGAGCGACAGCAGGTGCGTCCGCTCGTAGGCCGCGTAGTGGTAGATGTGCATGCCGGGGTACTGCTCGCGCCGCGCCTGGATGAACGCGAGGAAGTCGACCAGCGCCTGCCGCTCATCGCGGATGGTGTGCGCCCAGAACGCCGTGAACTCGGCCTGGTCGTCGACCAGGCCGAACAGGTAGTCGAGGCCCCAGTGCACGCCGTCCTCGGTGTGCAGCGGGTCGCCCTCGAAGTCGAAGAACACGTCGCCCGGGTCGGGCGCCGGGATGGCGTCGAGCGCGCGGGCGTCGAGGACCTCGAAGCGCGGCGTGACGGGCTGGCCCGGCCCGTCGGCGCCCTTCCGTCGGGCGTCTTCCGACTCGATCTGGAGGCTCGCCTGCCGTACCAGCCGATCCTGCGTCGCGCGGGACAAGCCCGGTACTGCCCGGGTGCGGACCGCCAGGTCGTCGATCGTCCGCACCTCGTGTTTGATCAGCTTGGCCCGTTGGTCGAGGCGCATGCCGGCGACGAGGACGAGGTCACGGTGCTCGGCGACCTGCGTCGAGCAGACAGCGCATCGGCCACAGCTCGAGTAGCGCGGGTCGCCCCATCGCAGCGGTTCGTCTGCCGCGATGCGCTCGGCGATGACCCGCTGCAGCTCGGCGCGCTGCGTGCGGTACACCGGCGCGATGTCGGCGAGGTCGTGCGTGGTCGTCGTCCGGTCGCCGAGCACCAGGTGCACCTGCCCACCGGTGGGGATGCCGTGCGCCTGCATCTGCTCGGCGTACGCGGCGAGCTGCAGCAGGGCGCTGATCTTGGCGTGGCGGGCGAGCTTGGTGTCGTAGACCTCGTACTCGCCGCGGTCGTTCCGGATGATGAAGTCCGCGAAGCCGATGAAGCCGGGCGCGTCGACCGAGGGTGCTGCGTGGAACGTCGGCTGGTACAGCACGTCGGCACCGTCGGCGAAGGCCTGTTGTGCTTCGGCTGCGGCGCGCGCGTAGTCCGGCGGGGCGGGGCGGGCGAACTCGACGACGTCGCGGGTCTGCTTGAGGATGTCGAGGTAGTCGAGCTCGTGCTGGTCCCCCAGCCGTGCCGTGCGCTCGAGCATGTCGTCGTGCGCCTCCGGCAGCGCTTCCCCGCGACCGAGCTTGGCGTCGAGGCGGCGGAGGAACGCCCACTCGCAGGCCGACCACGTGCTCAGGTCACTCGGGCTGAGCAGCACGTGCCCGTCGACGCCGATCTGCATGCGCTCCCCCTTGCTCTCCGGTGCGCTGAAAGCCTAGGGGCGGGCGCCGACACCGGTTGCTCGGGCCGTCAGCTGCCGACCGGCACGAACCGCGGCCCGTCGTAGCCGTCTCGGGTGACGTGCGCCGTGAAGTCGGCGAGCGAACGGACCCAGTGGCCGTGCTCGCCGTACAGGGCCTGGTAGACGACCACCGGCTCCTCGGTCTCGACGTCACGGGCGACCAGGAGCACCTCGTAGTCGTTGCCCTTGAAGTGTCGGTACCGGCCAGGTGTCACGTCGTCAGTCACGCGACCGAGGGTACGGCCCGAGCGGTGGGACCGTGACCGCGCGTTCTGCTTGACTGAGCAGCACGGGGAACGAGCACCACGGGGGAACCACATGACCACACTGAGCACTCGCGAGCGGGACCGTCGCGCACAGCGCGTCTTCTTCGTCGTCATGGCGGTCGTCATGGCGGGCGCGGACATCTGGCTGCACTTCCACGCCGGCGCCATCCGCCCCTCGGCCTTCTGGGTCCCCACGGTCGTCGGACTCGTGTACGGCGCCGTGGTTTGGCCGCTCGGCCTGCGTCAGGAGTCGGGGTGGTGGCCGAACCTGGTCGCGGCGGGGTTCCTCGGTGGCTTCCTCGTCCTCATCGCGACGAAGACGTTCTCGCCGTACGCCTGGTTCCTCGCGGTCGTGATCGGGACGTTGCTGTTCCAGGCCTCCCTCCCGCGGAAACGGCCCGCAGCGCGGGTCGCCGCCAGGGTCCCCCTGACCGAGGTGCGACCGTGGACCGGCTCGGAAGTCACGGCCACGGCCGTCGAGCACCGCATCGGCAAGAGTCGGACGAAGCCAGCCGTGGCCCTCACCACGCAGGACGGGGTCACCGCCTTCCTGGTGATGGAGCTTGCCTCGTTCTTCGACGGGGAAGCGGCGATCGCAGAATCGACGAACGGCGAACAGCTGACCTTCCTCGCCAGGAAGGGTGTCGCGGCGAAGTCGTCGATCCTCGACGACGCGACGCCGGGGATGGCCGACGGCACGCTGTTCCTGCACTCGGCGAAGGACGAGTCGCGGCCTTCCGCCGTCTTCAGCGACGACGACGCCGCCGCGTTCGAGCAGTGGGTCCGCACGCTCCCCGAGGACTGAGCCCCCGCCGAGCCCGGCGCGACGCGCACACTTCGGCGTCACATCCGGTCACGTTCGACAGCAGTTCGTCGCCCGGGCGTACCGTCGCCGTGTGACCGTCGGAACCGCAGTGGCCGTGCTCGTGGGGGTCCTCGCGCTCACCACGGTCCTCGGTCTCCTGCTCCGCCACCGGACCGGTCGAGCCCGATCGGCGGGGACCGGCGCGTCGACGAGGCAGGACGCAGACGGCCTCGCGCTCGACACCGATTACGGCACTGCCGCCACGTTCGTCCAGTTCTCCACGCCGACCTGTGCGCGGTGCCCGGCCACCCGGCGCCAGCTCGACGCTGTCGCAGACCAGCACGAGGGCGTCCGACGCATCGAGATTGACCTCGCCGAGCACCCCGAACTCGCTCGTCGCTTCGACGTGATGCAGACGCCGACGGTCCTGCTGCTCGACGCCGACCGCACGATTCGCACCCGCTTCGGAGGCCCACCCCGCCCGCCCGAGCTCGCCGCAGCCCTCGACGCCGTCCTGACCACAGGCAGCACAGACACCACACGCGGCACAGACACCTCAGGCACCACCGGCAACCAGGAGTCCCGATGACCACCAACACCGACACCGAACGCGGCATCGACCCGCGCTCCCCACGCTTCGGCGCAGCCATCACCACGGTGCTCCTCGCCGCGACGATCGTCCTCACGCTGATCCCCGAGACGGAGGTCGCCGGCATCGTGCTGCTCGCGGTCATCGTCGTGCTGTTCGCCGTCGGAGGCATCGCCGGCATCCGCCGACACCCCTACGGCGCGCTCTTCCGACGGGTCGTCCGCCCGCGCCTCGCCCCGCCCGCCGAACTCGAGGCCCCGGAACCGCCGACCTTCGCCCAGCAGGTCGGCCTCTTCGTGACCGCCGTCGCCCTGCTTCTCGCCCTGCTCGGCGTGCCGTACGCGGCCCCGATCGGAGCCGCGGTCGCCCTGGTCGCCGCGTTCCTCAACGCCGCCTTCGACGTCTGCATCGGCTGCCTGCTCTACGTGTGGCTGGTGCGCGCGGGCGTCTTCCGTCCGCGGCGCGGCGTCGCCTGACGGCGTCCGGCCTGGAGGCCCGCCTCGCCTCGACAACACCGCCAGCGTCCGACGGGTGCTCGGCTCCAGAACACGGCTCTGCCCCGCCCCGTAGGGTGAGCGGGTGGGGGAAGACGAACGAATCATCCGGCGCGCGTGGCGTCGTACCACCCTGGTCGTGTCGATCGCTGCGGTCGCCGGAGCGGTGGCAGGGTGGGCAACCTCGCGGGACGAGGACGCCTGGACCGTCGCCCTGGCGATCTTCACGTGCGTCGCGGTGCTGGTCGGCATGGCCGGGATGCTCTCGTTGCTCCCAACCAGTGCACGCGCGTCGTCGATCATCACGCAGGCGACCGAGGACCTGACGAGAGACCGTCGCAAGATCATCACGAGCGCCATCCGCTCGGGTGTTCCGCTCGCGGACGACGCGGGCCCGGAGCTGCGGCACCGCGCGCTCACCCTCGCCCGCGCGACCGCCGCGTTCAACGGGCTGATCCTCGTCCAGAACCTCCTGCTGTTCGCAGGAGCCGCAGCCCCCCAGTTCGCCCGGGTCGTCACCGGCGATGGCAACGCGATCATCAGCCGGATCTTCCTCGCGCTCTTCGTCATCGAAATGGTGTTCGTCGTGCCGTTGCTGGTCGTCCGAGGCCGCCGAGCTCGGCGCTACGCGGATGCCGCCACTGCCGAGAACGAACGCCGCAGCACTACTGAGATCCCTCTCGCATGACCGCCGTGTCGGAAGCGCCAGCCACCCCCGAGGCCGTTGCCCGCCGAGCCTGGCGCAGAACCGCCGTCATCGTCACGATCGGTGTGGTCCTCGGTGCGGTCGGCGGGTTGCTCTTCGCACGGCAGGACAGCGCGCTCCAGACCAGTCTCGCGATCGTCGGCATCGCTGCAGGAGTGGGTGGTCTTCTCGGCACCTTCTCGATGCTCACCACGACGCTCCGCCGATCCTCCGACATGCAGGCGCCGATGGATGGGCTCTCACGCTTCGGCCGGAAGACGCTCGCGAAGGCGATCGCGAGCGGCACCCCGATCGAACCAGCCGACTCCGACCTCGCGCGACGGGCATTCGACCTCGCCCGTCTCCGCGCCGCCTACCAACCGGTCGCGCTCGGCCAGTTCCTGCTGCTCTACGTGGGGATTGCTGGCCCGCAGATCCCGAACCTGTTCGACGACGACTCGTTCGTAGCTGGCCTCAGTCGCATCATCTGCGGAGCACTCCTCGTCGTGGCTGCCGCCATGTCCCCCGTCATTCTGCGTCAGACCCGGGCTGCACGACGCTACGTGCAGGCGGCCACCGAAGCAGCCGCCCGCCAGCGCTGACTCAGGAGGCCTGCCGCACCTCGTAGCCCTGAGGCGATCCTCCACCCTGTACGGTGAAACACCAGTACAAGGTTTCAAGGGGGCGCAGTGGGCATACAGATCGACGAACTGACCTTCGGGTATCGGCGGGACCACACGGTGCTCTCCGGGTTGTCGACGGTGTTCCCGACCGGAGCGAGCGTCCTGCTCGGGCCGAACGGCGCTGGCAAGTCGACCCTGCTCGGGCTCGTCGCCGACACGCTCCGCCCCCGCGCCGGGACGATCAGCATCGAGGGACTGGGGGAACCGGGGACGCGCGGAGACCGCCGACGGTACCGCCGCGGCGTCGCGTGGCTTCCACAGCGGAGCGGCTCCTTCCCCGGCTTGACCACACGGGAGCACGTCGCGTACTGCGGTTGGCTGAAGGGCTTGTCGCGCGCCGACGCCTGGGATCGCTCGACGGCCGCGCTGACCGCCGTCGATCTCGCCACCCGTGCCGACGCACGAGCGACCTCGTTGTCGGGCGGCCAGATCCGGCGGCTCGGCGTTGCCGGCGCGTTGGTGTCCGGCGCGCAGTCGATCCTGCTCGACGAACCGACGGCCGGACTCGATCCGGCACAGCGGGCGCGGTTCGCTCGGGTGATCCAGAACCTGCCGACGGAAGTGTCCGTCGTCGTCTCGACACACCAGACCGAGGACGTCGCCGCGACCTACGACCACGTGACCGTCCTCGTCGAAGGCCGGGTGCCGTTCGCTGGTTCGGTCGCGTCGTTCACCGAGCCGTTCGCAGACCTCTCGCCCGCCGAGGCGGTCACCGCTTCGTACGCGCGGTTCACGCGTGAGGACGACTGATGCGCCCGATCATCCCGTGGCGCAGCCGAGCAGCAGTGTGGCTCCTCATTCCTGGGCTGCTCGGCGTCGTCGCCTACAGCGTGCAGTTCGCAGATGAGACGACCGTCGCCGGCTACTGGCCCGCGGCGATGGCCGGCTCCGCGATCTACCTGGTGTTCTCGTGCGGAGTGGCGGCCACGGCCGGCGCCTGGGAAGGGAAGCGCTTCCGTCTGGCTGCGCCCGTGATCGAGTCCAGCAGCCGACCCAGTGCACGGCGCTGCGCCGATGCAGATCGCCTGCGCTTGCGGACGATCGACGATCGGCGCTGCGGCGAGGCCGGACCCGGCGGCCAGGGCGACGACGGTGACCACGGCGAACGAGCTCGCGCCGATCTGGAGTCCGAACCGGCGTGCACGGTCACCGCTCGAGCGTCGAGCGACCGCGATGACGAGCAGACTGCACCCGGCGAGCAGACTGAACGCCGTCGCAATGACCGGTGCCCGGATGTCGAGCGCGGTCTCGACCGAGCAGCAGTCGGCCATCACGAGACCGGCGAGGTACCGGAGTGGGAAGTAGTCCACCGACCAGGTGAAGCCGAGCCAGCTGTACGAGACGAGCAGACTCAGCGGGATGGACGCCACCGGCGGGAGCCACCGCCCCAGTGCGAATCCGATGCAGCTGTGGAAGAACAGGATCCCCGCGAAGGCGAGGCCGACGAGGGGCGACGGGCCACCGGGAGCGCCCCAGGTGTCCCGACTCATGAGTGCGACCGCGACGAGCTGGAGCAGCAGACCGACGGCCAGTGGTGTCCACAGGTGATCGGTGACGACTGCTGCCGCCGACCATCCGAGCAAGCAACGCACCGGCGACGGCCGACGTCCTGGACATGATCGTCCAGGTCCGGATGAACGACTCCGACCTGCTGCACAGCATCACCACCTCGATGCTCGGCGACGCCGAGGTGGCGTACTGCGGCACCGAGGAGGACGACACCGAACGCCGCAACGATGCCGCCGTCGCCAACCGGTGGCTCATCGACGTCGCCGCCGAGGGCATCGTGAACGCCGACCACGTGGAACCCGCCCTCGAGCTGGACGACCCCGACGTTCTGCGAGCCCTCCGTCGTGCTCCGGTCCCCGCTCAGGCCGCGTGGGTCACCGCGACGGTCGACCGGCTGACGGATTGCTCGATCGGCCACATCGCGGTGCCGTCCTCGTGATCTGGTGGCTGCGCGTCCACCGCACCCTGTCGTTGCTCGGACTCACGACCGCCCTGACGGTGCTCTCGATCGCGCTCGGCCCGATCGGCATGTTCTTCCCCTCGTTCGGTGGCGGCGCACCGTTCGCGCTGATCCCCGTCGCGGCCGTGCTCCCGCTGGTGATCGCCATCGCGACGAGTGCTTCGATCACCCGCGCACCCTTCCCGCTCCGACACGGCGGACGGACCTGCTCGAGCTGACCACCGTCATCGCGGTGGTCGCGCTGGTGACGGCCACCGCGAGCATCGGCCTCGCGATCGGCGCCGAACCCGAGGCCGCGGTCGCGACCGCCCGGAACACGATCGCGTTCTGCGCACTCGCACTGGTCAGCCGAGCGGTACTCGGCGACCGGTACCAATCCGTGCCGGGCGTGCTCTACCTGTTCGTGGCAGCACTGTTCGGCCGAGGAACACCGGGGCAGCCGGCCATCTGGAGTTCCCGGGCGGGAAAGTGGAGCCGGGCGAGTGCGCTGAGGGAGCCTCCGACGAGAGCTCCACGAAGAGCTCGGCCTCGACGCAGTCGTAGGCGCACTGATCGACCGCTCCGTCATCCGTGTGGGCAGCGTCGACATCGATCTCGCCACGTATCTTGTCCCGTGGGTCGAGGCGGGGCCGACGTCGAGCACCGACCACGACGAGCTGCGCTGGCTCTCTCCCACCGACCCCGGCTCGCTCCGATGGGCCACGCCCGATCTTCCGACCGTGCGGGTGCTGACCGCCGGACCCGGCTACGGCCTGATCTCTCGGAAGTCACCACTCGAGCTCGGCCACCACACGGTGATCCCGACCGAGGTGCAGAGCTCCACCATCGAAGAACTCGGTTCGGACGGCAGGAGGACGGCCGGGGTCACCGACAGACCGCGACGTCGCGCGACCGCGGCGTAGTCGAGTGCCTGCCCGATCGCCGTTCGGACGTAGGCGCGAGCGGTCGACTTCTTCGCCTCGACGACCTGGTTCAACGTCGGGACGTACAGGTCAGGCACGATCGTCACCCCTTCCTCGGTGAGACGCAGCACCTGCACGTCCTCACCGCGAGCACGGAGCCATTCGCCGAAGCGCGTCTGCAGCTCGAACTCGCGACGGGAGACGGACCGCTCCGACTCGCCTTCGTCGACCCGGCGCACCTGGTACTCGCTGAAGTCGAGCGGCTGCCAGGCAGTCGTGGCCGGAGGCGCCGGAGTCTCGGGCCCTCGGCTCGAAGCGGCGCCCACCTCGACGATGAGCGCGGGTAAGAGCGACGTGTCCGCGTCGACGGCGACGAGGTTGAACACCAAGCCGTCCCGTTCAGGGGACGAGCCTGTCCCGGGGAACCGCTCCCAGGTGTACGGCGGATCAGCGAGCGCGAAGCTGCCGACGTAGGTCACGGTGCCCTGACCGCGGAACACGCGGATCGAGCGGCCGAGCTCCTCAGAATCAGCGAGCGCCTTGTTGTTGCGTGTCAGCTTCTGATCGCCGCTCTGCCCCTGCCCCGTGTACCGGAACACCTCGTCGCTCCGGAGACCTTCGTGCACCTCGTAGCCGTGCTCCCCTCCGCCGTCATTGGTGAAGACGAGCATCTCGTCCGTCGATGCGACGCGTGTGATGCCGTCCTGCCAGCTCCCGCCACCGAGACGGTTGTGCAGCTCACGACGACCGATGCTCGTTCCGATCGGGATGTCCCAGACCATTCCCATTCCCATTCCCCTCGTTATGGGAACGCTAGGGCACACTTCCGAGACAGAGCGAGCGCACACAAGCCCCAGAACGGGTGCTCCCTTGACGGTTGCTCACGACAGAGGATGAGTCGGTACCGGGACGTTCGGGGAGGGCGGTGGTGTGATCAGGACACTCCTCAAGGGAGCACCATCGTGACCATCGCCGGCACCTCTGCCGGGGCAGAAGCCCTCCGGCTCCTCAGCCGTACCGACGAACACCGACCGCAGACGGAAGAAGCCGAGCAGCGCGCCGAACGCTACGACCTCGCAGAGTGCTCCAAGCCGAAATCGCCTGTGTATCCGCGTCGCTCGCCGGTATCGGAGTGCACCTGGTCGATGGGAAGGCACAGCGCGAAGCGTCTGTCGGCGACGTTCGTATCCATCGCGTGCAGGAGGTCGTCACCGACGACGTCGCTCGGCTCTCGGACCTCGTTCGGACCGGAAGGCGCCTCCGCCGGGATCGGGCGGCACGCGCATCGTCTTCCGAACGTCGGTGAGGACTCATATCCTGAGCCGCTGCCATCCGGACGGGGAGAGCAAGATGATCACTACGCAAGATGAGTTCGACGCACTCGAGACCGAGTGGCGAAGCTTGCTGACAGGCCGCTCTCTCGTGATGGAAGCCGATGTCGACCCGCAGCTCGCGAGAGAGGTCTTGGCGATCATCGGGCGGAGCTACCCGTGGACGAGCACGCCCTCCCGTCGATCCGCATTCCTCAACAAATACCGCGCGACCTTCATCGTCGGGCTCTGCAACACCGCGTTCGAGTACCGACTCGGCGGGATGTGGCCGTTCGTTGAGGAAGCGCTGGGACACCAGCTTCCGCAGGCAGATCAGATCATCTTGTCGGATGCGTTCCGTGTTGCACTCAACTCGTTCGGGCTTTCTCGGTTCAGCTTTCCCCGCCGGAACGTCGATGAGATCCTCATGCACACCGGTATCCCGGGACAACGTATGGACGAGTTCCTCGAGCTCCTTGCGCGCCGAGCTGCCATCACGGAAGGGCTCGACGGCCGGCAGTTCTGTCAATGGCTCCGACGGACCAGCACGCACACGGCGACACTCGTGCACAAGCTCGACGTCCCGACCTATCGCTTCCTGACGGAGGGGCGCGAGATTGCGGAGGACCTTGTCGACCGATGTCTCGACCTGCTCGAAGTCTGGAGCTCGAATGGTGTCGACGCAGCGGACGTGGCCGCATTTCCGAGGCTCATGCAGCCTGACCTACTCCGTGGTCTGGAAGAACTCGGGCAGAAGCGCATTGCACGACCGCGGACGCGCGGGCGCGAGATCGAGCTGCACCCCCGTTTGGTGTTCAGCGCTTCGGAAGGTGTCGAGGTCAGCCTTCCACCGTTGGAGGTTCTGACGGAGGACACAGTGTGGTGGACGGTCCGGGGCGACGATCTCGCGCTGCGCTTGCGAGCCGACCCGCCGTGGCCCGGAGACCCGGTCGAGCAGATCCGAGTCCCTGTGAATCGAGTCGCGCGCGACGTACTCGTGCAGGTGTCGCCGGGGGATCAGTCGTGGGAGCTTCCGCTGATCGATCCCAACGACCCGTTGATCGTGTTCGACGGACAGACCGGCCTACTCCTCCCTCCGAGGAACAGCCTGCCTCGGGGTGCGGTCTGGGTGGCAGCGCCGAACCCAGATGGGCTCCCGCTCGAGCAGCTCCTCGAGTACGACGGGCCCGGGTTGCACGCGGACATCGTCGACAGCCCGCTGGGGTGGGGCGACTGGCTGTTCGTTAGAGTCGACCTCAGGGACGTCGCGCAGTTCCGTCTGCGAGGAACGACACCCTGGCGCTACACCTCCGCCACGATGCGGCCGTCGATCATCCTGCCCCCCGCCGTCGCCTTCGCAACGGCCATGGACGGCGAAGGCGTCTACGGAGTGCTTCCCCGAATCACCATTCCCGGCGCCCCGTCCATTGGAACAGAGAGCCCCTCAGACGGAGTCACTTGGCGGTTGTCGATCCGGCG
This sequence comes from Curtobacterium poinsettiae, assembly GCF_025677645.1. NCBI lineage: Bacteria > Bacillati > Actinomycetota > Actinomycetes > Micrococcales > Microbacteriaceae > Curtobacterium > Curtobacterium flaccumfaciens. The sequence continues at coordinate 1,944,229 of NZ_CP106879.1, read as the reverse complement.
CGCGAGCGACCGTTCGTCGGTCTTCGACACTACGGTCGTCGCGGAGCGGAGCCCGGCCGACATCAAGCTGACTGATCATTGCGATAAGCCGCTCGTCGGCGCGTTCGATCTAGAAGTGTCCGGGCCGCTCGGACGCGGCACGCGCAGGCGAATGACGATCGTTTCGGGTCTGACAGTGTCACCCGATGTGAACTTCCGTCGGATGCTGTCCGGACATGACGGGCTCGAACCAGCGAGTGTCGAAGTTCGCTGCCTCTCTGGCGTCGTCACATCACATTCCTCACTCGTATTGGGTCGGCGCCGTTCTACCGCTGCTCTCGAAGCACGAGACGACGAAGGGAATTCCGTCGCCGTCAGCATTAGGGTGCCGTCGATGTCCGTTGCGCTCATCCGAGCAGGATCGGAGGGCGTCGCGAGCACCACACCACTCCTGGTCGATTCCGACGAAGTCAGCTCTCTATCGGTTCGTGTACGTCACGGGTCGGTAGACGAGCACCCTCACCTTGTGGCGATGCATGGCGAGCTCCTTGTTCAGACGCTCGCCCCCAAGCGCCGACGTCGAGACGGCGTGTCCGATTTCACCCTCGCAGAGATCGCGGACACCGTCGGTCAGCACGAGGTCCTGGATCTGTACGTCGGTGCGAACGGGACACGAACGCTGGTGGCACGCGTCCGACCGCGCGCCATCGTGAGCACTGTCGGCCGAGAGGGAGCGCGACTCCTCCTCGAAGGCCTCCGCACGGACGAACCCATCGAAGTCGGCATCTACAGGCGGTTCGCGCCGTGGCAACCGCCGATCGTGCTGACTGCTGATCAGGGCGCAGTCGTTCTCACCTCCGACCTGCTCTACGAGGGAGAACTTGTTGCGGAGGTCAGGACTCAGGATCCTTGGGTTCCTAGCCGCTGGAGCGCCGAAACGCCCTCAACCTCTGAGAACGTCTTCCGTGTGGCGGTCGATCAGCTCGAAGAACCGCATGAGCCCTCTGAACGTGGAATTCGGTCCTGGCTCGCCGGCATGGAGCCGCTCGACGTGACACCGCAGAACCTTCCGCTCGCTATGAGTCTGTACTCCGGCAGCACGTTGGATCGGTTCGATCAACCGGGCTCCCGACTGCGGCAGCAGCTCGTTGCTGCGATCCGGCCGGTCCGCGCTCTCGTCCCCAACTTGATCGAGAACGGAAGTGTGCTCGATCCCTCGATTGGCCTCATCGTCGGTGCCGATGTGGCAACGGTCGCGCCCGGCACTTACCGATCCACGAGTCGTATGTGGGACTTCCTCCCCGGGATTGCTTACCTGACCTTGATCCGCAGCGGACCAGAGGCACTCGTATCGGCGGATGCGGATGCTTGCGACCGGGCTCTCGGCAACGTGTTCTCAGAGTTCTCGAAGAGCGCCTCGGATCCGCTGGCGAATGTCGGGCGTTTCGACGACACGACCAAGAAGCTGGCTCGCATGCCTCGCGAGCGGGTGGACGCGCTCTGGCGGGTCGCGAACTGCGTGCCGACATCACTCCTCGACAAGGACAGCCGAGCGGCCGCCGCGAAGGAGCTGTTCGACAACCGAGCTGAAGCCACCTACGACCTGCGCAACGGTCTGCACATGCTCGACGTAGTGTGCTCCTACTTCGAAAAGGTTTACGGACGGTCGGCACTGACACCGATCCGTCGTCGCTTCGGTGACGAGGACTGGACGAGTCTGCCGGCGATGTCCATCGCATTCGCCCTGGTGGCCAGAGCGACGGCCCGCAGCGCCGGAGGCGCGGCACGCCTTCACGAGCTGACACGGCCCTACCTCGAGGTCCTCGCGCGGGCCGCACCGGGCCTGGTGCAACAAGACCTCGTCCTCGCAGACATTTGGATCGAACATTGGAGCCGACGGTGACCGGAACGATCGATCCGCTTCGGGTCGGCGAAGTCGTCACGACGACGTACAAGCGGTACCTCAAGACCTTGATCGAACCGGTCGACGAGCGTTTGAACAAGGCGCTGAGCGACGCCGTCGAGCGCGAAGCGGGGCGCGGACTCACCAAGGGCCCGTACCTGCATGTCCAACCTCCGTACCTGACCGGAGCAACTGCTCAGCAGCTCATCGACGCGGGGACCCTGTCCCCCCGGTTCGCGCGGTTCGGCTCGCGTTTCCCGCTTGATCGATCGCTCTACTCCCACCAAGAGGAATCGATCCGCAAGATCGCCGCGGGACGCAATGTCGTCGTAGCCACGGGCACGGGGTCCGGCAAGACGGAAAGCTTCTTGCTGCCGATCCTCGACGCGATCCAGCGAGAAGCGACCGAGGGCAGCATCAGCGCAGGCGTTCGCGCTCTGTTGCTCTACCCGATGAACGCCCTCGCGAACGATCAGCTCAAGCGCCTCCGCATCCTGCTGGCGGAGACCCCGGAGATCACGTTCGGCCGGTACACCGGTGACACGCGTGAGCGGGAGGACGACGCCGTTGCTCAGTTCGAACGACAGAACCCCGGCGTTCCTCGGCTCCCGAACGAACTGCTGAGTCGAGAGGCGATGCGAGCGAGTCCGCCGCACATCCTCCTGACCAACTACGCGATGCTCGAGTACCTCCTTCTTCGGCCCGCGGACCTCGAGCTCTTCACGACTTCTGAGCACAGCGGCACGTGGCGTTTCGTCGTCGTTGACGAAGCGCACGTTTACGACGGCGCGACCGGAGCCGAAGTTGGTTTCTTGCTCCGGCGTCTCCGGGAGCGGGTGGCCCGAACAAGGACCATCCAGTGCATCGCGACGAGCGCAACGGTCGGGACCGACCACGCAAGAGCGGCCACGTTCGCGTCAGACCTTTTCGGCGTCCCCTTCGAACACGACGAGTCGACAAGCGGACACCAAGATGTGGTGACCGCGAGACGCGATGTCGTCTCGCCGCAAGACACGCAGGGCGAGGACCCAATCCGTGTCGTTCAACGGCTCGCTTCCGAACAGCCGAGGACGCTCGATGAGTTGGCCGCGCTGCTCGGCCCCTCCATCCCGAATCGGACCGCACTGGTCGACGTCATCGCGCGCGCCAACGAGCCGTCGACAGACGTCTCTCGAGAACCACTCGATGCGAAGTACCACCTGTTCGCGCGAGCGACCGAGGGCGCGTTCACGTGCCTCACCGACAGTGGCCCGCATGTGGCTCTCGTGAGGCGTGAGCACTGTGTCGAGTGTGCCGGCGCAATGTTCGAGTTCGCCGCTTGTCGCAACTGCGGTGGCACGTACCTGTACGGGTCCGAACGGACTGCGGACGGTGAACACTGGTTCACTCCGAAGTCAGGAGCAACGGAACGCGTCACCTGGCTCAGTCTCGAGCCTCCTCTCCCAGAGCAGTACGACGAGGACGAGGTGAACCTCGCCCCGGACACGCTTCCTCAAGAATCGACATCGCTTGTCCGGCTTTGTCCTCGATGTGGCTGGATGACCGCTCGAGAGGCGACCAGCTGCCGCCACGCCAGCTGCGCAGGACAACCCCTCGTGCGCGCTCAGCGCATCCGCGCGGCGCGTCCAGGCAGGTGCCTCCACTGCGGATCGGCACGTCCCAACGTGGTGCGTCGGTTCGAGAGCGGCAACAACGCCGCCGTCGGAGTGCTGACCTCGGCTCTGTACGAGGAACTGCCCCCGGCCGTTGCCGCTGAGGAAGCGGAGCTGCCGGGCGGCGGCCGGAAGTTGCTCGTGTTCAGCGACAGCAGGCAACAGGCTGCGTTCTTCGCACCCTTCGTCGAAGACTCGCACTCCCGCTTCATCCGCCGACGACTCGTCCTCGAGGCCGCGCGCTCAGCGACCTTCGAGAACGAGGCGCCTCGTACCACGGACATCGCCAGCGTCGTCCGCAGGTCGGCAGCGGCCCGAGGGGTGTTCGATGTCTCTTCCACAGCCTTGGATCGCCAGACACGCGCGGAGACCTGGGTACAGGCCGAACTTCTGAGCCTCGACGACCGCATGTCGCTTGAAGGCACCGGCCTGCTCTCCTGGCGGATGCACGATGTTGAAACCCTACGAGCCGTACCCGCCCTCGAGTCCCTCGGATTCAACCGCCGAGAATCATCGGAACTCTTGCAGGCCCTCGTCCGATCGGTCCGTGTCCAGGGCGGTGTCGGCTCTCTCGAGCGAGTCGACCCTCGCGACCCGCTCTTCGAGCCCCGTCTCGGTCCCATCTACATCCGCGGCGCCGGTGCGGACGGACCGCGAAAAGTCTTGAGCTGGCTGCCTACGCGTGGCGCCAACCGGCGTTCCGACTACCTCAACCGCGTCTTCCGCGCAATATCTGTCGACGCGAACGTCGAGCAAGTCCTGAACGGCATCTGGCGCCTCCTCACAACAGACGGGCCCGAAGCGCTCGGTTGGTTCACGTCCTTCTCGGTCCCCGCTACCGGGGTGGTCCAGCAGCTTGATCCGAACAAGATCGAAGCCGTCGTGCACGACGAGGAATCCGATCTCTGGCGATGCTCGGTCTGCCGTCGCGTCTCATCCATCAACGTTCGCGGTGTCTGCGAGACCTACCGTTGTCAGGGTCGGATGGAGCAGTGGCGTCTCCCATCCCCCGATCTTGACGAGGATCACTACCGAGTCCTGTACCGCGAATCCACGGTCGTGCCGATGCTTGCTTCCGAGCACACGGCGCAGTGGACCAGTGATGAGGCCGCTTCGATCCAGCAGGACTTCGTTGCCGGGCATATGAACGTGCTCTCCTGCTCCACGACGTTCGAACTCGGAGTGGACGTTGGCGAGCTCCAGTCCGTTGTCCTCCGCAATGTCCCTCCGACGGTGTCGAACTACGTGCAGCGGGCGGGGCGTGCCGGACGACGTGTCGACAGCGCTGCGCTCGTCCTCACCTATGCGCAACGGCGCTCGCACGATCTCGCGATGTTCGCTGATCCGAGGCAGCTGATCGCCGGCGCAGTACGCCCTCCGACGGTACCGATCGCGAACGAGCGGATCGCTGAGCGGCACGTGTTCTCGATCGTCATCGGGGCGTATTTCCGTCATCAGTGGGATGAGCACCGCCGGCGCTTCCGCTCAGTGATGGACTTCTTCGACGCAGATGACGGATTCCGGGGCTCCGACGGCCTCACAACCTGGGTCGCCGAACTCCCGGAGCACGTGCAGGACTCGATCGACACCGCGCTGAACGGAACGGTCTCAACCGAGTACGCACGGTCCGACCGTTGGCAACGCTCCCTGGCCGACTTGATCCAGCGAGCATCCGAAGAGTTCGTCCAGGAGAGCGCGTTCTACCGGCAGGCGGCCGCTGACGCGTTCGCGAAGCAGAAAGGAGGGCTCGGCGACAGGTACAACCGGATGCTCCGCACCGTTCAGCATCGCGAGCTGATCGGATTCCTCGCCAACCACAATCTGCTTCCCAAGTACGGATTCCCGGTCGACACGGTCGAGATGCAGACGCAACTCGACTCTCCGCTCAGCGGCAAGCTCGAGCTGTCTCGGGACCTCTCCCAGGCGATCTTCGAGTACGCGCCGGGCGCCCGCATCGTTGCCGGCGGCAAGGTATGGACTTCGGTCGGTCTCGGCCGTCGGCGGGAACGCGAGCTGCCTCCCGTCCACTTCCGCATCTGCAAGGAGTGCGGGCTGTACACCGAATCGCTCGAACGCGACGATGAGCCGTGTGCCCGTTGTGGAACCAGCCCGAGCGGTGCTCCTCGAGAGTACTTCGAACCGCGGTTCGGCTTCATCGCGGAGGGTGGGAAGGATCGACCTGGGGAGTCACAGCCGCTGGCAAGCTGGAGAGGCGAGACACGCCTGGCTTCGGAAGGGGTGACCGTGTCGGCAGTGGAACACGAACTCCTCGGCGGGGTCGTCGGCGTCGAGCTCGCTGAACGGGCGCGTATGGTACGGATCAACGTCGGTCCAGCGGATCGGGGCTTCTGGGTGTGCGACTTTTGTGGTCGCGCGGAACCCGTGCTCGGGGAACGTCCCGCGGGCGATCACAAGCACGCACGCACCGGCAAGACATGCACCGGTTACTCGCGCGGTTACGCCCTGGCACACAAGTACGAAACAGACGTGGTTCGGATCTCATTCAGCCGACCGTGGACGGGCTCCGATGTCAGCGCGACCTCCCTCTCGACCCTCTACGCCGTCCTGCAGGCCGCGGCGAACCAGCTGCAGATCTCTCGGGACAACATCGACGGTGTCACGGATGGGTACGGACAAACCGCATCGATCACATTGATCGACACGGTACCGGGCGGCGCGGGCTACGCACGGCTGATCGCAGACCACTTGGAAGCCGTGCTGGCAAGAGCACTACGAACCGTTCGCGACTGTGAGTGCGGCCCTGAGACGAGCTGCTACCGCTGCCTCCGGACCTTCTCGAACCAACGCCACCACGATGACCTCGCTCGTGGCCTCGCCGGCGACTACCTCGCTGCCCTGCTCGACGAAGGGTCCTCCGGCTCTTCAGAGTCGACCGCGGAACTAGCCGACCCCGCCGTCTTCGGCATCCTGGCGGCACTGCGAGACGTTCCCGCACCAGTGATCGGCATGGACGTCGGTCCGTCGAACGAATGGCAGGTCGAGCTCGCTTGGCCTGATTCCAGGGTGGCCGTCGTCATTGACGACGACATCCAGAGGAACTCGTGGCTCGTCTCCGAAGGTTGGGAGATCCTCACCGCAAGATCAGCTGCCGACGAGGTCGTGGTCGACGCCGTGCGCCGCGCTGTCCGATGAGGGAGGGAAGAGAAGCGCGAAAAGCGAGGATCGATCGCAGCGCTAGGGTGAGAACCGGCGCAGCCGACAACTGCGGCTTCGCTCGGGTGAGAGGGTGCAACACGTGTCGTTGATCGACGTCGATTCGACAACCACCGACCGAGCTTGGCCGAACGTCGCCCCTGGAAGCGTGGTGCTCGTCCGCGACGCCGAGTGGCTCGTCCTCTCGACGGCCCCGACCGGCTCCGGTCTCCTCGTCACCGCTCAGGGCTTGTCCGAGCTCGTCCGCGACACCACCGCCACCTTCTACAGCGATCTCGACGACATCGAGCCACTCGATCCCGCCCGAGCCACGGTCGAAGCAGACGGATCGTCCGGCTACCGCAGCGCAAAACTGTGGCTCGAGGCGACGCTGCGGAAGACCCCGGTTCCGCTGCACGAGGACGCCCTGACCGTGAGCACCCAGATGCTCGCCGACCCGCTCGACTACCAGCGCGCCGCGGTCCGCAAGGCCCTCGACCGCGACAACCTCCGTCCCCGCATCTTGATCGCGGATGCGGTCGGTCTCGGCAAGACCATCGAGATCGGGATGATCCTCTCCGAGCTCGTCCGGCGCGGTCGCGGCGAGCGCATCCTCATCGTGACGCCGAAGCACGTGCTCGAGCAGATGCAGCAGGAGATGTGGACGAAGTTCGCGCTCCCATTCGTCCGCCTCGACTCCCTCGGGATCCAGCGCGTGCGCCAGAAGCTCCCGGCGACCCGCAACCCGTTCAGCATGTACAAGCGAGCGATCATCTCGGTCGACACGCTGAAGCAGAGCCAGTACCGCAGCCACCTCGAGAAGCAGCGCTGGGACGCCGTCGTCATCGACGAAGCGCACAACGTCATGAACAACACGACGCTGAACGGCGAGCTCGCGTCACGCCTGGCCCCGCAGACGGACGCGCTCATCCTCGCGTCCGCGACGCCACACAACGGCAAGAAGGACTCGTTCGCTCGGCTCGTCCGCCTGCTCGACCCGACCGCGGTGACCCCCGAGGGTGATCTGATCGAGGACGAGGTGAAGCGGCTCATCATCCGCCGGCACCGGCACAGTCCGGCCGTTGCGATGGAAGTCGGCGCCGACTGGGCGGAACGGCAGGAGCCGAACAACGTCCTGGTGCCGCCGTCACCGGCAGAAGCAGCGATCGCCACGGAGCTCTCCACGGTTTGGCTGCACCCACAGGACGGACCGTCCCCGTACTCGGGCGAGAACGCATCGCTCTTCCCCTGGACCCTCGCGAAGGCGTTCCTGTCGTCGCCAAGCGCCCTCGACGAATCGGTACGCGAGCGCCTGAAGCGGCTCCGCACGGGCGACGCCAACAGCGACGTCCAGCGAGAGATCGACGCGCTCGAGCGACTCGAACAGCTCACCGTCACCGCGCTGGACTCGAGCTCCGGGAAGTACGACGGCCTGCTCCAGCACGCGAAAGACATCGGCGTCGGCCCGAAGTCGGAAGAACGCCTCGTGGTGTTCTCCGAGCGGGTCGCGACCCTCCACTGGTTGCGTCAGAAGCTCGCGAAGGACCTCAAGCTGTCGGACAAGCAGATCCGCGTGATGCACGGCGGGCTGACGGACCAGGAGCAGCAGGAACTCGTGGACAGCTTCAAGCAGTCCGCCTCCCCCATCCGCGTCTTGATCACCGGCAACGTCGCGAGTGAGGGGGTCAACCTCCACTCCCAGTGCCACGAACTCGTGCACTTCGACATCCCGTGGAGCCTCATCCGCATCGAACAGCGGAACGGCCGCATCGACCGCTACGGCCAGAGGCACTCGCCCCGCATCACGACCCTGCTGCTCGACGTCGACGACGACGAGTTCGCGGGCGACGTCCGCGTGCTCCGGAACCTCCTCGAGCGCGAGACCGAGGCGCACTCGGCGCTGGGTGACGTCGCTTCGCTCATGGGCGAGTACAGCGCTGCCGCCGAGGAGTCGGCGATCCGCGACGTGCTGCTCCGCAAGCGCAGCTTCGACGACGCGGTGCCGACCGTCGAAGCGACCCTCGAGGACGGCGACGAGATCACGCGACTCATGGCAGAACTCGCCGCCGAGCAGGCGAGCGAGAGCAAGCACGACGCTACACAGGCATCCGATGACACCGCGAAGTACGAGACCGCGAGCGGTCAGCAGAGTGACAAGACTGACATCGGTACCGGCCTGTTCCCGGACCTCGTTTCGTTCCTCGACACAGCGCTGGCCGAACGCTTCACCACACCGACTGCTGACGTCGACCACGGCGGCGTCGCGTGGTCCCGCACCAACGCGATCGCACAGATCGAACCCACGGCTGATCTCCGACAGCGGCTCGAAGTCCTGCCGCAGTCGTACCTCCGCGACCGGCGCGTCACGGAGCGACTGCTCCTGGCGACCACACCGATCCAGGGCAAGGCCGAGGTGGACAACGCGATCAACGACAAGTCGAGCCCCTCGACCTGGCCGCACGCGCACTTCCTCGGCCCGCTACACCCCGTCCTCGACTGGGCGGCGGACAGCGCGCTCTCCAGACTCGGCCGCAACCGCGTGTACGCCGTCCGTGGCGCCGTCGACCACCCCGTCGTCGTCGTCCACGCCACCCTGACGAACCGCGCCGGCCAAGTCGTCGCCGGCTCGTTCCTCACCGTTGACTTCCCCGACGTCGCGCAGCACTCGTTCCACTTCACCCAGCCGCACGCCGACGCACGCTCCGCTCTGGCGCGCGTCGGGTTCACCTCCGAGGCCAAGACCAACCCGGGAGCGGTCGACGCCGCACCGCTGCAGCACCTCATCCCCGTGGCCGTCGAAGCCGCCCGCAACCAGGCGGTCCAGCAGATGGAGGCCACGGCAGACGACATCCGCCGACGCGTGCACGAGTGGGCCGCACGGATCGACGACTGGCAGGGCGCCGCCGCGGAACAGGCCCAACTGCGCGGGCTCCGCGAGCACCGAGACCGCGTCGACGACGAATCGAAGCTCGTCGACCGCATGACGCCGAACCAGCACTTCGTGCGCCCCCTGCTGGTCGTCGTCCCGGCGGACAGCCCGGCAGCCCCCGAACACCCTGGAAGCGAGCACTGACCCGTGGGAACCCTCACCTCGGAAGCGATCGTCGTCGGCGAAGACTGGATCAGCGAGCACTACCTCACCACAGACGCAAAGTCGCAGTCCTTCCAGAGCCGTGTGCTCGAGCGACGTGCGGCTTGGGACGCCGAGGACGCGGCGGGCGGCCCGTCCACACGCGCTCGCTTCACGGCGAAGCGCGCCGAGCTGATGGACCTTCTTGCCGTCGTGAACCCGGAAGGCGCCGACAAGGCGGCCGACGGCCGGGAGGCCCTTCACGCCTTGTCGGCACAGCTGCGGTCCGTCCTCGGCTACGTCCAGGGCGTCTTCCACCTCGACGAGACGGGTCCGGTCCGGCACGTGGCCATCCACGGGCTGGAGGACGCAGCGCCCCTGGCGCTGATCGATGCCAAGCCGGTCGCGCAACTGGAGGACCTGCTCGCCAAGGACGGCGACACACTGCTGTCCGCGTGGACGCCGAACGACGACGACCCGAAGCCGCTGACCTCGGTCGTCCGCGCGCTGTCGGTCCTGTTCGAGGGGACGGCGAAGTTCGCGCTCGTGTTCGCCGGCCGCTGGCTCCTGGTCGCCGAACGCGACCGGTGGTACGAGGGCCGGTACCTCGCGCTCGACCTGCAGCTCATGTGCGAACGGAACGACGCCAAGCGCGGCGGCGAGATCGATCGTGTCCTGACCTGCGTGGAGGCTGCGTCACTCGCACCGGACGGCGACGGCGACGTGTGGTGGAGCGCGACGCTCGACGACGCGGTCAAGCACACGGTCGGCGTCTCCGAGGACCTCCGTGAGGGTGTCCGCGAGTCCATCGAGATCATCGCGAACGACGTCGTGAAGCGTCGATGGGAGCAAGGGCTTGAGCCTCTGCCGAAGGACCAGGCGCAGCCGCTGGCCAAGCAGTCCCTGCGGTTCCTCTACCGGATCCTGTTTCTCCTCTACGCCGAGGCCTCTCCACAACTCGGCGTCCTGCCGGTCAACGCGCCGGAGTACGAGAACGGCTACAGCCTCGATCGTCTTCGGGAACTCGCGCTCGTCGTGATCGAGAGCCCGCAGGGCGAGCGAGCGACGCACCTGTACCAGTCGCTCGACGTGCTGTTCCGGCTCGTGGACCGCGGCCACGCGCCCGAGGCGAGGGATGACGACGGAGCCGAGCCGGGCCTCCAGTTCGAGAGCCTGCGAGCGGACCTGTTCAAGCCGGAGGCGATCGCTCTGATCGGCGAGGTCGGTCTCAGCGACCGGAACCTGCAGCAGGTGCTTCGTCGACTGCTCCTGAGCAAGGAGACGAAGGGCAAGGACCGGGGCTACATCAGCTACGCCGACCTCGGGATCAACCAGCTCGGTGCGGTCTACGAGGGCCTGATGTCCTACACGGGCTTCTTCGCCGAGGAGGACCTGTTCGAGGTGGCGCCGAACGGCGACCCGTCGAAGGGATCGTGGGTCGTCCCCGTCGGGCGCGAGAGCGGCATCGATCCGCACCACTTCGTGAGACGGGAGGACCCGACGACGGGCCAGCCGAAGCGGGTGCGGCATCCCGCGGGCTCCTTCGTCTACCGGCTCGCCGGCCGCGAGCGTCAACAGTCCGCGTCGTACTACACACCCGAGGTACTCACGCAGTTCACGGTGTCCCAAGCGCTCGAGGAGCTGCTCGACCAGGACGGCCAGCGGACGAGCGCGGAGGACATCCTCTCGTTGACGGTCTGCGAGCCCGCACTCGGCTCGGGAGCGTTCGCGATCGAGGCTGTCCGCCAGCTCGCGGAGCAGTACCTGAAGCGCCGAGAAGAGGAGCTCGGCGAACGCGTCGACCCGGACGACCGGCCGCGCCAGCTGCAGAAGATCAAGGCAGCGATCGCGCTCCACCAGGTCTACGGTGTCGATCTCAACGCGACTGCCGTCGAGTTCGCCGAGATCACGCTGTGGCTCGACACCATGTCGGAGGGGCTCGAGGCTCCGTGGTTCGGCCTGCACCTCCGTCGCGGAAATTCGCTGATCGGAGCCCGCCGTGCCGTGTACGACAGGTCATCGATCACGAGCAAGGCATGGCTCAAGCAGGTCCCGCGTGACGTGCCGCTCCTCAACGAGACGCAACTCCGTGAAGGTCAACTGCGTGCGTCGACCGCCGGAGCGGTGCACCACTTCCTCCTTCCCGCGGAGGGTTGGGGCAGCGCGGTCGACGCGAAGGAAGCGAAGGAACTCGCGCCGGAAGCGCTCGCAGCGTTGAAGACGTGGCGTCGCGGCATTTTGGCGAAGCCGACGACGAAGCAGATCGACCAGCTCGTCGCGCTCGCCTACCGAGTGGAGACCCTGTGGGACCTCGCGCGGCGTCGACTGACGATCGCCGAGCAAGAGATCCGACGCGACATCCCGTTGTGGGGTCGCGACCGACCGGACTCCCAGCGGAAGCCTGTCGTGTCTCGCGAGGAGATCGAACGGACGCTGAACGACCAGGACGGCGCCTACCAGCGACTCCGTCGGGTGATGGACGTGTGGTGCGCGATGTGGTTCTGGCCGCTCACGAACACACTCACGGACGGTGCGGCCCCGCCGACGCTCGACGAGTGGATCGCGACCCTTCGCGAGCTCCTCGGAGAGCAGACAGTCGCGAAGCCGAAGGCGGTCGCCCACGGCCAGGTGACACTCGGCTCATCGCAGTCTGGTTGGGAGGCGCTCAACGACGAGGAGCGCGATGACCGCGACTTCGCAAGCGCACGCCATGTCACAGACGTTCTTCAGGACCACCCGTGGCTTGCGGCGGTGCAACGTGTCGCAGAACAGCAGGGCTTCTTCCACTGGGAGCTCGACTTCGCGAGCGTGTTCGAGCGCGGGGGTTTCGACCTGCAGGTGGGCAACCCGCCGTGGGTACGGCCGCGGTCGGATGTCAACGCGCTCCTTGCCGAGGGCGACCCGTGGTGGCAGCTCGCCGTGAAGCCGACGCAGTCGGCCGTCACCTCCCGGCGAGCGCAGACGCTCGAGATCCCTGGCATCAGCGATCTGCTGGTAGACGGCACGTCCGAGATCGTGGCTCTGTCGAGCTTCGCCGGTTCGCCCGTCAACTTCCCGGTGTTGTCGGGACTACAGCCAGACCTCTACCGCTGTTTCATGGCACAGACGTGGAGTCACAGCAGCGGGTCCGGAACGATCGGGCTCATCCATCCCGAAACACATTTCACGGATGAGAAAGCCGGCCCCCTGCGAGCCGCTACGTACCCTCGCCTGCGGCGCCATTGGCAGTTCGTCAACGAGCTCCGCCTGTTCGACATCCACAATCTTGTTACTTACGGCACACACGTGTACTCGAGTTTCGGCGAAGTCCACTTCTCCCAAGCGACGAATCTCTACCATCCGCAGACTGTGCTCGGATCGCTCCGCCACACTGGCGAGGGTGAAGAGCCAGGCCTGAAGGATCGCGATGGCAAGTGGGATCTTCGGCCGCACAAGTCCAGGATCGTGTCCGTCACCGACGACACGCTCGGCACCTGGCACGCCGTCCTCGAAGACGAGTCGGTGCCGGTGCAGCAGTCGCGGATGGTCTACGCGGTGAACCGTTCGACCGCCGCCGTGCTCGACAAGCTCTCCAAGAGCAAGCGCATCGGTGACCTCGGCCTCGAGTTCAGCCGCGGATGGGACGAGAGCATCGACCGGAAGAAGGGCATCTTCGAAGTCGACTGGGGGCCGGTCGATTCCTGGGACGACGCGATCCTGCAGGGTCCCCACATCTTCGTCGGCAACCCGTTCTACAAGTCGCCGAACGAGAGCATGTCGAGCAACAAGGACTGGTCCCCGGTCGACCTCGAGACGCTTGCCCCTGACGCAATGCCCGTCACCGCGTACAAGCCAGCCGGCGACCGCGCTGCTTATGACGCCGCGTACACCCGTTGGGGTCCCGAGAAACGTCCTGCTCGCGACTTCTACCGAGTGGCGTGGCGGGCGATGGCGGCGAATGCTAACGAGAGAACTCTGATTGCCGCTCTCTACCCGCCCGGCTCATCGCACGTCCACACCGTTAATACTTTCGCAGCGATGACCTCGAATAGGGACACCGTGTTGGCTTCGGGTCTTATGAAAGCCCTCCCTTTGGACCTTCTCGTACGCACCGCGCCAAAATCTGCGGTCACGGCTGCGACCGTCAATCGCCTGCCGTTGATATCCGGCCAGGTCGCCGATCTCGTCATCGCTCGTACGCTCCGCCTCGAAGCGTTGACCGCCGCCTATGAACCCTTATGGAATGAGGTCTGGAAGCCGGGCAATGAGGTGTGGGCGGGGGGAATCGACTATCCAGGTCGTCAACAATTCTCAGTTGCGCCAGCGACCTGGGAGGCCCGGTCGCCTCTTCGTCGCGCTTCGGACCGTCGACAGGCGCTCTTAGAGATAGATGCTCTAGTTGGCCTGGAACTCGGGCTGACTGCCGACGAGCTGTGCACGCTGTATCGCACCCAGTTCGCCGTGCTGTACGGCTTTGACCGCAACGTGTACTTCTACGACGCGAACGGTCGGCTGGTGCCGAACGAGGTCCTCAAGGTATGGCGGCAGAAGCAGGACGCAATCAGCGAGGAGGAGCGCACTGCGACGAACGCGTCGGGCAACACGTACCTATACGAGCTGCCGTTCCGGACGCTCGATCGCGAGGCTGACATGCGCCAGGCGTACGCCCACTTCGAGAAGCTCCTGAAGGACGAAGCATGAGTGAGCTCCTCCCCTCCGTGCAGGCCGGCGAGATCACGAAGGGGCTCGTCGACTTCCTGACGACGACGTTCGCGCTTTCCGAGCCCGAGGCGCAGACGACGCTGCAGCAGTTCCTGCAGGACCCGGAGGACGGGATCTTCCGAGGGCCGTACGTCCGGCTCCGGCTGCCGTTCCGTGCAGCGGATCCCGGATGGGAGACGGCGCTCGAGTGGACTCCCCCGATTGCTCCGTACGGGCACCAGGCGGAAGCCATCGCCCGGCTCTCGAGCTTGCAGACGCCTGAGCACGACGGTCCGCAGCCGACGCTCGTCACGACCGGCACCGGGTCGGGGAAGACCGAGGCATTCCTCTACCCGATCCTCGACCACGTCCTGCGTGCAAAGCGCCAAGGCATCGAGGGGATCAAGGCGCTCATCCTCTACCCGATGAACGCGCTCGCGAACGACCAAGCTCGGCGCATCACCGACCTGATCATGACCGACTCGGCCCTCGGCGGGATCCGTGCGGCGCTCTACGTCGGCGAGGAAGGTCCACAGCGTTCGGCTGTGACGAAGGACGGGCTGATCACCTCCCGTCCCGCCATGCGTGAACAGGCGCCGGACATCCTGCTCACCAACTACAAGATGTTGGACCAGCTGCTGTTGCGTCCGTCGGACGCGACCCTCTGGGACCAGAGCGCCACGAGCCTCCAGTACCTGGTCCTGGACGAGTTCCACACGTACGACGGCGCGCAGGGGACGGACGTGGCGATGCTGCTGCGTCGCCTCGGACTCGCGCTCAAGGGACGTTGGGCCGACGATGACTTCGACGCTGCGGCGCGGCAGCGTCCGCTCGGCGTCGTGACGCCGGTCGCCACGTCGGCGACGCTCGGTGACGGGAGCGACCCGACCGCGATGATCGCGTTCGCGAACACGGTGTTCGGCGGCGGGTTCAACGCGTCGAGCGTCGTCACGGAGACACGTCTGTCCGTCGACGAGTGGGCTCGTGAAGCCATCGAGGCGGTCGAGAAGCTGCACCTGGCACCGGTTCCGCTGATCGACGCTCGCGCCGCGCAGCTCCAGGAGCAGCTCTCCGGTCATCGGCGTAGCCCGGAGGAGATCACCGCGGCGGTGCTCGAGCTGCTCTACGTCGCGGTGGAGGACGAGGACGGGCAGGAGCGCTACGCCGGAGCGCTTGCCTCGGCGACCGACGCCGCTGGCCGGCTCGAGCTCGAGTTCACCCTCGTGTTGGCTCACCCGTTCGTCCGCTCGCTCGTGATCGCGACCGAGCAGGCGACGTCGCTCGCCGAGCTCGCGCGGTCGCTGTTCCCCGGCGAGCTCGTCTCAGGGGAGCGGCCGGCGGACCGTGACGACGCCCGCCGCACCACGATCGTGATGGTGCTCGCCGCGCTCAGCCACCTCCGCAAGGAGGTCGGACGCCGGTCGGTGTCGGTCGACCTGCATCTTTGGGTCCGCTCGCTCACACGCGTCGACCGGGCGGCACAGGCGCTGCCCGAGTTCCGCTGGGCTGACGACGGAGAGCTCCGAACCGATACCGGGATCGGGCCGGGCGCTGCGGACGTTGCACCGGCTTTCCCCGCCCTGTACTGCCGGCACTGCGGTCGCAGCGGCTGGGGTGTCGAACTTGCCCCGACCGGCTGGGACCTGGCGCAGACGGATGCGAACATCCGCCGGAACCACGCCACGAAGCTGTCGAAGAGCCGGTTCCGAGCGCTCATCCACGCTCCTCGGGAAGGAGAACTCGCCCTCGACGGCGAGAGTGACGACGATGGACTGACCACCGGTCCGTGGTGGTTCCGCGTCGCCGACCGGCAGATCACGAGCGAACGCCCGGACGCCGACGACGAGGGCGTCGCGGTGCCGGTCCTGACGCTGACGGGCAACGACGCGGACGACGAGTCCCGCGACGACGTCTGCCCCAACTGCGGCAAGACGAACGGCATCCGCTTCTTGGGCTCGGCGATCGCCACACAGCTCTCCACGGTGGTGACGACCCTGTTCGGTGATCGGCACCTCGACGTCGGTGAGAAGAAGGCTCTGGTCTTCACCGACAGCGTGCAGGACGCCGCTCACCGCGCGGGCTTCATCCAGAGCCGAGCTCGGGTCTTCAACCTGCGGAACGCCGTCCGACAAGCCGTCGTCGAGGAGACGACGCTCGACGACATCCCCGCGGCGATGATCGCCGCCGCGCACACACCGAGCGAGCGGTACCGGCTCCTCCCTCCCGACCTCGCCGAGCGGAACGGCTTCCGCGGGTTCTGGGACACGGACAAGGCCGTGTCGGCAGTCGTCAAAAAGCGTGTGCAGCGCAGGCTCGCCTTCGACCTCGCGCTCGAGTTCGGGCTCGAATCTCGGGTCGGGCGCACGCTCGAGGAGACCGGCAGTCTGGCCGCCCACGTCGAAGCGGGGCCGGCAAGTCGCCTGGAGGCTGTGGGTCGCGCAGCCGTCGAAGGTCTCGAAGTCGCCGGGTCGCTCGACGACACCCGTGATGGTCTCCTCGACGCCGCATCCGTCGTCCGCTGGGTGCGCGGCACCCTCGAACGGCTGCGTGAGCGCGGCGCGATCGACCACCCATGGCTGGTCCGGTACGTCGAGAACGACGGCAACCGTCACTGGGTGTGGGGCGGCCGGCCGAGGCACGAGGGCATGCCCGCCTTCCCACAAGGGCGCGAAGCGCCCGCATTCGCGCGGGTGGGCAAGAAGACAACCGGCGCGCGTGAGTCGGCGCTCGACACCGTCGCGTCGTCGCAGAGCTGGTACGCGCGCTGGACGGCTCGCTGCCTCGGCGTCGTGCCGTCTGCGGGCGAGAAGCTCGCGCGACGGCTCTTCGAGACGCTCGACCGCGAGGGGATCGTGACGTCGAGGCCGATCGCAGGTGGCGACACACGTGCCTACGGACTCGCGCCGAGCAGCATCATCATCGCGCCGGTCGTCAGCGACGGCACCGGGCAGACGCTCGTGTGCGACACGTGCGAGACCGAGACACCGTCCGCGCGCACGACGGTGGAGCAACTCGCAGGCGGCCCGTGCACCATGGCGCGTTGCCCCGGCACGCTGCTGCTGAAGGACGCTGCGCCGGAAAACTTCTACCGTGACCAGTACGACAACGGGAAGATGCGCCGTGTCGTCGCTCGCGAACACACGAGCCTGCTCGAGGACAAGCTCCGGCTGGACTACGAGACCCAGTTCAAGAACAGCGACGCGCAGCCGGACGCTCCGAACGTCCTCGTCGCGACCCCGACCCTCGAGATGGGCATCGACATCGGTGACCTGTCGACCGTCTTCTTGGCGGGACTTCCCCGGACGGTGTCGTCGTACCTGCAGCGTGTCGGACGGGCCGGACGTCTGACGGGGAACGCCCTCATCCTCGCGTTCGTCCTCGGACGAGGAGACCAGCTGCCGAAGATCGGTGATCCGTCCTCCGTGATCAACGGTGCGGTCCGTCCACCCGCGACCTACCTCAACGCGGTCGAGATCCTGCGACGGCAGTACACCGCGTTCGTCATCGACCAACTCGCTGCCGCCGGAGAGATCCCGGAGATCCAGTACGCGCCGAAGGTCCTCGGCGATTCCGCTGCGGGATCGTTCCTCGACCTGGTCATCAGGCATGCGGAAGAACACGCGGACGAGCACCTCGCTCGCTTCACGGGGGCATTCGGATCGTTGAACGAGGACGTGATCGGTGGGCTGGCCGACTGGGCGCGGCCGGTGGGCACAGCCGAGCGATCGAGCCAGCTCGCGCGGACGCTGCTCGACGCGAGCCTGCACTGGAACCAGGAACTCGAGCAGATCCGGATCCGGATCAAGACGATCGAGGAGTCGCTGCCCGAACTCAAGCGTCTTGCCGACCAGACCCAAGAGAGCGACGACGTGTCCGCCGCCAGGGCTGCTGCAGCCTCGTTGCGCCTCGCGAGGAAGCAGTCAGGGCAACGGCGGACCGAGTTCTGGGTCGCGGCCCTCGAACGGTACGGTGTGCTCCCCAACTACACGCTGCTCGACGACCGCGTGCAACTGGATGTCGGTCTCACCTGGATCGACCCCGAGTCCGGCGAGTTCGCCGAGGAACAGCGGAGCTACGAGCGAGGGCGCAGCCGGGCGATCAGTGAGTTCGCACCGGGCGCGCACTTCTACGCGCAGGGGCTCGACGTGACGATCGATGCCGTCGACCTCGGGACCGACGGTGAGCGGGTCCGGACCATGGCGTTCTGCCCTGAGTGCGGCTTCGCCCGCGACCTCGACCAGGGTCCTATACCGACCTGTCCACGGTGCTCGAGCACCGCCATCGCAGACGTCGACCAGCGACTCCGCGTCGTCGAGATCGAGCACGTCTCGGCCGAGATCCGCCGCGACGAGTCGAGCATCAGTGACGCCAATGAGGAACGCGAACGCGTCCGTTTCACCGTCCAGCTCGCCGCGGACCTCGACGACGCGGACGTGTCGGCGCAGTGGTACGTCGAGGAAGTCGGGTTCGGCTGCAAGTTCGCGCGGTCGATGACGCTGCGCTGGGTGAACCTCGGTCGTGCCGGGCTCGGCGCGAGTCGATTCGTCGCCGGATCGGAGCACGCCGCACCGTTGTTCCGCGTCTGCAAGGGGTGCGGGAAGCTCGACCGGGAAGGCGACACGAACAATGCATGGGAACACCGTGCGTGGTGTCGGTTCCGGAAGGACCGCGCCGAGCACACGGACACCATCGCCCTCACGCGGACGCTCACGACACAGGCCATCGTGCTCCGCGTCCCGCCGTCGATGACCGTCGGCGACGCCCTGTCGATGCCGAGTTTGTCCGCTGCGATCCAGCTCGGTCTGCGAGAGGTCATCGGTGGGGACCCTGACCACCTCCAGCTCGCGACCATCGTCGAACCCGTCCCTGGTGAGGACGTGAACAACCTCGCGCTGCTCATCCACGACACCGTGCCGGGTGGGACGGGCTACCTCGCCGACCTCGCCGACCCCCCGCGCATCCGCGAGGTGTTCGAAGAGGCCCTCGCAGCCCTGGAGCGGTGCGACTGCGCAACCGACCCGGTGCGAGCGGCGTGCGACAAGTGTCTGCTGCCGTTCGCTCCCGGAGGCGACGTGGGCAGCGTTTCGCGCACGAGCGCACTCCACAACCTCCATGTGCTGCTGCAGTACCAGAACGGCAGCGCTTCGGAATGGTCGACGACCGAGGTCGACCCGGGTGTCCAGGACCCGGAGTCGCACCTCGAGCAGTGGTTCCGGAAGGTGTTCAAGGAGCGTGTGACGGCGCTCGGCGCGAGCCTCAAGGAGATCCCGGGCGAGTGGGGATCGACGATCCAGGTCACACTGCCGGGTCAGCACCGCACGTGGTCGCTACGGCCGCAGCAGCTCGTCGGCGGCACTCGGCCGGACTTCGTGCTCGAGGCATCGGGCGCTCCGGTCCCGCCGGTCGCGATCTACGCGGACGGGTTCGCCTACCACGCGTCGCCAGCGCATCTGCGACTGGCAGACGACGTGACGAAGCGCCAGGGCCTGCGCGATCTCGGCTACCGCGTCATTGCGCTGACCTGGGACGACCTGCGCCGTCTGCGGGACGACGAAGCGGAGCCCGATCTGGACGTCCACGACCCGTCGATGTCCATGAAGTTTGCCGGGCCCTTCCAGCTGACGCCTGCGGACGTGACGATGCTTCGGGAGAACCCGGTCACGACGCTGATGGGCTGGATCCAAGGCCCGGAGGATGCTGCAGCACGGACCGAGCGTCTCGCCGATGCGCTCCCGATGCTCGCAATCCGCAGGGGGCGGATGGTCGCGGAGAGCGGGTCGATCGTGGAGCAGGCAATCGCGCTCGCGCTCGATAGCACGGGTCCACTCACGGTCGGTCCGACTTCGTGGGCACTGCGCTCCACACACCTGGCGATGCTCGCGCGTCGTCCGGCCGGCGTGACGGGAGCGACGCCGCCTGAGACAGTGCTCGTGCTCGACGATGGGCCAGAAGCACTGACCGCGCCCGGGTTCCGGGAGGCGTGGCAACGGTGGCTGCGGCTGTCGAACCTGCTCGGAGCACGCTTGGCGAAGCCGGTCACGATCACGACTGCCAGTGCCACAGCCAGCGTCGCGGTGGCGCCGACGGCGCCGATTCGCGACGAGTCCCGCGCGGATCTGACCACGGAGTGGCAGGAGCTGATCGCGCTGGCCGAACCGGAAGAGGCAGCGGTCCTCCAGCCGCTCGCGGAAGTCGGCATCGCCGTGCCCGCCCTCGGTCACGAAACGGCCAGCGGCATCCCCATCCCGGTCGCATGGCCAGGGGAACGCATCGCGCTCGACGTACTGCTGAGCAGTGCGGACCGCGATGACCTCCTCGGCGAGGGTTGGTCCCTCGTGTCCCCCTCGGACGATCCTGCTCTCCTCCGAATCCCGCACCACCGGAAGGACTCCTGACATGCCGTTGCTCGTCATGGCGAACATGCAGCAGAAGCTCGAGAAGGTCGTCCAGTTGAAGCTGTTCGCCTTCATGGCCAAGCTCCAGGCGGACGACACCCTGCCCGGCCTGCACATCGAGCCGATGGTCAACGCTGCCGACGCGCGCGCCCGGACGGGTCGCGTCGACCAGGGGCTGCGAGCGGTGCTCTACAAGATCGAGGTGCCGTCGGGGCCGACGACGTATGTCTGCGCTGGCGTGTACGAGCACGACGAAGCGATCAAGATCGCGAAGTCGCAGGTGCTCCGGGTCAACCCGGTCAACGGGGTGACGGAACTGATCGCAGCGCCCGCACCGGCGGCACCCGCTTCCCAATCCGCCCGGTGGGTTCCTGAGCCGCCGACGTCACAGAAGCCGTTCCTCGACCAGTTCGGGTACACCGTCGACGACCTGACGAGCTCGCTCGGCTTCGACCTCGAGACCGCCGAGCGGCTCCTCGGATTCGCGGCGGACGACGAACTCCTGGCGTTCGCAGAGGCCTTGCCGAACCAGTGGCAGCAGAACGCGGCGCTCGGCCTCGCGGTCGGCGATTCGATCGAGGGGATCAAGACCTCACTCGGACTCGGCGGCGATGAGCCCGAGGCCACTGTTCAGTCGGCGGACGAGCATCCCGCGGACGTGGCACCCAGCGCCACGGCGTCGGAGGCCGAGGCTTCTCAACTCCTCGAATCGCTCAAGCGACCCGCGTCGCAGATGCAGTTCACGTTCGTCGATGACGACGAGGAACTCCGCCGCGTCATCGAGGGTGGAGACTTTGGAGCGTGGCGAGTGTTCCTACACCCTGAACAGCGTGCCTACGCGACGCGCGCCTACAAAGGTCCGTTCCGCTTGACCGGAGGCGCCGGGACAGGGAAGACGGTGGTCCTGCTGCACCGAGCTCGAGAACTCGCCGGGGACGCGAACGCCCGGATCGTCCTCACGACGTTCACCAGGACCCTCGCCGGGATGCTCGACCGAGACCTGCAACGTCTCGATCCTCAGCTCCCTCGTGCAGCGCAGCTCGGCGAAAGCGGCATCCTCACAGCGGGGATCGACCAGCTCGCGCACGCCGTTCGGGACGCCGCAGATCCGGCCGGCTGGGAACAGGCATCGATCGACGCCATCGGGTGGGATGCCGAGCGTTCCACTTCCCTTGTCTCGAACGGCACCGGCTGGGACGAGGCAGTGTTCGACGCCAAGCCCGACCTTCCGGGTGAGCTGCGGTCGCCCGCTTTCCTGGAGAGCGAGTACCTCCAAGTCGTCCTGCCGAGCGGTGTGATCACACGGGCGGACTACTTCGCGGCCCGACGTCCCGGCCGCGGGGTGGCGCTCGACCGGGCGAAGCGCGCGCAAGTGTGGACCGTCGTCGAGCAGTTCCGGCGCAATGCGCGTGCTTACCGTCGACTCTCATGGGCGGAGCTCTCGTCTGTGGCGGCCGCGTACCTCGACGCCCACCCCGAAGAACGCCCCGCAGACTACGTCCTCGTCGATGAAGCGCAGGACCTCTCCCCGAGCCACTGGACGATGCTCCGCGCGCTCGTCGGCGAGCACGGCAACGACCTGTTCGTCGCAGAGGACTCGCACCAGCGCATCTACGGGCAGCGGGTCGTGCTGTCGCGTCTCGGCATCAAGATCGTGGGCAGGTCACGGCGTCTGACCCTCAACTACCGGACCACGCAGCAGAACCTGCGGTACGCGCTCGGCGTGCTCGAAGGCGGCGATTTCACGGACAGCGAGGGGAGCCCGCAGGACGAGGAGGGATACCGGTCCGCGCGACTCGGACCCGAGGTACGTGTCCGAGGACACCAGACGCCGTCGGCGCAGTACGACGCGCTGGCGCAACAGCTCGAGGACTGGAGAGCCCAGTCCAGCGACGTGGAGTCGATGGCGGTGCTCGTCCGAACGAAGAGCGCGACCGAGACCGTGGTCCAGCAGCTCGCCGCGCGCAACGTCCCCGCAACGGAGAAGACCGCACGCGACAAGGTCAGGGTGATGACGATGCACAGCGCCAAGGGCCTCGAGTTCTCCCGGGTCGTCCTGTTTGACGTCTCCGCGGGTGTCGTGCCGAACAAGTTGGCGCTGCAGCACGCTGCGCCCGAGGAGCGGGCCGACGCCGAGCTCCGCGAGCGCTCACTGCTGTACGTCGCCGCAAGCCGTGCCCGCGACGAGCTGGTCGTCAGTTGGCAGGGAGCCGCATCGCCTCTCCTATCCCAACGAGTCCTCGACAGGTTCAACTGAAGCGCTCGCGCGAGTCGCTGAGCTCACTCAACGTCAGGAACTGGCAAGCACGACGGAAAGCACATCGTTCATGAGGTGTCGACGGAAATACACCGGCAGGAGTTCCATCGGCGGGTCCTCCCGATGGTACAAGACTGCGTTCTCGTCGATGACCCGATCGGGCTCCCCCTTCCTGAGGAGAACCCAGAAGAAGTCCAGCTCGTGTCGACGATCGAGATGCGGGAAGCGATCGGCGGCTTCCCTCGCCCCCACGAACTGTTCGAGGTAACCGCGGTCGAACTCGTCCTCGTCCCAGTGCTGACTCCAGTTGTCACGTGCGGATGCAATCCGAACGGGCTCTCGATCGTTGCGCGTGAGCGTCATCAGCTTCGAGAGAACTCGATAAGCCAGCGTGCGCGCGTTCGTTCCAGGCGTGCTCTCGTTCGCAATCCCGTGGGTGCTCTCGATTTTCTTGACAACCTCATGCGGTGATGACGCACCCAGCAGGGCACGTTCCGCGGGGAACGAATTCCCGTGGATGTCGAACAAGGTGATGCGGATCGTCGGCTCCATTTGGGTTTCGAAGGCCTCCCCCGCGCGAGGTCCCACCTCCAGGTACGACGTGTAGGTATTCGCGCGAACCTCTCGAATCATGAACCCTGCGTGCCGCCGTGCAAGCTCGCTCGCCACCCACCACCTCTGCTCGTCAACAAAACGATCCGCAGGAACCCACTCGCCGTCATCCATTTCCGCACCTCCGGGTCCACGCTAGCGTCATGTGTCGGGAACACCGTCGCGCGTCATCGCGAGCTGGTGCAGAGTTGAGGCATGATGTGATTGCGATCTTCCGAAGGCGCGAGGCGTCGGAGCGGGGGTTGCGAACGACCTTTGCGTGTCCGAGGCTCATCCGCTTCACTGATGGAGGCTCACACGGTTCGGCAGCGCGTCTGCCCTTCTCGGACATTTAGATTGTCGGCCTCTTTCATCCGATCGATGCGAGCTTCATGCCTTCCCTCATCGCCTGGCTCGACGCCTCCTCCGACGAACAACGCCGGATGCGCGAGATCATCGCCCTGTTCACCGACCGGGACAGCCGCGACGAACTCGGCATCGGCCAGATCCGCGACGCCATCTCGAACGGCCTCTTCCCCGGCACCTCGACCCTGCTGACACGCGCGCGCTACGCGCTCTTCGTTCCCTGGTGCTTCCAGCTCGCCGCACAGCGACCGGACCCGCGCGAGGCAGCAGCACGCAACGAACGCACCTTGATCAGCGCACTCCGGCGGACCAACGAGCGCGGCGTACTCGGCCTCCGTGCGGGAGAGACGCTCAAGACGCTTCCTTCCTCGCTGTACTGGGGCACGCTCCGCACGTACGGCATCCTCGACGACTCGATCGAGAGCACGACCGACTTGCTGAACCGCCTCCGCGAGCGAGACAGACGAGGCATCCCGGCCTCGAGCGAGGACGATCTGCTCGACCAATCGGGTCGGGCATGGACGCCGACGTTTGAGACGCTGCCGATGCCGGACGGCTTCCCGTCATCGGTCGACGGCGGTTTCGACCTGACGAACGCTGAGGCCGGGTTCCTCCGCGACCGGGTCCTCGAGCGCGCGCCCGGCACGGTGATGGCGCACCTGGTGACGACTGGCGTCGCTCCCAACCGCGAGAGTCCGAGTCCGTGGGCCGACCCTGCGACCGACGGTCTCCCGGCAGAAGCCCGGGACCTCCTGCGTCTTGCGGCGACGTTCTCGATCATGAACCACGGCGCCGCACTGCTGTACAACCTCATGCTCGCCGAGGAGCGCGCGGAGATCATCACCAGCGAAAGCGGCGCCAGCGACCCCGACGGGACGGACGCCGCCGTCACCGACTACCGGGATGCCTTGACGGAGTGGGCCCTCGAGGCCGATGCCGCCGAGGTCACCGCCTGGGACACGACCGCGCTATGGGCATGGCTCGCGACGAACTCGACAGCGCGGATCGCCGGACCCACTCGCGGCTACGTCGATCAGTGGACAAAGCATCTCCGCGACACGGATCTTGCGTCCATCGCGGACGACGACACGGCACGCGGCATGGTCCGAGCGCGTGAGCGATCCCAGAAGCGCGGCCTGGCCCGCCTCGGCAACCCCGACCGGCTCCGCGGATGGACAGGAGCGTCCGGGTCGAACGCCCTCACATACCGTTGGCAGACGGTCCGCAACATCGTCATCGACATCCGCGAGGGGCTGGCACGCGATGCTTGAACCGCAGACCCGCGCGACGCTGACCGAACAACTCCGACCACCGACGGGCTTTGAGCTTGTGCACGCAGTCGGCACGACGTTCACCCTCGGACTCGACACCGCCCTCAGCGTCCCCTTGGCCTTCGCAGCACGAGGAGTCACCGAGCAGGCCGACCCCATCGCGATCCTCGACGCCGTCCGCCGCGCCGCCGACCGCGTTGACGTCTTCGCGCAGGCAGGAGAGATCGCCCTCGGAGCGCGGAACAACCGCTTGGTCGCATTCCTCGAACCGATGCTCCACCCGGTGACCGTCCCGGCCGGCATCTTCCACCCGAAGGTCTGGTTCCTCGAGTTCCGCAGCGGCGACATCTCCGCGTTCCGGTTCGTCTGCGCCAGCCGGAACCTCACGAGCGACCGCAGCTGGGATGTCGTCGTCAGTCTTGACGGCGCGCCCGGAAACACCGCTGACGCAGCCAGCCTGGAGGCGCGCAACGCCCCGATCGTCGGCCTGCTCCGGTCGCTCCCCGGCTCTGCGGTCGTTCCGCTCGTTCCGGAGCGCACCGTTCGGATCGAAGGGCTCGCCGCGCGCTTCGCGCGCGTCGAGTGGGAGACGCCGAACGACCTTGAGGACCTGCGTTTCCACGTCTGGCGGTCAGGTGCACCAGCGCGACCCGATCTGTCAGGCGAGCGGGCCTTGATCATCTCCCCGTTCCTCCAGGACGGCGCCTTTGCGACCATCCGGGGAGGGATCCGACGCGAGCTGCTGGTCGTCTCCCGGAGCGAGAGCCTGAACCGCCTGTCCCGCGGCACGATCAGCGGGCGGACCTCCGCGTTCGTGCTCGATGCCGCGGCCGACCCGGCCGAAGAGAACGAAGGCACGCACCTGGGCGTCTTGCGCGGGCTGCACGCGAAGGTCATCGTGGTGAACCGCGAGCGAAGGGCCCGGGTGCTGCTGGGATCGTTGAACGCGACCGACGCGGCGTTGCACAGCAATGTCGAGGTGATGGTGGAACTCGTCGGGTCCGCCGCGAGGTTCGGGGTCGAGGCAACGAGAAAGGCGCTCGGCGATCTCATCGTCGAACACAGGGTTGAGCCGGTCGACGAGGCGAACGCCGATGATGAGACCGGCGGGTTCCTCGACGCCGTCCTCCGCGCTGTCGCTGGCGCGCAGATGCGGATCGACGTCGAAGGGGACGGACCATACCGTCTCCGCGTCAGCTGCGTGGACATGGTCCCAGCAACGGACGACGTCAGGTTCTCGTGGCGACTGATCACCCGACCCGACGAGGTCCGCGAGGGGCTGCCGAGCGAGAACGGTTCCTGGATCGAGGCGGTCGCCCTCCCCGACGTGACGCCCTACCTGGTCGTCACGGCCCGTGACGGGGAGGGTGCGGAACGGTCGACCGTGGTGCTTGCTGATCTGCACGGCGACCCGGACGACCGACTCGACGCCGTGATCGCCTCGCACCTGTCGACCCCGGCCGACTTCATGCGCTTCATCACACTGCTGCTCGAACTCGTCGGGCTCGGAACAGCGGGCGCCGGTGCAGGCACCGCATGGAACACCACCGCGGGTGCTGGTGGAGACGCCGGCGCCGGGCTCTTCGAATCGTTGATCCGGTCCGTCGGGGCACGCGGCCGCGGACTCGCGGACGTCGATCGCGTGGTGCAGTACCTGCGCGCCCGTGGCGACACCGCCGTCCTGCCGCAAGGCTTCGACGAGCTGTGGGCGTCGGTGTGGGAAGCGCAACGACGATTGGGAGGCTCGCGGTGAGCGGGTTCGACGCGAACGCGGTGCTCGCCGGGCTGAAGCCGTTCCAGCGAGACGCGGTGCACCACGTGTTCGAGCGGTTCTACGGCGACGACGCCAGCTCCGGCCGATTCCTCGTCGCCGACGAGACCGGTCTCGGCAAGAGCGTCGTCGCCCGGGGCGTGGTGGCGCGGGCGGTGGAGCACCTGCAGATCGTCGACGAGGTGAAGCGGATTGACGTCGTCTACATGTGCTCGAACGCGGATCTGGCGCGGCAGAACCTCGCGCGCCTCAACGTCACCGGCGCCGACGCCGCACCACTCACGACACGCCTGAGTCTGCTCGCGCTCGAGGTACCACGGCTTCGCGCGGAGGAAGGATCGACCGAGAAGAAGGTCAACCTGGTGTCGTTCACACCGGCGACCTCCGGCTTCAGCGTCGGCGGAGAACCCGCTGGCAACGCTCGGGAGCGCGCACTCATCGCGATCCTGCTCCGCGAGCTGTTGACGCTGAACGACGACGAGTGGCAAGCGACGCTCCGGCTGTTCAAGCGCCGGGTGTCCTCAGTCGAGCGCTTCCACTGGCGCATCCTCGACGTCGCACGCGAGATGGGACAGCGAGACGGAAGCGACCGTCCGGAGCCGGACCTCGAGACGCTCGAAGGCTTCCGCGATGCGCTCGGTCACGAGGCACTCCACGAGTTCCGGTCGGTTCTCGCGCTCGTCACTGCTGACGGTGCAGGCGATCGCGACTTCGAGAGCGTGTGGAATCGAACGGGAGCACTGCTCGGACGGATGCGGCGAGCGCTCGCGAAGGCGAGTCTGCAGGCGCTTGAACCGGACCTCGTCATCCTCGACGAGTTCCAACGATTCCGCGAGCTTCTCGACGCTCCGGAGACGAGCGAAGCAGCGGAGCTCGCGCACGACCTCTTCTCGTTCCCTGGAGTCCGGGTGCTGCTGCTGTCCGCGACTCCGTACAAGCCCTTCACCCAGGCAGGCGAAGCGGAGAACCACCACCGCGACTTCATGCAGACGATCGACTTCCTGGCGAATCGTGATCCGGCGATCACAGAGCGGGTCACCCGAGCCATGGCGGAGTATCGCGCGTGCCTCGTGAGCGGAGAGGACGCGGCAGCGGCAGCGAAGGTGGTCAGGGACGCACTGCTCCCCGTGATGAGCAGATCGGAGCGGCCGAACGTCGCTGGCGGGTTCACCCCCCGGATGCTTAGCAGTCCAGCGCCGACGACGGACGACGTGCTCGACTTCGTGGCACTCCGTGAGTTTGGCGACGAGGTAGGCGCCCCGATCGATCTCGAGTACTGGAAGTCGATTCCGTACTTCGCGAACTTCATGGACGGGTACAAGCCCGGGGAACGGGCTCGCGAGCGGTTCGGAACACCGGAAGGTGCTCGCGCGCACGAGCTGCTCGGGCGGAGCCGGTCGCTCGATCGCAGCGACCTCGATGCGCGTCGGGAGATCGACTTCGGAAACGGGTATCTCCGCACGATCGCGGCGGACACGCTCGGGTCAGGGTGGTCGGACCTGCTGTGGGTTCCTCCGTCGATGCCGTACCTCGAGCCCGGGGGTGCCTACCGCGCCGTGCACGACGTCACGAAGCGAGTGGTGTTCTCTGCTTGGTCGGGCGTACCGACCGCCGTCGCGTCGCTGCTGTCCTACGAGGCCGAGCGGCGCGCGAGCGGCGCTGCGACGCGGGGCACCAACACCGACGTGATGCGCCTGAACTACTCGCTCGAACAGGGGCGCGTTGGTTCCCTCTCGACCCTCGCGCTCTTCTTCCCGCATCCCGCCCTCGCGGAGGCCGGAGACCCGCTGGCGATCGCTCGGTCGATCTCTGCCGAAGCAGGCGTTGAGGCCGGACGTGCAGAGGCGCTCGTGGCCCGGCGTTTGGACGGCTCGGCTGAGGCTGGCCAGCCTTGGGAGGCCTTCTTCGCCAGGGGCACCGGCTTGAACGAGGACTTCGTCGGCCTGGTCGGCGATGCGATCGGCGGACCATCGGAGGACGACGAGGACGAAACCGAGGCGTCGAGCGGTCTCGTCCGATTCATCGAGGCCGCCATCGACCGGATGGACAGCGCGGATCCGGCGCAGGCGCATCCGGAACTCGCCCGGTTCGCCATGCACGCGCCGGGGATCATCGCTTACCGCGCGGTATCCCGGATCGCGCCGGACACGATCGCCCCCGCAACACGCTGGACGGCTGCATTCCGGATCGCCAACGGCCTGCGGTCCCTGTTCAACCGTGCCGAGGTCAACGCGGTTCTCGACGCTCGGTACAGCGACCTCCCCTACTGGTCGGCGGTACTGCACTACTGCGCTGACGGCAACCTGCAGGCTGTGCTCGACGAATACTTGTTCCAGCTCGCAAGCGACCTCGGTACCGCCGAGCTCACTGCTGAACGGCTCCTCGACCTCGCGCAGCACGCGGCATCGGTGCTGTCGCTGCGCACCGTGAACTACGTCGGCCACGATACCGACGTGGACCGGACACAGATCCGCCTCCGGTCACGATTCAGTCTCCGGTACGGCGGCCGGACCGGAACTGCTGCGGGCGACGAGCAGCGGCAAGCCGACGTCCGCGCCGCGTTCAACAGTCCGTTTGCCCCGTTCGTCCTCGTCTCGACCAGCGTCGGGCAGGAAGGCATCGACTTCCATTGGTGGAGTCACGCCGTCGTGCACTGGAATCTGCCGTCGAACCCGGTTGACTTCGAGCAGCGAGAAGGCCGTGTGAACCGCTTTGGCGGCCATGCGATCAGGCGGAATGTCGCAGCCGCACACTGGGCCGACGTCGTCGCCTCGAACGATCCGAATCCTTGGCGGGCCGCGTTCGAGGCCGCGACCGAGTCATCCGTGCACATCGACTACGGACACTTTGCGCCGTGGTGGGTCTACCCCGGCCCGGCCAGCATCCAACGCATCGTGATGGAGCACCCGCTGAGTAAGGACCGACTTCGCTACGAACACCTTCGCGATTCGCTCGCGTTGTACCGACTGACACTCGGGCAGCCGCGTCAGGAGGACATGGTGGAGCTCATGAAGCAGCGCGGGGTCGACGGCGCGGTGGTCGCACCGATCGACCTTCGCCCTCCTACAAGTCAGGGCCCTACCGAACCGAAAGGGTGAAGGGGCTCAGTCAGGATGCCTTCTCGGAGTCAAAAGCCGCCGGCGAAGCAAGGTCGAGGCCAGCAAGGTGCCTCCGGAGTTTCTTCGCCATCGGGAGGAACGTGGAGAGCGTCAGACCGCCCGACAGCACAGCCCCGGCGACGGGAATGGCCTTTGCCAGCCCACTCGCAAACATCTTCTTCGTCATCTGCACGCCGAGCATCGCGGAGACCTTCTTGACGATCGGGAAGATCATTCCCTTGGTCAACGCTTTTTGCGGCAGTTGCTTCGCGACCTGAGCGGCGATCAGTGCTGCCGTCTTCGTGACACCACCCTGGGCGATCTGAACTCCGAGCATGACGCCGACGAAGAGCGTGAGGATGCTTTCTGTGGCCTCGTCCATGCCCTCGTCGTCGTCGAAGAAATCCGGCCAGCTGTGGATGTACGCCAACTTCTGAGAAATCCGGAGCATGTGGCCCACGTACTGAGCCATGTCGGCAGGTACCGTACCAATCATCGCCAGGCCACCGGGAATGCCGGCCAGTGCTGACAAACCAGTCACCTTGCTCGTTTCGTAAGAAATCGAGACATTGGCCACGTCCCTGATCACGGAAGCCGAGATGCCGGCCGCGGCCGGCGTCTCCGTGATCGCCAATTCAATCTGGTCCGGTGTGCAGTGGCGACGGAGGGCTGAGCGGAGGTACGCGGCGCGGTTGATCCGAACTGCCGGCAACCGCGCTGCCGCGTTCAGGATCTGCGAGAAGGTTGTGGTCCTATTTTCAACATCAGTCGACTGCGTCATGGTTCTGAGCGTAACGACAGAAACGCGCTCACGGGCACCCGAGCGTGCGGGTCGGGCTGAACAGCGGCAAACCGCAGATTGTCACCATGGCCTGGCCATAGAACGGGTGATCCCTCTTCGCCCCCCCACCCACGAGGATGGTTCAGCACTACTCGTCCCGGGGACGACGAGTGGTCCGCACAACAGCACTTCGAGGGGCAACACCATGACGATGGCCGGGGAATCGGCAGGGGTCGAAGCACACCGCCAGCGCAGTCACGCACGCGAACTCCGCCGCCAGGCGGACGACGCCGAGCAGCGCGCTACCCGCTTCGAGATCGCGCACCGTACCGAGAGCGAGACCGCCCGGATCCTCGCCCCACTCGCCGGCATCGGCTACCACCTGCTCACAGACCGCCGCTGGCCCGGCAGCCGCACAGCGCAAGTCGACATGGTCGTCGTCGGCCGCGCCGGCGTCTTCATCGTCGACACGAAGGCCTGGCGCGAGGTCGCGGTCCACGGCGACCGGATCACCCGCGGCCAGGAGGACGTCACCGACGACATCGCCCGCCTCGCCGACCTCGCGTACAGCACCGAGGCAGCACTGGCGGACACGGGCCTGGCGCCCGGAGAAGTCCACGCGGTCGCCGCACTCGCCGGCCAGAAGAAGATGCACGCCCGCGTCGCATCGGTCGACGTGATCGGGGCGCACGACCTCGTCGGGCACATCACGAAGCGCGGAGCCCGACTGTCGGCATCCCGGGTCGACGACGTCCTCGCCGCGATGCTGCACCACTTCCCCGTGATCGGCGACGGCGGAGCTACACCACCGCAGATCGTCGTCCCGGCACCGGTACTCTGCCGCGATCCCGACGTCCTCGTCCCGACGATCGACAGCACGGACGTCGAGCTGACCGACCAGCTCCTCGACGGCGTGCTCGAAGCCCATCGAGGATTGGATGGCGTTCCTCGACCCGGCACAGGCCAAGCTCGTCCGCCGCAGCTTCAACGGCCCGGCACACATACGCGGCGCCGCCGGCACGGGCAAGACCGTCGTCGGACTCCACCGCGCCGCGTACCTCGCACGCGCCACCGGCGGCCGCGTGCTGTTCACGACGTACATCAGCACCCTCCCGAAGGTCCTCGAGTCGCTCCTCGAACGCCTCGCACCCGACATGGTCGGTCGCGTCGACTTCCTGGGCGTCCACGCGTTCGCCACGCGCCTGCTGAAGGAACGCGGCATCGCGTTCCGCGCTCCTGGACGGGAGGCCCGACTCGCGTTCGACGACGCGTGGAACGCGATCCGCGCCTCCAGTCCATTGCGGTCGTCGCGATTCTCGCGCTCGTACTGGGAAGACGAGATCAGCCACGTCATCAAGGGCCGCGCCCTGACGCGGTTCGACGAGTACGCGGACCTGGCTCGCATCGGGCGCAAGCACGCGCTCCCGCTGGAGACGCGCCAGGCC
Source organism: Curtobacterium poinsettiae (assembly GCF_025677645.1). Taxonomy (NCBI): domain Bacteria; kingdom Bacillati; phylum Actinomycetota; class Actinomycetes; order Micrococcales; family Microbacteriaceae; genus Curtobacterium; species Curtobacterium flaccumfaciens. Next base: position 1,911,817 of record NZ_CP106879.1, on the reverse strand, counting down.
GTCTGGGACCTGTACGAGGCGTACGCGCGCGGGCTGCGTGAGCGACGGGCGCATGACTGGGAGGACATCGTGTTGCTCGCTCGCGACGCGGTCCGGGCGCTACCGCTCGAGCGGTACGACGCGGTCATCGTGGACGAGGCGCAGGACCTGTCCTGCGCGATGGTCGCGCTGGTGCACCAGCTCGTGGGTGACCGTACCGACGGCCTGACGCTCATCGGTGACGGCCAGCAGACGATCTACCCCGGCGGGTACACGCTCGACGAGGTCGGTATCGATCTGTCGGGCCGAGGCGTGGTGCTCGACGTCAACCACCGGAACACCGCCGAGATCCTCGAGTTCGCGAAGGAGATGGTGGCGGACGACCAGTTCGTGGACATCGAGGGTGTCGACGGGGTCGGTGACGCGCTGTCGGACGTCTCGCGCTCCGGTGCCGCTCCGACGATGACGCGGTTCGCGAGTCGTGCCGACCACGACCGGGCGATGCTCGACCGGCTGACCGAGGTCCTCCGGCTGGTCGGGACCGGACACGGTGACGTCGGCATCCTCACGGCGACGAACCGGCAGGCGAACGACGTCATGGAGGCGCTCGGGAGTGCGGGCATTCCGACCGTCTCACTGCAGCAGTACGCGGGACGGAGCTCCGATGCGGTCCGCGTGGGGACGGTGAAGCGGGCGAAGGGCCTCGAGTTCAAGCAGGTGCTGCTCGCGCACGTCGATCCTCGGCTGCTCGATGCGGCCCCGGCCGACCCGTCGGAGACCGAACGGGAGCGCCGAGAGCGAGGGCGCCGCGAGCTCTACGTGGGGATGACCCGGGCGCGGGACGGCCTGTGGGTCGGCGTCCGCAGCGGAGCAACGCGCAGCCGCTGACGGTTCTCTTCGGCCAGCTACGTCGAGCAGCTGAGCCTCCTCAGTCCCGGTCGCAGAGCGCTTGCCGCACACACTCTGCTGTCCTCGGGTCCTTGAATGCGACCACGAACGTTCACCCGTCCCGCATCTCCAATCGGACGGCGACTTCCCCGCCCACCGAGTACAGCCGCCCACAAGCGTTTCGAACCGCACCCTTGATGCCCCATCCGCCGTAGTCGGCGTGAGCATCGATCCGCACGATCGCGACTCCGACGACGTCGCGACGCACCAAGCGAGTCCGCCAGAAGGGTGTCAGGCCAACGGTGATCTGTTCCGGCGAACACCGGACGAACGCGGCCGTCTTGGTGGCGAGTACCGGCATCCAGATCAGCGTTCCGACGAGCAGGCCGAGCACGACGAGCGACGGCACATCGAACTCTCGGACCGCCGCTCCTGCGACACCGACCACGGCGATGGGGCCGAGCAGCAACATCGTCCCGAACACGACGCCGTGGTCCGCGGGGCTGCGGAACACCTCCTCAGCTGCCCCGACGCGCTTCGGCGGTCTCTGAGCCGAGGTCGATCTCGCGCCCGCTCCACTCCAGCAGCCCCGGGTCGTGCGTCGCGACGACCACCGCTCCCCCGTGCGCGCGGATCAGGTCCAGCCCAGCACGCACGCGGGCAGCGCTCCGGTCATCAAGCGAGGCCGTCGGCTCGTCGGCCAGCACCAAGCTCGGCCGCTGCGCGAGCACCCGGGCGAGCGCCACCCGTTGCTGCTCGCCGCCGCTGAGCAGACCCGCTCGCTGACGCTGCCGTCCATCAAGACCGACGGCGTCGAGTGCCTCATCGATCCGCACGTCGAGCGCTTGGCTGCCCACGCCCTCGGGCCGCACGACGCGCAGATTTCGGAGAACCGACCACTCGGGCACGATCGAATGGTCTTGCATGACGAAGCCGATCACGTCTCGGCGGAGCGATCGCTTCCGCCGCTCGCCGATCGAACCCAGCTCTTCACCGCCGATCCGCACCTTCCCACGTGTCGGCTGTTGCAAGCCGCCGAGGCAGCGCAAAAGGGTGCTCTTGCCCTGCCCCGACGCCCCGCGAACCGCGAGGACTTCTCCGTGGGCGACGGTGAACGCGAGGTCGTCCCACAGGGTCCGGGTCGCGACATCGTGGCCGAGGCCGTCGACGTGCAGGATGGGCTGGTCAGTCATGGTCATGTCCTTTCGCGCCGGCCGGTGATGGCCAGCAGTACAGAGAGGGTCCCGGCAGCAAGGACTGCCGCGAGCACAGCGAAGGGCCCGGCGTCCGAAGCCTGGTGCCCGGTGAAGGCGAGCGTCACAGCGGTGACTGCTGCAGTGAGACCGACCCCGACGAGGGCGAATCGCCGATGTCGGATCACCGGATTGCGGCCGGAGAGGAAGAGCACTCGTCCTGGGACACGACTTCGAACGCGGTGCTCGACGACCAGCGCGCTAGCGGTGAACACGGTTGCGGCAAGAGCGGCGAGCGCGGCGACCATCGCAGTGAGGCGTTCGCTCCTCAGCATCGCGAGTTGCCCTTCGACCGTTGCGCCGACCCGCCGAACCTGCAGCACGACGTCTGAGAGACCTGCATCGTCAACTGCACTGAGCAACGCGCGGCGGTCGGCGAACCGGACTTCGCCGTTCGCGACCGCGGTCCCGATGCGATTCGGTGCGATGTCCGTTGGATCAGGGACGACGAGTACTGGGATGTCCGGCCAGGTGGAAGCCTCCGGGCGCAACGCGCCCGTCCAGTCGATGACGGACTCCGTGATGTCGGCCGTCGATGCAACCGTCACGGCCCGCACCGACCTTTCCCTCGGCGGAGCACGACCCTCGACTTCCCAGCCCGCAGCGAGTTCTTCTTCCGCGGTCCGCTTGAGCTGCGATGCGTCCGGGGCGAGGGCCTCGGGAACGAGCAGCACGGGTCCAGGTCGAGCTTCGATCTCATCGTTGTACGCACTGAGTCCGACAGCAACATCGCCGACGACGGTGAACGACTCAACGAAGGAAACCTGGGCCAAGCCGGCATCTCCTCTGGCGAGTGGTCCAAGCGCGAGCTTGCCGAACCCCACGTCTTGATCAAAGTCGGTGAAACCCGTGCCCAGGACGACATCATCACCGTGCGCTGCTTCAGCGACTAACGTCCTCTCGATCGCCGTGCTTCGTTCCTGACGGGCCACGATCGCGCCGATGTCCAGGACCGAGAGAACCACCAGGCCAATCGCGGCCGAGGTGACGACGACGAGCGGCCAGGGCGCGGTCTTCGCCGAACTGAGCTCTCGTACCCACCACAGGTTGGCGAGGACGTGGCCTCCGATGATCACGGCTCCCACGGGGACCAACACGATGACGAAGAGAGCGGCGGTGAGACTCCAGACGGACGTGCCTGCAGCTCGCGCGGTGAGGAGTGCTGCGACTGCCACACACGACACGACGACGAGAGCGCCGACGAGCACGCTCATCTCAGCAGCTTCCCGAGCTGCGACCCGCCGCCGTGACCAGCCAACGGTCCGGCGGATCCCCTGGCGCGCACTCCTCCTGGCCGACTCTGCGATGAGCGCGACCGCGATCCCGAGGGCAGTCGCGACGAGGGCGGCCAGCATGCCGGACTCTGAGACGACGAAGACGAGCGCCGCGGGACCCCGGGGTGTGTCGTCCACGAACTTGTAATCGGCCCGTCCGAGGCCTTCGAGGAAGCGCTCCGTCGCCTCGGCAGAACCGCCGACGGCGAAGGTCGTCCGCAGGTCGAGGTCAGCACCGTCGCCGATCGGACGGACATCCAGCTCACCTCGAAGGACCGGAACGACCGGGCGACCGCGGAACACGTGAGCGGTCCAGACGTCCGGCCGTGCGTGACTATCCGGCACGAGCATCGCCAGCGACACATCCGAATCGGTGGCGATGGAAGTGAGATTGCGCACTTGTTCTGACTTCGTCAGGCCGTACGGAAGATCGGTGAGGGTCACGACACTGCGGCCCACCAGCGCACCGGACGCTTCCATCGTGCCCACCACGGAGATGACGAGCGCGGTGGCGGCGAGGATCGCAGCCGCCACCGCGACGGCAGTGGCGGCCGCGAAGGCCCTCATCCGCGAGTTGCCCAGTACGACTGGTTCCCGGAGACCGCCTTGGCTCGCGTTGCGTAGGCCAGGGTCTTCGGGGGCTGCCAGGCTGACCGCGTCACCGTGCCGTTGGACTTGACCGACGCTCGGTGCGTGGACCGCTCATGAGCAAAGAGCGAGTGGACCTTCTTGTCCCAGATGCCGTAGGTCCACATGCCGCCGCCAGCGGGCACCATCTTGCCGGCCCGAGTCTGCTGAGGAGCGTCCGCCGATGCGCTTCCTTCGACCACGATTGCGGCGTCGGACGGTGCCGCGCTGGCCGGCGAGACGCCGAACCCGGCCGCTGTGAACATCGCCGCGCAGAACGCGCCGAGCTGGATGATCTTCTTCATCGAGATGCCTCCGAATCGAATGTGGTCGTCCATCGACCACGTCCGAACCGTAGCAACTAAAACGCTAGATCATAAGTCCAGCATACTTTGTATCTTGCATTGTTGCTGCCATTTGGGCTGCGTCGTCTGTTCGACGACGTCTCAGCACGAAAGCGTCGCCACCGAACGACGGAAGGCGCGGCACCAACCGGCACCGCGCCTCCCGTCCATCAACAGGTCATCAACTCACCAAGTGAGGACGAACCGCCCCCGCGTCCCCCCAGCCTCCAACCGCTCATGCGCCTCCCCAGCCCGCGCAGCCGGCAGCACCTCGGCGACCCGCGGCGTCAACGTCCCACTCTCCACCGCATGCCGCAGCTGCTCGAGCTTGTCGAACGACCGGTACTCCGAGAACACCATCACCTGCACGAACTCGATCCCCCGAGCCCCGTTGCCCTGCCACCCCCGCACGTCGAAGAACACTCCCCCGTCGCGAACGGCGTCCACCACCTCGTCGCGCTGCACGGCAGCATCGGCGAGCGCATCGGCCCCGTCCGGCACGAGCTCACGCACCGCGGCAGCGAACCCATCACCGCGCGGCACCACGTGGTCCGGCCCGAGCGACCGCACGAGGGCTTCGTCCGCCGGAGCAGCATCCGCGATCACGGTCAGCCCGGCGGCCTTCGCCAGCTGCACCACGTAGTTCCCGAGCAACCCAGCGGCCCCGGTCACCGCGAGCGTCTGTCCCGGCGCGAGCGAGGCGTGCGACAGGATCTGCAACGCCGTCAGCCCGTTCATCGGCACTGTGGAGGCGAGCGGGAGAGACGTCCCACGAGGAATCCGCGTGAACGACCCCACCGGCGCGACGAGCTCCTGCACGTAAGCGCCACCGTGGGCGGTGAGCGGCAGCGCCATCGCCATGACCTCGTCGCCGACCTGCCATCCGGTGACGTCGGGCCCGACCTCGTCGATGACGCCGGCGGCGTCCATCCCCGGCACGTACGGCGGCGAGGCCTGCGAGCTGTCCCGCTCCCCGGCACGCACCCCCGTGTCGGTCGGGTTCACGGCGAACGCCTGCACCCGGATCCGCACGGATCCCGCACCGGCGTGCGGCTCCGGCACCTCGTGGACGGCGAGGGCCTCGGGCCCTCCGAACTGTTCGACTCCGACGACCTGCATCCTCCCGGTCTACGCGCACGTTGCTTGACGCAACCTGACGCGACCACCCCACGGCCTGGAGGCCCGGCACCACCCCGCCCCGCGCCTCCCGCCCGTCAGGGGTGCGGTCTACGGCACGTGGTGCGCCATGCTGGCACCGTGCGTTTCGACGAGCTCCTCACCCGGCCCGACGGTCCCGCGATCGCTGAGAGCTCGCCGCCCCCGCCGTCCCGCCCGGTACGTCCTCGAGGCCTGCACCAGGAGTCCCGACAGCAGCACTGGCAGTTCCGCGTCGACATCGACGAGGCCGCGCAGACCTGAACGCTCGTCCGTCAGCGCGCCAAGCCGGTCTCCTACCGCGAGGGCGTGCTCCACGAGCCCGACGACGGTCCGCACGAGGTGTCGTTCGCCCGGAGCATGGTCTCCGATCCCGTCGTCCGGATGGCCGTGCCCGACCTGATGCTCCGTTGGGGTCGCGGCCCCGAGAGCTTCCACCCGATCCTGGTCCAGCACATCGGCGAGCATTCGATCCTGGTGACCTTCGAGCACCGCGGGGACCCGGCGACCCGCACGACGCTGGCGATCGACGTACGCGACGGCATCGCCCGCCGCTTGTCGGAGTACGGCGAGGACACGTTCATCACGAACGTGCGGACCACCGAGCCGGACGAGGTCCTGCCCCGCGCCCGCTTCGTGGCACCGACCGACTGGATCCGCCCGCAGTACTGAAGTCGTGACGGTTCTGGTTCGCGATCCCCGACGATCGCGAACCAGAACCGTCAGAACTCATTCGTCATCAGGGCGTCATCGGTAGTCGTCCGGGTCCCCGAGCACGCAGCGCGAGTCCACGTTGACGTGCGCGCGGATCTTCGTGGCTGCGATCGACGCACGAGGCTTGCCGTCGGCGCGCGCGACCACAGCGGAAACGTCACCCGTCGCTGCGTCCATCTCGGTCCGCGTCGTTGCGAGCTCGTACCCTTGCTTTCTCCAGTGTTCACTGGCCTGTTCGACGAGCACCCGCGGGTCATCCGGTCTGTCCACCTCGACGTAGTAGCTGAACTGCACCGCCTTCTGCCCGTCGACCTGGCAGTCGTTCGCGACCGGCTTCGGGACTTCCTGCGGCCATGTGTCGGGAGCGAGTTCCAGGACCGACCGGAGTTCCGTCACGGCCTGCGAGCGCGCTTCGTCCATGGTCATGGTCTCGCTCGGCCCTGCCATCCCGCACCCCGAGAGCACGAGGGCAATCGTGCCGGCCAGAGCGGCAGCGGTCATCGGCTTGTCCACACGCCTCATCATCGCAGCCGCCCCCGCCTCGACGCCGTCACTCGTCCTGATCGTGCACGGACCCCGTTGCGCACGGAGAGGTCACTTGCACCGCGACCGACGTCGAACTGATCTGGTACGCCGCTCCTCCCGCACCGTCCCGGTCGGCAGTCGCCGAGTAGAGCGTGCCCCTCGTACCGAAATCCGTCTCGGACGGCGATACTCGAAGGCCTTCCGACTCCCAGAACTGCCGAAGCGACTTGGCGGTCGCCTTGGCGTCGTTGTCGACCGACACCGGGACGAAGTAGGCGAAGCGCACGCCGTCATCGCACGGCTCGGCGGTCGGTTCCGGGGTGTCTGGCCACGACACGTCCACGGCTTTCTCGGTCTTGCGGAGCAGTTGCAAGGCCTCGGCCTTCGCGTCCTCGGGGGTGTGCGTCGATCGGCTCCCTCCTGCACAGGCCGTGAGGCCCACGGTCAACAAACTCGCCGTCAACACGACGAGCCCGATGCGTTGCTCCACCATCACGGTAGGGTCACCTTCGCCACGACTGGCCCCCGCTCCACAGCTGCGGTCGTGCTGTCTTCAGCCGCCGCACCACGGTTGTCATTCGTCATCGGGCGAGCCAGCAACGCACTGGGAGTTGACGGAGACGAGTGCGTTCCCGTTCGTGATCTCGAAGGCTGCGCCAGCATTACCGTCTGCCTTCGCCGTCGCTCCGTACACCCTGCCGTACTTCGACCCGAAATCCTGCTGGCTGCGTTCGACCTCGAGTCCTCTGGAGCGCCAGAACTCCGACAGAGAGTCAGCGAGTTCGGCCTGCTTCGAGGTGACCGGAGCGTGCACCATGTATTGGTAGCGGACACCCTTGGGACATTCCTTGCTGACGGGTTCCCCCGGCGACGACCAGTCGAGGTCGGCGGACGCCGTGGTCTGGTCGAGCAACGTCAGGGCATCTCTCTGCGCTTCTTCGGGGGTCATGGTCTTCCCTCCTGTCGCGCATCCAACGAGCACGGTCGTGAGGAACAGCGCAACCGCAGCCCCGGTGAGCCGCCGTCCCACCGACGAGCGCAGGCTGGTGCGGCTCGCGTTCGCCTGGTACCCGGCACCCGCGTCCCTGCGTCCCTGCGAGTCGGAGGGGCTGACGATCAAGCCGTCGCGGACGGACCGCGGTAGCGGATGCAGGAGCCGGTACTCGGTCACCGCCGCGTGCGTCCGTCGGATGCGGAGTCTCCTGGACCACACCGATCAGTCCTCGTAGTCATCCGGAGAACCCTCGGCGCACTGAGAGTCGACGTAGAGGCTGATGCCCCGCTCACTGAACTGGAACGAGCCCCACGGCTTCCCGTCCGCACGCGCAGTTGCCGAGTAGGCGATGCCGTACTTCCCGAAGTCCTCCTGCGAAGGTTGCACGTCGAGTCCCTTCGTCCTCCAGAACTCCTCGAACGAAGTGGCGAGTTCCTTCGGATCGGTCTTCTGGTCGATCGTCACGAGGTACTGGAACCGGACTCCGTCGTCCCCATCGGCGCATCGCGTGGCCACCGGCTCTGGGACCTCGGGCCAAGCCAGCGGTTCGTGGTCCATCGTCTCCCGCAGGAACGCCACGGCGTTCTGCTTCGCCTCATCTGGTTGCATCTCGTCTCCCCCGTTCGAACCACAGGCCGTCACCGTCGTGAGTAGCCCCACCACGGCGACGAACCCGAGGAGCGACTTCGACAGGCTGTTCACGGCATGGTCGCTTTCGCTGTTCCCAACAGCGTCTTCGTGCCGCTGTCGAGGTAGCCGATGTTCCCGGAATCAGGGTCGGCGGCAAGGTCGTGTACGTTCACCGTCTTCGATCCATCCGTGTGTATCTCCGTCGCGCCGAATGCCTGGGCGGGGTCTGCACGGTGCGGATCACTGAACGTGCGCCCGAACGCGGCGATGTCCCACTTCTCGTCAGCCTGCGCAGCATACATGTGGGCCGCATTGGTCGCTGCGGCATCGGGCACGGACGAAGGGATGCCCGCCGATCCGAGCGTGACGAAGGAGTGGACGCGCAGAGCGGCGTCGTGCGCGAGCGCGATCGCGGCAGTCGTCGAGCCGTACGAGTGCGCCACGACGTTCAGCTGAACGTCTGGTCTGGTTGTGCGGACTGCGGCAAGATCTGCGGCGAGGTTCGCAGCCCCGGCACGCGCCGAGTCTTCGTGGAAGACGGCAGTGTCACCGGTTGCCACGAAGTTCGGGGGTGCTTCGTAGCCGAGCCAGGTCACGTAGGCGCTGGCATCGCCACTCATCTGCTGTTGCGACTGCTGCACGGTCGACCCTGTCCGCATGTACTGCGTGGTGTCCGCCAGCGAACTGCCCATCCCGGGGACGAGGAAGGTGACGCTGCTCGCGCTGTCCAGGTCGCCGACCGAGAACGCGCCCAACGGCGGCTTGCCGTCGCGGAACGCCACCATCTGTCGCGGGAGGGGATAGCGGAGGTTGAGGTCCGTCCTCGCCCCGGCCGCGAAGTTGTTGAGCTGGTTGTACCGCTCTTGCGCCGCGATCAGCGCCCGGCGCGCGTCAGCCAGCGCAGCGCGCCCGACCGCCTTGCCGTACGCCTTCTGGGCCTTGCCCAGAGCCTCAGTCGCTTGCTCGTACGCCCGCTGCGCACTCAGCCGGTTCGCCTGGTCCCGCGCCCAGTACGGCACCCCGTTCAGGTTGCCGATCACCGCGGGCAACGCCGTGATGAGCGCGTCCTGCGCCGTCGAGTGCTCCCCCGCGGTCCCGCGCCCGCCGAGCCCGTCCCACCACGCCTGCACGACGTCGGGCGGCATACTCGCAATTCGGTCTGCGACGCCCTTGCCCTGTCCGGCGAGCACCTCAGGCGGCATCCCGGCCACGGCTCGCAGGAAGTCGGCGTCGCTCATGGCGGCGAGCGACCCGGCGTACCCGGGGGCGACTCCGAGCACGTCGCTGTCGGACAGACCAGCGGCGGCCGCGCGGTCGGCCGCCGCCCGCCGTTCGACGAGCGCGTCCCACTCGGCGTCCAGTCGCTTCGCGGCGGCCGCGAGGTCGTCGGCATCGCTCTGCAGGCGGTCCAGGCGCCGACTGTCGGCTTCGGTGGCGTCGCTGCCGGACGCGGCCGACTCCGCGCTGCCCATCGATGCGGCGTTCGTCACCGAGTCCACGGCGTTGCGCAGCTGGGCGGACTGGATGCGTTCGGCCTCGTCCTGGATCTGCTGCACGGCGTCCGCGTAGGTGTCGAGCACGTCGATGGCAGCGTCGAGCCGGCCGATGATCCGCTGGGCGGCGGGAGCGACGGTACCGACGGTGGCGGCGAACCGGTCCTTCGAGGCTCCCCTCCACCCGTCCGCATCGTGCTGTGCACCGATGACGTGGTGCACTCCGGTGCGGATGTCGTCCTGGTGGTCGGCGAGCGCGCTGGAGAGCTTCGCGATCGCTCCCGGGTCACCGGCGAGGGGATCGGCGGCCATCACTCACCCCCGGCCTTGCCAGCCAGGTCGTCGTCCGCGTCGGCGAACAGCGACTTCGTGTCCTTCGCGTACTGGCCGAGCGTGCGGCTGGTGTCGGCGAGCCACTCGGCGGATCGTTGCTGCGCCGTCCGGAAGGTCGCGAACGCCTGCGCGACGTCGTCAGCGCCGAACGCCCCACCCTCCGCGGGCAGCGCGTCCCCGCTGAACGTCTCCGTCGCCTTCTCGAGTGCGCCGTGCACGGCTTCGAGCGTGCTCCACGACACTTGCAGATCGGCCATCGTCTCCCCCGTCTCGCCGTCGCGGTCTGCACCGCTTCCCCGTGGGCAACATATCAGAGGAGTTGCCGGACGCGGCCATCCGTGGAACGCCCTGTGGACGACCAACCCGCACCGCGCCTCCAGTCCGGCACCATCCCCCGATCGGACGATGCCGAGACCACCGCCTCAGCCGATCCCGCAAAGCGAGCCGGCGGCGAAGCTGGACCCATGCCCGAGTCCCCCGCCATCGAGGTCCAGCACCTCGGCAAGCAGTACGCCACCGGCAAACGTGCCGTGGACGACGTCTCCTTCACGATCGAACGGGGCGAGACCTTCGCTCTGCTCGGCCCGAACGGTGCCGGCAAGTCCACGACGGTCGAGATCCTCGAGGGGTACCGCTCCCGCACCGCCGGCGAGGTCCGCGTCCTCGGCCACGACCCGGCACGGACGAGCCGCAGCCACAACGCACGCATCGGCATCGTCCTGCAGACCAGCGCGGAGTCCCCGAACGTCACCGTCGCCGAGCAGCTGAACCACTTCGCGACGCTCTACCCGAAGCACCGCAGCGTCGAGGAACTCCTCACCGCGACGGGGCTCGAGACGCAGCGCAACACCCGCATCAGCCGACTGTCGGGAGGCCAGCGCCGCCGTGTCGACGTCGCCCTCGGCATCATCGGCCGCCCGGAGGTCCTGTTCCTCGACGAACCGACGACGGGCTTCGACCCCGAGGCCCGCCGGCAGTTCTGGGACCTCCTGCGCCAGGTGCAGCACGAGGGCACGACGATCCTGCTCACCACGCACTACCTCGACGAAGCCGCCCAGCTCGCCGACCGTGCCGCGGTGATCGCCGCCGGGAAGCTGCTCGACCTCGCACCCATCGACGAGATCGGCGACGCCGAGGCTCGCACACCCCGGGTCCGCTGGCGCGACGACGGCGGCGAACACCACGACGCGCGCACCACCGACCCCACAGCGCTCATCCGCAGCAACACCACGGCCATGCACGACCTCGAAGTCATCCGCCCGTCCCTCGAGGACGTCTACCTCGACATGGTGGGACAGCAGTGAAGACAGCGACCAGCCGCATCTCGTACGAGATCCGCTCCTACTTCCGCGCTCCCGATGCGGTCTTCTTCACCTTCCTGTTCCCGATCATCATGCTGGCGCTGTTCTCGGTGGCGTTCTCCGGCGCCGCCGACATCCAGGCCGGCCCCGACGTCAGCGTCGACTACGCCACCTACTACCTGCCCGGCCTGGTGGCGACGGGCATCCTGCTCTCCGGCACGCAGTCCCTCGGCGTCGACATCGCCACCGAGCGCAGCGACGGCACGTTGAAGCGCCTCGGCGGCACACCGCTCCCCGTCCTGTCGTACTTCGTCGGCAAGATCGGCATGGTCCTCGTCACCACGCTCGTGCAGACCGCACTGCTGCTGGCGATCGCGAGCCTGGTCTTCGGCGTCGACCTCCCGACCGACGCGAGCAACTGGGGTGTCTTCGCCGGCGTGATGGTCCTCGGCATCGCCACCAGCTGCGTCCTCGGCATCGCGGTCTCGGCGCTCCCCCGCGAGGGCCGGCGCGCCACCGCCACCATCGTCCCGATCGTGCTGGTGCTGCAGTTCATCTCCGGCGTCTACCTGCCCTTCACGCAGCTCCCCACCTGGTTGCAGGACGTCGCCTCCGTCTTCCCCCTGCGCTGGATGGCGTCCGGCATGCGGTCCGTCTTCCTGCCCGGTGCGTTCGAGTCGGGTGAGCCGGGAGGCGCGTGGCACCTCGGCCTCGGAGCCCTCGTGTTGGCAGCATGGCTGGTCCTGGGCACGGTGGCCTGCCTGCTGACGTTCCGGTGGAACCGCAAGGACGCCTGATGCCCCCTGTGGAGAACCGCTCCGCGGTCCTGCATCGATGGGATGCTGTCGTCATGAACGGCGAGACGTGGATGCGCAACCGGTGGTTGCACGTCTTCTTCGCGGGCACGATGCTCCTCACCGCCGTGATCACCGTGTTCGGGTGGTCGCCGTGGGGTACCCGCTGGCCGGCCTACACGGCGGTCGTGGTGCTCGTCGTCGCCTACGCCCTGTTCGGGCACCGCGGCTACGACAACCCCCGTGCCGCCGCGGCCTTCGTGCCGCTGGTCCTCGTCGCCGCCCTGGTGTTGCCCGCCGTCGTGCCGAGCACCGCGTTCGTGCAGTGCATCGCGTTCCCCCTGGTCTGGGTGCAGTCCGAACGGGTCCGCACCGCCGTCGTGCTCTCGATCGCGGTCGGCGTCGCGAGCGGCATCGGCCTGCAGGTATCCGAGGGCCCGGACGCCCTCGTCAGCACCCTGCTCATCGAGGGCATCAGCGTGATCGGCGCCTGTGCGATGGGCGTGTGGATCTCGAGTGTCGCCGGCCTGTCCGAGGAGCGCCGCCAACTCCTCGACGAACTCCGCGCGACCCAGCAGTCGCTCGCCGATGCCCACCGCAGCGCGGGCGTCGCGAGCGAACGGGAGCGCCTGGCCCGCGAGATCCACGACACCGTCGCGCAGAACCTCGCCGGCATCGTCATGCTCACCGAACGTGCCCGCAAGGACCTGGCGAACGACCGCGGTGCCGCGCTCGACGAACGGCTGGCGGTCCTCGAGGAGTCGGCACGAGCGGCGCTCGAGGACTCCCGCGCCCTCATCGCCGCCGGGGTCGCCGGTGCCACGAGCGGCAGCCTGGCCGGGGCCCTGCACCGCCTGGCGGAGCGCTACACCCGAGAGACCGGCACGCCCGTCGCCGTCGACGCGACCGACGGCCCGCTCGACCGCGACGCCCAGGTCGTGCTGCTCCGGGTCGTCCAGGAGTCCCTGGCGAACATCCGCGCGCACGCCGACGCCAGCTCCGTCCGGATCGTCCTGCGGCACGCGCCCGAACAGGTCGGCGTCCGCGTGACCGACGACGGCGTCGGGTTCGACACGAGCGCGCCGACCGTCGGGCACGGCATCCGCGGGCTCCACGAACGGCTCGTGCTCTCCGGCGGCACCTGCTCGATCACGAGCACCCCGGGCCGGGGCACCGTCGTCGACGCGAGCCTGCCCACCGGACCCGAGCCGAGCCTCCCGGCCGTCGATCGTGACCCCGTGGCGGAGGTGGCCCGGTGATCCGCGTCATGGTCGCCGACGACCACCCGATCGTCCGGTCGGGCATCGTGGCCCTGCTGCAGGACGCCGACGACGTCGAGGTCGTCGGCCAGGCGAGCGACGGCCGCGCCGCGGTGACGGTGGCACTGGCCGAACGCCCCGACGTCGTGCTGATGGACCTCCGGATGCCCGTGCTCGACGGCGATGCGGCGACGGCGGAGATCCTCGCCGTCGACCCCGGCGTCCGCGTCCTGATCCTGACCACGTACGAGTCCGACGACCAGATCCTCGCCGCCATCGAGGCCGGCGCCACCGGCTACCTGCTGAAGGCCGCCCCGGAGTCCGAGATCCTCGCCGGCGTCCGGGCGACCGCACGGGGCGAGACGGCGCTGGCTCCTTCCGCTGCCGCAGCGCTCGTCCGCCGAGCGACGGGCGCCTTCCCGGCTACTGTCGGCCCGTCGCTGACCCCGCGCGAGCTCGACGTCCTGCGCCTCGTCGCCCAGGGCAACAGCAACCCGGCGATCGGCCGCGCGCTGTTCCTCAGCGAGGCCACGGTGAAGACCCACCTCGGCCACGTCTTCGAGAAGCTCGGCGTGAACGACCGCACCCGTGCTGTCACCCGCGCGATGGAGCTCCAGCTCCTTTGGTGACCAGCTCCCTCAACGGGAATTGATCAGCAGCTCTTGCCAGGCGTCATCGTCCTCAACTGCCCAGTGTTCGGAGTACTCGTAGTGGAACCGGTTAAGGTTCTCTTCAATCTCGCGCAGGTTCCACGTCAAAGCGTTGGCGATCTCGCGAGCTTGCTTGGTGCGCCAGCGTCGGCGGAACCGGCTGCGAGCGAGGAAGGTGTCTGGCGAGACACGTAACGACCAGTCCAGCTTGTAACGGTCGAAGACGTTTCGAGCGTGCTGCACAGCCCATATCAGGCGAAAGTAGCTCGAAATCGCGTCAAGTCGCTTGACCTTGCGCTGGTATTGCTTTGAGTAGAGCAACGTTCCCAAAGTGTCTCGCGCATGCGCGGTTTCACCGGTAGTGAGGTGCTCGTGCAGATCCGAGAGCGCTCTCGCTCTTTCTCGCTTGCGGAGCTGCACTGCGAGAACGATCGCCGTTGCTGCAGTTACTACGGCTGCTAGAGCCGCTGCCACGTCAGTCCAGCTGCTGTCACCTACTACCCACACGCACCAATCAAATCATCTGTGATCGTCGAAGCAACACCTTTGTCTTGGCTGCGCTCCTCGCAGCGGGCACGTCGGACAGCACGCGGCTGAGGAATTTAGCCTCACGAGTCCTCCGGATCACGACGATTGCTCTATCGACCGGGGTGACGGTGGAGGCTTGATGCGGAGCCTCCGGGTCGCCCGCGCGTTGACGGTTCTGGTTCACGATCCCCGAGGATCCTGAACCGGAACCGTCACCGCGCGGACACGAACCCGCGTCCCCCGCGCCATGGACGCGACCACGGACGAGACGGGAGGCACGGTGCCTGCCCGCACCGTGCCGCCCGTCCGCTCCAGCGCGCGCCCTGCCATCGGGACGCGCGCCCGCTCAGGCCCCCGCGTCCGCCTCCTGCGACCGGACGCGGAGCACCCGCGCTGTGGGGGTCGATCCGCCGTTCGCGACCTCGAGCGAGCCCGAAGCGGCGTCCCACGCCACGGACCACGACCCGAGTGCCGTCGGGAACAGCGGCTCGACGACCACCGCCTGCCCGGCGAACGCCGGCAGTGGCAACGACACCGACGCCGACGCACCGGGCAGCGACCACACCGACAGGTACAGGTCACCCGAGGCGGCGCGCAGGCCGAGTGCGATCCACGGGTCCTCCCAGGCGGGCAGCCCGAGGGGCCAGACCGGGACGGCCGCTTCGACGACGTCCAGGACCTGCCGGTGCGCCGCGATGGCGTGACCGACCACCGCACGCTGCGACGACGACATCTCGTTGAGGTACCCGGACAGGTACATCCGACCGAGCACCCCGTTCACGAGCGACAGCGCGAACAGCTCCGGGTCCATCGTCGGCGCCGGGTAGGCCCAGTTCCCCGCCTGCTCGGGCAGCATCGCAGCGGGAGCAGCGGCGGCGATCGTGGCGGACAACACCGGGTCCTGCTGGTCCGAGGTCGACTGCATGTGCAGGCGGGACAGCATGGCCCAGTCGGCGCGCATCGCTCCCGAGGCGCAGTTCTCGATGAGCAGAGCCGGGTGCCGCTCCTGCACCGCGTCGAGCCAGTCGAGCAGCGCCCGCTGGTGGTCGAGCATCCCGGCGAACGGCCCGGTCATCGTGTTGTTGTCCATCTTGAAGAACGTCACCCCGAGCTCCCCGACGAGCCGGTCGACCACCGAGTCGAGGTGTGCGCGGGCCTCCGGCGAGCGCAGGTCGAGCAGGTGCCGCCCGTGCTCCGCGACCCGGACCCCGTGGTGCTCGACGAACGCAAACGACGGCAGGGTCGAAACCAGCGGCGAGTGGATGCCGATGACCTCGGGTTCGAGCCAGAGGCCGGCCTGCATGCCGCGCGCACGGATGTGGTCGATGACGGCCCCGAGCCCCGTCGGGAACCGCGACGCCGCTTCCTGCCACGCTCCGACGGTGTCCCACCAGTGCCCCTCGGCGTACCAGCCGGCGTCGATGCAGAACAGGTCCGCTCCGTCGTCGGCAGCGGCGTCGATCAGCGGCAGGAGCTTCTCGGTGGTCGGGTCGCCCATGAGCGTGTTCATGTAGTCGTTGAACACCAGGGGCAGGGCACGGTCGGCCTCCCGCACCTGCCGGAACGCCCGACGCTGCCGGGTGAGCACCCCGAAGGCGTCGTCGACCGACCCGGCGATCCCGACGGACACCGGCACCGAGGTGAACGGCTGCTCCGGCGTGACGACTGCGGTCCACTGGTGTTCCTGGTCGGTCGGCCCGCTCAGCAGCAGGTACGCGTGCCGCCGGGTCTCCCCGAGCTCGTACAGCCACGGCCCGTTGTGCTCGACCTGCCAGACGAGCGCGTACCGATCCGATTGCAGCACCCCGATCGGCAGCGCTTCACCGGTCGACCACGAACCGCGGTTCTGCACGACGGCGCGGCTGCGGGGCGGGTGGTGCTGGGCCTCCCGGTCGATCGCCGCGAGCCCGATCGACCGCAGCGGATCGGTCCGCCACCGGCTCTCCGCTGCCCAGTCGTTGTCGGCGTGCACGAGGGCGAGCTCGTCGACGGTGGCACCCGAATCGGTCAGGAACGCCCCGGTCGCGAACGACGACACGAAGTCGACGACGTGCTCACCGTGTGCGGCCGACACCTCGGTCCACGTCTGGAACGCGGGCACGCCGGCGCGCGCCCGGAACACCGACTCGGCCTGGAGGCCCGTGGCCGCGTCCGCCTGCACGATCCGGAACCACAGGTCGGTCCCGTCGTCGTGCTCGTGGTGCGACACGGGTCGCAGTCGCGCCCCGATCGTGGAGTCGACATGCCGGAACCCGCCCGGGAACCGTCCGTGCCCGATCGTCGTCAGCTCCACGAGCGGCTGCGGGTCGTCCGGACCGTCGGCGAGCGCTCCGCCGCCGGCCACTCCTCCGGTCGGCACGAACGACACGAGCGCCGCGGGCTGGTCCGCACCGACCCGGAACCGTGCGGCGAACCCGTCGGTGACCCAGTCGACGAACGTCGACCCGTCGCTCATCGCGCCCCGACCGGTGCGGGCTCGCTCGACACCCAGTCCCCGACCGTGTGGTCGTAGCAGGTGGTGTTGTCGATCTTCGTCCGGTCGAGTGGCGGCCCGGCGGTGATCCGGCGCTCGGTGCGCTCCGGGTCGGGGGCGGCCTCGGCGAGCAGCCGGGTGTAGTCGTGGTGCGGGTCGAGGATGACGGCGTCCGACGGTCCGCGCTCGACGACCCGGCCGCGGTAGAGCACCAGGATCTCGTCGGAGAAGTGCCGCGCGGTCGCCAGGTCGTGCGTGATGTAGAGCACGGCGAGTTCGTCCTCGCGCTGCAGCCGGCCGAGCAGGTTGAGCACGCTCAGGCGGATCGAGACGTCGAGCATCGACACCGGTTCGTCGGCGATGAGCACCTGGGCGCCCGGGGCGAGTGCGCGGGCGATCGCGACGCGCTGCCGCTGTCCGCCGGAGAGCTCGTGCGGCCGCCGCGATGCGAAGTCCTCGTCGAGGTTCACGCGACCGAGCAGTTCCCGCACCTTGTCGGCGGTCTCGTCGGCGCCGCGGGCCCGGTGGTGCAACTGCAGCGGCCGGGCGATGTGGTGCTCGATCGAGTGGAACGGGTTGAGCGAGGCGAACGGGTCCTGGAACACCATCTGCACGTGCCGGCGGTACATGCTGCCCTCGACGGGGGTGCCGTCCTCGAGCCGCACGTCGATCGAGCCGCGCGTCCGGGTCTCGAGCTTGGCGAGCATCCGCGCGATGGTGGACTTGCCCGAGCCGGACTCCCCCACCAGCGCGACGGTCCGGCCGGGCAGCAGGTCGAACGACACGTCGTCGACGGCCCGCAGGGTGGTGCGCTGCAGGCCCTTGCGGGTGTGGAAGTCCTTGCCGAGGTGGCTGACGGTCACACTGGTCATCGGTCCGTCTCCTGTGCTGCCTGGACCACGACGGCCCGGGTGTCGGTCTCGGGTTCGGCGCCGTCCTCGACCCCGGTGCGGATGAACGCGCCGCGGGCTCCGGACAGGCTCGGGAACGACTGCAGCAGCTTCCGCGTGTACGGGTGCTGCGGGTCGTGCTGGATCACGCTGGCGCGGTCGCACTCGACGACCTCGCCGCGGAGCATGATCGCGATCCGGTCGCTGATCTCGAGCAGCAGCGGCAGGTCGTGCGTGATGAACACGACGGCGAACCCGAGCTCGTCGCGCAGTCGGACGATCTCGCGCAGGATCTCCCGCTGCACCACGACGTCAAGCGCGGTGGTCGGCTCGTCCATGATCATGATCTGCGGTTCGAGCAGCATCGCCATCGCGATCATCACGCGCTGCCGCATGCCGCCGGACAGTTCGTGCGGGTACGCCGTGATGCGGGACGGGTCGACGCCGACGCGGCGCAGGGCGTCCTCGGCGATTGCTCGTCGTTCCCGGCGCGGCAGGCCCTTGCGGTGTTCGACGAGAGCGTCGTCGAGCTGGGCGCGGATCGTGGTGACCGGGTTGAGCGCGTTCATCGCCCCCTGGAACACCATGGACAGCTTCGACCACCGCACGGCCCGGAGCTGCTCGTGCGGCAGGCCGAGCAGGTCGACGTCGGTGCCGTCGCGGTCGTGGAACGTGATGCTGCCCGAGGTGACCTTCGCCGGCGGCCGGTGCAGCCGGGTGATGGCGTACGCCAGGGTCGTCTTGCCGCAGCCGGACTCCCCCGCGAGCCCGAGGATCTCGCCGGGCGCCAGGGTGAGCGAGACGTCCTTGACGGCGTGCACGGGGTGCTCGGTCTCGTAGACGACGTCGAGGTGGTCGATCGTCAGCACGGCGGGACGGCGCGAGCCGTCGCCGGTGGCGGAGGTGACGGGTCGTGCGGTGTCGGTGGTGCTCATCGGGCGACCCCCTTCGTGTCGTGACCGGCGGTGGCGACGCGAGCCGGGCCTCCCGAGCGGGCCGCACGCTTCGCACGACGGTCGCGCCGTCGCTGCGCACGCACGTTCGCGAGTCGCGGGTTGATGACCTCGTCGATCGAGAAGTTCACCAGGGACAGGCCCATGCCGAGCAGGGCGATGAGCAGGCCCGGCGGCACGAACCACCACCAGGCGCCGTTCGCCAGCGCGAAGCCGTTCTGGGCGTAGAAGAGCATGGTGCCGAGCGTCGACGAGTTCGACGCCCCGAGCCCGAGGAACGACAGTCCCGCCTCCCCGAGGATCGCGGCGATCACCGCGAACACGAACTGCGACGCGAGCACCGGCAGCAGGTTCGGCAGGATCTCGACGGCGATGACCCGCCACGGCCGTTCGCCGGCGACCCGGGCGGCGGACACGTAGTCGCGGTTGCGGATCGACATCGTCTGCGCCCGCAGCACCCGGGCGGACCCGGCCCAGGAGGTGATCGCCAGGACGACCGCGATGGTCCACAGCCCGCGGGCCTCACGCGGCACCAGGCCGGAGATGACGATGACGAGCGGCAGGCCGGGAATGACGAGGAACACGTTCGAGAACAGCGAGAACGCCTCGTCCATGATCCCGCCCAGGTAGGCGCCGAGGATCCCGAAGAACGCGGACAGCACCGTGGCGAGGACGCCGACGATGAGCCCGATCTGCAGGCTGCCCCGGGTGGCGAAGGCGAGCTGGGCCAGGACGTCCTGACCGGTCTGGGTGGTGCCGAGGACGTTCGAGCCGCTCGGTCCCTGCAGCCCCGTGTCGCGGATGGTGGTCGGGTCGCCGACGAGCAGCGGTCCGATCACCCCGAACAGCGTGACGCCGGCGACGAGCACGATGCCCGTGACGAGCCAGGGCGTGAGGGTCGGGAGGAACCGACGGATGCCGCCCTTCGACGCGCGCCGGGTGGCGATCGACGTGGTGCTGTCGGCTTCCTCGGTCAGTGCGCCGATGGTGGGCTCGGTCTCCTGCTGGATGTTGGTCATGGTCGTCTCCTCCCCTAGCTCCGGGCCCGCGTGCGCGGGTCGATCAGTCCGTACAGCAGGTCGACGACGAGGTTCGCGCCGAGGACCGCCAGGGTGATGAACAGGAAGATGCCCTGCATGAGCGCGTAGTCGTTGTTCGTCACGGCGGACAGCAGCTTCGACCCGATGCCCGGGTACGAGAACACCTGCTCGGTGACGACGGAGCCGGACACGATGAACCCGAGGGAGATCGCGAACCCGGCGACGGACGGCAGCACGGCGTTCCGAGCGGCGTAGTTCCGCAGGATCTTGCCGTCGGACAGGCCCTTCGCCTGCGCGGTGGTGATGTAGTCCTCGGACAGCGTCGACACCATCATGTTGCGCATGCCGAGCAGCCAGCCGCCGAGCGACGCGAGCACGATCGTCACCGCCGGCAGCACCCCGTACTGCACGGCCGAGACGATGAAGTCCCAGTTGAAGCCGGGGGTCAGGATGACGTCGTAGCCGCCCTGCGCCGGGAACAGGTGGAGTCCGGTGGCGAAGAAGTACACCAGGATCAGCGCGAGCCAGAAGTACGGCACCGCGGCGAGCAGGGTGGTGGCCGGCACGAACGAGTCGAGCCAGGTGCCGGGCCGCCACCCGACGAAGGCCCCGAGCCCGACGCCGATGATGGCGGCCAGGATCGTGGCGATCCCGACCAGCGCGATGGTCCACGGCAGCGAACTGCCGATCACCTCGGTGACGGGTGCCGGGAAGTAACTGACGGACACCCCGAGGTCACCGCGGAACACGTTGACCAGGTAGTGGCCGTACTGGGAGATGAGCGGCTCCGAGGAATCGCCACCGAGGAGCAGCTCGTACGCCTCCCGGGTCGCCGGGGTCACCTGCCCGCCGCGCTGCTGGAGCTTGGCGAGCAGGATGTCCACCGGGTTGCCGGGCAGGAGCCTGGGGATGATGAAGTTCAGCGTCAGGGCCGCCCACAGTGCGACGACGTAGAAGCCGATCTTGCGCAGGAAGTAGGTCATCGTCGAGTGCCCCTCGGTCGCGATCCCATCGGTGTCAGCCCTTCGCCGGCTTGAGCGCCTTGAAGATCTCGGCGTTGTCCGGGCTCGCCCAGACCGCCGGGAACGCGTACAGGTCGTCCTTCGTCGGCCAGCCGGTGAACTTCGCCGCGTGGAACTCGCTCGTCGTGCCGCCGGTCATCACGGGGATGTAGGGCAGGTCCTCGACGATGTGCTCCTGGATCGTGTCGAGCTCGGGCTGGGTCGCCGCCGTGTCCTCGGGGTTGATGGTGGCGAGCTTCGCGATGGCCTTGTCCACGTCGGGGTTGCTGTACCGCGAGATGTTCATCGGGGCTGCTTCGCCGACCTTCGCGGTGTTCGCCGTCGTGAAGTAGTTGTTGTACAGGTAGTACGGGTTCGCCGTCGGGCCCTGGCCGAGCGAGTCGATCGCGAGTTCGAAGTTGCCCTTGGTCTTCTTGTCGGTCCACTCGTTCCACGACGACTGCTGCGCCTTGAGCTCGATGCCCGCGGCCTTCAGCTGCTGCGTCATCGTGTCGATCGCGGTGATGTAGTCGGTCCACCCGGTGACGACCTCGACCGTCAGGGACAGCTTCTTGCCGTCCTTGGCGTAGATGCCGTCCGAGCCCTTCTTCCAGCCGGCGTCCTCGAGGGTCGAGGCGGCCGCGTCGGTGTCGGCGGTCTCTGGCATCACGGCGGGCTCGATGTCCTTCGAGATGGTGTCCTTCTGCGTCGTGGTGAGCGCGAAGGTCGGCGAGATCTCGCTCGCCGTGTTCTCGAACGCCAGCGAGTTGAGCTGCTTGCGGTTGATGGCGTCGGCGATCGCGTGCCGGACAGCCGGGTCGGTCTGCGGGCCGGCGCAGCCCAGGTCGGTGTTCGCGCAGGTCAGCAGGGCCATCTGGTTCTGGCCGACGGTGATGCCGTCGTAGCCGTTGTAGTTGGCGGGGATGTCGTCCATGTTCGGCACCGGGCCGGTCTGCCAGTCGATCGACCCCTGCTTCAGTGCGTCGGCGCCGGCGGTGTTGCCGGAGAGCGACAGGTAGCGGATGGTCTTCACGGCCGGGGCGCCGTCCCAGTACTTCTTGTTCGCCTCGAGGGTGAACGCCTGCGCCTTGAAGGTGCCGAGCGTGTACGGGCCGGTGCCGACGGGCTCGCGCACGACGTCGGTGGTCGGGTCGATGTCCTGCCACAGGTGCTCGGGCACGATCCAGGTCTTGCCGAGCAGGTTCGGGCCGAGCACGAACGACGGCTTGTCGAACGAGACGACCACCTCGTCGTCGCCGTCGGCCTTCGCGGTGCCGTCGTAGCCGATCGAGTTCAGGGCCTTCTGCTTCTTGAGCATGTCGAGCGTGAACACGACGTCCTTCGAGGTGAAGGGCTCGCCGTCGCTCCAGGTGGCTCCGTCGCGCAGCGTGATGGTGAGCTGCGTGCCGTCGTCGTTCCACTCGTAGGACTTGCCGAGCAGCGGCTTCGGGTCCTTCGTGTTGACGTTGGTGATGAAGAAGAGCGACTCGTAGATCGTGCCGACACCGCCGATGTTGGACGGCGACCACGGGTTGAAGTTGATCTGGTAGTCGCCGGACTGGCCGGTGTACGCCACCAGGGTCGAGGCAGCGGCGTCGTTCGTGCTGGCGGTGCCGCTGGAGCTGCAGCCGCTGAGCGCGAGGCCGGCTGCGAGGAGAACGGCGCCGCCGATGGCGAGCCGTGAACGGGTTGGGTTGAACATCGTTGTCCTCTCGGTCTGCGTCGTCGCAGGGTCCACGTTGTGAGCGTGATTGTTACACGCGTAAACTAAGGCGGTCAAGGGGTCGGGTCACGGCCCCGTAACGATGAGGAGACGCAATGGAGCGGACCACCCTGGACGGCACGTGGACCCTCGAGGCGGTGACCGGGCCCGAGCAGTCGGCGGAGCACCGCGAACCGATCGCGGCGCAGGTCCCCGGCTGCGTGCACACCGACCTGCTGCGGGCCGGCCGGATCCCCGACCCGTTCGACGGCGACGGCGAGGCCGCCACCCAGTGGATCGGCGACACCGTCTGGCGCTACCGCCGCACCTTCGAGTGGACCGCGCCGGACGAGACCCGCCACGACCTCGTCGCCGAGGGCCTCGACACCCTCGCCACGATCGAGCTCAACGGCATCGTCGTCGCGACCACCGCCAACCAACACCGCTCGTACCGGTTCCCCGTCGGGCACCTGCTCCGACCGGGCACGAACGAGCTCGTCGTCACGTTCGACGCGCCCGTCCCCGCCGCCGAGCGCCTGTCCGCCCTGCACGGCGGCGAGCTGCCCCACGTCAACCACCACCCCTACAACGCGCTCCGCAAGAACGCGTCGAACTTCGGGTGGGACTGGGGCGTCGACGTTGCCACGAGCGGCATCTGGAAGTCGGTCGGCATCGAGTCCTGGAGCGGCGTCCGCATCGCGTCCGTCCGTCCGCTCGTCGACCTCGACGGCACGACCGGTGTGCTGACGGCCCACGTCGACGTCGAGCACGCCGGCTCCACCGGTTCCTTCTCGCAGGCGATCGGCAGCGCGCCCGTCGCGTCCGCGGACGGTTCCGCGGGCACCGGCCTGGAGGCCCGGATCACCCTGACCGCGCACCCCGCGTCCGCAGGGCATGCGGCTTCCGACACCGCCGGCCGGGTGGTCGGCGCACGCCCCGTCGTCGACGGTGCCGCGACCGTCCGCCTCGAGGTCCCCGACGTCGCCGTCTGGTGGCCCCGCGGCGAGGGTGACCAGCCGCTGTACGACGTCCGGGTCGAGGTCGGCGACGACGTGTGGGCCGGCCGTGTGGGCTTCCGCACGGTCACGCTCGACACCGCCGCCGACGCCGGCGGGGCGCCGTTCCTGCTCCGCGTCAACGGCTGTCCGGTCATGGTGCGCGGGGCGAACTGGATCCCCGACCACGCCTACCTGACCGAGATGACACCCGAGCGGTACGCGGACCGGATCCAGGACGCGATCGACGCGAACGTGAACCTGCTCCGCATCTGGGGCGGCGGGATCTACGAGTCCGACGACCTGTACGACCGGTGCGACGAGCTCGGCGTCCTGGTGTGGCAGGACTTCCTGTTCGCCTGTGCCGCGTACGCCGAGGAGCCCTGGCTCGCCGACGAGGTCGAGCCCGAGGTCCGCGAGGCCGTCACCCGCCTCAGCCCGCACCCGTCGCTCGTGGTGTGGAACGGCAACAACGAGAACCTCGTCGCCTACGCCGAGTGGGGCTGGCGGCCGTCGCTCGTCGGCCGGACCTGGGGCAACGGCTACTACCGTTCCCTGCTGCCGTCGGTCGTCGCCGAGCTCGACCCGACCCGGCCGTACACCCCGGGCAGCCCGTTCTCGTTCGACGAGTACCTGACGCCGAACGACCAGCGGAACGGCAGCGTGCACATCTGGGACGTCTGGAACCGGCTCGACTACCGTGCCTACGCCGACTGGGAGCCGCGCTTCGTCGCCGAGTTCGGGTTCCAGGGCCCGCCGGCGTGGTCGACCCTGACCGCGGTGGTGCACGACGAGCCTCTCGACCCGGACGGCCACGAGATGCTCGTGCACCAGAAGGCCGACCAGGGCAACCGGAAGCTCGCCGACGGCATGCGCCGGCACCTACCCGAGCCGACCTCCATCGAGGACTGGCACTTCGCCGCGCAGCTCAACCAGGCGCACGCGATCCGCTTCGGCATGGAGTGGTTCCGCTCCCGCACGCCCGACAACACCGGCATGGTCGTCTGGCAGCTCAACGACGACTGGCCCGTGGTGTCCTGGGCCCTCGTCGACCACGCCGGCATCCGGAAGCCCGTCTGGTACGCCGTCCGGCAGGCCTACCAGCCCGTGCTGCTCACCGTGCAGCCGTCGTCCGGCGGCCAGGGTGGCGACGGCGACGGAGGTCTCGACGTCGTCCTCGTCAACGCGTCCGGTTCGTCGGTCGCCGGCGAGGTCACGGTCTCCCGCGTCGCCTTCGACGGCACCGTGCTCGAGTCGTCGTCGTTCAGGCTCGCAGCAGCCCCCGCCGATGCCGACCGGACGCAGCTGCCGTCGTCGCTCGCCGTGCCCGAGGACCCCGGTTCCGAGGTCCTCGTCGTCACCGGAGCCGGCACCCGCACCGTGCACGACTTCGCCGAGGTCGTCGACCAGGCACTCGAGCCCTCGCCCCTGTCCGCGGTCGTGTCGGCGACGGACGACGGCGCGACGGTCACCGTCACGGCGACGGCGTACGCGCGGGACGTCTCGCTGTTCCCCGACCGCGTCGATGCGGCCGCCCGCGTCGACGACGGCCTGGTGTCCCTGCTCCCCGGCGAGTCGGTGACCTTCACGGTGACGGGTGCGCCGGGCATCGCTGCACAGGAGCTCGTCCACCCGCTCGTCCTCCGCCACGCGGGTTCGCTCCTGCCCTGACCGGGGTGCCCCCTGGGGGCGGGGACGGCGACGTCCCCTCGCGCCGGTGACGGTTCCGGTTCACGATCCCCCGGGTTCGCGAACCGGAACCGTCACCCGGTGCCCATCCCCTCGCCCCGCTCCCACGAACGGGCGGAACACCCGGGTCGGCGACCAGCGCCACCCCGGCATTCCGCCCGCTCGGCTCGGACAGCAGCGGACCGCGCACGGCCGGCCGCGCTCAGTCGATCGCGCGGAGCTCCAGCACGATCGCGGTCGCGGGTGCGAGCAGTGGCAGCCGGGCGCCGACGTTCTCGAACACGGCGCCGGTCAGTTCCAGGTGTCCGCGCACGAGCCACTCCGGCGGCACCATGTCGAGCCCGCGCGGGACGGCGAGCCCGGACACCGGGGCGAGCCGGTAGCGCCGCGACCGGTCGAGTCCGCGCACCCGGAGCGGCACCGGCAACGACCTCGGCCCGGTCTCCGTCCGCGCCACCCGCACCAGCGCCCGCGATCGGTCCGCGGCCACCACCGATGTGGCCACCGTCCCCGGGTCCCCGAGGTCCAGGTGCCGCAGCCGCCCGGAGTGCAGCAGCCCGCGCTCCCGTCGGTACAGCGCCGTCCAGGCCCGGAGCCGGTCGAGCTCCTCAGCCGACAGCTTCGTGATGTCGGTCTCGATGCCGGCCGAGCCGAACAGCGACACCGCCATCCGGAAGTCCAGGTCGAGGTGCCGGCCCGTGGTGTGCGAGATCTCCGGCCCGACGTGCGAGCCGATCAGCTCCAGCGGGAGCAGCGCCTCGGTCCACCGCTGGATCGGCAGTCGCTCGAAGGCGTCGTTCGAGTCCGACGGCCACACCCGGTCGGTGCGCTCGAGCACGCCGAGGTCGATCCGGGCACCACCGCTCGCGCAGGCCTCGATCTCCAGCCACGGGTGCCGCGCGCGCAGCTCGTCCATCAGCGCGTAGACGCCGCGGGTGTGCGCGTCGATGCCGGCGCGTCCCGCGTGCACCGCGTGCACGATGTCCCGGTTCTGGTCCCACTTCACGAAGTCGACGTGGTGCGCACCGATCACCCGGGACATGCTCTCGAGCACGTGGTGCCGGGCGAGCGGGTTCGCCATGTCGAGCACGTACTGGTTCCGCCACGTCCGCACGTCGTCCTCGGGGCGCTGCAGCATCCACTCCGGGTGCGCCGCGGCCAGCTCGGACACGGGGCTGACCATCTCGGGCTCGAACCACAGGCCGAACTCCATGCCGAGCGCACGCACCCGGTCGACGAGCGGTGCCAGCCCGTCCGGCCACACCGACGGATCGACGCGCCAGTCCCCGAGCGAGGTCGAGTCCGACCGCCGGCCGAGGAACCACCCGTCGTCGAGCACGAACCGCTCGACCCCGATGTCCGCCGCCGTCTCCGCCAGGGCGACCAGCGGTTCGAGCTCCTGCCGGTAGTAGACGGCCTCCCACGTGTTGAGCACCACGGGCCGGGGTCGTCGCGGATGCCCCGGGCGGCTGCGCAACGAGTCGTGCAAGCGGTCGGACAGCCCGTCGATCCCGGTGTCGCTCCACACGAACACGGCGTCGGGAGCGGCGAACGAGTCCCCCTCGCCGAGCACGACCTCGCCCGCACGCAGCAGCTCCCCGGCGCCGAGCAACGGCCGTGCCTCGGCGAGCTGGTCGTACCGGTACACGGAGTCCGCGCTCCAGGCCAGGTGCACCGCCCACAGCTCGCCCTCGGCGTCCGAGAACCCGGGCGTCCCGAGCACGAGCAACGTCGGCGAATCGTGGCCGGTCCGCCCGCGACGGCTCTCCCGTGCGTGGCTCCCGGCCGTCGCGGTGCGGCGCTGCGGGGTGCGCTCACGGGTCCACCGTCCGCCCAGGTCGAGCACCTCGGTGATCCGCTCCCCCACGGGCAGCGTCGCCTCGAGTGCCTGCACGTGCACGGGCTCGGCGTGCGTGTTCGTCACCGTGTGCCGCACCCGCAGCACCCCCGCGGTGTCGAGCGCGAACTCACTCCGGAGCGCCAACGAGTCGGACTCGGCGGTCACGACGATCCGCTCGTCGTCACCGATCACCACCACCTCACGCCACCGCGGCACGAGCGGCATCCCGTCCACGTGCCCGGCGATCCCCGGCCGACCCTCCCACCCGTCGCGCTCGGTCGGCAGCACCGTGAGGGGCCACCGCGCGTCCAGCGCACTCGGTCCGAGCGGCCGACCGAGTGCGAGCAGCAGGTCGGCAGCGTCCCCCGGCGCGACGGGCCCGACGTCCCGGCCCCAGTGCAGCACCTCGGGCAGCCCGTCCGCCGCGGACGCCAGCACCAGCGACACCCCGGCCGATCGCAGCACGTGCACCGCTCGATCGCGCGCAGCGACGGCTGTCGGCTCGGGCTCCACGACGGTCACGAGACCCGCTCCTCGCGCAGCACGCGGACGCGTCCGGCGGGCACGACGGTGTCCGGCCCGTGGCCGGACCCGTCGAGCAGGTCCGTCCCGGACGCGACGACCGTGACGTCGTCAGCGCGGTGGTTGACGAGGAACAGGAAGGCGGAGCCGTCGTCGCCGACGCGACGCACCGCCTCCAGGCCGGGAGGCCCGGTGACCGTCCGCAGGATCCCCCGCTCCGCGATCACCCCGTCCACGAGCCGTTGGATGCTGTCGTCCGCGAGCATCGCGGACACGTACCAGGCGCCGCCGCCGACGGCGCGGCGCGTGACGGCGGGCCGGCCCGCGAGCGGACCGTCGGTGTACCGGAGCACGGACTCGGCGTCCTCGAGCACGACCGCCTCGGCCCAGTCGGTCACCACCTCGCCGTCGTCCAGTGCCCATCGTTCGTCGCGCTGCAGCGGGGTGAACTCCTCGCTCCAGGCGCCGAGCACCTCGCGGAACGCTCCCGGGTACCCGCCGGTGCGGATGCGTGCGGTCTCGTCGGCGACGCCGGACAGGTAGGTGACGATCAGGGTGGCGCCGCGGTCCACCACGGCGGAGAGCCGGGCGGCGGTCGCGTCGTCGACGATGAGCATCGTCGGCACGACGACCACGTCGTAGCCGTCCAGGTCGGCGTCGGTGGGGACCACGTCGGTGAGCACCTGCCGGTCGTGGAACGCACGGTGCCAGGCGCGGAGCTCCCGGCCGTAGCGCAGGCCCCGGTGCGGCTTGAGCCCCGACTGCACTGCCCAGCCGGAGGCCTCGTCCACGACGATCGCGACCCGGGCCGGCTCCACGCGGGTGCCCTGCACGGGGGCGAGGTCCTGCAGCGCACGGCCGAGGGCGAGCACCTCGCGCCAGATGCGTGTGCGGGTGCCGGCGTGCGGGAGCATCGCGGAGTGGAACTGCTCCGCGCCCGCGGTGGAGGCCCGCCACTGGAAGAACAGCGCCCCGTCGGACCCGTGGGCGACGTGCGCCAGGGCGTTCCGGACGAGTTCGGCCGGTTCCTTGGCCCGGTTGCGCTGCTGCCAGCTCGGCCCACCGGTCGAGTGCTCCATCAGCAGCCAGGGACGGCGGTCCGCCGACATCCCGCGCATCCGGTCACCGGCCAGCGCGAGGTCCTGCTCGCGGCGGGCGTCGTCGACGAGCGTGTAGTGGTCGTTCGCGACGATCGCCACGTGCTTCGCCCACCCGGCGTAGTCGACGACCTGCGACCCGGCACCCACCATGAAGTTCGTCGTGACCGGCACGTCCGAGTGCCGCTCGATCACGGCCTTCTCGGCGTCGAACTGACGGAGCAGGGCGTCGGACGAGTACCGCTCGAAGTCCAGCGCGAGCCCGGGGTTCGGGGCCCCGCCCACACCCCGTGGCGGCGAGACCTCGTCGAACGAGGTGTACGTGTGTCCCCAGAAGGACGTGCCCCAGGCAGTGTTCGCGGACTCGACGTCGCCGTACTTGGCGACGAGCCAGTGCCGGAAGTCCGCTGCCGACGCCTCGCAGTAGCACCGGCCGTTGCCGCCACCGAGCTCGTTGCTGACGTGCCAGAGCCGCACCGCGGGGTGCCGGCCGTACCGCTCGGCCAGCGCGTCGACCATGCGGAGCGCGTGCTCCCGGAACAGCGCGGAGGCCGGGCACCACCCGAGTCGTCCGCCTGGTCGTTCCCGCCGCTCGGTCGCGTCCAGGGGCAGGATCTCGGGGTGTGCGGTCAGCAGCCAGTTCGGCGGGGCAGCGGTCGGCGTCGCGAGGTCCACCGCGATGCCGTGCTCGTGCAGCAGCGCGAGGACGTCGTCCAGCCACCCCCACGTGAAGTCCCCCGGCGACCGCTCGAGCAGTGCCCACGAGAACACCCCGACGGTGACCAGGTTCACCCCGGCCTCGCGCATCAGTCGGACGTCCTCGAGCCAGGTCTGCCGGGGCCACTGTTCGGGGCTGTAGTCGCCGCCGAACGACAGGCCGTCGGTCGGCCACGGGACGGTGGGGGCAACGGTCACGGCATCTCCTTCGATGGTGTGGACCGCTCAAGCCTCCCGTCTGCGGTAGCGTTTGTCAACGTGTGTAACTAAGGCGTCGACACCTCTGCTGTTCCGGCGACGGACTACTCCCCCAGCAGCCGGCGGATGGCGAGCACCGCTCCGGCGCGTGCCCACTCCGAGAACTCGAACGGCTGCACCTCCACCGTGACCGGCTCGGTGTACGGCGCCAGCGCTGCTCGCATCGACTCGTCGACGGTCGCTCGCGCCAGGTCGTACACGGGCAGCCCGTCGCCCGTCAGCACGATCGCCGAGGGGTCCGCGATGTGCACCGCCGTGGCGAGCAGCACCCCGAGGGCGCGGCCGGCATCCTCGAACGCAGCGAGCGCTCCGTCGTCACCGTGCCGGGCGAGTTCGACCACCTGGTCGTAGGTCTTCCCCTCGTGGCCGGCGTTCCGCACGATCACCGGACTCGGGAGGTAGCTCGACGCGCACCCGGCGTGACCGAGGCCACAGTCCGGACCGCCGCCGAGGACCGGCAGGTGCCCGATGCGCCCCAGTCGCCCGTGCTCCCCGGTGGACACCTGCCCGTTCGCGATGAGCCCGAGACCGAGGCCCTCACCGACCGTCACGAGCACCATCGACCCACGACCGGCACCAGCACCGAACCAGTGCTCCTTCGCCGTCAGCGCGTGAACGTCGTTCGCCGTGAACGTGGCGATGCCGGTCCGCTCCTCGAGCATCCGGGCGAAGGGCACCTCGTGCCACCCGAGGAACACCGACGCCGCGACGACGGACTCCCCCGCGCGGACGATCACGTCACCGGGCAGCGAGACACCGATCGCGCAGATGGTCGGATGCGCATCCCGGAGTCGCTCGAGCACGGCCGTGATCTGCTCCGCCAGCGAATCGGCGGCGGTGTCGTCGATCACTTCCTCGTGCAGCGCGAGGACGCGTCCGCCCAGGTCCGTGACCGCGGCGTACAGGCGATCCTTCGTGAGCTTGACGCCGAGGAACTCCCACTGCCCGCTGCTCACCTGCAGGAGCTCCGACGGGCGGCCGGTGGCGCCTCGCACGTCGGTCCCCACCTCGACCACGAGCCGCTGTGACACGAGGACGCGCATGGCCCGGGTGAGGCTCGCGCGCGAGAGCCCGAGTGACCGGGCGATCTCCGCACGGGAGAGCACCCCGTGGATGAGGATCTCCCGCAGCGCCAGGCGGGAGCCGTCGGGCAGGGCCGGCCAGGCTTCGGTCATCGTTCCTCCGTCGTCGGCTGATCCTACGGCCTGACCAGAGCCCTTCGACAAGGACCCCGAACGGGCCGTAGAACGCAGAAAACCCCTGACCAGTACTGGTCAGGGGTTCCCTGGTTCTTCACGTTAAGTCCGGCGGCGTCCTACTCTCCCACAAGGTCCCCCTTGCAGTACCATCGGCGCTGAGAGGCTTAGCTTCCGGGTTCGGAATGTGACCGGGCGTTTCCCTCTCGCTATGACCACCGGAACACTCTCGACCATGGATCTTGGTCTCAAAGCTGTCCCGACTGCTGTCTCCCGTGTGGAAGACAGAGCGGTGTATTCAGTTTCGATTCCCGATCGTCTGTCGGGAACCACAAAGTGGACGCGAGCCCGTGCAACACGTGCACGGAAATCAGTGTGTTATCAAGTCTTCGGCTTATTAGTACCGGTCAGCTCCACGGGTCGTTAGTCCCCGCTTCCACATCCGGCCTATCAACCCAGTAGTCTGCTGGGAGCCTCTCACACTCAAGGTGCATGGAAATCTCATCTCGAAGACGGCTTCCCGCTTAGATGCTTTCAGCGGTTATCCGGTCCGAACGTAGCTAATCAGCGGTGCCCTTGGCAGAACAACTGACACACCAGAGGTTCGTCCATCCCGGTCCTCTCGTACTAGGGATAGATCTTCTCAAATTTCCAACGCGCGCAGCGGATAGGGACCGAACTGTCTCACGACGTTCTAAACCCAGCTCGCGTACCGCTTTAATGGGCGAACAGCCCAACCCTTGGGACCTACTCCAGCCCCAGGATGCGACGAGCCGACATCGAGGTGCCAAACCATGCCGTCGATATGGACTCTTGGGCAAGATCAGCCTGTTATCCCCGAGGTACCTTTTATCCGTTGAGCGACAGCGCTTCCACAAGCCACTGCCGGATCACTAGTCCCGACTTTCGTCCCTGCTCGACCTGTCAGTCTCACAGTCAAGCTCCCTTGTGCACTTACACTCGCCACCTGATTGCCAACCAGGTTGAGGGAACCTTTGGGCGCCTCCGTTACTCTTTGGGAGGCAACCGCCCCAGTTAAACTACCCATCAGGCACTGTCCATGAACCCGATCAGGGTCCTACGTTAGACATCCAAAGTGACCAGAGTGGTATTTCAACAATGACTCCACGAACACTAGCGTGCCCGCTTCACAGTCTCCCACCTATCCTACACAAGCCACTCCGAACACCAATACCAAACTGTAGTAAAGGTCACGGGGTCTTTCCGTCCTGCTGCGCGTAACGAGCATCTTTACTCGTAGTGCAATTTCGCCGAGTTCGCGGTTGAGACAGCTGGGAAGTCGTTACGCCATTCGTGCAGGTCGGAACTTACCCGACAAGGAATTTCGCTACCTTAGGATGGTTATAGTTACCACCGCCGTTTACTGGGGCTTAAATTCAGAGCTTCGCCCAAAGGCTAACCCTTCCTCTTAACCTTCCAGCACCGGGCAGGCGTCAGTCCGTATACATCGTCTTGCGACTTCGCACGGACCTGTGTTTTTAGTAAACAGTCGCTTCCCACTGGTCTCTGCGGCCTTCAACGCTCACGGAGTACATCCGGTCACGCGTCCGGCCCCCCTTCTCCCGAAGTTACGGGGGCATTTTGCCGAGTTCCTTAACCACGATTCTCTCGATCTCCTTGGTATTCTCTACCTGACCACCTGAGTCGGTTTCGGGTACGGGCGGCTGCAACCTCGCGTCGATGCTTTTCTCGGCAGCATAGGATCACTGATTTCCCCTTACGGGTACGCGTCGGATCTCAGGCGTACAGACGACGGATTTGCCTATCGTCAGCCCTACATCCTTACACCAGGTTCACCTTACGGATACCATCGCCTGGCTCAGCTACCTTCCTGCGTCACACCTGTTCATACGCTAACCGCACCAGCATGGGGTCGAGCGTTAGACCGGCCACCATCACCCCGAAGGGATCCGGTTGTACCGGGTTAGGACTCTTAGCACCACTGGATTAGCTTGGGCGGTTGTTCGCCGGTACGGGAATATCAACCCGTTGTCCATCGACTACGCCTGTCGGCCTCGCCTTAGGTCCCGACTTACCCAGGGCGGATTAACCTGGCCCTGGAACCCTTGGTCTTTCGGAGGACGGGTTTCTCACCCGTCTTTCGCTACTCATGCCTGCATTCTCACTCGTGTAGCGTCCACGGCTGGATCACTCCGCCGCTTCACTCGCCACACGACGCTCTCCTACCACTCCGCACGACTGAACCACGAAGGCTTGTCTATAGTGCGAAATCTACAACTTCGGTGGTGTGCTTGAGCCCCGTTACATTGTCGGCGCGGAATCACTTGACCAGTGAGCTATTACGCACTCTTTCAAGGGTGGCTGCTTCTAAGCCAACCTCCTGGTTGTCTGTGCAACTCCACATCCTTTCCCACTTAGCACACGCTTAGGGACCTTAGTTGGTAGTCTGGGTTGTTTCCCTCTCGACGATGAAGCTTATCCCCCACCGTCTCACTGCTGCGCTCTCACTCACCGGCATTCGGAGTTTGGCTGACGTCAGTAACCTGTTGAGGCCCATCGGCCATCCAGTAGCTCTACCTCCGGCGAGAAACACGCAACGCTGCACCTAAATGCATTTCGGAGAGAACCAGCTATCACGAAGTTTGATTGGCCTTTCACCCCTATCCACAGCTCATCCCCTCCATTTTCAACTGAAGTGGGTTCGGTCCTCCACGACGTCTTACCGTCGCTTCAACCTGGCCATGGATAGATCACTTCGCTTCGGGTCTAGAACATGCGACTCAAACGCCCTATTCAGACTCGCTTTCGCTACGGCTGCCCCTCACGGGTTAACCTCGCCACATATCACTAACTCGCAGGCTCATTCTTCAAAAGGCACGCCGTCACCCCTACTAAGGAGGCTCCGACGGTTTGTAAGCAAACGGTTTCAGGTACTATTTCACTCCCCTCCCGGGGTACTTTTCACCTTTCCCTCACGGTACTTGTCCGCTATCGGTCATCTGGGAGTATTTAGGCTTATCAGGTGGTCCTGACAGATTCACACGGGATTTCTCGGGCCCCGTGCTACTTGGGATACACATCCGGCCATAACACCATTTCGTCTACGGGGCTGGCACCCACTACGGCCCGGCTTTCAAACCGGTTCGACTATGATGCGCTGTAACCGCCCCAGACCGGCAGAACTGAGTGACGTGTCCCACAACCCCGACCATGCAACGCCCGCCGGCTATCACACATGATCGGTTTAGCCTCATCCGCTTTCGCTCGCCACTACTCACGGAATCACATGTTGTTTTCTCTTCCTGTGGGTACTGAGATGTTTCACTTCCCCACGTTCCCTCTACCCGCCCTATATATTCAGGCGGGAGTCACCAGGTCGCAAAACGCCTGGCGGGGTTTCCCCATTCGGAAATCCTCGGATCGAGGCTCGATTATCAGCTCCCCGAGGCTTATCGCAGATTTCTACGTCCTTCATCGGCTCCAGATGCCAAGGCATCCACCGTTTGCTCTTAGAAACTTGACCACAAAGATTAAAATTGCGATCCAACGTCACCACACCAACCCGAAGGCTGATCATGGATGACGCGAATCAAAGATGCTCGCGTCCACTGTGTAGTTCTCAACATACGATCGGCACCAGCACTCCCCCACCAGAAAGGTAGGTTCACCCTGGCCCGACGAAGGACCCGTAGGCCCAACCCCCACCACCACTCACGCGGCAGCAGGAAGCCTGGTCCCTCAGGACCCAACAACGTGCACCAGCCAGCAGCTCCACCCTCGACCCGTCCCAACTCTGCAAGCAGAGCGTACTGAGGTCGGAAGCATCACTCCCAACTGCACTGTCAATGTTCCACCCATGAGCTACCCGTCGGACACGTTCGGTCCGAACCAGGCGCCTGGATCAGCAACCAACCACCCATGAAGGGCGACCAGCACTGACCAGATGCTCCTTAGAAAGGAGGTGATCCAGCCGCACCTTCCGGTACGGCTACCTTGTTACGACTTAGTCCTAATCACCGATCCCACCTTCGACGGCTCCTTCCACAAGGGTTAGGCCACCGGCTTCGGGTGTTACCGACTTTCATGACTTGACGGGCGGTGTGTACAAGGCCCGGGAACGTATTCACCGCAGCGTTGCTGATCTGCGATTACTAGCGACTCCGACTTCATGAGGTCGAGTTGCAGACCTCAATCCGAACTGAGACCGGCTTTTTGGGATTCGCTCCACCTTACGGTATCGCAGCCCTTTGTACCGGCCATTGTAGCATGCGTGAAGCCCAAGACATAAGGGGCATGATGATTTGACGTCATCCCCACCTTCCTCCGAGTTGACCCCGGCAGTCTCCTATGAGTCCCCGGCATAACCCGCTGGCAACATAGAACGAGGGTTGCGCTCGTTGCGGGACTTAACCCAACATCTCACGACACGAGCTGACGACAACCATGCACCACCTGTACACCGACCACAAGGGGGCGACCATCTCTGGCCGTTTCCGGTGTATGTCAAGCCTTGGTAAGGTTCTTCGCGTTGCATCGAATTAATCCGCATGCTCCGCCGCTTGTGCGGGCCCCCGTCAATTCCTTTGAGTTTTAGCCTTGCGGCCGTACTCCCCAGGCGGGGCGCTTAATGCGTTAGCTACGACACAGAAACCGTGGAAAGGTCCCTACATCTAGCGCCCAACGTTTACGGCATGGACTACCAGGGTATCTAATCCTGTTCGCTCCCCATGCTTTCGCTCCTCAGCGTCAGTTACGGCCCAGAGATCTGCCTTCGCCATCGGTGTTCCTCCTGATATCTGCGCATTCCACCGCTACACCAGGAATTCCAATCTCCCCTACCGCACTCTAGTCTGCCCGTACCCACTGCAAGCCCGAGGTTGAGCCTCGGGATTTCACAGCAGACGCGACAAACCGCCTACGAGCTCTTTACGCCCAATAATTCCGGACAACGCTTGCACCCTACGTATTACCGCGGCTGCTGGCACGTAGTTAGCCGGTGCTTTTTCTGCAGGTACCGTCACTTTCGCTTCTTCCCTACTAAAAGAGGTTTACAACCCGAAGGCCGTCATCCCTCACGCGGCGTTGCTGCATCAGGCTTTCGCCCATTGTGCAATATTCCCCACTGCTGCCTCCCGTAGGAGTCTGGGCCGTGTCTCAGTCCCAGTGTGGCCGGTCACCCTCTCAGGCCGGCTACCCGTCGTCGCCTTGGTGAGCCATTACCTCACCAACAAGCTGATAGGCCGCGAGTCCATCCCCAACCAAAAAATCTTTCCACCACCAGACCATGCGGCCAGTGATCATATCCAGTATTAGACGTCGTTTCCAACGCTTATCCCAGAGTCAGGGGCAGGTTACTCACGTGTTACTCACCCGTTCGCCACTAATCCACCCAGCAAGCTGGGCATCATCGTTCGACTTGCATGTGTTAAGCACGCCGCCAGCGTTCGTCCTGAGCCAGGATCAAACTCTCCGTAAAAAAATACAGACCCAACACCCGAAGGCATCAGACCGAGTTGATTCTGACTGTTGACTGTCTACTGACAATCTTCAATCCAAAAGGAATTGCTTCATGACCCAGCCGGACAAACCGACCAGGCACGAGGTCAATCAATAAATTGGCATTGACAATGTGCACGCTGTTGAGTTCTCAAGGACCAGTCGCACTCCCCGCTCGACCCATCACAGGTTCCGCCAGAGAGGCATTCGTCTTGTTCCACCGTCAGACACGTCGAATCACTTCGACTTCTTCGGGGGGATGTTGCCTGAGCGGGACCCCGTCCGGACTGCGCATCCAGGGCTTGCACCCTGTGACCGTCTCGGCCGTTCCGTTCTCCGCCTCAGCGGCAACGAGTGATTACTTTACACACGCCCCGGGGGCCCTGCCAACCGTCGTCCCTCCCGGGCGTGTCGCCGCCGGGTGAACGGCACGTGTCCCTCGGGTTTCCTGGGATCGACGTGGTGGGCGCGACCCCGGGAACGACGGAAGGCACGGTGCGAACCCGCACCGTGCCTCCCGAACGAACGAACGAACCGGACCGGACCGACCTACTCAGCCGCTGCCAACTGCCCGCACGCCCCGTCGATCTCCTTGCCGCGGGTGTCGCGCAGGGTCGTCGGGATGCCGGCGGCGTTGAGTCGGCGGACGAACTCGTCCTGCACGTGCACCTCGGACGAGGTCCACACGGAGCCCGGCGTCGGGTTGAGCGGGATCGGGTTGACGTGCACCCACCCCTTGCCGCGCTTGTTGAGCTTCTCGGCGAGCAGGTCCGCACGCCAGGCGTGGTCGTTCATGTCCTTGATGAGCGCGTACTCGATCGAGACACGACGGCCCGTCTTCACGTAGTACTCGTGGGCGGCGTCGATCGCCTCGTCGGCCTTCCAGCGTGAGTTCACCGGGATGAGCTCGTCGCGGAGCTCGTCGTCGGGAGCGTGCAGGGACAGCGCGAAGGTGAGCGGGATGTTCTCGTCCGCCAGCTTCTTGATCGCCGGCACGAGGCCGACGGTCGACACGGTGATCCCGCGCGCGCTCATCCCGAGGCCCATCGGCTGCGGTGCGACCATCAACCGCACGGCGTCCATCACCCGCTTGTAGTTCGCGAGCGGCTCCCCCATGCCCATGAACACGATGTTCGTCACGCGCTCGGCGTCGACGCGGTCCTGTCCGCCCTTGCGGGGATCGCCCCCGAGCTCACCGGCGGCGATCGCGGCGTTGGCCCGGACGATCTGCTCGATGATCTCGGCGGTGGACATGTTGCGCGTCAGCCCCGCCTGGCCGGTGGCGCAGAACGGGCAGTTCATGCCGCACCCGGCCTGGGACGAGACGCACAGGGTGATGCGACCCGGGTAGCGCATGAGGACCGACTCGACCAGGGCGCCGTCGTGCAGCTTCCAGAGGAACTTGATCGTGTCGCCGTTGTCCGTCGCCAGCCGCCGGGTCTCGGTGAGGAGCGGCGGCAGCATCCCGGCGACGAGCTGTTCCCGCTGGGCGGCGGGGAGGTCGGTCATCTTGGCCGGGTCGGACGTGTAGTGCTGGAAGTAGTGGGTCGCGAGCTGCTTGGCGCGGAACCCGGGCAGGCCGAGTTCCTTCACGCGGGCCTCGCGTTCCTCGGCTGTCAGGTCGGCCAGGTGCACGGGCGGCTTGCCACGCTTCGGGGACGCGAACTGCAGGAGCGGGCGACCGTCGGTGTCGGTGGCCTGCTTCCAGCCCTCGGTGCGCGGGCGCACCTGCGGACGAGCAGACTGCTGCTGTTCGAACGGGGTGCGGGTGTCGGAAGCCATCACTCCAGGATACGGGAGGCCCGTGATCGGTGGGGACGCCCCGTCCGGGTGGTCCTGCTGGTCCCCACCACGGCAGCGCCTCGGGTGGTCGGTCAGCTCCCGGCGGGCAGGACGCGCGCGAAGTGGTGCGCCGCCGAGTACATCGGGACGATGTCGACGACCTCACCCGGGTGCGGTGCCTGCAGCACGAGGCCCTGGCCGAGGTACAGGCCGACGTGGTCCTCGTCGTCGTACACGACGAGGTCCCCCGGCAGTGCCTCGGACTCGGGGATCGTGGTGGCGACGGCGTCCTGCGTCGGCACGTAGTGCACGAGCTGGATCCCCACCGCCTGGTAGGCGACCATCGTGAGCCCGGAGCAGTCGATGCCCTCGTGGCTCGCGCCGCCCTCGACGTACGGGTCCCCCATGTACTGCAGGGCGGTCTGCACGATCGTGGCCCGGTCGCCACCGGCCGAGAGCGCGGCGGACAACGCGGACTGTGCCTGCGCAATCGTCACCCCGAAGCGGAGGTCGAGCGTCGGGTAGGACACGATCGTCGTCGTGGTGGTCATGCCGTCGGTGGAGACCACGGGGACCTGGACGTCGTGCGCCACCGTGAAGGTCTGGGCGTCCTGCGCGGTGGTCGTGCCCGAGCGGGTGTCGGTGGGCAGGGTGTCGGCGTTCGCGGGCAGAGCGAGCGTCAGGCTCGAGGTCACCGCGATCGCGGGGGCGAGCAGGATCGCGGCCCGCTTCGCGTTCGCGGAACGGCGGACGTGCCGCGGGTCGACGGCGCGCTCGGCCCGCAGGGTGGCGGTCCGGCTCAGCACCGCGCTACCGGCCGACGACGCGACGGGGGCGGGCCGCGGCTGCATCCGCACGGTCCGGGCCGGCTTCGGGTGCTCGACGAAGGTGGAGCGGGCGGCCGCAGGGCCGAGGGCCGAGCGGCGACCACGGGGACGGGACTGCTGCGTATCGGGCGTCAGCAACGCGGGGTCGACCGCGGGGTGCGTGTGCGATCGCACGGGCTGACGGTCGTCGGCTGCTGCAGGCAGGGTGTGGCGTCCCATGGGTCCTTCCGGGTCGGGACCACTCAGCGGTCCGGAAAGTAACGTATTGGTCACGGCGGCGCTCGCGGCTGGGCAGCGCCGGAGTGTTCCTGCGGCTGGTCACAGGAACGAGCTCCGCTCGCAGGCGGCTCCGACGGTGCGCACGGGCGTTCTGGAGCCGGCCCGCGGCGGTGGCCCCGGGTTCAG
This sequence comes from Curtobacterium poinsettiae, assembly GCF_025677645.1. NCBI lineage: Bacteria > Bacillati > Actinomycetota > Actinomycetes > Micrococcales > Microbacteriaceae > Curtobacterium > Curtobacterium flaccumfaciens. The sequence goes on along the minus strand of NZ_CP106879.1, from coordinate 1,872,211 downwards.
ACCGGCGTGACCCGCATGACGGCGGCGATCCGGGCCTCCCGGTCGGCCGCCAGGCGGTCGAGGCGGGCCGACAGGGCGACGACCGACGCGTCCACCGGGCTGTCCTCCGAGATGTCCCCCGGGATCGGGACCCCGGCGCGGACCGCGAGTGGCAGCACGCCCGCCCAGACGGCGTGGTCCTCACCGTCGGCCGGGTCCTCGCCCACCCCGTGGGCTCGGACCTTGACGCTCGCGTGGTCGAGGGGCAGCTGGAGGACCTGGGTGGCGCGGACCTCCTTCGCGGTCATCTCGCGCACCTCGGCTCGGCGGCCCGGCATGAGGTGGTCGGCCACCTGCCAGAGCGCTTCGGCGCGGAGGTCGGTCGGCACCACGGTCGCGCGCCCGGCGATCATCGCGCTGCGGTAGTTCGCCGAGCTGTCGTTGGTCGAGCGTGCGAAGACCAGGCCGTCCAGGTGGGTGACGGTGGCGGCGACCGGGACGCCCGCGGCGCCGGCGTCGAGGAACAGCCCACCACCGGTCGAGCCGTGCAGCAGCAGGACGGGGCCGCCGCCGAGGTCCCCGACGGCGCAGAGGAAGGGCAGCACGACCGGGTGGCCACCGCGGACGATGCCGACGTGGGCGACGTGCGCCTCGGCGAGGATCGCGTGCAGGACGGCGGGGTCGTCGGACTGGCGATCGCGCAGGCGGCGGACGCGGAGCGAGGGACCGTCGGTGGGCGGTCCTGGTTCGGAGCACGAGGTGGGCATGTCGTCACGCTAGGGTCACCAGTGGTCCGGTGCTTGGACCAGATCGGGGCGATCGCGGTGGACCAGTCGAGCAAGGTGTCGAGTGTGGCCGCACGGGTGCGCGGGATGGTGCACGACGGCACCCTGCGCGAGGGCGATCCGCTGCCGTCGACGCGGGCGCTGGCGGCGGAGCTCGGGGTGGCCCGGGGCACCGTCGTCGCGGCGTACGAGCAGCTCGACGGCGAGGGGTACCTGCGGACACGGCACGGTGCCGTCGCACGGGTCGCGGCGGACCTGCACGGTCGAACCACGGGTGCGCCGCCGGCCGTCGGCACGGACACCGCCGATTCCGGCTCCGGCGCGGTCGGCGTCGCGGCCGCTCCGCCGTCCGCTCCGCTGATCGACTGCCGTCCAGGGATCCCCGCCGTCACCGCCATCCGGCAACGGGACTGGCGGGCAGCCTGGCGCGCAGCGGCCTCGGCACCGCTCCGGAACGCGATCGCGGACCCGCTCGGCTCCCCCGACCTGCGGGCACAGGTCGTCGCCCAGCTCGGCCTGGCCCGCGGGTTCACGGCGACGGTCGACCGGGTGCTCGTGACCGCGGGGACCTCGGAGGCGTTGTCGCTCGTCACCGAGGCGCTGCGGGGGCTGCTGGGTCGCGCCCCCGTCGTCGCCGTCGAGGACCCCGGCTACCGCACCGGACACCGGGCGGTCACGAGCGCGGGCGGGTCGCTGGTGGGCGTCCCGGTCGGCGAGGACGGCCTCGACCTCGACGCACTCGAGGCGGCCGGACCGGTCGACGCCGTCCTGGTCAGCCCGACGCACCAGTACCCGCTCGGGTCGGTGATGCCCGTCGCCCGGCGCCGGCGACTGCTCGCCTGGGCCGCGGACACCGGCACCGTGGTGGTCGAGGACGACTACGACTCCGAGTTCCGGCACCGCGGCGCTCCCGTACCCGCGCTGGCCGCACTCGATGTCGAGGGCTCGGTGCTGCACGTCGGCGGCTTCTCGAAGACGCTCGACCCCCGACTGCGGTGCGCCTCCCTCGTGCTGCCCGCTGCTGCCGGCGCAGCGGCTGGCTCCCCGCTGACGGACGCGGTGCTCGCCGCCCGTCGGGCTCGTGGCGCGGTCGTCGCCGAACCGGTGCAGGCCGCGCTCGTGCACCTGCTGCGGACGGGTGCGCTACGGCGGCACCTCGGTCGCGTGCGCCGCGACTACACGCACCGCCGGGCCCGGATCGCGGCTCGGCTCGGCGACGTCGCTGGCCTGGAGGCCCGTGCCCTGAACGGCGGGCTGCACGCGGTGGTCACGTGGTCGGGTCCGGCCACCGGGGCGCAGATCGCACGTCTGCTGGCGGACGCCGGGGTGCTCGTCGCGACGCTCGAGGAGTACGGGCTCGCACCCGGCAGCACGCCGCCGGGCATCGTGTTCGGCTACGGCGCCGTGACGCTGCCGGAGCTCGACCGCGCGCTCGACGCACTGGTGACGGCGGTCACGGCAACCTGACCAGGGCCGTCAGCCGCCGTACTGGGCGGTGCTCACGACGTTCGACCCGGCCCGCTGGCACGCGGTGTTCAGGGTCCGCCCGACGAGTTCCCATTCGGGATTCATCTCGAGCGCTGGCCCGGACTGCGGTGCGGGGTGCGCGTCGAGGTACTCGTGCGCGTAGTCGATCGCGTCGTCGAGCTCGTCGTCGCTGCTCGACAGGTGCTCGTAGCCGAACCGTTCCGCAGCGATCAGCGCCTGGTACTGCGCCTCGGAGAGCTCGCCCTGGCTGCGGCCGACCGTCGCGTTCAGCGAGATCGTCGACAGCGCACTGATCTGGCCGCAGATCGCCGCAGCACTCCGGTCCTCCTCCATCGGGTCGGTCGCGCCGCCCGCGGGCCGGGCCTCCGAGGCCGGCTTCGGGCTCGACGTCGGCCGCGCCGCTGCGTCTGCGTCGGCGTCGGCCGAGCAACCGGCGAGCGAGCCGGACACGAGGACCGCGCTCACGACAAGGAGGGGCAGTGCGGACCGGAAGGAGACCATGGACGACATCGTGGCAGCGCCGTCGTGCCGTCCGCGTGGTCGTGTCCCGATCGAGACCTGGTCGAGACCAGATCGTGAGCTTGCGTCAGCGGGACTCGGCGGTGCCGTTCTTCCGGGCGTTCACGAGGTCGGCGAGCGAGGGCTCTCCGGCGTCGCCGGGCAGTGCGTGTCCGCGGCGGGCGGCCTTGCGGACCTGGCGGTAGGTGGTGACGTGCAGGGGGGCCACACCGTCGGCGGACTCGTAGTTCGACGGGGCACTGGTGGTGGGCGAATCGGTCATCGCGACGGACGGTACGCGTGCCGGGAGCCGCGGAACCACGTGCTGCGTTCCGCGGCCAAAGGTCGGGCGTGGGAGGTCCGGCGGGGCGCACCGGGCCTCCGAGACGGGTCAGAGGCTCGTCATGCCGCCGTCGACGCGGAACTCCGCTCCGGTGGCGTAGGACGACTCCGCGCTGGCCAGGTAGACCATGATCCCGGTGACGTCGTCGGGGGTGCCCGGGCGTCCGAGGGGCGTGCGGGCCACGATCGCGGCTCGGGCCTCGGGGTCACCGGAGATCGCCGACACGAGGCCGGTCTCGGTGTAGCCCGGTACGACCGTGTTGACCCGGATGCCGTCCCGCGCGTAGGCCATCGCAGTCGCCCGGACGAGTGCGTGGATGCCGCCCTTGGTCGAGGAGTACGCCGCGAAGTCGGCGCCCTCGCCGTTCAGGCCGGTCGGCGACCCCGTGGCGATGACCGACCCGCCGGCGCCGCTCGCGAGCATCGCCCGGACGGCGTGCTTGATCGTCAGGAACGTGCCGGTGAGGTTGACCGCGACCGTGCGGTCCCAGGTCTCGAGCGACAGGTCGGCGACCTTCGTGTCGTGGCCGAACAGCTGCACACCGGCGTTCGCGACCACCACGTCGGGGCTCGTGCCACGCTCGGCCAGTCCGGCGAACCCTGCGGCCACGCTCGCCTCGTCGGCGATGTCCATCGTCAGGCCGGTCGCGGTCGGGCCGGCTGCGGAAGCAGCACCGGCGGCCGCGTCGGCGTCACGGTCGGCGTAGACGACGGTGGCCCCCTCGGCCACGAAGCGGTCGGCGATCGCGCGGCCGATGCCGGACCCCGCTCCCGTGACGAGTGCGGTCCGGCCGTCGAGTCGTGCGGTCATGTGGGACTCCGTCCTCGGGGCAGCGCTGCTCCGTCACCCCCATCATTGCCCAACCGGTTGACCGGTGCTAGGCATGCACCATGACTGCGACGTCGAACGACGAGGTCGTGTCGGTCGGGCCCTGGCGCCTGGCCCTGCGCGGAGCCGAACTCGCCGACGTCACGTTCCGGGGCACGCTCGTCCTGCGCGCCGTCCGGTACGTCGTCCGCGACCACGACTGGCGCACCGCCGACGACACCGTGCTGACACGCACGGTGGACGGTGCGGGCGGGCGCATCCGCATCGAGTCCAGCGCACGGTACGACGGCGTCGAGGTCGTCCGCACCGTCCTCGAGGCCACGCTCGACGACGACACCCTGCGGGTCGCCGCGGTCGGGACGGCCACACGGGCCTTCCGCCGCAACCGCATCGGGCTCGTCGTCCTGCACCCGCCGACCCTGGCCGGGCAGCCGCTGACGGTGCGGCATCCGTCCGGTGGCAGCACCGCGACGGCGTTCCCGTTCTGGATCGCGCCGCACCAGCCGGCCGTCGACGTCGCCGGTCTCGACTGGGCTGCGGGTCCGGTCGCACTGGCGCTCGACCTGACCGGCGACCTGTTCGAGACCGAGGACCAGCGGAACTGGACCGACGCCTCGTTCAAGACGTACTCGACGCCGCTCGCCGAGCCGTTCCCGGTCGCGATCGCGCCGGGGACGACGGTCCGGCAGGGGCTCACCCTCCGAGCGACGGCGGTCGGTCCCGCAGGTGGCCCGGGCACCCGGTCGGGAGGCGCGGCCTCCCCCGCCCCGGACCTGGCGGCGCTCGACGGGCCGGCTCCCGGTGCCGTGGTCACGCCGCCGCCGACGCTCCAGCTCCTCGCGGGTTCGGCACCGGTCGCTGCGCGCCCGGACGACGCCGACCTGCTCCGCGGGTTCCCGATCCTGGTCGAGCCGACCCTCGGGGCCCCGGACGTCGGGGCGGTGCTCGCGTCGGCCCGGCGGGACGCGGGTGGCGCTCCCCTGGACGTCCGGTTCGCCACCGACGACCCGGTGCTGCTGCGCGCGGCGATCGACGCGGTGCTCGAGGGCGGGCCGGTGGCCCGCGTCGGGGCGTTCGACCCGGTGTCGCACGTGACGACGCCGGCGCTGCAGCGGGCACTGCGCGAAGCGGTGGCAGCGGTCGGCGCGCTGGAGGTCGTCGCCGGTACCCGGGCCCACTTCACCGAGCTGAACCGGTCGATCGCGGTGTTCTCGGGCTGGGACGGCCCCCTGACCTGCAGTGTGACGCCGCAGATGCACGACCGGTCGCCCGAACAGGTGACCGAGTCGATCCGGATGCAGCGCTGGGTGGTGACCAGCGCCTCCAGGCTGGCCGCCGGCAGGGCGCTGCACGTCGGCCCGGTGACGCTGCGGCCACGGTTCAACGCGGTGGCGACGGCGACGAACCGGGACGTGGCGGACGCGACCGTCGAGCGCGGGTACGGGCCGGAGAGCGTTCCGGACGCGACCGACCCGGCGCAGCACACCCCGACCGCCGAGCGGTGGTTCGCCGACGCGGTGCGGGCGCTGACGGTGCCCGGCGTGGCCTCGATCACGCTGGCCGAGGCGTGGGGGCCGCGCGGGTTCGTGGCCGCCGACGGTACGGGGAACGCCCCGCCGGAAGGGGGTCGGCGGGGCGTTCCGGTCCGGGCGCGCTGACGGGTCGGCGCGGCGGTCGGTGACGGTGCGGCTCAGCGGCGGACGGCGTCGATCTTGAGCATCTTCGCGATGACCGAGTCGAGCTCGCTGTCGTCGAAGACCTGCTTCCAGTCCTCCTTGATGAGCTTCTCGCGGCCGTAGCCCATCGCGATGTGGCAGGCGTCGGAGAACGGGTTCGAGCCGCGCAGGCCGTTCGTCAGCGCGATCCAGGTGTGGCCGTAGAGCATGGCGCGGGCGGCCCCGCGGGGCACGCCGACACCGGTGACGGTCTCCTCGAGAGCATCGTTGAGGAAGTCGCCGATCATGCAGGCGATCGTCTCGACCAGGGTCGGCTCGAGCACGGCCAGCTGCTTCACCGTGACCCAGTGCACCTGGATGACGGGGGCGTACATCGTGGTGATGACGGCCTCGGCGACGGCCTTGGCGCGGTCGCCCCCGTCGCCGAGCGACTCCGAGGCGTCGAAGGCCGCGATGACCTCCTGCGGGGCGGCGATGCCACCGAAGGTGTCGTCCCACTCGGCCTTGGTGGTGCGCTCGAGGAACACCGACGGGTGGCACGGGTGCGCCACGGCGTAGTGGATGTCCTCGCGCTTCGCCAGCAGACCGGCGTAGGCGGCCGCCGGGTCGAGCGTCAGGATCGACGCACCGGGCTTCATCACGGGGACGAGCTGCTCCGAGATGCTGCCGAGCAGGACGTCCGGGACGGCGAGGATGACGACGTCGGCGGCCTTCGCGGCGTCGAGGCTGTCGGTGAGCTCACGACCGAGGGCCTGGATGCGCTCCTGGCCGGCGGGCGAGGCCTCGCTGTAGAGGGTGGTGTACTCGCTCTTCGCGAAGTTGTTCGAGACGCGGGTGCCCATCTTGCCGCCGGCACCGATCACGGCGACGGTGACGTCGGCCGTGCCGGATCCGGCAGCGACGGTGTGGGGGGTGGTGACGGTATCGGTCATGATTCCTTGCTCCTGATGTACTCGATGGTGTGTTCGGTCCACGCCGCTTCGATGCGGGTGGTGGTCTGTGCGGGTGTCTCCCCCGGCAGCGGTTCGGCGCCCGCGTGCTCGTCCTGCCACGGCAGCCAGAACTCGATGACGCGGTTGATCCCCCGGGTGTCTGGTTCGAGCGCGGCGCGGACGGCGTCGTGGTCGACGACCCCGGTGCCGATCGGGACGCCGGTGTACTGGAACCCGACCCAGCCCGGGGAGCGCGTGAAGGCGGAGTCCTTGACGTGCCAGTTGACGACGTGCGGGGCGGTCATCGCCACGACGTCCCGCGGGTGTTCGAGCCGGGCGACGGTGTTCGACGGGTCGAGGCAGATGCCGAGGCTGTCGGAGCCGATCGCCTGGACGACGGCGACGAGGTCGGCGGTGGGGACGACCTCGTAGGTCTCCAGCGCGAGGGTCACGCCCGCACGCTCGTAGGCGGGGAGCGCCTGCCGCAGGCGTCGTTCGGTCTCGGCCGCGTCGGGCTGGTCGTCGCCGCTCGTCCACATGCTCCGCACGAGCGTGGCGCCGAGCTGCTGCGCGACGTGCAGGTACCGGGCGAGGTGCTCCGGCCGGGTGCCGCGGGTGCCGACCTCGAGCGTGAGACCGAGGTCGGCGGCCAGGGACCGGATCGAGGCCAGGCGCTCGTCGGTCGCGGTGTCGAGCGGCAGGTGATCGCAGATCTGGAACAGGTCGACGCCGTCGTGGGTCGCGGCGTCGCGCAGGGCGTCGTCGAGGGACATCGGCGACGGGACGCCGTCGGACATGCGCCAGGAGTAGGCGTAGGTGGAGAGGCCGAGCAGGGAGGTCACGCCGGTGCTCCGTCCTGCGTCGCGGCCAGCGCATCGGCTTCGTCGAGGATCGTGCGGATCGCCTCGGGGTCGTGGGCGAAGCGGCCGAGGAACAGGCCGCCGATGCGTCCGGCCCCGCGGGTCAGCAGGCCCGGACCGGCACTGCCGCCGTAGATCGCGACGGAGCCGGCGAGCTCCGGCCGGGTCGCCAGGTGCTGCTCGATGCCGGCGAGGACCGCGACGATGTGCTCGTCGGGCGCGGGCTGCGGGGCGCCGATCGCCCACACCGGCTCGTACGCGGCGGTGAGCGGTCCGGCGATGCCGTCGGCGGTCGCCGTGGCGGTGAAGCGGTCGAGCTGCGCGGTGACCTCGGCGATCGCGGCCGCGGGGTCGCCGTCGGCGGCGCGCTCGGTCTCGCCGATGCAGATCAGGGGCCGCAGGTGGTTGCGGTACGCCGCGTGCACCTTGCCGGCGATCTCGTCGTCCGTCTCGTGGAACAGGGAGCGTCGCTCGGCGTGTGCGATCTCGACGAGGTCGACCCCGATCTCACGGAGTTCGGCGCCGGAGACCTCGCCGGTGAACGCGCCGCTGTCCGCCCACGCCAGGTCCTGCGCGCCGAGCGTCACGGGGGCGTCCCCGATCACTGCACGCACCGGGACGAGCGCGGGGAACGTCGGCACCACGAAGAGCTCGGCCGCGCCGGATCGCACCGCCGGGTGGCTCCGGGCGATGTCGGCCACGGCGGCCGCCCACTCGAGCGTCCGGGCGTGCGAGAAGTACATCTTGAGCGACACCCCGATCGTCAGCGGGGCGGCCGCCGTGGTCGCGGGCATCAGGCGTCGGTCCCGACCGGGGCGGAGCCGTCGTAGGCACAGATCGCGTCGACCTTCTCGGCGCTCGCGCTCGTCCGGTCGAAGGTGTAGCCGAGCCACTCCTTCGCCATCCGGCGCGCGACCTCGACCCCGACGACGCGCTGGCCCATGCAGAGCACCTGGGCGTCGTTCGACAGGATCGAACGCTCCACCGAGAACGAGTCGTGCGCGGTCACGGCGCGGATGCCGGGGACCTTGTTCGCCGCGATCGCGACGCCGAGGCCGGTGCCGCAGATCAGGATCGCGCGGTCGGCCTCGCCGTTGGCCACCAGACGGGCGGCGTCGACGGCGACGTGCGGGTAGGCGGTGTGTCCGTCGGCGTCCACGCCCACGTCGACGACGGAGGCCACGCGGGGGTCCTTCGCCAGGTCGGCCTTGATGGCCTCTTTGTAGTCGAAGCCGGCGTCGTCCGAACCGACGACGATGCGGAACTGCTGCTCACTCATGCGGGTGTGCCTTTCGTGGTGGGGGTCAGGCGGGGACGGCGATGGTCGAGCGGACCGCGGCGGTGATGAGCGCGAACGAGATCGCTCCGGCGTCCGGAGTGCCGACGGCGTCCTCGCCGTGGGTGCGGGCGCGGCCCATCCGCGGCACCTGGTCGGCCGTGGCGTCCGCCGCCGTCTGTGCTGCGGCCGAGGCGGCCGACCAGGCGTCGACGAGTTCGTCACCGGCGTCGACCCGGGCGGAGAAGACCTGGTCGAACGGCACGAGCGCGTCGACCATCGTCTTGTCGCCGGGGACGGCCCCGAACGCCAGGACGGCTTCGGCGGCGGCGTGCACGGCGCTCTGGACGGTGGCGACCGACGGGCGTTCGTCGTCGCCGAGGACGCGACCCAGTGCCTCCAGGGCGGCGCCCCAGATCGCACCGGACGTCCCACCGGCCTTGTCGGACCAAGCGTCTCCGGCGATCGCGAGGACGCTGCCGGCGCCGGCGCCACGGGCGGCGGCGTCCTGCGCCGCACGATCGGCGGCGGTGGAACCGCGCTGCATGCCGATGCCGTGGTCGCCGTCACCGGCGACGGCGTCGATGCGGCCGAGTTCGTCGGCGTGGTCGTCGATGGTGGCGCGGATCGCGGCGATGGCGCTCGCGACGCGGGCGGCCGCGGCCTGGGACTCCTCGGTGCCGGGCGTCACGGGGACGACCACGCCGGCTTCGAGCACCTCGACCGGCACCGACTGCTGCGGGACGGCGCCGCCCTTGCGGTAGGCGGGGGCATCGGCCGGTGCTGCCCAGAGCTGTTCGAGTTCGTCGTCGAGCCAGAACAGGGTGAGCGAGACGCCCGCCATGTCGAAGCTGGTGACGAGTTCGCCGACCTCGGGCTCCACGACGACGATGCCGGCGTCGGTGAGCTTCCGCTGGACGGCGCCGAAGACGACGAAGAGCTCCTCGTACTTGACCGAGCCGAGGCCGTTGAGGATCGGGACGACGCGGGGGGTGGCACCCGTCGTGGTGCCGTCGGGGCGCTCGGTGAGGAGCTCGTCGACGAGCAGGTCGGCCAGGCCGTCGGCGGTGGGGACGTCGGCCTCGGCGATGCCGCGTTCGCCGTGGATGCCCATGCCGATGGCCATGCGTCCCTCGGGGACGGTGAAGAGCGGCTCGTCGGCGCCGGGCAGGGAGCAGCCCGAGAACGCGACGCCGAAGCTGCGGGTGCGGTCGTTGGCCCGGGTCGCGATCGCGGTGACCGCGTCGAGGTCGTCGCCGCGTTCCGCGGCCGCTCCGGCCACCTTGAACACGCAGAGGTCCCCCGCGATGCCGCGGCGCTGGTGCGCCCGGTCGGCTGGCGCGGACGCGACGTCGTCGGTCACGCGGACCGTGCGGACGTCGATGCCCTGTGCCTCGAGTGCCCGTGCCGCCGCGTCGAAGTTCAGGACGTCACCCGCGTAGTTGCCGTAGCTCAGCAGCACCCCACCGCCGTGCTCCGACGCCTTCGCGACGGCGGTGACCTGCTGGGCGCTCGGGCTGGCGAACAGGTTGCCCATCGCAGCACCGGCCGCCAGGCCGTGCCCCACCAGACCGCCGAAGGCCGGGTAGTGGCCGGAGCCGCCGCCGACGACGAGCGCGACGGTGCCCTCGGGGCTGGTGGTGGAGCGGGCGACGCCGCCGTGCACCCGGCGGACCCGGGCGCGGTTGGCGGCGACGAAGCCGTCCACCATCTCGTCGGCGAAGTCCGCCGGGTCGTTGAACAGGCGGGTCATGCGCCGGCCTCCTTCGCGATCGCGGTCGGTCCGTCCGTGGCGGCGACCGCGGTGTCGGCTCCGGACGCCGCGGCAGCTGCTTCGTTGCGCTTCGTGGTCCGGCCGAGCACGAACATCAGCACGCTCGACAGCACCATGAAGAAGCCGACGATGAACATCGGGACCTGGTACCCGCCGGTCCACTCGCTGACGGCACCCGTGATGTACGGGGCGGCGAAGCCACCGAGGTTGCCGACGGTGTTGATGAGGGCGACCCCAGCGGCTGCGGCGGCACCGGTCAGGAACTGCGTCGGGACCGTCCAGAAGTTCGGCAGCGCCGCGAAGATCGCACACGCGGTGATCGCGATGACCGCGACGGTGGCGGCCGGGCTGTTCATGTAGAGCGCGACCGGGATGCTCAGGCCGCCGACCAGGGCCGGGACGGCGATGTGCCAGACCCGGACACCCCGACGGAAGGCGTCACGCGACCAGAAGTACAGGACCACCGCGGCGGGCACGTACGGGATGGCCGTGATGAGGCCCTTCTGGAACAGGTCGAACGTGGTGCCGAACTGCTCCTGGAAGCCGTCGATGATCGTCGGCAGGAAGAAGCTGAGTGCGTAGAGGCCGTAGATGAAGCCGAAGTACACCGCGGCGAGCATCCAGACACGGCCGGAGCCGAAGGCCGCACGCAGGCCGCCCTTGCCGTGGCCGGCTTTCTCCTGGTTCTCCTTCGCCAGGGCGCCCTCGAGCCAGAGCTTCTCGTCCTCGTCGAGCCACTTCGCCTGCGACGGCTTGTCCTTGAGCACGAAGAGGCACAGGACGCCGACGATGATCGCCGGGATCGAGACACAGAGGAACATGAAGCGCCATCCGGCCAGGCCGCCGAGGATCCCCTCGTGGGTCATCAGCCAACCGGCGAGCGGGGAACCGATGACGCTCGTGAGCGGCTGCGCCAGGTAGAAGAGCGCGAGCATCTTGCCGCGGTGCCGGGCCGGGACCCAGGTCGACAGGAACAGGATCGCGCCGGGGAAGAAGCCGGCCTCGGCGATGCCGAGCAGGAAGCGCAGGCCGACGAGCTGCGGGTAGTTCTGCACCCACGTGAAGAGCAGGGACACGATGCCCCACGTGATCATGATGCGGGCGAGCCAGACACGCGCGCCGAACTTGTGCAGCGCGAGGTTGGACGGCACCTCGAGCACGAGGTAACCGATGAAGAACACACCGGACGCGAAGCCGAACTGGGCGGCGGTCAGGCCGAGGTCGGCCTCCATGCCGTTGGGGGCGGCGAAGGAGATCGCGGTGCGGTCGAGGAAGTTGATGAAGAACATCAGTGCCACGAACGGCACGATGCGGATCGCGATCTTGCGGATGGCCGTCTTCTCGACGACCGAGGTGGGGATGCCTCGCGTGGCGGGGATGTCCACGATGACTCCTGCTCGGTGGGGGTGGTACGACTCCCGTCCTGGCGGCTGCGCCGGGACGGTCCGTGCTGCTGCGCGGATCGGGAGCGGGCGCATCGGTGCGCCTGATCCAGTGTGCGGCGCGGGCAAGCAACTTGTCAACCGGTTGACCATTCTCCGCGTTCCATGCCTCCCGTATGGACTGCTCGAGGCGCCTGCGTTGCTCCCCTGCAACCGGTTGACCGACCGGTACGCTCACTGCATGCCCGCGTTCAGCCCGGACGACCCCCTCAACATCCGACTCGAACTCGAGTCCGTGCCCGTCGGGTCCCCCGCCTCGGTGGTCGCCCGACAGCTGGTCTCGCTGCTCACCGCCGGCGAGCTGGCCCCCGGCTCACGGCTGCCCTCGGAGCGGATCCTGTCCGAGCGGCTCGGCGTCGGACGCTCGGCCGTCCGTGAGGCCCTCGCCGCCCTCGAGATCCTGGGCATCGTGCAGATCCGCCCCGGCTCGGGCACCTACCTGCGCGGAGGCACCTCGGACCTGCTCCCGACGACCCTGTCGTGGGGGCTCATGCTCGCGTCGAACCGCACCCGCGAGCTGCTCGAGATCCGGTCCTCACTGGAGCGCACGGCAGCGATCCTCGCCGCGCAGCGCGCCACCGACGAGCAGATCACCGAACTCGGCGAGTACCTGGTCCGGCAGGAGGCGACGCTCGACGACCCGCAGGCGTTCATCGACGCCGACGTCCGGTTCCACGTCCTGCTGGCGCGGGCGTCGGGCAACGACGTGCTCGCGGACCTCCTGCAGAGCCTCCGCTCCATGCTGAGCGTCTGGGTCGCGCGGCGCGTGCAGACCCGGCAGGCGACCGAGGCCGCGTTCCACGAGCACCGCGCCGTCTTCGAGGCCCTGCGCGCGCGCGACGTGCCCGCCGTGCAGCGCGCGATGGACGCGCACATGGCCACGGCGAGCGCCCGCATCGAGCACGCCGAGCCGCTGCCCGCCGACGATTAATGGGCGCGTGCGCTCGGGCTCGGGCGCGCTCGTGCGCGGGCGCGCTCGCTCGTGCGCGATTCGTGAGCAGGAATGGTCGGGTCCCTCGAGCCGACCCGACACCTTCTGCTCACGATCCGGGCGGACGGGAGGCACGGGTCGCGCCCGCCCCGCACGGTGCGGTGTTGCCGGGTCGGCAACACCGCTTGGGTCCGGCCCGGCAGGTGCGCTGGAGTGTCAGCATGCACACCCACCACGACGGCTCCGCCGCCGGAGCCGCCACCGATGCCACCGCCGAACCGTCCGTTCGGGACTGGTGGGAGGCCCGCTACGCCGAGCGCGACGGCATCTGGTCCGGCCGGGTGAACGCCGTGCTCGCCTCGGTGACGTGGGGGCTGCCGGTGGGGCGGGCGCTCGACCTCGGCTGCGGCGAGGGCGGCGACGTGGTGTGGCTCGCCGAACAGGGGTGGGACGTGACGGGGATCGACCTGTCGGTGACGGCGCTCCAGCGTGGTTCACGGGCCGCGGTCGCCGCCGGGGTGGAGGACCGGACGGCCTTCGTCGCCGCGGACCTCGCCCGGTGGGACACCGCCGCGCGGTACGACCTGGTGACGGCGTCGTTCCTGCAGTCGTGGCCGGTGGAGATCCCCCGAGCCGACATCCTGCGCCGGGCCGCCGGCTTCGTCGCCGCCGGTGGGCACCTGCTCGTCACCGCGCACGCCGCTCCCCCGCACGACGACCTGCCGCCGGAGCTGCGGGAGTACCGGTTCCCCGCGCCGGCCGACGACCTCGCCGCCCTGCAGCTCGACGACCGCTGGGACGTCCTGGTCGCCGAGGTCCGGCCGCGCACCGCGACGACGCCGGAGGGTGATCCACACGAGGTGCTCGACAGCGTCGTGCTCGCCCGACTGACACGCGGGTAGCGTCGGTGGCGTGAGCACCGAGGACGGCATCCGCGCACTCGTCGTGGACGGTGTCGAGGTCGCCCTCGAACGCGACGGCGCCGGCACGATCGCCGCGTCGTCCCCTCGGCCGTGCCTGCACCCGGTCCGCACCCTCGGCGGCACCGTCGTCAGCGGGTACCACCCGGGCGACCACGACTGGCACTGCGGGGTCGGGGTCGCGATCCCCGACGTCGACGGCGTGAACTGCTGGGGCGGCCCGACCTACGTCCACGGCCGCGGTTACGTCTGGCGCGACGACCACGGCGCGGTCGAGGTGGTGCACGCGGAGCAGTACGACACGACGTCCGCCGAGCACCTCGTCTGGCGTGGCCCGGACCGCACCGTGGTCCTGCGCGAGGACCGCACCCTGCGCTGGCGCGCGGTCACCAGCGGGTGGGAGCTGTCCTGGTCGTCGTCGTTCCGCACCCCTGGCGACTCCCCGGTGCACCTCGGGAGCCCGGGCAGCAACGGCCGAGCCGGAGCCGGCTACGGCGGCTTCTTCTGGCGGTTCCCCGAGTGCGCGGGGGTCGTCGTCCGGACCGCCGACGCCGAGGGCGAGACCGCCGTGCACGGCTCGGTCGCACCCTGGATCACCTGGTCGGCGGTGTTCGACGGCGGTCCGGCGACGATCCGGATCGAAGCTGTCGACCACCACGACCGCTGGTTCGTCCGCGCCGAGGAGTACCCCGCGATCGGCTCGGCACTGGCGTGGGACTCCCCCGCCGTCGTGCAGCCCGGCGCACCGCTGGTCCGCTCGTTCCGCGCGGCGATCACCGACGGCGGTACGCTCGCCGGATGAGCACCGGGGACTGGGAGTCGCGCGTCGCAGCGCTGTGGGACGACGAGACGATCGACGATCAGCAGCGGATCAAGCGGATGCGCGACCTCGCCGCCGAGGCTCCGCACCCCGCACTCGGCGCGTTCGAGCTCGGCGGCGCCTTCGACTCGGGCGGACACGAAGCCGACGCGGACGTGCAGTACGCCGCCGCGACCGCAGCCGGTCTGGAGACCGTCGACCCGGACCGCGCAGCCAGGATGGTCGTCCAGCACGCCTCGACGCTCCGGAACCTCGGCCGGATCGACGCGGCCATCGCGATGCTCCGCGAGGCGCCGGAACACCCCGCCACCGGGGCGGCACCGCGGGTGTTCCTCGCGCTCGCCCTGCACAGCGCGGGACGCTCAGCCGAGGCGCTGCGCGTCGCGATCGAGGCCGTCGAGCCGACACTCCCCCGGTACCACCGGTCCGTCCGGGCCTACGCGGCAGCCCTCACCGAGGCCTGACGTGTCAGGCGTTCCGGCGCTGCAGCGCGTCCGCAGCCCTGCCGAGCAGCCAGTTCACGGCCCACCCCAGCACGCCGACCACGGGCAGCGCGAGGATGACCACCGTCCACAGCACCTTGACCAGCTGCGTCCGTCGTCGATCGCGCCAGACCTGCACCAGCGCCACGGCCTCGAGCGCCAGCAGCACGAGGAGCACCACGGTGTGTGCCCCCGACACGTTCGTGAACACGAGCAGTCCTCTCCGCGGCGACGATCGTCGCCCGCATCGTCGACAGTAGGGCCTGCCCGGACGCGACCGCGTCATCCGTCCGACTGATCGCGTGGGCTGGTCAGGCAACGGCGCGGGCGGGCGGGCGCGTCAGTCGATCACGATCTCGCCCCGTGCGAACAGCCCACGGGCCCGACCGGCGGAACACCCGGGTGGCCGTGCGGAGCCACTCCGGCATTCCGCCCACTCGGCAGCGCCTGCCGACACGCGCGGACCCCCACCACCGCGAGCGGGCGAAACACCCGGGTGGCCGCGCGAAGTCACCCCGGCATTCCGCCCGCTGGGCAGCGCCAGCCGACGCGAGCGGACCCCCACCACCGCGAGCGGTCACGACACACCGCTGGCAGGTGGTCGAGCGGCCGCGGACCGTCGCGCGGCAGCGCGCCAGGCGACGGGACGCGACCGCTCGGCGGACGGCGTCGGCGCGGCGGTGGGCGCGACCACCGCTCGGTCGGGAGGCGCGGTGCGGGCTGGCACCGTGCCTCCCGTCAGGCGGTGTGGTCGCCGACCACCCGTGGGACCGGCAGCGAGTCGCTGGTCGTGCGCAGGGACTCCTGGCGGATCTCGAGCTGCGAGACGGCGAGCGCCGCCAGGTCACGGAGGTTCGCGAGGTCGTCCTCGGTGGCCTGCCGCGGGCGGGTGTCGAGCACGGCGAGGGTCCCGATGGGCGCCCCGTCATGCTTGACGAGCGGGACGCTGACGTAGAAGCGGATGCCGAGCGGGCCGGTGACCAGGGGGCTGTTCCGCATCTCGGGGTGCGCGGAGCCATCCGGGATCACGACGGGGACGGGGACCGGCGCGAAGCCGTTGCGGAAGCTGATGCTGCGGGCCGCCTCGTCGACGCCCTCGGCGATGTACGACTGGGACCACTCGCGGTCCTCGTCCAGGACCTCGACCAGGGCGATCGGTGCGTCGAAGAGCCGGGCCGCCATCGCCGTCGTGCGCTGCAGCGATTCGTCGGGCAGGGTGTCGAGGGTCGCCGGGCGATCGGTGTCGTGCCGCGTCGGCACCGGGGCCGCCTCGTCGGTCGGCTCGACCACGTGGTCGGCCGTGGCGGTCTCGGCGATCACGACGTCGCGGAGCATCGTGACCAGCTCGGCGCCGAGCGGACGGGCCGCTGGGTCCTGCGCGGTCATGGCACGGAGCAGGTGCTTCCAGTGCTCGGGCAGGGGCTCGGGGACCACGGGGTCGCGGGACAGGCGGGCGACGGCGGACTCGACGAGCGAGCCCGGGAACTCGCGGCGGCGGGTGAAGCACTGCAGCAGCACGAGGCCGAGCGAGTAGACGTCGCTCGGCGGGCCGACCTCGCCGCCGCGCGCCTGCTCGGGGCTCAGGTACGCGGCGGTGCCGGTGGTCACACCGTCGGCGGTCAGGCGTTCGACGCCGGCGGCGAGCGCGATGCCGAAGTCGGTCAGGCGTGCGCGGGCGCGGTCGGAACCGTTGCCGTAGTCGACGAGCAGGATGTTCGACGGCTTGATGTCGCGGTGCACGACGCTGTGGGAGTGGATGTAGTCGAGGGCCTCGGCCATGTCGTAGCCGATCTCGGCGATGTGCCGCGAAGCGAGGGGCCCGACGGCCAGACGCTCCTCGAGGTCCTGCCCGACGACGAGTGACATCACGATGTAGCGCTGTTGCGTGCCGTCCTGCCCGGTGACGACTCCGGCGTCGAGCAGGCTGACGAGGTTGTGGTGCTCGAGCGATGCCAGCACCCCGAGTTCGGCCTCTTGCCGGGCGATGTCCACGATGCCCGCGTGGAAGAGCTTGATCGCGACCGGGCGGTGCAGGCTCTCGTCCACGCCCCGGTACACGACGGACATGCCGCCCTGACCGATCGCTTGCTCCAAGCGGTACCGACCGTCGAGCAGCGGCGCGCTCGCGTCGTGGTCTTCCGTCGGGATCATCCAACCCTCGTTCTCGGCTCCGGCACCAACGATGCATCTTCGCATCCCGACGGGTATCTCGGTGACGGTCGACGTTTCGCGGCTGAACGCGCACCGTTCGGCTTGCAAGACGCCGGTGTTCGCGGGTCGAACACGCGCAGACCGCGGTTCAGCCTGCGAACACCGGTGTTCCGCGGGTCTGCCCCGTCAGCGACGCGTCGCGACCGTGCTCACACGGAGGTCCTCGAAGGTGCTGGTGAAGCCGGAACCCCCGAGCGAGATGAGCCCGACGCGGGGCGCACTGCCGAGGTCCGCCGTCCAGGTGCCGCCCCGGACGAAGTGCCGCCCGTCGAGACTCGTGTACGCCGTGTACCGGTCCTCACCCCGGACCTGGCGGTGGACGATCCGGAGCGTGGTGGTGTCCCCGACCGGACCGACGACCATGTTGCCGTAGCTCGGTGCCCCGGCCGGTTGACCGGACACCTGCTTGCCGAACTCGGTCTGGCGCGTGTTGAAGATCGAGTTCGACGTCAGCCGGACGTAGTCGCCGTCGCTCCCGTACACGATCAACCCGCCCTGCACGTAGTTGCGGCCGTCACCCGTCGCCGGGGTGTCGACGCCCACGGTCGTCTCGACCACCCAGTCGCCGCGGGGTGCCGGTTCGGACAGGACCGATGCGAGCGGGGTCTGCGGCGGGTGGATGTCGGCGTCCTGCGTCTGCCACCGGAGCGTGCCGTCGGCGACGGTCCAGGTCGAGGCGTCGGGCTCCCGCGTCCAGGTGAGCGCAGGCGGCAGCGTGGTGCCGTCGAACGAGGTGGACAGGCTGCGGATGGTCCGCCCGGGCACGTCGTCCGGGACCGCACGCGGCCGGTACGAGGCACGCTGCCCCGGCTGCGCGGCGGGGCCGGGCTGCACCGAGTCGGAGGGACCGGCACCGCCGCGGACGACCGGCCAGCCGCCCCGCCAGTCGAGCGGGTCGATCAGCGCCGGCCGCTTCGTGTACGTCGGCTGCCCCGCGTAGTACGGGTCGTTCCGGTCGGCCGCGTGGTAGATGATCCAGTCCTGGCCGGCGAAGTCGGTGACCACGGTGTTGTGGCCGGTCCCGACCCACCGGTTGCCGTTCTGCGCGAGCAGGGGCGTGCCACCGACGCGGGTGCTCGTGATCGCCACGCCGTCGCGGTCCGTGAACGGTCCGAGGGGGCTGCGGGAACGGGCGACGAAGACGCCGTAGCCGGTCAGGGCACCGTTGCAGCAGTTCGTCGCGGAGCCCATGAAGTACCACCAGCCGCCGTGCCGCATCAGGTACGCGCCCTCGTAGCGGTTGTCGATCGCGATCTGCCGCTCGGTCGACGGGTCGGAGCGCAGCCCGTCGGCGCTGAGTCGTCGGACGTTCACGCCGCCGAAGTAGCTGCCGAAGTACAGGTAGGTCGTCCCCTTGTCCGTGATGACCTCGGGGTCGAACGCCCATCGCGCGCCGTCGCCGTTCGGTGCGGTCTGCGGTGCCACGACCGGGCCGCCGGAGTCCTTCCACGGCCCCGTCGGGCTCGAGCTCGTCGCCACCCCGACCGCGGAGCCGCCGCCGCTCGGTCCCGTCGCCGACGGGGTGTCCGAAGCCGCGTAGTACAGGTACCAGGTGCCGGCCCGGCCACGGTCTCCGGCGCGGTACACGACGTCCGGCGCCCAGATCCCGTTCGCGTCGCCGACCCAGGCGGGCTTCGTCGGGAACGCGTCGTTCACGTACGTCCAGTGGGTGAGGTCGGTCGACCGGTAGGTGGGCACCGCGTGCTGCACGAGGGACCCGTCCGGGTTCTGCTCCGTCGCGGTGAGCGCGTCGGTGGTGCAGTACAGGTACCAGTTGCGGTCGCGTCCGGCTCCGTGGATCACCGTCGGGTCCGCGCAGCTCGCGGCCGTCTGCCCGTCCGGCAGGCTGAGTGCGACGGGGTTCTGGTGGCTGGGTGCGACGCGGCCGTGCCGGCTGGCGGGACTCGACGCCACGGTCGTGGTGGTCGCCCGGGTGGTCCCTCCCGGCACCGCGGACGCATCCGCCGGTGCGGCATGGAGGCCCGTGGTCGCGACGCCGAGGAACGTCACGACGGCGAGGAGTGCGGTGGACGATCGGCGCATGCCTGACCTGCTCTCGTCGTTGAGGGAGGTGCTGCTGGAGGGACTGCGGGTGTCGACGGGCGACGTGCGCGAGCGTACGCTCGGCGCGACGAAGGAGTCATGCCATGCCCGCGAGGTTCGTCTACTGGATCAACGTCTCCGTCGACGGCTTCGTCGAACGGGCCCCCGGCGAGCACGACGGCCCGGACGGACCCGACTGGATCCGGATCGACGAGCCGCTGCACCGCGAGTTCAACGCCCGGGCCGCCGCGATGACCCTCTCCGTCGAGGGCCGCGTGGTGCGCGACATGATGGACCCGTTCTGGCCGGACGCCCGGCACGACGAGTCGATGCCGCAGTACCTGCGCGAGTACGGCGAGATCTGGACCGCGCAGCCGAAGGTCCTGGTGTCCCGCACCCGGACGACCGCCGACCACGACACCCGGGTCATCGGTGGTGACGGCGACGCGATCGCCGAGCTGGCCGCGATCCGTGCCGACGGGGAGGGCGACATCGGCGTGGGCGGACCGAGCATCGCGAGCCAACTGCTCGACGCCGGACTGCTCGACGAGGTCATGCTCTTCACGCACCCGTCGGTGCTCGGCGCCGGCCGACCGCTGTTCGATCCGCCGCTCTCGGGGCACCGGCCGCTCGTGCAGCTCGACCTGCTCGAGCAGCAGCGGTACGACAACGGCGTCACCCTGCACCGCTACGACGTCCGGCGGTCCTGAGCCCTCGGGGCGTCAGTCCTGGTCGGGATCGGTGGCGATGATCCGGACGTACCAGGCGCTGTCCCGGTCGCTGTCGAACCCGTTGAAGGAGACGCTGTCCGCTCGGCGACGCAGCTCCGGTGGAAGGTCGATCCGCTGTGCACCGTCCCGGCAGGACATCGGCTCCGTCGGTTGGGTCTGTGCGGCGCCCGCCGACCCGATGGTGAAGGCGCCCCTCATGTGCCCGTCACCGAAGCACGAGAACTCGAGGTGGTCGACCGGCTCCGGGTGCGGGAACGTGATGGTGACGCCCGTGCCCGGGTCGTCGCTGTCGTCGTCCCCGGGCGACACCGCGGCGAACAGGACGCCGAGTTCGGCATCCGGCTCGACCGCTCGCTGCCGCTTCTCCCATGCGTGCAGCGCAGCCTCGTCGACGGGCGGCGGCCCGGCGCAGCCGGCCAGCAGGAGCACACCCGCGATCGCGGGCAGGAGCAGGGCGGGAACGGAACGCACGCTGTGAGCCTAGTGACGCGGTGTGCCCGCACCGCGGGACGACGGGAGGCGCGGTGCCGGCCGGCACCGCGCCTCCCGGCCGTGGGGTGGTCGCGTCAGACGTCGCGCCGGCGCGCGAGCGTCAGGGCGAGGCCACCGATGACCAGGACCTCGGCCGCGAGGACGCCGAAACCGCCCCATCCGTTGAGCACGACTCCGCTGGTGTCGGCCTCGCTCGCGCCGTCGTACGCGTAGGCGTAGAGCTGGCCGCCCGCCATGTCGGGCAGGAACGCCGCGATGTTCGTCGGCCACTCGACGTTCATCAGCCCGGCCATCAGGCCCAGCACGACCGGCAGGACCAACAGGATGCCGAGCGTGATCGCGATGCCGCCGGCGCTCGAGCGGACGAGCAGACCGATGCCGTAGGCGAGGAGCGCCAGCAGGGTCAGGAAGACCGACGAACCGAGGATCGGCATGAAGACCGACGGGTCACCGATCTCCGGCTCGACACCGTTGCCGGCGAGCAGCGGGAGCGAGATGAGGACGCCGATCCAGGTGGCGACGGCACTGACCACGAACGTCGTGACGGCGAGCACGGTGGCCTTCGCCAGGATCACGCCGGTGCGACGGGGGTCGGCGGTGAAGGTCGAGCGGACCTGGCCCGTGCCGTACTCACCGGTGATGATGAGGACGCCGAGCACGCCGACGACGAGCGACGAGAGCAGGACGCCGACGGTGTTCGCGTTGACGAACGTGCCGTTGGCGATGTCCGTCGGCATGTCCTGCCCGCCGCTGTTCGTGTTCGCACCGACCAGCGCGGCCATGCCGATCGTCACCACGACCAGGATCGCGTAGCACCAGAACGTGGACCGGATGCTGCGCAGCTTGATCCACTCGCTCCGCACCAGGTGCGGGAACGACAGGCGGGTCGAGCCGCTCATCCGGGTCGACGGCGTGGTGGGCGAGGTGGTGGCGCTCATCGGGTGCCCTCCGATCGGTACTCGACGTCGTCGCGGGTGAGGGCCATGTAGGCCTCTTCCAGGCTCGCGCCGGTCGGGGTGAGTTCGTGCAGGGGGACGCCGGCCTGCGCGGCGATGTTGCCGACCGTCGGGGCGTCGGGCCCGACGACGAGGAACGATCCGTCCTCGCGCTGGGTGACCGCCGCGTTCGGGCCGATCGCGGTGAACAGGCCGTTCGGGTCCGGCGTGCGGACGACGACGCGGCTGACGGCGGCATCGGTGCCGGCAGCGGCGCCGCCACCGGCGACGAACTCGGCGATCGGGGCGTCGGCGAGGACCTTGCCCCGGCCGAGCACGACCACGCGGTCGGCGGTCTGCGCCATCTCGCTCATCAGGTGGCTGGAGAGGAACACCGTGCGACCGTCGGCGGCCATGCGGCGGGCGAGCTGCCGCACCCAGAGCACGCCGTCCGGGTCGAGGCCGTTCACCGGCTCGTCGAGGATCAGGGTCTTCGGGTCACCGAGCAGTGCGGCAGCGATTCCCAGGCGCTGCCCCATGCCGAGCGAGAACCCGCCGACGCGCTTCTTCGCGACGGAGTCGAGGCCGGTCATGTCGATGACCTCGTGCACGCGGGACTTCGGGATGCCGTGGGTCGCCGCGAGGGAGAGCAGGTGGTTGTAGGCGCTGCGGCCCGAGTGCACGGCCTTCGCCTCGAGCAGGGCGCCGACCTGCCGGAGCGGGTCGCGGAAGCTCGTGTAGGGCTGGCCGTTCACGGTGGCGCTGCCCGACGTGGGCCGATCGAGCCCCATGATCATGCGCATCGTGGTGGACTTCCCGGCGCCGTTGGGCCCGAGGAAGCCGGTCACACTGCCGGGACGCACGACGAAGGAGACGTCGTCCACGGCGGTCTTCGGACCGTACTGTTTGGTGAGATGGCTGACTTCGATCACGGCCTCGACGCTACGGGAGGGGCCGTCGGCGCCGCGTCCGCCGTTGGGGGGAGATGTGTGCTCCCACAGGGTGACGCGGGCGGGGGCTTGGGGCGGGTCACGCTGTTGCGCGCCGTTTCGCGCTGGGCGACAGTTCACGCGCGCGGTGGCCCGTGAGGTGTCGCTGGACGCGAGAGTCCGGCGCGCAGACGGGTCCGAACAACCCCCAAAGAGCCATTTGACGGTGCCGGGTACGGGGGCAACGATAGGCGCATGTCCAGCCTCCAGTCCCTCCGGGCGACCGCCCACCCGATCCGGCTCCGCCTGCTGTCGCTGGTGACGAGTTCCGCGATGAGCGCCGCCGAGGCCGCACGGGAGCTCGGACTCTCGCAGGCCGCCGCGAGCTACCACCTGCGCGTCCTCGAACGGGCCGGACTGGTCGCCGTCGTCGAGGTCGTCCGGCTCCGTGGCGGCGAGGCAAAGAGGTACCGGCACGAGTCGTCGTCGCAGGCGTTCGACCCCGACGCCCGATCCGACAGCGGCGCCGAGGACGTCTCGATCGAGGACCAGCTCGTCTACGTCGAGGCCCAGGTCGAGGAGCTCCGGCGGCGGGTGCGACAGCGGACCACGGGGCCCGGCGTCTCCACCGACGCCGAACTGTGGGTGGCCCCCGAGACGTGGCGACGCGTGGTGCACCACGTCGGCCAGGCCTCCGCCCTGCTCCACGCCGCAGCG
Organism: Curtobacterium poinsettiae; assembly: GCF_025677645.1. NCBI lineage: Bacteria > Bacillati > Actinomycetota > Actinomycetes > Micrococcales > Microbacteriaceae > Curtobacterium > Curtobacterium flaccumfaciens. Next base: position 1,849,119 of record NZ_CP106879.1, on the reverse strand, counting down.
CAGCGCCCCCGCACCCCGGGCACCGTTCCGGTGTCGATGACCGTCTCGATGTTCCCGATGCGGCGACCGTGAGCACGCCGACCACGGGCGTCCTCGGCCACGCACCGTTCCGCTGGCTGCTCGTCGCCCGCACGGTGAGCATCCTCGGCAACGCCGTCGCCCCGATCGCGTTGGCGTTCGCCGTCCTCGACCTCACCGGCTCGCCCGTCGACCTCGGCCTCGTCGTGGCCGCACGCTCGGTCGCGAACGTCGCCGTCCTGTTGTTCGGCGGCGTCATCGCCGACCGTCTCCCCCGCGACGTCGTGCTCGTCGCCACGTCCCTCGGCGCCGCGCTCACACAGGGTGCCGTCGCCGTGCTGGTCCTGACGGGCACCGCGACGGTCCCGCTCCTCGTCGGCCTGAGCATCCTGAACGGTGCCGTCGCCGCGGTGAGCCTGCCGACGACCGCGGCCATGGTCCCCGAGACGGTTCCCGAGTCGCTGCTCCGCCCGGCGAACGCCGTGATCCGGTTGAGCATCAACGCCGGCACCATCGTCGGGGCCTCCGCCGGCGCCGGCATGGTGGCGCTCGTCGGTGCCGGATGGGGGTTGGCGGTGGACGCCGCCGGCTTCGCCGTCGCCGCAGCCCTGTACGCGCGGATCCGACTGCCCCATCGCCCGGCCGTCGCACCGGCCGACCGTCCGTCGGTGATCGCGGACATCCGGGAGGGATGGGCCGAGTTCTCGGGACGACGCTGGGTCTGGACCGTGGTCGCCCAGTTCGCGGTGCTCAACGCCGCCTTCGTCGGTGCCACGACCGTGCTGGGTCCGGTGGTCGCGGACGGTTCGTTCGGCAGGGCGGGTTGGGGACTCGTCGTCGCCGCACAGACCGTCGGTCTGGCACTCGGAGCACTGATCGCGCTGCGGTGGCGGCCACGGCACGCCCTCGGCATCGGCGTCGCCCTGATGGCCGTGACCGCGCTCCCCGTCCTGGCGCTCGCCGGCGCACCGGCCCTGCCGGCCCTGCTCGTCGCGTTCGCCCTGGGCGGGGTGGCCATCGAGCTGTTCGCGATCGCCTGGGACCACGCGCTGCAGTCGAACGTGCCCCGGGCCGTGCTGTCGCGGGTCTACTCGTACGACATGGTGGGGTCGTTCGTCGCCGTCCCGCTCGGCGAGGCCCTGGTGGGACCGTTGGCGCACGCGGTCGGGACGCCCACGACCCTGGTCGGTTGTGCCGTCGTCATCGTCGTCGCCACCGTGGTCGCCGCGTCCACGCGCAGCGTCCGGCGTGTGACCACCGAGGTGACCCTGCCGGTCTGATCAGCCCGGGGAGCCGTCCGCGTCGACCTCGTACGCCTCGAACCGGTCGTCGGCGAGGACCGCGTCGATGAGCGACCGCGACCCGGCGACGATCGTCGAGTCCCAGTCGATCTCGGTGGCGAGCACCCACTCGTGCCCTTCCGGCCAGAGCATCTGCGGGGTGTGCCCGAAGTCGGCGTCCTTGCCCACGCGGGCGTCGTGCGTCCAGGACGGGTCGCTGAGCTGCGACAGGGACATGGGGAGCAGGAAGCACTCGCGGGCCGGCCACAGGAAGCGCGGACCCGCGAGCGACTCCCGGAGCGCAGCCTGCTCCCGCCGGTGCTCTGCCTGCTTCCGGTCCATGTACTCCTGCATCTCCGCGCGCTCGGCCGCCGTCGGCTCGCCACTCCCCTGCCACCCGAAGCCCAACGTCGACGTCCCGTTCAGGTCGCCCCATCCGTCCCAGATCGCACCGACCAGGTCGTCCGGGGTCGACGTCGCCTCGGCGAGGAGCCCGGTGAGCGCGGCGAGTTGCATCGGCTCGTACCAGCCCGTCTCGGGCGGGTGGACGACCCAGCCGTCCTCGAAGGACAGGTCCGACTCGTCGTCCCGACCGCTGAGCGTCTGCCACGACACGAGCGGGTCCATCGTCCGACGGGTGCGCTCGGCGACGTCGGCCCAGCGCCACTCGGCCGACTCGAGGACCGGGTGCTCGTCGTACTCGTCCACGGTCGCACGGTCTTCGCGATCCGCTCGGAGCGGGTGCAGGATCCGGACGTACGCCTCGAACCCGGTGCCCGCGACGCCGCCGAACGAGGCGAACGCGCCGGCCCGGGCCAGCAGCCAGTCGCCGCGCGTGACGTCCTCGATCAGTTCCACGTGCCGAGCCCTGGGTGCCGCCCGCGTCGGTCAGCTCGCCTGCGGGCGGGGTGCGCGGAGGCCGGGGAACTCGTCGTCGCGCCATTCGCCATCGGCACGCGTGCCGTTGGTCACCGACTGCTCCTCGCGCTCCCGGAGCTCCACACGGCGGATCTTGCCCGAGATGGTCTTCGGGAGCTCCGCGAACTCGACGCGCCGGACGCGCGCGTAGGCGGGGAGAGCCGTGCGTGCGTACTCCAGGACCTGCCTGGCGGTGTCGGCCGACGCCTCCCATCCGGTGGCCAACGTGACGTACGCCTTGACGACGTTGAGACGGGCGTCGTCGGGGGCCGGGACGACCGCGCTCTCGGCCACGGCCGGGTGCTCCAGAAGGGCGCTCTCCACCTCGAACGGCGAGACCTTGTAGTCGGAGGACTTGAAGACGTCGTCGGTGCGGCCGATGAAGGTCAGTTCGCCGTCGGCGGCGCGGACGGCGATGTCGCCGGTGTGGAAGAAGCCGTCGCGCATCGACCAGGCCGTGCGGTCGGGGTCGCCGAGGTACTCGGCCATCAGGTTGACGGGCCGCTCGGTGAGGTCGAGGCAGACCTCGCCCTCGTCGCCCGGTTCGCCGGTGACGGGGTCGAGCAGCGTCACGGTCACGCCGGGGAGCGGCTTGCCCATCGCGCCGGGCGTCACGGCGGCCCCCGGGGCGTTCCCGATGATCGCGGTGGTCTCGGTCTGCCCGTAGCCGTCGCGGATGGTGAGGCCCCACGCCGCCTCGACCCGGCCGATGACCTCGGGGTTGAGCGGCTCGCCGGCCGAGATGAGTTCACGGAGCGCCCGCGGCTTCGCGCCGAGCTCGGACTGCAGCATCATCCGCCACGCGGTCGGTGGCGCGCAGAACGTGTTGACCTCGGCGCGCTCGAGCTGCGCGAGGAGTGCACCGGGGTCGAAGCGCGCGGTGTTGTGGATGAAGACGGTGGCCTCGGCGATCCACGGCGCGAAGAAGCAGCTCCAGGCGTGCTTGCCCCACCCGGGCGAGCTGATCGTCATGTGCACGTCGCCGGGTCGGACGCCGAGCCAGTACATCGTGCTGAGGTGCCCGACCGGGTACGACGTCTGGGTGTGCACGACCATCTTCGGCTTCGACGTCGTGCCGGACGTGAAGTAGACCAGGCACGGGTCGGTCGTGCGGGTGAGGACGTGGGGACGGACCTCGTCGGCGGGAGCGGGCTCGCCCAGGTCGCCCGGGTACTCCGTCCACCCGTCAGCGGGACCGCCGATCACGATGCGCGTGAAGGACCCGCGGACGTCGTCGTACTTGTGCGTCTCGCCCCGGTTCGTGACGACGTGTGCCACAGAGCCCCGGTCGACGCGGTCCTGCAGGTCGGCGGTGTCGAGCATGGTCGAGGTCGGCAGGATGACCGCACCGAGCTTGATCACGGCGAGCATCGTCTCCCAGAGCTCGAGCTGGTTGCCGAGCATGACGAGGACGTGGTCGCCCTTCCGCACGCCGGAGCCGTGCAGGCGCGCGGCGAGCCGATCGGACCGTGCGGCCATCTCGGCGTAGCTGAACCGCTGCTCCCGACCGTCCTCCTCGACGATCCAGAGCGCCGTGCGGCCGTTGTCGGTCGCGATGACGTCGAACCAGTCGGTCGCCCAGTTGAACGTGTCGCCGACGTCCGGCCAGCGGAACCCGGCGCGTGCCGCTTCGGGAGAGTCCGCGGCGAGGAGCTGGTCGCGGGCGGCACGGTACGCGTCGGTCGGGTTCACAGAAGACACGGACCGATCATGCCGTATCCGGCTCGGAGTCGATCGATCACGCGAGTCCCCGGATCCAGCGGTCGAGCCAGGGGATGATGCTCGAGAGGTCATCCGCGTCGATCACGTCACTCGCGGCCGCGCGTGCCGTCGGACTCGCGTTGAGCGCCAACGCACTGGGGAGCGCCTGGAAGAGCGGGATGTCCGAGCGACTGTCCCCGACGGCACAGCAGTGTTCGATCGGTACACCGAGGTCACGAGCGAGCGCGAGCGCCCGGTCCCGCTTGTCGAACTCGTCGAAGTGCTCGGCGACGGTGCCGTCGTGGACGCCGCCGTGCTCGCCGACTCGGGGCCCGCCGTTCGGGACGAACCCGAACCGCCCCGCGAGGAAACGGGTCACGGGCTGCCACGCGAGCGACGCGAGCACAGGTTCGACGTCGTGGGCACGGCACCACGCGACGACGGTCTCGGTTCCGGGCAACACCGGCAGGTCGTCCAGCCACCGGTCGACCGTCGCGACGGACGTGCCACGCCACCCGAGTGCGTCGACCTCGCTGACCTGCTGGTTGGTGAGGTCGCCGTCGGCGTAGCGGGCTTCGGCGTCGTCGAGCGCCTCCTGGTGCCCGAACCGGGCGGCCAGGAAGCTGCTGCTGGAACCGGGACTGACGAGGGTTCCGTCGACGTCGAAGAACACGATGCCGACGGTCACTGCTGGCCGCTCCCCCGCACGACCGCACCGAGCACCCGGATCGTTTCGTCGGTGTCGACGTGCAGGTGCGCCCCGATGCCGAGCGCACGTGCGGCCTCGATGTTCTCCGGCACGTCGTCCACGAAGAACACCTCGTCCGGGTCCGCCCCGAGACGCGCGAGCGTGATGCGGAACGCCTCGGCATCGGGCTTGTTCACACCGATCTCGTGGGAGTAGCAGATCGGGTCGAACACCTCCGAGAACCGGAAGCGCCGCTCCTCTTCCTCTCGAGCGCCGTCGCCCGAGTTCGACAGGATCGCGAGGCCGATCGTGCCCCGGAGTCCGGCGAGGAAGTCGTACAACGGCTGGTTCAGGGTTCCGCAGTACGCATCCCAGAAGTCGGCCCGCATGACGGCGAGCTGGTCGGCCTCCAGTCCGAGCGCCGTCCCGATCGCACCCCAGTAGCGATCGACGACGCCGGTCTGACGGGAGGCGTCGGGCAGGTCCGCTGCGACCAGGCGAGCGGAGAAGTCGTCCGTCGTCATCCCGAGACGCTCGGCCCACCGCGCCCGGAACTGCCCGGGCCAGGCGGCGTCGTCGACGAGTTCGAGGACTCCGCCCACGTCGGACAGCAGCCACCGCACGGCTGGCCCCGCGGACCCGGCCGTCCCGCCGGTCACAGCGAACCCCGCAGCTGCCGGATCATCTCGACCTCGAGTTCGCTCGGTTCGAGGACGTACGCCTCGGTCGCACCTGTCGGCTCGTAGCCACGTCGGGCGTAGAAGGCCTGCGCACGGCTGTTCCCCTGGTGCACGTGCAGCCGCAGGGCCGACCCGTGTGCAGCTGCCCACCGCTCGATCTCGTCGAGCAGCGCGTCGGCGACCCCGGCGGGACGACCCCGGTGCGACGGTGCAACGTAGACGCCGACCAGGAGCGGCCCGACCCGGGGACCGGGCACGAACACCCCCATCGTCCCGACCCACCGGCCGTCGGCACCGATCGCGGCGAGGGTCGTCCCGCCGACGTCGTGCTCACGGCGGCCGCGTCGACGCCACTCACGCTCCTGCAGCCGCTCCGCATCGGCGAGCCGCTCCCCGTACGCCTTCGGGGTGTCCTGGAGCATCTCCAGGCGCAGTGCCCGCACGGATTCCCAGTCGTCCTCCGTGGTCGGTCGGATCGTCGTTCCCCGCATGGCCCGAGCATAGGGGCGGCCGCCCCGGAGAACTCGTTCCAATCCGACTGGCGGACGACGCCGAATCACCTGCAACGACCGGGAAACACCCGGAGCGCTCACCAGCCGCACATCGCTGGTTCTCCACCCCACCAAGGGTGTGTTCGGCGCGCACACAGCAGCCGCGCCGAGCGCGACAACAGCAAAGGACTGATCACGATGCGTAAGAGCCTCAAGACCTCCATCACCCTCGCCACGACCGGCGCCCTCGTCCTCGGCGGTGCCGCGTTCGGGATCTCCTCCGCCCAGGCCGCGACCCCGACCGTGCACACGGTGTCCTCCTCGTCCGAGTCGAAGATCCCCGCACCCGTCGCCTCGGTCCCCGAGGTCCTCGGTGGTTCCACCGCCGTGAAGCTCGACTCCGGCTTCACCGACGCCCTCACCGCCCTGAAGCTCACCCCCGGCGTCTCCGGCGACGCAACCCTCGAAGACGGGTCGGTGTCGTTCCCGATCACCGCCGGGTCGGTCACCTACTGGTCCCCGGACGGCAACTACCGCCCCTACGTGCAGGGCCTGCTGAACCACGACGACTCTGGTCTGACCCTGAAGGCCGGTGACACCACCGTCACGCTGGAGAACTTCGTCGTGAACCCGGGCTCGTCCAAGCTCTACGGCAACGTCCTCGTCAACGGCAAGGTCGCCGCGGCCAACGCGTTCCTGTTCGAGCTGCACGGCGGCTCCCTCAAGCCCCTCCAGCTCGAGGGCGACAACGCCATCCTCACCGGCACCACCGTCCACATCTCCGAGGACGCCGCCGGCCTGCTGAACAAGACCTTCGGCACCGACGCCGTCAAGCGCGGCCTCCTCGTCGGCACCGCCACCATCACCGCACAGATCAAGTAACACCTACCGCACCACCACAGTCGGCCCGGACCACGCAACAGCGCGGTCCGGGCCGACCTGCGTCGGCGGCGCTGGACGTGCGGAACGACGGACGGGACGCGCGGTGCCAGACCACACCGTGCCTCCGGGCCGTCTCGTCGGCGATCCCACGGCCCCACCGCGTGCGGGAGCCGCTGCTCGGACCACGTGGACTCCGAGCTGACGGACGCGCAGACCACGGCCATCGGGCACAGCTGGGGCCTGGCGAACATCAGGACCTCTGAGACCCTCGGCACGCAGTACGATCAGGTCGCGTCGCTCTCCGGAGCCGGGATACCTGAGTCGTGGAAGCCCGACCGAGAGACCACGTACACGGACTACCCCTACGCAGACATCCTGCAGGTCGGGCAAGCTACGGGCCAGCATGCGCTGGAGGGCAACCCATGACGGCAACGACGACAGTGTCATCGCGTTCCGATCAAGCGGAGGCCCGCGCTGCGTCCGAGGAGCGCGCGGGTGCTGTGCAACAAACGATCGCCGACACGTTCGACGCCGAGAAGGTCTCGTCTGAGATGACTCGGAAGTGGATACTGCTCGCATGTTCTGATTCAGAAGTGCATTCTGCCGGCGGCATCATCCTGCGGCTGACGGACTCGGAGGCAGTGGATCCCGCCTACGGCAAGATCCGGTCCGAGTTCTCGGCGGACCCCTTGTTCACTGCCGAGACCAACCGGACCGGCAAGGGCCTCGAACGGCTCGCGCTCAGCACCGGCACCGGCACCGGCACCGGCACCGGCACCGGCACCGGCACCGGCAAGGTACCTGGTCACTGTCGACAACGAGTCGCTGACCGTCCGGATCGCCTCCTTCTCGCCCTGCAATCTCCGGCTCCTTGTCCACCCCTCGACACCTCACGAAGTCTGAGGGGCGTGAGCGGTCGCTCGTCGCAGGACCACGGCCCGGGTCCATCGACGCGATGTTGTCCACTTGGGCCCTTCCTGCCCGCTTCGAAACCGACGCGAACCCCTACGATCCCGGAGACCTGATGGACCAGTACGACAAGGTCGCACGCCTCGAGGGCAATGGTGCCGTCCTCGATCAACTCGCCGAGGAGCATTTCGAGTGACCACCCGCTCCGCCTGGTTCGTCGCGGGTTTCGTGACGACGTTCGCACTGTCCATCACTGCTTGCGCGGGAGGATCATCGATGGACGAACAACCCGAGCCGGGCGCAACCGCCTCGGTGTCACGGACGACTGCTGAACGACGAACGACCGAGATCCAAGACCGGCTGATCGGTGCGATCCCGGACGACGTGATCGCCAGCAGCCGCGCGATCGACTGGACGTTGCTGGCCTGCTCGGACTCCGCTGTCTCGGCAGCGGGCGGCGCCGCCATCACCCTGGCACGCCCAGTGGACGTCGATGAGACCTACGACGCGATCACCGCCGCTGTGCGTGACGACGGGTACACGGCTGCCATCGACACGACCGACAAGGGCGCGAAGCGACTGACGCTCACCGGGACGAACGACGACCAGTACCTCATCACGATCTACAACGACACCAAGAAGGTCCGGTTGTCGTCGTTCTCGCGGTGTTTCCCGGGTTCGTTGAACGACGACTGAGTGAACGCCCGCCTCGTTCCACGCTGAGCGACATCTTCCGTGGGCCAGCGGACGTGAGCTGTCGCTCGGAGCGAGCTCACGGCCAAGGCTCGTGGCCGGGGGGGGGGGCAGGGGCGGCGGAGACTCGGTCCCGCGGACAGGTTGCGGGTGCCGGGGCCCGCAACCTGTCCGGCAGGGCGAGACTCGGTCGGCCGCGACCGCGGTCACGCGCGCAACGAACAACGCCCCGACCGGACCGGTCGGGGCGTTGCTCGTGGTGGTGCCGATCAGCGGATGACCGAGATGGTGTTGGCCTGGGGCCCCTTCTTGCCGGGGCCGACCTCGTACTGCACGTGGTCGTCCTGGGCGAGCGGCCGGGCGTCGGTCGTCTCGACGATGCTCGAGAAGTGCGCGAACAGGTCTGCGGACCCGTCATCGGGGTGGATGAAGCCGTAGCCCTTGGCGTGGTCGAACCACTTCACGGTGCCGGTGGGCAAGATCGCCAGCACGGCGTCAGTGGATGCGCAGCTGCGCGACCATCGGGCAGGCGAAGGGGTCGCGGGCGGCGAGTCCGACGCGGTTGAGGTACCGGACGACGATGCCGTAGGAACGCAGCAGCGTGGTCTCGGTGTACGGCACGTCGAGGGTGTCGCAGTGGTCACGCACCAGCAGGCGGGCCTGCTTCAGCGCCGGCCGCGGCATCGACGGGAACAGGTGGTGCTCGACCTGGTAGTTCAGCCCACCCATCAGGAACGACACCCACCAGCCACCACGGATGTTGCGCGAGGTGCGCACCTGACGGGAGAAGAAGTCGACCTTCGCGTCGTGCGCGATCGTCGGCATGCCCTTGTGGTTCGGGGCGAACGAAGCCCCCATCATCACGCCGAACACGGCCAGCTGCACCCCGAGGAACGCACACGCCATCCCGAACGGCAGGAACCAGAACACCACCGTCAGGTAGATCGCGAACCGCGCCACCAGCAGGGCGCCCTCGATGAGGCGGTGCTTCTTGTCGGCCTTCGTGCCGTTGCCGGTGACGATCGACATCACGGCGTAGCGGTGCAGGTTCAGGCCCTCGAGCGTCAGGAGGGGGAAGAACAGCCACCCCTGGAAGCGCATGAAGGTCTTCATCGCACCGCCCTTGACGGCGGCCGCGTCCTCCGGCAGGAACCGGATGCCGTCGGGGGCGATGTCCGGGTCCTTGCCGACGGTGTTCGGGTTGCCGTGGTGGCGGGTGTGCTTGTTCATCCACCACGAGTAGCTGAGCCCCACCAGGAACGTGCCGAGCCAGCGGCCCGCACGGTCGTTCCACTTCTGGGACTCGAACACCTGACGGTGCGCAGCCTCGTGCGACAGGAACGCGAACTGCGTGAACAGCACACCCAGCGCACCGGCCACGATCAGCTGGAACCACGAGTCACCCAGGAACGCGAACGCGACCCAGGCGAGGGCGAGGCTGCCGACGAGTGCGCCGAACAGTGCCCAGTAGAAACCGGTACGACGGCGGAGCAGGCCGTTCTCCTTCACCTGCGCCAGCAGCGCGGAGTAGGTCGAGGTGCCCTTGCGGGCTCCCGTAGCGGGACGAGTGCGGGTGTAACCCGGAGCGAGCGGAGTGGTGGTCATGAGGACCGACCTTCTTGACGGACCGACCCTTCAGCCGGTTCGAGAGAGTTCACGCGATTGCGCTTGGGGCGACCCTAGGTGCCGAACATGCGTGTTGACCGTGCTGTCCGGAACCCGTCGTCCACCGGCCGGCCCGACCCGTCCGTTCCGCCCCGTCCATCCCGCGTCCGCCCGCTACGGTGAGCGGATGGGCAAGGTCACGCTGCAGGACGTCGCCGCGCACGCCGGCGTCTCGATGAAGACCGTGTCCAACGTCGTCCGCGGCTACCAGCACGTCAGCGACCCGATGCGCAGCCGGGTACAGGCCGCCATCGACGAGCTCGGCTACCGCCCGAACGTCTCGGGCCGGTCCCTGGCGACCGGACGCTCGAACATGCTCGCCTTCGCGTTCCCCGACCTGCGACGGCCGTACTTCGCCGAGCTCGCCCACGTGTTCTCGCGGGTGTGCGCCGACCGCGGCTACCAGCTCCTGCTCGAGGAGACCGGCGGTGACCCGGACGGCGAGCGCTCGGCGGTGCGGGGACGTGAGGCCGGAGTGGTCGACGGGGTCGTGATCCACCCGCAGGTGCTCACACCCGAGGCGATCGACCGGATCCGCGGGGACACCGCCGTGGTGTTCCTCGGCGAGGACGTCCGACCCCCGCACGCCGACCAGGTCGTGATCGACAACGCCGGGGCCGCCACCGAGGCCGTCGCGCACCTCGTGGCGCTCGGCTGCCGCCGCATCGGGTTCTTCGGGCACGAGACCGGCCCGTCGTCGCGCACGTCCGGACTGCGTCTGGACGGCTACCGCGCCGGACTCGTCGCCGCGGGCCTGCCGCTCGACGACGCGTTGCTGGTCCCCCGCGAGGTCGGTGACGCCGCCGGCGCCGAGGTCGCCTTCGGTGCCGCGCTCGACGCCGGACTCCACGTCGACGGGCTGCTCTGCCGCGACGACCTGGCCGCCCTCGGGGCGCTCCGCGCGATGCGCCTGCGCGGCCTGGACGCACCCCGCGACGTCGCCGTCGTCGGCTGGGACGCGGTCGGCCTCGGGTCGAGCCTGGTGCCGAGCCTGACCTCCGTCGCGCCTGACACGGTCGCCCTCGCCGACACCGCGCTCGACCTGCTGGTCGAGCGGATGGACGGCTCCGACGTGCCCGGCCGGCTCGTCACGGTCGGCCACCGCCTGCTGGTCGGCGAGAGCGCGCCGTACGCGGACGGCACGTCCGACCGGGCGGCGCACCAGGGCGCCTGACGACGGACGGGAGGCCCGTGGCGGCGCCGCCACCCCTCCCTCGCAGGCTCGGTCGGCGCGGCCCGCGTGTCGCTGGCGCGACACCGCTGAGCGTGCCGCACCCGTCCGCACTTCCCCCGTCGCGTGCCGTCAGCGACCTGCGGGAGCCGACTCCCCCGGGTGCACGCTGCCGAGCAGCTCGACGACGACGTCCCGCAGGGCGTCGGGCAGGCCGACGGTGCCGAGCTCGACGATGCGGTCCGCACGTGGCAGGTCCTTCGCCACGACCTCCCACGCCTCGAGCTTCTCCGGGTTGCCGGCCTGCGCGCCCTCGAGGACCCGTCGCACGGCCTCCCGTGCGTCGACACCGACGACCGGAGCGCTGACCAGCGCGACCGTTCCGCCCGACGCCGAGTCGACGGTCACGTCGACCGAGAACCGGTCGGCAGACCGTGCCGATGTCGGTTGTCCGTCGGCCGGCGCGGCGAGGAACGTGACCCGCCACTCTCGGTGGGCGGGGACGACGTCGAGGGCCCCGGTGGTGGCGTGCACCCGGAACTCGGCGTGCTCCGGGTCCCAGGTCAGGCGGGTCCGGGCCGTGCGGCTGCCCTCGCCCTCGTGGTCCTCGACCAGGGTGAAGTCACCCGCCGCGCCCGGTGCGACGAGGACCTCGAACGCCGTCGGGTTGACGGTGGCGTCGAGCTGGTCGGCCGCCGCGAGCGGCAGGATCCCACCGGCGCGCAGCAGGACCGGCACCGTGTCGAGCGTGCGGTGCAGGTCGACGAACCGGTCGCCCGCGTACACCGTGCCGGTGAAGACGTCGGTCCAGGTGCCCGGCGGCAACCAGGCCCGGGCGACCCCGTGCCGGCTGACCGGGTCGCGCGGTGCGACGATCGGGGCGACGAGCAGCTCCGAACCGAACGCGTAGGTGTTCGGCACCCGGTACGCCTCGTCGCGCCGCGGCTCCAGGTGGTAGAGCGGTCGGACCAGCGCGGTGCCCTCGGCCGTGCTGTGGTTCATCGTGTGCAGGTACGGCACCAGGCGGTGACGGAAGCGGAGCGCCTCACCCATCGCGGCACGGGCCTCGGCGGGGAACACCCACGGCTCCTTGCGGATGAACGGGTTGTTCGCGGAGTGCAGGCGCATGATCGGTGAGAACACCCCGAACTGCACCCAGCGGGTGGCGAGCTCGTCGTCACGGACGCCGCGGGTGTGGCCGCCGATGTCGTGGCTCCACCAGGGGTAGCCGATGTTCGCGGCGGTGGCGGTGAACTCGGGCTGGAACGCCAGGGACGCCCACGACACGACGGCGTCACCGGAGAACCCGACGGCGTACCGGTGGCTGCCGGGGCCGGCGTAGCGCGAGAAGGTCATGCCGTCGACGGGCGCTGCGGGTGCTCCGGCGGCGGTGGCGGTGGCGGTGTCGGTGGCGGTGTCGGTGACCGCGGTCGTGTCGGCGGCTGCGTCTCCGCCCGACGCCGCGTGTCTCGCCGAGTCGAGCAGGTGGAAGTGGTTGAGCAGCCACAGCGGGTCGACCCCGGGCAGCCCGGTCTCACGACCCTGCTGCCAGTCGATCCACCAGAAGTCGACGCCCTGCTCCTCGAGCGGACGGTGCAGGTGTTCGAAGTAGGCATGCAGGAACCGGCGGTCCGTCGGGTCGAACGGGATCGGCTGCTCGGTCTCCGGGTCGACGCCCATCGCCCGCGCCACCGCGGGGTAGGCGTCCTCGAACGCCCGCACGCCGTCGGCCGGGTGCAGGTTCAGCGTCGTGCGCATCCCCCTTCGGTGCAGTTCGGCGAGGAACGCCCGCGGGTCCGGGAACAGCGACGGCTCCCACGAGTACCCCGTCCAGCCGTTGCCGAAGCGCGGTGGGACCGAGTCCACCCGGTGCCAGTCCATGTCGATGACGGCGACCGAGAACGGCAGGTGCTCCTCCGCGAAACGGTCGAGCAGTTCCAGGTACGAGGCGTCGCTGTACGGGTGGTACCGGCTCCACCAGTTGCCGAGCGCCCACCGCGGCATCCGCGACGGCGGCCCGGAGACGGAGTGGTACGTGCGGAGTGCCGCGTCGTAGTCACGCCCGTACGCGAAGACGGTGACGTCGCGGCGCCCGGGGACCCGCGTGCCGATCCAGCCGTCGTCGGCGAACAGGAACGACTCGCTGTCGTCGAGCGCGGTGATGCCGTCGCGGGCCAGGATCCCCGGTTCGAGCGGCATCCGGCCGTCGACGTCGTCGAGGGTGCGGCCGGTGCCGCCGAGGTCGCGCGGCTCCTGCCCCCAGCGCCAGCGGTTGGCGTCCGGGCCGGTGGTCTCGACGACCAGGCCGCTCGGGCTGAAGGGACGACCGTCGTAGCGCAGGCGGGCGCGGTCGGTGGTGACGACCACGCCGTCGGTGTCGGTGCTGCCGCCGCCCGTCCGCTCCACGGCGAACGCCGGCACGGGCAGGCGGCGGCGCATCGCGAAGGTCGACGCCCGGTCCTCGAACCCGCCGTCGTCGCTCCACTCGATCCGGAAGGCCCCGGCGTCGAGCACGGTGATGCGCCAGTGCTCGCCGGTGACCACGGCCGCGGGGTCGGCGACCGGGTCCGAACCCGGGAACGGACGGATGATGGGGAGGACGGTGCCGGTGCCGGTGCCGGTGCCGGTGCCGGTGGTGCTGGTGGTGCTGGTGCCGGTGCCGGTGGTGCTGGTGGTGCTGGTGCCGGTGGTGCTGCTGCTCACGTGGTGCCTCTCAGCTCTTGACCGCACCCTGCGTCACGCCGCTGATGACCCAGCGCTGCGCGAACAGGTAGACGATGATCGTGGGTGCCATCGCCATCAGGTACGAGGCGAAGGCGACGTTGTAGTTGGTGCCGAACTGACTCTGGAAGATGTTCTGGACCACGGGCAGGGTCTGCAACCCCGGATCAGCCGTGATGAGCGACGGCATCATGAAGTCGTTCCACGATGCCAGGAACGCGAAGATGCCGACCGTCGCGTTCATCGGGCCGAGGAGCGGCAGGATGATCCGCCAGAAGATCTGCCACGTGGACGCCCCGTCGATGCGGGCGCTCTCCTCGAGCTCGACGGGGATCGACCGCAGGTACGCCGAGTAGAGGAGCACGCTGAACGACAGTTGGAACATGGCGTGCAGGATCCCGACGCCGATCGGGTTGTCGAGGCCGATCTCGGCGGTCAGCTTGATCTGCGGCAGCGCCACCACCGGGAACGGCAGGAACATCGCCGCGAGCAGGTAGACGAACGAGTACCGGAAGAACCGCTTGTGCCAGTTCCGGACGATCGCGTACGAGGCGAACGAGCTGAGCAGCAGCGTCGCGACGACGGTGAGCGCCGCGACGCCCAGGGACACCGAGAAGGACACCGGGAACCGGGTCAGCTGCCAGGCCTCGGCGAACGAGCCCGGGTTGAACGGGAACGGCAGCGACAGGGCGTTGCCGTCGACTGACTGCTCGGTCGTCTTGAACGCCATCGAGAGCGTGACGTACAGCGGGATGAGCACGGTCAGCGACGCGAGGCCGAGGACCACGGTCAGCGTCCAGTTCGTGCCGCCCAGTCGTCGGCGGTGGCCGCGCCCGGAGCGACCGCCGCCGGTGGTCACGGTGCGGGTGTCGGTCGGGGGTCGTGTGTCGATGGCGGTCATGCGAGTCGCAGGTTCCTTCCGCGGGTCGCCGCGAGCTGCAGCACGGAGATGAGGACGGTGATGATGAAGAACACGGTCGCGTTCGCCATCTGGTAGGCGTAGTCGCCGCCCGTGAAGCCGCCGAAGATGGTCATCGCGACGCTGCTCGTCGCGCTGCCGGGGCCACCGTTGGTCAGACCGACGATCACGTCGTAGGCGCCGAGGTAGCCCTTCACACCGAGCACGGTGTTGATGACGATGAAGCCGCCGAGCAGCGGGAGCGTGATCGAGCGGAGCTGCTTCCAACCGGTTGCGCCGTCGAGCGCACTCGCCTCGTACAGCTCCTCGGGGATGGACGTCAGGCCCGCCGTGTAGATGAGGAGCGCGCCGGGCACGGTCTGCCAGGCGGACACGATCACGATCGCGAGCCAGGCCAGGTTCGGGTCGCCGAGGATGCTCTGCTCGAGCGGGCCGAACCCGACGCTCGTGGCCAGGGCCGGCACGGTGTTCGAGAACAGGAAGTTGAACACGTAGGCGACGATGATCCCCGAGATCACCATCGGGATGACGAACACCGACCGCAACCCGGCGGCGAACCGGATCTTCTTCGCCAGGGCGATCGCCAGGGACAGCGCGACGACCTGCGTGACGACGACGGTGACGGCCGCGAAGCCGAGCGTGAAGCCGTACGACGCCAGGATCGCGGGGTCGGAGACGAGCGCCCGGTAGTTCTCGGCGCCGATGAAGTCCCACTGCCCGAACCCGAGGTAGTCGGTGAAGCTGTAGAAGACGCCGACGCAGGCGGGCGCGACGACGAACGCCGTGAACAGCACGAGGGCGGGCACGAGGAACAGGTAGTACATGCCCTCCGTGCGCCGGAGGGACCCGGCACGACGGTGCGTGCGGGCGGCCGCGGTCGCCGGCCCGGAGGTCTGCGGGTCGGTGTCGCGGGAGAGCGGGGTCTGCATGGTCATGGTGGCTCCTGTGTCCTGGTCCGGCTCAGACCGTCGCGGAACGTCCGGCGAGCCGCCGCCAGTCCGAGTCGAGCCGCTGCAGCATCGAGGTGAAGTCCCCGCTCCGGATCGCCGACTGCAGGTAGTTGCCGAGCGGGATCGACGTGGGGATGAAGGTGCCGGCGCCCTGGTAGAACGCGGCGTCGTCGACGTACCGCTGCAGGCCGGCGAGACGCTCGTCCTGCTGCGGCGGTGCGTCGATGCGGGGCGAGTACGCCAGGTTGTCGCGGTTGTAGGCGTCGATGACCTCGGGCTGCATGAGGAACTCGACGAGCTCCTTCGCCTGCTCCGGGTGCTCGGACGCCGTGGGGATCCAGAGCCCGAGGTCGATGTTGACCCGGGCCTTGCGGTCGGCCGGGTCGTTCGACACCGGCAGGGCGAAGGTGCCGACGGGCAGCTCGTCGTCGATCAGCGCGATCTGCCCGAGCGCCCACGGGCCCTGCAGGTACATCGCGGCCTCGCCCTTGCCGAACGCCAGGTTGCCGTCGGCGTAGGCCCGGGTGGCGTGGTCACGGTTGAAGAACGACGAGATGGTCTTCGCGCGCTCCATCGGCACCGCGAAGTCCTTCTCGAACGACACCTCCGAGTCGGGGCCGACGTCGGCGCCGAGGGCCTTCATCTTGCGGAAGAACGAGCCGGTGTCGACGAGGCTGCCCACCGAGTAGTCGAACAGGCCCTGCCAGAGCGTCCAGGTATCCCGGTCGGTGGCGTAGATCGGCGTGATGCCGGCCTTCTGCAGCGTCCGGCAGACCTCGACGAACTCGTCCCACGTCGTCGGGACCGGCAGATCGTGCTCGGCGAAGATCCGCTTGTTGTAGATCACCCCGGCCGCCGCGAGCGAGTACGGCAGCACGCTCGTGCGGTCCTCGAACCTCGCGTACTGGTTCGTCAGGGTGTCGATGTCCGGTCGGACCCGCGCCGCCGACGGCAGGTCGCCGAGGTCGCTGAGCACGCCGCGCGAGATGTACCGGGCGAGCTCGAGGTTGTCGTTGAAGCACCCGACGTCCGCCGGTTCACCGCGCACGAACTGCGGGGCGATTGCCGCCGTGCTGTCGTGCACGACCGACATGCCGGCGTGTTCCCCCTCGAACTTCCGCAGCAGCTTGTCGAAGTACGCGATGACCTCCTGCTTCTGCTCGTAGAAGCGGAGCGTCGTGGCGCCGCCGGCGGCACGCCCCGGGGTCGCGCACCCGGCGAGCGCCATCGTGCCGAGTGCGATGCCACCGGCCGCGCCCGCGAGGAACCCCCGCCGGCTCACCGCCGCCTGGAGTGTTGCGGTCCTGCTTCCCACCATCGGGTCTCTCCCTCGTCGCGCATCGTCGCGCAGCCTCTTGTTTACAGCGCTGTAAAGCCTACGTCAACGTTGTAATCGCGTGTGGCAGTGGTCAGTGCGCCCCACGGCCGCGCCTCGACGGCACGCCACGACACGCCTGTACGAACGCACAGGAACTTGAGCAGGCACCATGGACCGCATGGCAAGCACCACTCCTCCCCTGCCCGGACCCGTGACCACGACACCGCAGTTGCGGCGGTGGGTGTTCTGGCCCGCCGCCGTCATCGTGCTGGGGTTCGTGGCGTTCACCCTGATCTCCCCCTCCACCGCCGAGGCGCTGTTCCTCGGTCTGCAGGACGCCATCGTCGAGAACTTCAGCTGGTACTACGTGCTGATCGCCGCGTTCTTCGTCGGCTTCTCGTTGTTCGTCGGCTTCAGCCGCTTCGGCGACATCAAGCTCGGCAAGGACCAGGACGAGCCCGAGTTCTCGACCGGTTCGTGGTTCTCGCTGCTCTTCGCGGCCGGCATGGGCATCGGCCTCGTCTTCTACGGCGTCTCCGAACCCCTCAGCCACTTCGCCTCCCCGCGCCCCGGCGTCACGGGCAGCGAGAACGAGCTCGCGCAGCAGGCACTGACCCAGACGTTCCTGCACTGGGGCCTGCACGCGTGGGCGATCTACGTCGTCCTCGGCCTGGCCCTGGCGTACGCGATCCACCGCCGGGGTCGCCCGGTGTCGATCCGCTGGGCCCTCGAACCGCTGCTCGGCAACCGCGTGCGCGGCGGCTGGGGCAACCTGATCGACGTGATCGCCCTGGTCGGCACGCTCTTCGGCGTCGCGACGTCGCTCGGCCTCGGCGTCATCCAGATCGGCGCGGGGCTGGAGAGCGCCGGCATCGCCGAGAGCAGCCTCGTCAGCCAGATCGCGATCATCGCCGTGATCACCGCCGTCACGATCGTCTCGCTCGTCACCGGTGTGACCAAGGGCATGAAGATCCTGTCGAACTTCAACCTGATCCTCGCCGCAGCGCTGCTGCTGTTCGTGCTCATCGTCGGGCCGACGCAGTTCCTGCTCCGCGACTTCGTGCAGTCGATCGGCTCCTACCTGCAGAACATCGTCGGCCTGTCGTTCAACGTCACCGCCCAGCAGGGCGCCGAGGGCGTGGCCTGGCAGGGTGCCTGGACCACCTTCTACTGGGGCTGGTGGATGTCGTGGGCGCCGTTCGTCGGTGTCTTCATCGCCCGCATCTCCAAGGGGCGCACCGTCCGGCAGTTCGTCTTCGGCGTCCTGCTCGTGCCGACCGCACTCACGTTCCTGTGGTTCGCCGTCCTCGGCGGCACCGCGATCCACCGCCAGACCGACGGCTCGGGCGGCCTGATCGGCTCGGACGGCTCGGTCGACATCGAGGGGTCGCTGTTCGCGGTCCTCGGCGACCTGCCCGCCGGCGTGGTGCTGACCTACGGCGCGATCCTGCTCATCGGCGTGTTCTTCGTGACCTCGTCGGACTCCGGGTCGCTCGTGATGGCGATGATCGCGTCGGGCGGTGACATCGAACCGAAGAACTGGCTGCGGGTCTTCTTCGCCGGGGTCGCTGCGCTGCTCGCCGTCGCCCTGCTGCTCAGCGGCGGACTGAACGCGCTGAAGACCGCGGCGATCACGACCGCGTTGCCGTTCAGCATCGTCCTGCTGCTCACCTGTTGGTCGACGATCATCGCCTTCACGCGCGAGCGCCGTGCCTACGACAAGGCCGAGCGCGAGGTCCTGCTCGAGCACGTCGGCGCCTACTACGGCCTGGAGGTCGAGGCGCCGACCGAGCGTCCGGCACGGTCCGGCCTCGGCCGCCCCTGGGCCGCGGTGAAGAACCGCGTGCGCGGCGGCCG
This sequence comes from Curtobacterium poinsettiae, assembly GCF_025677645.1. Classification (NCBI taxonomy): domain Bacteria; kingdom Bacillati; phylum Actinomycetota; class Actinomycetes; order Micrococcales; family Microbacteriaceae; genus Curtobacterium; species Curtobacterium flaccumfaciens. The sequence continues at coordinate 1,830,258 of NZ_CP106879.1, read as the reverse complement.
CGGAACCGCGGCCCCGACGCCGACGGTGGGCGCGGGCGCGCTCGAGGACTTCCCCGTGCGGCCGTCGTCGATCTCGGCCGACCCGGCGGTGGATCCGAGCCTCGACGCGCGTCCGGCGTCGGACGACGGGCGCGCGACGGAGCAGCCCGGGCGCTGACGTGGCGCGCGGCGCGCCAAGCGCCGCACGCGCCGCGTGGTGCGAGGTTCCGTGTTCGGTGCGACGAACGTGCCCTCGCACCAGAGACGCAACCGCGCACGGGCCGTCGACGCGACCACCTGACGGACGGGAGGCACGGTGCAGGCTGGCACCGTGCCTCCCGTCCGTCGTCGGTCAGGTGTCGGTGCGTGCGGACGCGACCTCGAGGGTCACGACGACCGCCACCACGGCGAGCGCCGTGGTGGGCAGCGACACGGCCGGCACCGCGATCGACGCGAGGACCACGAGCACCAGGACCACCACGACGGCGTTGGCCCGTGCCGACAGCGACGGCCGGATCGCGAGCGCCCAGATCGACAGCACGAACACGGCGACCGGCACCGCGACGCTCGCCGCGACCGAGGCGGACGACAGCGAGACGTGTCCGGCGTCGGCGCTGACCGCGACCTCGATGCCGGCGGGCAGGGCACCGGCGGCGGCGAAGACGAAGTAGTGGCCGTAGCCGAACACGAGCGCGGTGGGCAGCGAGCGGATGTGCGCGTGCTGCTCGCGGGAGAAGTAGATCCACCACATGCCGACGGTGATCACCAGCCCGCACCCCGCGAGCGCCAGCAGGGCCCCGAGGTGCTCGGTGTGCGCGAGGGCGTCGATCACCGCACCGGCCGAGGCCACCAGCCCCTCGCCCAGGACGATGAGGGTGAACAGGGAGAACCGCTCGGCCAGGTGCCGGGTGTGCCACGGGGCCGTGCCCGTCGAGGTCTGCGCCCAGATCGGCACGGAGAGCTCGGCGAGCACGAGGAACGGTGCCGCGTACGACCAGACGTCGTCGGGCAGGGCCAGGGAGACGACCCAGAGCACCTGCACGACCGTGATGCCGACGGCGTGCAGGGTGGCTGTCCTGCGGTAGCGGGTGGAGGACGCGGCGGCGCGGATCCACTGCCCGACCAGGGCCAGCCGCATGACGACGTAGCCGATGACGCCGATCGTGAAGTCGTTCTCGACCATGGCGGCGTGCACCCCGGCGGCGAGGACGAGCACCCCGGCCATCTGCACGAAGGTCATCACCCGGTAGAGCCAGTCGTCGGTGTCGAACGACGTGGCGAACCAGGTGAAGTTCATCCACGCCCACCAGATCGAGAAGAACACCAGCCCGTAGGCCAGGACGGCGGAGGTGACGTGTCCCTCGAGCTCGATCTCGTGCAGGTTCGTCGCGGCGAAGCCCACCGCGACGACGAACACCAGGTCGAACAGGAGCTCCAGGGGGCTCGCGGCCCGGTGTCGCTGGTCGGGGTCGCGCGGCACCATCCGCCGCAGTCCGATGGTCGGCATGGGGGCAACGGTAGGGCATCCCCGGAACGCGGACCACTGACGGCGGGACCGGCCCTGCCGATCTGTCCGTGTGCAGGCCCCGCACCACCAGACCCAGCCCGTCCCGGCCGTGTACGTCGTGTCCGGCCGATCCCCTCCGACAGGAGTCCCGGTGACCTCACCGCGTCCCGCCGTCCGTCCCAGGTCGTTCCGCCGAGCGGCCGTCAGCGCCACCGCCGGCGCACTGGCCGCCGCCACGCTGCTGGCGTTCGCCGTCACCCCGGCGAACGCCGCGACCTCGGACACTCCGCGCTCACCGGCCGATCCGACCGCTGCGGTGGCCGCACAGGAGGGCCAGCCTGGAGGCCCGTCCAGCGTCGGTCCCGCCGCCGACGGCGTGCAGGTGGGTTCCGGTTCCTACGCGCCGGCCCCGCCGGACGAGATCACGGACATCGCCGACGTGCGGAAGACGCTGGACCAGGAGCTGTACGTCGACCCGTCGAAGGCCGGCGAGCCGGTGCCG